>JBLIEI010000064.1:0-25325 GCA_047633055.1 Halieaceae bacterium | reverse complement strand
CGCGCATTGTCGAGAAGCTGCCTCACCCTCGGCCGATCCACGATAGCAGATCTGGTCTGGGGTGGCCGCAATCGACCTCGAAGCAATGGCCAACCAGTGTGCTTGATGCCACCCTTTACTTTCCCATCTTGTAATCCCACGTTCATTCGCTTTTCTCCGCTGAGGTCGCTACGGTGCAATGAATATGTAAGAAAAAATATTCTTCGCGATAGCTAACGAGCCGATCAATCCTGGCGATTCAAGATCATACGGGGAGATTCGCCTCTTAAGCAACGGCCTTGCCCGGCGAGTACTATGTAAAGTTCACCAGATCTGCCTTCCGCACCTTTATTTAATCCCGGTCTTGGGGTTCTTTCAAACTATGCATTCTTTTTCACAGTGGCTTCGATCGTAATGGTGTTTTTTCGGCACCTAGGTAATGGTAGCAAGTAACGAGGCCAAATTGGATGAGAACCAGACTAACCTGGTATCGTTGACAACCGAATAAGCGAGATAACTCATCTTATCTACTAGCCGTTTTTACATGCCCCAATGTCAAGGTATCGCCCTTGAACGAACAACAGCGGCGACCCCGCCAATGACTCGAACCGGTCAACCGCACCAATGATAATCTCGTGGTCACCCCCTGGATAACTCACTTCACGACGGCACTCAAATCGAGCAAGGCACCCTAAAAGACGAGGAACGCCAGACTGGTCATATTCCCAGGAGACATCGACAAACTTATCTCCTCCACTTTGGGAGAACCGATCTGAAACGCTCTGTTGTCCCGCCCCCAGTATGTGGATGGCAAAGCGCTCGGCCTCAAGAAATTGGGTGTAATTGGCCGCGCCTTTGCCCACACTCCATAAGACCAAGGGAGGCTGTAATGAGACGGATGTGAAGGAATTGATAGTCATACCAAGACACTGGCCACCTTGCGTCGCCGTTACCACGGCGACTCCTGTGCCGAATGCTCCAAGCGCATTACGGAAACCCCGCACATCTTGTCGAGCATCACACAACTTATTTGTCATTTCGAGTGGACCGCCTTGTGGGTGTCAAATGCACTGAGAACAGCCATGACATACTGAATGTCGACCATGTCCTCTTTTAGTCATGCCGTATGCAACTGTGCAATAGTCAGTAGTCGCCGTATCATGTTGATGTCTGTAACCTCAAATTAATTAATCAGCGGTCATCCTATGACTGATGGATTTGATAAAACTCCTATCTTTAGAAAGGGTATTGGCAAATTAACTTATTCAGGTCACAGAAACCCCGTTTCTGCGGTCAAGCTACTGAAAATCATGTAGCCGGCCTCCGGTAGTCCTGTGGGTGGCGAATTGCCAACACATTCATTGAGTCAGCAGCCACCACAGTTCGTCCCCACCCCAAAATTCGGATTCAAAAAGCTGTTAGCTTTCTTCGGCTTGCTGCCCAGGCTCACAAAACACCCTCCGACTCTGGAGGTGCATCCATGGACTGGACTTGGAGGGTGTGTAAATCGGTATCGACCTGATTCCCGATGGAGAAACGCTGGCTAGCGCTCAGTGAACTCAATTGCTGAATTGTCGATCTTGCTAACCAGGAATGGCGCGAACTCACCTACGACCTGCCGTATTACTCCAGAAAGCCAGCTTGGGGCAAATGGCGAGATTACGATTCGATCTACTAATTCTTCGAGGTCAACGTCAACGCGATTTTTTTCCAAAGTTGAAGGAACTAAGCTACTAAAGAAACCTTGCCCCTGCATCTCTTCCGAGATCGATTGTACGTAGAACAATCGATATTCGCTCTCATACTTGTAAACAGGCAGTTTAGTCATCACCATCTGGTCAAGAGAGAGCAAATCGCGTTCAAAGTTGGAGTACCTCACTTTTCCATCGAAAATTGTTCTCTCGCTAATTGATAATGCCTTTTGAACTCTAGAAACAGTTGACCTGATCGCTACTCCCGAGCCCCGCCCGTCCCAATAAATTTTCCACAATGCATACGACTCATCCGGGGAAAGCGACCAGCAATTCACATAGGTAGATTCTCGAAAAGCGGAATAGTCCTTGTCGAATTCCTTTAGCTTCGTATCTGAAAGACCCTCCCCCAAAGCCGCCCACCACATCATCTGCGTCGACTACGTCAGGTTCGACGGGTTGATCTCCAGTCTTTACCCCCTGGGTACTCCCCTTTCCAGCAGCTACTCTTCATATACCTTGCCCGGAGAATTTTTTCAGATTCGTATAAACGCGCCAAACTTGCCAGAGGGAATACCTTTGCCACCCCAGGTGCTCCAGAGTGGCACCCTCTGCGCAATGTTCATGTTGGGCATAGTCTACGCTTATCTGGGCAGAGACTGACGGAGAGTTGAGATGTACGGACTGTCAGTTCATCGCTCAGATTGAATCTGTAGTAGAGCCAGACCGCATAACTGATGATATCAGAGGGGAATCGGTGACGTTTATAGATATTCATGTGCCGAGTTTACCAATTTCGGCCAGTTAAGTTGACAGTACCCGACGGCAGTTTAAGCGATCAACTCAGTCACTGACGGTGGAACAGAAAGTAGTTTGACGGGAGGTGTCCATATACGTTTGTACGTGTTCATCGCCAGATTATCCCATTTTGGGCGGTTAACTTGTCATTACCCTAAATCGACTGCTTCTCACTCGGGGGGTTTTCTGCGCCCGTATATCGTGGACGCTGTCCTCTTTTCACCTCGCGTTCCTGGATCAGTTGGAGCAAGGTAGACAATCATAATTCTGAAGACTATGCGGTCTTCAATTGAGATTAATCTAATGACGAGGCTGTTGAGACGGTTTTTCCAGGAGCTTTTATGTCGTCCAAATTGTTGATCGCAGACATAAGACAACGTGAAACCCTACGCCCACTTGCGGCGGGCGCTCTGCTCTATACCATTGGGCCTGCCGCGATCATGTTAATGCCAATGATCGTGGGAGTGTATGTTGATGCTATGGGCTTTAGCGGCCGTGAATCGGGATTCCTGGCATCGGCCGAAGCTGCGGGCATGGCGATCGCCTCAGTATTGGCAATATTCTGGGTAAGACGCCTGAATTGGCAACGCGTGGCTCTGTTCGGAATCGCTCTATCCGTTGTGGCGAACCTACTGGCAACTGGAATCGACGGTTTCTTGCCGATGGTATGTTGTCGTATCGCAGCCAGCACCGGCGCGGGTACCGCATTTGCGGTTTCCGTAGCCAGTCTGGCAGAGCGGCGAGAGCCGGAAAGGGCTTATGGGGTTGGCCTGGTCGTGGAAACCGCAATGGTAATTCTGATGATTGCCTTGTCACCCTTAGTCATTGAACGCTGGGCGAGCGATGGAATATTTTACATGCTCGCCTTGCTCGGCATCATTGTCGCATTACCGATTCTGTGGCTGCCTAAGCGCAGCGAGAAATTGCAACAAATTGAACGAGAAAAAATGTCAAAAGCCGTGCCCAATTTTGGGCCGATTATGGTGGTGCTTTTAGCGACTCTGATTCATTTTATCGGCACAGTCGGTTTTTGGACCTATCTGGAACGGATAGCTGACGCGGCGGGACACTCTACAGCGTATATTGGTACGGTGCTGGCCCTTGGTCTGGGAGCTGGATTGCCCGGTGCCGCGGTGGCCGCGTTGCTCGGTGATCGACTTGGATTTGCCTGGCCATTTATCACGTCTACTCTGGTGCTGGTCGGTGCCGTGGTACTGGCTGTGGGCAATATCAACGCGTTGGTACTGGCTATATGTGCCATATCATTCAGTTTCATGTGGATTTTAGCCTCTACCTATCAGTTCGCACTGATGGCCAGGTTAGATGCAGGGGGGAGCCTTGTAGTGCTGATGCCCGCTGCCTCGGGGGTCGGAGGAATGGCAGGCCCGGCGCTCGCCGCGGTACTTATAACCGAGAGTAATTATTTGCCTGTAAACGTAATGGCGGGGGCCTGTTTTATAATCAGTCTGTGCCTATTTTTGATAGTTTTGCCACGCCTCAAAGCGTGTTAGGGGAGAAGAGAGATATGACGAAAATCAGCGAAACCAAAATTGCTAAGTACCAGAAACTGGGCCTGCGATCCGCTTTGAAATTGAAGAACAAACAGCTCCGCGACTTCTTTGAGCGTGCGGAAGCTGAAGGTTGCCGAATGTTTCAATTCCCTTTCAATTTGCAGGGCAAGGAGTGGGGTTTTTTTCGCGCTCCTTTCCGTAAGGAGTTAGACGGGGTTGACATCGCCTGTGTTGGCATTCCACTAGACAGCAGTGCCCCCAATTTTGCCGGCGCACGTCACGGGCCGGAGGCGGTCAGACGCTGGTCACACCTGCAAGGCCCCATGCATCATCTTAGCAAGCTCATCCCTTTTGAGAGTTGTAATATTGTTGAGTATGGCGATGTAGATTTTACCGGTTTGAATCATATGGACCGGATCAATGATATCTATGAAACATACAGGAAAATCAAGGCCGCAGGCGTTGTCCCGCTGAGTGTAGGTGGAGAGCACACCATGACGTACCCCATTTTGAAAGCAATCGCTCAGGATGAACCGGTGGGATTGATCCACATCGATGCCCACGGCGATACCACCGGATTTCTCACCGATGACGGGAGCGATGTACATGATGGAAACTGTTTTAGTCTTGCCGCCATGGATGGCTTGATTGATCCGGAACGAACCATACAGATTGGAATCCGCGGTGCCAGTTCCTGGTGTTGGGAGTTTTCAGAGGACTCCGGTATGCGGGTCGTATACGCAGAGGAAGTTCAGGAGCGTGGCGTCAAAGCCATTGTTGAAGAAGCCCGGGAAATTATTGGAGACGGCCCTTGTTATTTGACAATCGATGTCGATGCGCTTGACCCAGCCTATATGCCGGGGACGGGAGTACCGGAGCCCTTCGGCTTAACGCCACTGGAAGTCAGGGACATTATCCGCGGGATGCGCGGACTCGATATAGTCGGTGCGGATATCGCGGAGATCTGTCCGGCCCGGGACTCCCAGGAGATTTCCGCGACCCTTGGCGCGGCATTGACCTTCGAAATGCTGTGTCTATTGACTGAAGCTCAGGTCGCGCGTACGGGAAATACCCGGAAGACACATTGGGGAAGTTCGCTCAACGAGTAACAAACCCAAGTCTTTCGTCTTCGACACACGCAATGCATTTTTACCAATGGCATTGTGCTGATCAACATTGTCGCCAGAAATCAAAAAATGGCCTGATTGCACCCTCTGACGACCCAAATCCACCTCGTCAATAAACATTCATTCGGTCATTATATTTCCGTTACTTATTGGGACCGGCCAAAGAGGCCTATCGTGTAAGGGGCGACACTTACTTGGTCGAGCCCGGGCAAACCCATATAGAAATAGCACTGAAGACGACACGTTGGTAGTAGTAACAATGAATAAACACGATCCAGTAGCATCGGATTCGTCTGATTATCCGATGCAGATTGTCGAAGTCTGATTCATCCAGTTATCCAATAATAATTTAGGGAGAAATTTATGAATACAATCAGGGCTTTCGCAATATCGATGTTGCCCATCGCTTTTATTACGATGCCGGCAGTTGCAGAAACGTCATTATTATTGGAAGAGATACTGGTAACTGCCCAGAAGAGGGAGCAGAGCCTGCAGGAAGTTGGCATATCGGTAACGGCGTTTTCGGCTGGCCAGTTGAAGTCTTTGGGTTATACCAATACGATGGATATTGCGGCACAAACACCCGCACTGCATGTGCAGCAGTTTCATCCGACATTAACCACTGTCAATATTCGAGGCATTTCACAAAACGATTTTGCCGATCACCTCGAGGCACCCGTAGCGATGTATGTCGACGACGCTTATGTCAGCTCGATGGGTGCCGCGTCTGTGCAGATGTACGACCTCGATAGGGTGGAGGTGCTGCGTGGTCCCCAGGGAACACTATTCGGACGAAACGCGACCGGAGGTTTGTTGCACTATGTCAGCAATCGCCCTGGCGAAGAATTCGAGGGCTACGTGGAACTGACCGTCGCTGAATACGACCAGCTTCGGCTTGAGGGAGCGGTCAGTGGCCCACTCAGCGATAGGATCGCCGGTCGCCTGTCTTTTTCTCGGGACGAACATGACGGTTATCTAGAGAACAGGATCGGTGACGATCTAAGAGACACCGATGGATATTCTGTCAGGGGTCAATTGCAGTTCAGTGTTACAGATAATACTGAGTTGCTATTAAAAGCATCTTATTCTGAGGATGATGCCAACGGAGGTGGTTATTCACACGCCGCCAACACTTACGGTCCTGATTCTCTGGGTCGATTTGTCGGCCCCGATGAAACGGCTATTTTCTTCGGCCTGGCTGACCTGGTTGACGGGATGGCAGACCCAATCACGGGTCCATGCACAGGGTGTGATCCATTTGGCTTCAAGGAGCCGGATGACGATCCTCATACCGGTTCGTTTGATCAGATCGGGTTCTTCGAGCGAGAGATCAGGAATCTTCAGGCTCGCCTGACGGTCGAATTCGACCAGTTCACCTTGACCTCAATTAGCGACTATCTGAAAATGGAAAAGGGCTATAGTGAGGACACCGATTCATCACCATTCGCACAAATTAACTTCCAAACTTCACAGGATATGGAGCAATTTTCACAGGAGATTCGCCTCAACAGGGACACACAGAACGCCCGTTGGGTCGCAGGCGTCTATTACCTGGACATCGATAACGAAACTTTTGGCGGCATAAACCAGGACGTGAGCCCGCTGATCACCTTTGGCTTTGATAGCTCGGCCGGAGCGGTTGCACCACCCTATAATGACCCCAGTTTCCCGTGTGCCACTACGGGACCCTGCCCTCCTGGGATTATCTTGGCAGGTTCCTTCCATTCTGAATCTGTCGATACAGAGTCCTGGGCTATTTTCGGTCACTACGAGTACGACGTTACCGATACGGTGACTCTAACGGGTGCACTGCGCTATACGGATGACAGCAGGGAAATGGCCATCACTATCGATAATACAGATTTTGGATTACCGCTTCAGGAGTTAAACGCAGGCAATGTACCGAATCTTGATCAGGAGTGGGATAACTATTCAATTCGGGCGGGGGTCGATTGGAGGCCGAGCGAGGAGTGGTTGATTTATGCCAGCTACGACCGGGGCCATAAGGCGGGCAATTTTGCCGCGCCATTCGTATTCGTCACGGATTTCAGCGCACTGTCACATGATGAAGAAGTGCTGGAAAGCTATGAGGTCGGCGCCAAGGGCTCATTTATGGAAGGGCGTGCCCGGTTGAACATGAGTGTTTTTTACTACGATTATCAGGATTATCAGGGATCATATTTTAAAAATCTTTCTCAGATCATTGATAATCTTGACGCTGAGATTTATGGGGCTGAGGTCGAGTTGACGCTAGTGCCGGCTGATCGATTAGAGTTCCTATTTGGCCTCTCACTCCTTGAGAGCGAAGTTGAAAATGTCGGCTTACCCAGCGGTGAGTTGGTAGATCGGGATCTTCCTCAGGCGCCTGGTTATTCATTCAATGGCCTGGGTCGATACATGTTGCCAGCATTTGGTGGCACCGTGACGCTACAGGCAGATTTCGTTTATGTCGATGATTTTTGCTTTACTTTAGTATGCAATCACACTGAGGAGGAGGATAGCTACGTAGTGAGTAATGCGAGAATCACTTATGACAGTGGCGACGATCGCTGGTCACTGGCAGCGTTCGTGAAAAACCTGAGCGACGAGGAGTATCGGGCTTACGCGCTTGACGCGGGTTTTGTTGGCGTTGCAGCCGGCGCCTACGCACCTCCGCGTTGGTACGGCGCCACCGCAACTTACAGGTGGTGAGTCACTGGGGATTGCAATAAAGGTCCGGGCCCTTTTTATAGCACTTCCCCTTATGAGGGCGGGCTTTTTTTGATCCGAGTTGATTGGATATTACGCTAGGTACTTTAAGTGCCCCGCGGCTTGGCGATAACGGCGCCTCCATGCTCTACTGAATAACGTTACGAACAAAGGGCGAGTGCCATTGACAAAAATAGGCGCAAAGCGCCTTGCTAGCTATCACGAATTGCATCGGGAAACTAAAGATTTTCTGCGCAACAATGATGAACATGTGCATGCGTTTTTAGAGCGATCCTTCAGTGAAGGATTTGAGTTAGATCAATTTAACTATCGTCGATTTCCCGGATTTTTTGGCGCCCCCAGCACCCGTGATCTCACTGATGTCGATGTAGCATGTGTCAGTATCCCTATGGAGAACAGTATACCCAACGTACCGGGAACTCGGTGGGGACCCAAGGCAGTTCGCAAGTGGTCGCATTTCGCCGCCGGCCCTGTTCATCATATTACCATTGTTATCCCGTTCGAGCTGTGCAATATCATTGACTACGGCGATATCGATTTCAGCGGATTTGATCTCAGGCCTCGTCTGGATGACATATTTGAGGTATTCCTCGAGTTCCAGCGCCGCGGCATCAATACTCTGACGGTCGGTGGTGAACACACCATGACTTACCCCATTCTGAAAGCGCTCGGTAAAGATGAACCTTTGGCAATGATTCATATTGATGCTCACGCGGACACCGGTGGCGAATGGGGAGCGACCAGCGTCACGGATGCCTCGGTAATGCGTCACGCGGTGTTGGACGGAGAGGTGTCGGCCAACATCGGCGCCAACTTGTGTTTTGAGATGCTTTGTCTGCTCGCTGAGGTTCGAGTCGCTCACGGCGGAAAGACACGTAAGACATACTGGAAGACGGCCAGCTAGCAAACTAGCTTCGATTTTCCTGGAACCATATGAGAGGTCTTGTTGACGTGATTGCGTGCCTCGACCTCGCATAAGACGCCTCGCTTTTGGAAGTGCACTAAACCAGCGTATGAGACTGCGACTTGTCGGTTCGAAGATAAGACCCAATTATTCTCGACTCATGGGACAGATAAGTGGCCGGATCACACCCCTTCAAGACCGCAATAAACCTCGTATAACCATTGGTTTCTGCGCATTATATGGACTCTGGCGAACCCGGTTTCCGAAAGGATGGAAGGGAAGAATCGCTGGCAAGTTTTGCTAGAAATCTGGCGCGTATCAGCATCGAGGAACATATGACAGACGAACAGTGGGGAAAGCGTGAGGGTTATAGGGGTCCGGGGTCCTTTCCGAAGGAAGTGATGGGTTTCGTCAGGGAGCGGAGCAAGGTTCTCGCTGGGCAACAGCACTCCCTGTATCTTGCTGACGGACGGGTGCTCGCCTACGACTTTACGGATTCACAGAGATTGAGCGTAAAGCAGCTGGAGGGAACCGAACCCTATGAAGACGTGGATACCGAATACCGCGCTTTCGAGGGAGCTTCGGGGATTTTCATCGTTAGTCACACCTACCCGTTCAATGCCCGTCTGAACACGTCGCTTATACTGGATTTCAATCGCGAACAAGTGGTCGTGGTGGATGGTGAAATACCGAGCGAGGGCGACGATGACTTCCGTGTGCGTGAGACCCGGTCGGGGGGTTATATCGGTAAGCCGTCAACACCGGGTGAGATAATTCCGCCCCCGTTCCCCACGGACATGGTCGGCAGACGAATCGCTGTCAGCTACGCAGGGGTCTATGACTATGAAGCCGTGTTTCTGACTGAAACACATCTGGCCTGGCATTGCATAAAGGGCAATGCCGGACTTGCTGCTGTAGAGGAGTATCAACTCAGCCAACTCGCACCGAATATTTTCTGTCTCAGCTGGAGCGAGCAGGAAGAAACATTGCAAGCAGTCATGTTGATGAACTTCGACACGGGCGAGATAAACGGCAATATGTTTGGATACGATCCGCAGTCCAAGGAAATACTGAACATGGTTCTGGGCAGCGAGATTATTGACCCCAGTGAATTTGGCGTGAAAGTGCGCGGCGTTATCGATCCGCCAAACAGTACCGTCTTGCAACGCAACAAGGATGTCGTGTTGAGATCCCATTTCGAGGTATGGAATCGGGCGAAATATGAGCTGATCGATGAGCTCTATGGCGAGGAGTTTGTCAGTCACTTCATCTGCGATACCGGAGCCAGCGGCAGGATCGGTATGCGGGACTTCATCATGGAACACCGCGAATCATTCCCAGATTGGACGGAGCGGGTCGTTGATATATTCGCAGAAGGTGACCGGGTCGTTACGCGCTACCAATCCACTGGCACCCACAACGGAATATTTCAGGGCATTGCGGCCACGGGAATAAAAATGACTGTAAACGAAGTATCGATCTACAGAGTCCACAATGGACAAATTATTGAGCAGTGGGGTTTCCCGGACGGACTGAGTATTTTTCGTCAGTTAACCGAGGGCTAACTGCTGAGCAGCCAGTGCCATCGGCCATCGAGACCGAATATTCGAAGTCAAAAGAGGACATTCGCCTTTATTTCCGGAGGCAGATCACCTGTCTTGAGGCGAACTCCCGGCTTGCTGATCCCGGAATGAACTTGGAGTCTTCCCGGTCCACCGTTTGAAAGCGTGACGAAAATTGGCTGCATCGGAAAATCCGACTAACGGGGCAATATCCTCCAGGTTGAGTTTCGAACTCTGTAGATATTCCATGGCGAGTTGCAAGCGGACGTCGTCCAACAGCACCTGAAAGCTGGTTTGATCCGCCGCCAGCTTTCGCCGCAAACTGCGGGCAGTGGTATTCATCTCTCGCGCCACCGAGGTGAGATTGCGTGACTCCGGGGGCAACATCAGAATCACACGTCTGATCTGATCGACGTAGCTGACGGCCCGGCTCATTCGCTTTATGATTTCTTCACATTTTTTCTCACAGGCCCTGGCCATCACCGGGTCTGCAAACACTAGATCGAGTGCCAGCGTATCGGTAGCGAAATGATACTCTGTGGCTGGCGCATCAAATTCGATTGCGCATCTGAACACATCGGTATACATAGCGTGATAGGCCGGTTTCGGATAATCAAATCGGATCCGGGTGGCCTGAAACCGATCGCCAGTGATCATCTTGAGTATGCAATCCAAGCTGGACAAATGCTCCTCGATCGTAAACCGTCGCACCTCGCCGGTGGTCGCAAAATTCGATGCCGTTAGTATCATCACGTCAGCCTTTGCCTGCAATTGGAAATCCATCAAAGCACCGATCGTTGGACTGAAACGGATCAGTAACTTAAGCACTTGCTTCAGCGAATTCGATGTCTGCATGGCATAACCGAAAAAGCCCAGCTGGGCCGGTATGATGCGTTGACCGTGCAACAGGCCAAGCCCATCGAGCTTTGAAACCCGCAGTACGTTGGCATAAATTGCCGATTGCTGATCGACGGAGAGTCTGTATTGCGGATCGGCAACGGCGCTTAATTCAACACCAGTGCCCCGCAGAATGGCGGACGCATGAAATCCGTGCTCGGACAGCATGTCGAGCAGAATCTTAGAGTGGCTGACCGGGATATTCTTTTCCTGAGTACGCGTAGACATGTCTGAAAAGCACAGGTGGAAATCAAAGAATTGTGACACAAAACGAACTGGATAAGTATAAGCAATTTATTGACACTTGGTCCGTCGCTCGGCTTGCCACACTCAATGTGGCTTATGCTCTGAGCTATCGTGACCTGGAGGAACTGATACAGGAACGCGGTTCCGCTGCAGATCACAGCACCGTTCAGCGCTGGGTCGCGGTACTACGGAACCAGCCAACCACTGGTGTCCGGCTGTAGCCATAAATCATGAGGGATTCCGGGGACAGTTTACTCAATGGGATTCCTGAGACCGTTTATGCAGTGAAGTTGCTGGATATAAGCGGAGCACTGGCCAGTATAATTTTGTGCTCTGTTATTGCGAACCAGATTGGTAAGCTATCCCCTTAAAATGCACCACAAAAGGGGCGTTTACTGTCAGGACAGGATGGAAAGTTTGTGGAAAGAGCAGGGGTCACTCTGGTGTTCCTGATGGCTCTACTTGAAGCAGCTTACGCGATGATATTGACAAATTAACTTCCGCGGTATCAGAAAAGTGCGCTCCTACGCTCAGGCCACTGCCCTACTCCAATCATCAAACGCACTCACCCTGAGATCCCGATAATGCTGCTTGCCATTGGTCTTCACAAAGACTTCATCAATGTAGAAGGTATCGCCATAGCCTCGGTGCTTTCGTTTCAATCAGGGCGTATAGATCGCGCCAAACTTGATGCACCAGAGACGGATTGCCTCTCGGCTGACGGTGATGCCTCGTTCAGCGAGGAGATCTTCGATATCACGGTGGCTGCGATTGAACCTGTAGTAGAGCCAGACTTCATAGGAAATAATGTCAGGCGGGAAACGGTGTCGTTTATAAGTATTCATCCAATGATTCTATCAATTTCAGTGAGTTTACTTGTCAGTACCAATCACTGAACTACCGGGGACAAAGAGCACCCGCTGCGCTGCAAAATCAGTACGAGCCGTCTAACTGGCGGTGCCACCAGCTAAATAGCCGAAAAGTATTTCAGCGTGAGCGGTCTTACCGCCGCCTTAACGGCGCCAGCGGCATTAAAGCGATGGGCTGGCTGGGCAAAGCTGCGGCCAAAGTGGGAGGTGTCTTCCTGGAGAGTCTCTTTGAGGTGCGAATGTTCCGGGCTGGTAACGCCTCTGTCGCCAGATTGCTGGTACAGAAGCTGATCCCCGGTGTCGCTCCCGACATGAAGGGGCCAGAAGACGTTGCCGTAGCCCGCTTTGATTACAGTGCTCTGGACCGTGACAATCAGGCAACACAGTTACGGCTCAGCAGCATGGTGGTGGGCGTGCGTGAAGTCGATGTTAAGCACCTTGAGGTTGACTACGTGCAGCAGGGAAAGTCCCTGCGCGTCACGGCCAATCACAGTGTTCTGGCCTGCTATAACAGCCTTATACTTCATCTGTGTCCGGAGATGCCCCAGCCCCAAAAAGAAGGGTTGAACTACGGTGTAAAGACACCGCTTGTCTACGCCAACGTACAATTGAAAAATGGCCGCGCCTATTCCAAGCTCAACTCAACATTATTCCAGTGCCCCTACGATCCGTTCCAGTGGGTAAGTACAGCGCCAACCGTGACCATAGGAGGGATACGAACCCCCTCGCGGGCCCGATGACCCATGGTGGTGTTCATGATGAACTCGCCAATGACGTTAACGACATCCGAGGATGGGGCGGGACGAGACCAACTGCGCATGGGGCGCCAAAAAATATACTCCACGCCCTTCGCCAGCCATGAACAGCAGATACGTGAGCAACTGCAATCTCTATTAGGTAAACACGGCTTCAACCATGAGACCGATATTCGCGCCATTACCGTCAACCGCATTCCTCACGGTTACGCCTATCCCTATCTCGCACTTAACGACCCCGAGTGGGAAGAAGAACAGGCACCCCACGAAGTCGGCCGGGCACAGTTTGGGCGTATCTCTATTGCCAACACGGATTCCGAAGCCATCCCGCTGATGGATGCAGCTTGTGATGCTGCGTGGCGGGCAGTGGAAGAGCAGACCTGATACTAGCAATCGTCTGTGGAGGCCACCCAATCAATAGCACTGTCCGCGACCGAGAAATACTAACCTCCGCTGGCTGGCACGTGGTTCGTGCCTGGTTTTGAGTTCGGTTCCAAAAACCCGTTACCCTTCTTCAACTTACTGCCGTCGAACCCGGTATAACCCACCAACAGTCTCGGCATAAGCTCGGTCTCGACTCCACCGCCCTACCCCATCAGGAAAAGCTGTTAGCTTTCTTGGTGTTACTGCGTAGGCTCTCCTTAGACCATCCGACTCTTAGGTTCTTCTTGTTAGGGAATGATCGACAGCATATCTATACTTTTGTACGTCATATCGCTGTCGCAGATAATACGCAAGATGTGATCTCCTGGAGCCAGCTCCAGTCGCTCAAACACTTTCGCGTAGTACTGCCCATCATTACTCACGTCGTTTGACAGGTCGATGATGCCCTGGTCCTTATTATCCAATGTGACGCTCACAGTACCAGCCGCCGCGTTCCTAAAAGAATAGTACTGCACTGAGGTGCCACTGAAAGTGATTTCCGCTGTGCATTTCGATTGCCCGGTGGTCAGGCTCGCCCCCGACGCATTCCAGTTCGTTTTATCGGTACTAAACCCCGTGTAGGTCCAGCGGGGATCTGTGTCCTCGATCGTCTCCCACGGCACAATAGTCTTCTCCACTGGAGCCATGACGATGTCGCCGTCCATACGCGGGATCACCCAGTTGTTGCCGTCAATACTGCCGCCCATGCCGTTCACCACCACATCGTCGATAATTCCCAGGCCCCGCGACGCCATGTCCGTAAAATTATCAGGTGCCGCCGGGAAGTTGTGACGAGTCCGGGAAATCAAGTAATCGTCCGAGAAATCGCTCTTATCGAAATGCTCCTCTAGCCCTGCATAACCGTACAACAGCCCTAGCAAGCCTCCCCAGGTCGCAGTTGGGTTGTCCGAATCCCAACCCGCCAGAGTGCCGATGCGAACGGTCTTCTTGTAGTCGCCCTCTCCGTAGAGCAAGCTCACAATCGAAGAAGCAAAGTTAATACCTGCGTCCCATGGGTACCTGTATTTATAACCGGCAATCCCGTTCACCTGGTAGCGTTCATATACCTTGTACCGCGTATCCTCCCAATTGTTCGTGTCTTCTTTGCTCTCGTACTCTGCCTTCACAAAGTCAAACATGTCCGCGATGTACGACCAATCTGGTACACGCTTGCGCGCCTCCTCGGCCATCCAAATCACCTGCTCCGTGCGGGATAGCTCTGGATCTACCACGGACACCAGGGAATGCATGATCACGTAAAATTCAGCTGCCCACTCCGAATGCAAATAGGCGGTAGTGCGGATGGGCAGGTGGGCCATCTCCAAGGCCACGTCAGGGCGCCCCGGGGCCATTGCGCCAAAAATCTCGGTGGTAAGCTGGGCGTCAATCATGTCCCACATGGGGTTGTTCTGCGGCAGTGACGTCTCCGGCGGCACAGCCCCATTCTGCATCTGGCCCAGGGCCGCCAGGTTCGAGACCCACAGTAACGGAAGTCCGATGTGGTTCTGCCACTCAGTGGCAATCTGTTCGCCGGTGAGCATATAGCTACCGTACTTCTCCTGAGCCATCTGGTACACGTACTCGATGTCTGTGTCATCGTCCGCGCCCCAGGGATCGCTCGCCAGGACATAGTCAATAACTTCACCGTCGCGGCCAACGGGTTTTAACCAATCGTCGTCATCAAAGAAGGGCGGCTCGGCCCGCACATTTTCGGTGGGCAACCCGGTCCAGTTGGCAATGCAACTTCCCAGCCAGAATCCGCGTAATCTGTCCGCGTATGCCGTTCGAGCAATCACAATATCCCCGACCACTGGGGTTGAGGCCGAAATGGAGTTAAGGTCAATCGTCCTGATAGTGTTGCTGTCGATTGTCGAAGCGACGCTGCCCGGTGTGGACGCAAAGTCGGACAACGGCATCGCCGGCAACGTGACTGCCTCTCTTGGAGTCAGGACCTCCCTGGCCTTTATGTCATTAATAGATAACCCGCCAGCCAACACTATTACTGCACTAACTAGAATCTTCAGCTAAATCCCCTAAATTACAATTCTTTAAGTTCACAATCCTTTAGAAAAAAAATACTCGACTTAGATCATATGCAGATCATATGCAGATCATATGCAGATCAACATATACTGCGCCAACTGTAGTCGTCAACTATTCCAGAACAGTGAATTAAGCTGATGGTATCGGGTGAGGGGCACCCAAGAAAAAGTTCATGAAAAATCTCACGTACTAGAGCGATTCACCTCAAAAAACATTCTTTACTGATTGCGAAATCCTTAAGGGATCCTTCGAAATGGACCTGATCATTTCCGCCATTTGGTCCTCCAGTTTCTTCAAGACAACGCTTTCTTTCTGAATTAAGTTGAAGAACTCATACGGGTCATTATCCAAATTAAACAGAGCAACAGACCTGAGATCTTTATCACTCAGCAGTTTCCATGGCCCCTCTCGAACCACGTACTCCACATTGGAGTCAGTAGGCATTGCCCAGAAGAGCGTCCGGCTTTCTAACTTCCCGCCTGTGAAGACAGCCGCAATATCTATCCCATCGATGGGGCGATCGCTGGGAACATGGGCGCCGACCAAATTGGCCAATGTTGGGAATAAATCCATTCCCGTAATAATTTGGGCCGATTCTGTACCCCTGGGAATTACGCCCGGATATCGAATAATAGCCGGCACCTTGATGCCACCTTCGTACAAACCGTGTTTTCGTCCGCGCAAACCTCCGGTACTGCCGTGCGCATTGATTTCCCACCATGCTCGCCAATCGGAGGTGACGGGGCCATTGTCGCTGGCGAACACAACAATGGTGTTCTGAGTCAAACTCAACTGATCAAGTGCCTGGAACACTCGACCCAGCTGAGCATCCATATAAGTGATATTGGCATAATATTCTCCAGGCCCGCGCGCGACGAGATTATCTATAGGAATAGACTTTTCGCCCGACGGAATCGGCACCACTTCACCCTGCGTAAACTCAGCGTACATTTTATTATATTCAGCTGGATTTTCGAATTGACTATGAGGCTCTGCCATACTGAGAAACATAAAAAATGAGGTTTCAGGTTTTTTATCCTCTAGCCACCTGATGGCTTCGTCGGCGTAGATATCAGCAGTATAGCCAATAACCTCACCAACGCTTTTTCCATTCCGAAAAATATTAGTTGGATTATGATTGGTCGGGATTTGGAACGCATTGTGCCCATAGGCGTAGTCGAATCCATGGTCCAATGGCTGCGGTTCCGCCTCATTCCCTAGATCCGAATTGAGGTGCCATTTCCCAATGAGTGCAGTCTCATAGCCTTGCGATTTGAATAGCTCAGCTAAAGTAGTTTCATTCTTTCGTAGAAAAATATTGGAATTTTCGGGAATCCAGCTCTTGATGCCAGTACGATAGGGAGTGCGCCCTGTAAGCACAGCCGCCCGAGATGGTGAACACAGGGCAGACGGAGCATAGTAATTGGTCAACCTCAATCCGTCGCTGGCCAGCTTGTCGAGATGCGGAGTTTTTATTATCGGATGACCATAGCTTCCTAAGTCGCCGTACCCCAGGTCATCCACATAGATAAGTAATATATTAGGCTGAGTACGTGAGTGAGACTGAACTGATATCACGCTCAATAACAACGCTATCAGACCCAGTGCAAAATGCTTCTTCATCGTTTTCTCACTTTAACATTCTTGCCATTTATGCATTCGGATAGCGCCACTTCCAAACTTCCCGGCCTGTGCATGGCGAATTCGTAGCTAATCATTATAGTCAATTGGTTAGCCGGTGGTGCCAGCTCGGCACGCGGTACCAAAAAATTAACTTCATCGAATAAACAGGGATAGACCACGGTTTCATCAGCACACCTTTCCCCGAAGACCGTCCTAGTTTAATTGTGGTCTGTCCCTGTTATTCTTACCTGTTATTCACCTGGCCGCGAACGGTCCAACTATCTTTGACGACATACACCAAAATAATTGCATGGTGCAACAGGTTCTCTCCGGTGCAGGTGCAGCCATCACTAGCAGGTAACTACCCCACGAACTGAGTGTGTTCGACGGGAGGCTATGAATTAGCCACCAGCCGCGGTAAGCGGCGCCAGTTTACGCAAACAATAACACCAATAACAAAGTCAGGCCGATCAACAAATAGGCGGTGAGACGCAGTTTTGGCGACAGACTTGCATAGTCCGGCTCTGTTGCAGATATTTGTTCAGTATTTTTTGACTCCAGGGACTGCCAAAATGCAACAAACGCTGCCGTTGCCGCGCACAGCAGCCCTGCAGAAATAGTAAAGTGAACATTATGCCAAGCAAGCTGTGCAGAAATAAAAACCAGAAAAGAGAGTATGTGACCACTGATCAAGCCCCGCCACGCAGCGTTGGCCGAGACGCGCTGGCTGCTGACGCCGATCAGAAATACGGCCACCAGTGGTGGCGTTACGTAGGCAAAAGTTTGTTGTAAATAGACAAACAAGCCCGGAAAATGGTCAATCATGGGTGCCCAGAGGGCGGCGGCCAGCATCAGTAACAGGGTGCAATAGCGCCCCAGCCGAGCGATGGACTGAGAGCTTATCTTTGGATATGCCGGCTTGACAAAATCAATCATAATCAGCGTGGACGCGGAATTGAGCGTCGAATCGACGCTGGACATGATTGCAGCCAGCAGCCCTGCGATCAGCAGACCAGCAAGCCCGGACGGCGCGTAACGTGCGATCAGTTCAGGAAACACCTGGTCAGGGCGGTCAAGCTCGGGGATAAGCAGCACGGCCATGGCACCCGGGAGAACCATAATGAACAGTGGCAGAAGCTTGAGTACCGCGGCAAGCACTGCCCCCTTCGCTGCGGCGGTCGTATCGCGTGCGCCCAGCAGTCGTTGGGCGACGTATTGATTCATCGTCCAATAGTAAAATCCCAGTACAGGTAATCCAATCAAAGTGCCCAACCAGGGCAGGACTGGGTCATCGATGGGTCGCAGCAGCGACAGGCGATCCGGGCCCAACTCTTCGATGATCATCGGGATGTCGAAATTCAGCTCCGCCAGAACCAGCCAGGTGAGAAGACAAGAGCCAGCGATCAATACTATTGATTGCAGTACATCGGTATACGCGACAGCACGCAGGCCTCCGGCGTAGGTGTACAAACCCGAGAGTAAAGCCAGGGCAGCGATAGTCGGCGCAAGGCTGAGTTCGGGCACGAAGAGCATAATCACAATAGCACCGGCGTAGAGGCTACCAGCCGTGTCCAGTACAATACTTAAAAACAGTGAGGTGGCAGATAAATAGCGGCGCAATCTGGCATCGAAACGCTGTTCCAACAGCTCGGGGATAGTTGTGATGCGGCTGCCAATCAAGCGCGGCAAAAGATATAGCGCAGTCAACAGGAGTACCAGCGCAGCCATCCATTCGTAGTTGGCGACCGCGATTCCATGCTCCCACGCAGCGCCCGGCAAACCGATCAGCGTGGTCGACGAAATGTTGGAGGCGAACAAGGATAATCCGATTACCGCCGGGCCCAGGCTGCGTCCGGCAAGAAAAAGCTCATCTGTGTCAGGATTGCGCTGGGCCACGCGCAAACAAATAAACAGGAGCAGCCCCGCATAAACGGCAATAACTATCCAATCGAGGTTTGTGAGCACGTGGGTCACGATTTACGGCTTCGGCGAGGCTTACGCCCGGAATTCCTCCAGTTCTTGATCACTGCGCGTCCGATAGCGAATGGTGCTGATATTGAAATTTAGATCAACGAACAGCTCGCAGTAGCTCTCACCGTTTTCCCAGGCCATCGCTACGCTGCTGTCGTTTGAATACTGGAGCTCAAAAACACCATCGAAGGCGGGAAAACCAGAGCGAAATCGCATGAGCGCGAGCAGGCGCTTAACGACAGGTTGCTCCACTGCATCTGCAAACTCCTGGAGGGAGTAATAGTGCCGGTTGATATCGCGAAGCTCACCCGTTCGCGTCATAAGGTCCTCATCGTTGCAGCCAGCGAGTAAGCCTACGTAGTATACCTGCGGTATACCAGGCGTAAAAAACTGAATGGCACGCGCACCGATATAGGCGTCGTCATTGCGCATAAGTGCGTCATAGAATGTGCAAGTAAGCTGATATATCGCGCCCACACTGTGAATGTTTGCTGCCGATCGTCGCAGAATCGGGTCGGCGCTACGTGCGTCAATGTTGTCGATAAGGGCTTTTATCTTGCCCTCCGGCAATATGCCATCGACGTCCGGGATACAGATGCCGTCGTGTGTATCGAGCACTGTTATCATATTGTCCGGGCACATACGCAGCCAGTTCTTCAGATGCTCGCTGTTGGCATCGAGCACGGAATACAGGAGAAGCGGGGGCAGCGCAAAACCGTAGGGTCGTAGGCCTCGCTTTGCCAAAGTGTACTGATAGCTTGGGTGGTCGTGGACTTCCGGCAAACACTCCGCCCCGTATTGCTCTGCAGTTGAGCGCACCCATTCGAGAATGCGGTAGACATTAGGTTCCACCAGGAAACAACTGCTGCCGACCTCTTTGGTTGTGTAGCCAAAGGCATCCAAACGCAGGAGACGCACTCCCTTAGCGGTCAGAAACTCAATGTAGTGCTCCATCAACGCGTAGGTCTGCGGATTTTTGAAGTTCAGATCAATCTGTCTGTCCGTGAAAGTACACCAAACGCGGGAGCGCGTGCCGTCATCAAAGACCACTTCACGAAAGGGCTCCTTCTCTTTCCTGATATGAATCTTCGCGAGATCGTCCGGTGTCATTTCGGGCATGTCATCAATATCCACGAAGAGCGGAGCATGAGGCGATGCACGCCCATGCTTCACATAGTCCTTGAACTCCGCAGACTCGTCAGAAATATGGTTAAGGATCAGGTCAACGCAGAGGTCAAAGTCAGCAGCGAGGGACTCGATATCGCCCCAATCGCCGTATCTGGCGTCGACTTCGGTGTGAGTGAGTGGCGAAAAGCCGGCATCGGCATTCGACGGATAAAATGGCAGCAAGTGGATCCCGCCTATGGAGTCACCGCAGTGCTCGCGTAGAGCCTGATGCAACTCCTGCAGGTTGTCACCGATACGATCCGGGTAGCAGATAAGTTGTACGGCGTTGCGCAATGCCATGCCTGGATCTCCTCGTTTAATAGTTTTGAATGTCGCGGATAATGCCTAGAGCAATGCTATCGCGCGACCAGCTTCGCTAACCTTCTAGGGTGAGCTTCGGTTGACGGCACCCATAAAATCCTCGCTCCAGCGCCTGAGATCAAAATACTTGATGGAGGCAAAGCTCTCTTGGACTCTGCCTTTCGCTTCTTCGCGACTCATATTGAGTGCCTGATAACAAGTGCTTACGAGATCACTGGGGTCGTGAGGGTTGGTCAGGATGGGGCCTCGCAGTTCGGCAGCGGCACCTGCAAATTCTGACAACACCAACACGCCCGAACCATCCGTCAGCCCCTGTACCGCCATAAACTCCTTGGAGACCAGATTCAGGCCATCGCGCAGCGGGGTTATCCACATCACGTCCGCCAGAGTGTAGTAGACCACCAGTTTCTCGAAAGGTAGCGCGCGAAAGAAGAACTGTAGCGGTGTCCAATCGATGCGCCCAAAGCGGCCATTGATACGTCCGGCGGTCTGCTCAATCTGGGATTGCAGCTCGTCATAGATACCCATTCCCGATGCAGCGGGAACACACACGTTAACCAGAGTGATATTTCCACAGAGCTCCGGATTCTCTGCCAGGAGACGTTCGTAAGCCTGGAGCTTCTCCAGAATTCCCTTGGTAAAGTCCAGGCGCTCTACCGAGAGAATCATACGCGTATTGCCAAGCTCTTCTCGCAGCGCTACGGTTTCCTCGGCGATGCCCGGTGCGGAGAGCGCATTGCTTACACGGTCCAGGTCCAGTCCGACCGGGTGTGCCCCGAGGCCGATGCGGCGTCCCAGAACCTTGATTTCTGTCGCCATCTCCTCAAGTCCGAGGGCGCAGCCATAGGTCAGGAATCGAGGTGCACAATTGGCGCGACTCGTAACGCTAAGCGGCATAACGCCGCGCGCCGCATCAACGAAGTTCGCTGCCTGACGCGGGATATGAAATCCGATGTAATCACATTGCAGCAGGCTGCCAATGATCTGTTTCCGCCAGGGCAGCACATTGAAGGCATCCGCCGAAGGGAAGTAGGTGTGGTGGAAGAACGCAATTTTGACATCGGGACGTAGCTCGCGCAAAAACGCCGGCACCATCCAGAGGTTGTAGTCGTGCAGCCAGACCACAGCGCCTTCTGCGGCCTCAGCGGCGGCGTTTTGCGCAAAACGCTCATTAACACGCAAAAACGTTTCCCAGTGTTCCTCATCGAAGCGGGCGCGCTCCCAGAACGTATGTAAGGTGGGCCAGAACGCCTCTTTTGAAAAGCGCTTGTAAAAGATGTCCACATCTTCGGCGCTGAGCGCCACGTTCGCGCTGCGCAGGTTGGGGTACAGCTCTTTATCCACGATAGAGTGCCTTTCCACTGGCGCTGCCTCATTCTCCAGTGACCACGCTACCCAGGACCCTTTCTGACCCTCGGCAAAAAAGCTCAGCAGCGTCGGAATAATCCCGTTGGGCGAGGCGTGCTCACGGCGCTTGCGCTGGCCGTCTTCGACATACTCATCGAAGGGGAGACGGTGATACACGATCACCAGGTCTGCGCTGCCCCAGTCGGTATTCTCGTCCTCGTCCAGATAAGCCTGCAGTTCGTCACCGGGTAGCAGCCCAAAGTGCCCAATGGCCTCTACGATACCGCCTGCGCCCGCTGCCCGGGCCTGGTAGCTGAGCGCTGTGTCGCGGGTGACATCGAGAAGTTCGCGCTCTGATTTACCGACACAAACGCCCTGCAGGTCCAGCCGCAGCATCGACAGGTCGTTCAGCGTGTCGCCGGCCACCAGCACCTCGTATCTTGGTATGTTCAGGTGATCAAGGAGACGTTCCAGCGTGCTGCCCTTATTGACGCCCTTGGGTAATACGTCAAAGTATTTGCCTGCGGAAAACAACATATCGCAATCGAGACTATTGACGATGCGGCGGACCTCATCGTCAATATGGTGTGCCTCACAAAAAAACGAACAGCGGCGCTCCTGTGGAACCTCCTGACGCTGCAAGGCGGAGATATGATCGAGCGCGTCCGCAACAGCATGCTCCCCGGGCCAGATCAAATCGATGGACTCCTGAATTTCAGTAATGGGCTGCAACGTGTCACCGTAAGCCACGCTCGCACCAACGTCGGCGATGATATAATCAGGGCGAGGGATTGTTGGGTCGGAGAGTAGCGGTAACACGTTTTCCAGGCCGCGGCCGGTCACGAAAACCAGCTGGATGTCATCGCGGCTGGCAATTAACTGGTAAAGGTTAAGGCGTGACTTCAGGCTGCCGCCAAGAAATGTGCCATCAAGATCGGTTGCAAGTAACATAATATATGCGCTTACAGTACCGGGACCAGGAGCGACCTCGACGCATCGGCGCAGAGTTCCTCCCTAGAGTGAATAGTGGGTGATTTTTGTGGTGCTTATCTGGATTTTACTGACAGACAGCGGTGCTGCCCCCTGAAGAATCATGAACAGTTGAATAGATGCAACATCAGCCTTCATGGTACTTAAAGAACGCGCTAAGGCGAACGAGTTGGTCTTTTTTTGAAAATAGCTCATCAAACTATATGATAGCACAGCCCGCGTTCTTGTGCATTTGCCGATACGGAACCGGGTAGGCTACCACGCTGGTGGGGGCCTGATATTTTGGTGCGGCAAGAGGCTTATACCCGCTGTTAATAGTATCCCTCCTGAAAATATAATCGTGCAATTTCTCTGCTCACTTTTTTACCACCACCTTCATGCTGCGATTCCCCCATAGCGATGGTGCAGACTGCCGACACAGGGAAACGCCACAACTTCTCCCGACTCCGGCCGTTCAACAGTTCGGAATAAACAGGAATAAACAGGGACAGACCACGGTTTAGAATAAACAGGGACAGACCACGGTTTCATTAGCACACCTTTCCCCAAAGACCGTCCTTGTTTCATTGTGGTCTGTCCGTGTTATTCACGGTTTTAGCTCACAGCACAATTTTGCTACTATAACGATGCATTAGATTAGTAGGTAAGTCATTTGAAGAACGGGCCGGATTTTTTGATCGTAGGCGCTCCCAAAGCTGGCACCACATCGCTACATGCGTACTTGAAGGCGACGGAGGGAATATTCATGCCCGCTTTTAAGGAGCCGCATTACTTTTCCCCGAAGTCGGCAGGGCAATGGCAAATCCCTCGGATTACAAATGAAAAAGGCTATTTGGCATTGTTCGACTCGGCTGACAAACAGTCCTTGCTGGGGGAGGCAAGTTCGGCCTACCTCCGCTCACCGGAAAGCCCTGGGCTGATTAAGGCAGCGCTGCCCGATGTAAAAATAATTATCTGCCTGCGGGAACCGGCTGATCGGGCGTTTTCGCACTTTCTTATGCACCTTCGATCGGGCTATACCAGAGGTTCGCTTGAAGACTATCTTGACGATTTTGAATCAGGTTGTACCAGCGATTCCATGTTCGAGCACTCTGTCATAGAGGCTGGATACTATGGCACACAATTACAGCGTTATATCGATGTATTTGAAGAATCGAAGATTAAAATCATATGGTTCGATCAGCTAAGTTCAAGTCCGCAGGAACTGATGTTGGAGCTGCTGGGGTTTCTGGGGCTAAAAGCCTCGTTACCGGCCATGGTGGGGTCACAGAAAAACAGTTACTTTGCACCGCGGGGGAAGTGGGCGCTCGCGCTGCTGCATAACCAAAGACTTCGAAAGTTGGCCAAACGCCTGCTGCCAGGTCAATGGAAATGGCGCATGATCCGCCTGCTCGGCAAAGAAGGTCTTAAACCGGAGCTTTCCGAAGCCACCCGGGAGCGCCTGAAGGACATTTATCAAGACGAAATGCATGCCTTGGCACGGATTACCGAGTTGCCCACCGCCTGGGGATACGACGACTCAATGCAGTGACTCCATCACCTGGCAAAGTCGCTGGCACGAATCGCCATCGCGATAGCTATGCATGCGGTCAACCAGTCGCTCATATCTGTACTGGTATTCAACGGTATTTGACCAGTCATCTACGGTTTGTAAAAGCTCCAGCAGCTGTTCTTCGGTAAACGCGAAGGGGCCGGGTAGATCAGCAAAATAGTCTATAGAGAATCCCCTGTCTGTATGATAGAGATTGTCGTCGTATGGAAAAAAAACAGCCGGTTTCCCTGTCAGAATGTAGTCCAGTACTATGCTTGAATAATCGGTAATCATAAGGTCTATATCCACTAATAAATCCTGAATGTCCTGAACTTGATTGTCCAGCATTTTTATATGCGAAAGCTGATCGGATACGCCTTGGATGCTGTCCAGATGATGCCGGGTTACTAACAAAATTTGGTTGGTGTCGGCGAAAAACGTATTGAGTACAGCAAGGAAATGCTCCGAAAATGGCCGCGTCTGGTCACTACCATCCCGAAATGTGGGGCAATACAGTATTATCCGGCTATATTGCCCCAGTTCGAGCACTGATTTGTAATCGATCAGCGCCTGCTCGGGGCGAAAAAACGTATCATTGCGGGGATAGCCGGTAATGGTAAGCCGAGGATAGAATCCGTCCATGGCTTCTTCAACTTCCTTGGTCACTTCCGAAGTAGTACAGCACAGGTGGTTAGACCTTCGTTCCAGGCTAAACAGCCAATAGCCCAGCGGTCGGGGGAAACGGTCGCGGATACCGGGTATACCGCCTTTTAGCGGCAGGCCATGCCAAGTTTGAATTTTTGTGAACCGACCTGGCAGGAACTGAAAGTAGCTGACATCACGAATGTTATAGCCCGTGAC
>JBLIEI010000063.1:0-26406 GCA_047633055.1 Halieaceae bacterium | reverse complement strand
ATCCGAATCTCTTCCCTATCCTCTAAATTCAGCAGGTGGTAGACCACCGTGAAATCTTCAGCAGCGGGTGGCTTGTGCTCGCGTAGTCGTTCATCGATTCCAAAAAGATCCAGCAGCATAGGAAATTGGCGCTGCAAGTGAGCGAGCACGGTTAACAGGTCAGCTGTGTCTACCCACAGAGTTGGTGTTAGGTCAGCCGTTGGCTGAAGCTGAAATACAGCAGCTCCAAAGCGGGCGAAGAGTTCGTCCACTGTGCTGTTTGGCGCTGTTAAATCAGCATTCAACATGCACTCGTTTCTCAGGGCTGGTCAGACCTCGGTATTGTTATTTCAGACCGTCCTAGTCGTGTTTATCTTCCTAAACTTTGTCTGGGCTGCGCAGTTCAGTGGCGAGACTGCGTTCATGCTGGAGCTTGTCACGTTGTGACGGCATCTCTGGCTTGATAATCCGCTGGTCGCCTACCACCCAGCTAAGTGGGCGGCGCTCTTGCTCTATGGATTCTTGCAACATCATCAAGCCCTGCATCAGTGCCTCAGGTCGGGGCGGACATCCGGGGACGTAAACATCGACCGGAATAAATTTATCGACACCTTGAACCACGCTGTAGATGTCGTACATGCCACCGGAGTTGGCGCAGGAGCCCATAGAGATGATCCAGCGTGGCTCCAGGAGTTGGTCATATAGATGCTGAACCACGGGTGCCATTTTTCGGAATACGGTACCTGAGATGACCATGAGATCAGCCTGTCTGGGCGTAGCCCGTATTACCTCAGAGCCAAAACGTGCGATATCGTGGCGACTGGTGAAGGACGTGGCCATTTCGACATAGCAACATGACAGACCAAAATTAAAGGGCCAAAGGGAGTGGGCCCGGCCCCAGGCGATGAGGTCTTCCAGTCGCGCGAACATTACATTGCGCTGAATCTGCTCTTCGATACTTTCGGTGCCGCCACCGGGCGATGAAGCGATGGTGTCCTCGGGCCTTGTCAGATTCCAATCCATGGTTGCGACTACTCCTGCTCCGATGGGCCTGCGACTTTTGGCGCCCGTGATCGGGTTTTTATACCCCAGTCCAGCGCGCCGGTGCTGAGTTCGTAAATCAGGGCGACTCCCAGTACAAATATGAAAATTCCGACTGCGGCAAACCCAGCCCAGCCCAGCTCATAAAAGGCAATCGCCCAAGCGAAGATGAATACCGTTTCGAGATCGAAGATCACGAAGAAAATTGCGATGAGATAAAACTCAACAGACATTTGAATCTGGGGTGAGCCTACCGATAATACGCCTGACTCGAAGGGTAGATTGGTGGCGTGATTCGCCCTGCGTTGGCCCAGTAGGTAGGACAGTCCTAGCATGGTAGCCACCAGCAGCAGGACGGCAATAAAGTAGACCACGAAGGGCCAGAGCGATGTTATCTCTGCGCTCAAAAGTTTTCCGTCCAAAGCGCAATGGGAAGGCGTAGGAACGGTCTGGTTTGGTGTAAAAATTTAAGCGTGTTGATCTGAATATTCGGGCACGACCTTGCCCATGACAGGTCGCGACCAGCGACCTGTCTGCAATATGGTGCTTGCGCAATGCGTCTCAGCATACGGACTCCACTTCACCCTGAGGGTATTGGATGGAGGTTCTCTGACACGCTCGAAGGTGAGTGCGCAGACAATCGACCTGATACAGCTACCACTTACAACTTTTTCGACTCTAGCTGGGTTGATTGGCAAACGCAAGAATCTGTTTCGAAATAAGGGCTACACTCAATTGAAAGTCTTAGAATCAGACAGGGCCGAATCGGATATGAAGACGCTACAACTGCCGCGGCATGCTAACTCCGCTGGAGCGACCCGGGATTTGCAGGTTACGATCGCGGTTTAAATGCACGGGGGCGCAAAGACGCGCCGCTTATGGGCGCAGCGCCCTGACAGCGTCCCTGATGCTGCGCTAACATCGCAATAATGATAGTCTTGTTCCCCGAGGCGAACCATTTCTCAAGGAACATTCGATGCGACGAGTCTGGACTTGTATTTTTGTGCCGCTGTTGGCAGCCTGTGCGGGCTCTGGCCCGACGACCACGCTAACAACACAGTGCACTTCACCCAGGCCGCAGGTCTGTACTATGGAGTATGCTCCCGTTTGTGCCATTCAGACGGGCGGAGGTCGCGGGGACTATTCTTCGGCCTGTAACGCCTGCGCCGACGACAAAGTGACCGGCTATTTGAATGGTCCGTGCAGTGGTCCTGGCGGGGCAGGGTAAAGCTATCGATTGCTAGTACGATTTTTGGTGGCGCGTGGTCGCCATCAAACCCGCAAACACCTTAATAGCGGAAAAACCGAGAATAATAATGAGCCTTACTAATCGCATTTTAATTGCCATGGTTGCCGGCATCTTACTGGGATCATTGATTAACCTAGTGCTGGGTAGCACCAGTATTTCAGATACCTTCAGGATGCTGATTGATGATTATTTGATCAGTGGTTTATTTGACCTTATCGGGCGTATTTTTATTGCCTCTCTTAAATTGTTGGTGGTGCCTCTGGTTCTGGTGTCACTGATCTGTGGCTCCAGTTCTCTGGGCGATAGCGCCAGAATGGGCCCTATTGCCATCAAAACCCTTGGGTTTTACCTGGCCACCACCGCCATCGCTATATCAATCGCCCTAGGTTTTGCGCTGCTGGTGGGTCCTGGAACGCACGTTGCGCTTGAAACCAGCGCGACTTTTCAGACTCAGGCGCCACCGCCTTTAATCGACGTTCTGGTCGATATCTTTCCATCGAATCCCGTTCGGGCCATGGCCGATGGCAAGATGCTGCAGATTATCGTATTCGCCCTGCTGTTCGGTTATGCCATCTCCCATGCGGGTGAGCCGGGACGGCGTATAGCTGCGTTTTTCCGTGATATGGAATCAGTGGTAATGACCATGGTTGGCGTGTTGATGGGGTTTGCACCCTACGGCGTGTTTGCCTTACTGGCCAAGTTGTTCGCTAATATGGGCATTGGTGCGATCGTCGATCTCGCTGCTTATTTTTTCACCGTGCTGGCCGTTCTGTTATTCCACGCACTGGTGGTCTACAGTCTGTTACTGAAGACAATCACGGGTCTGTCGCCGCGGATTCTTATGACTAAAATGCGTTCCGTCTGGGCCTTCGCTTTTAGTACTGCGTCTTCTGGGGCCACCCTGCCAATTACCCTGCGGACGGTTGAGAAACGCATGGGGGTGCACAACTCCGTGGCCGGCTTTACTGTGCCGCTGGGTGCCACTATTAATATGGATGGCACGGCTATCATGCAGGGCGTCGCGACGGTATTCATTGCTCAGGTGTACGGCATTGATCTCACTATAACATCACTTATCGTGGTGATACTGACTGCCACGCTGGCCTCTGTCGGTACCGCAGCCGTTCCCGGTGTTGGGCTGGTTACATTGGCGCTTGTACTCGAGCAGGCCGGCCTCCCGGTCGAGGGGATTGCCTTGATTATCGGTGTAGATCGTCTTCTCGATATGGTCAGAACTATGGTCAACGTAACCGGGGACTGCACAGTCTCGCTTATTGTAGCGAAGAGTGAAAAACAGTTCGAAGAGCGTGTATACCTTGACCCCAATGCGGACCTGAATGTCGGCGAAGAACCCGCGGAACGGGCTGCTGCGGCTTAGTGCCCGTGCAATTGTTAAATTGAAAGCGCTTTAAGAAGACGTTATGCCAATTCAGGTATCGATAGTACCGGTAACTGCTTACCCGCAGAATTGTTCGGTGGTGAAATGCGAGGTGAAGCAGTTGCAGGTAAAAATTGAAGGCTCGCAAGAAGAAGACGCTTTCTGGATTGATAAGTTGCCCGAGTGGTGCCAGAAGTCGGGTTTCCCCCATGCCGATGCCTTCATACCTGGTCACGGTTCCACCTCTACTTTTGGCCAGGAACGCCAGACCAATCCTTTTGTGGCTGATAAGCGATATGGCTGAAGCCACCACTGAACGTGCCCGGTTGCTGCGCCAGGAATACCTCAGTCAGACTGCCAGAATTCCGTGGCGCGATTTGCAGACCTATTATGCTGCAGGCAGCGTGGTTAGGGTCGATCCCGAGCTGGACTTGATAGAAACCGCCGTACAGCTTGGTCTGGATGACGCCGTCAGTTTTGAGCAGTGGATCAATAGTGGCAAAGTTGCTCCGGTGGACGACCAACAGGCATTAGCCTGGTTTAAGTCAGAAATTGTGCTCTGGGCGGTGGTAGCTGCTCCCTGGATTTTGGTGCAGGAACGGGCTGAGGTCTAGTCGCAAGTAAGTGATGAAATCTGCAAGAAGGTCGCTACTTGACCACCTTAATCCAATCCCCGGTGCGTGGTTCACCTCTTGGATAGAGACCATTGATCAATCTCAGTTGTGCCTCAGCATCGGGAACTTGAGTACTTGAGGCCAGGCTCTCCATAGTGGCCCCCCGGGGTACCTGAATGTATTGCAGGTAACGCGGGTCGCTGACTTTAGCCTCTTTAGGGTGCATAGGTCTAAAGCTTTCGATGATCGCCAGCAGGTCTGCGTCGCTGGCGGTGAAGTCGTTGGCGGCACCCTCAAAGAGATAGGTGTATTTGTAATCTATAACGCCTAGCCGCTTGCTGGTGCCGGCTCCGGTACTGGCTGCTGTATAGCCCTTTAAGCCGGCCTGTTCAAGCATCCTGCCGTCGGTAAGCGCACCTTTGGCGGTCGATTCCATCACCGCCTGCGGTGTCTGTGCGGGATCGTGCCGGCGAATCGTGATATTCATCGAGGCACTACCATCGTCGGCTCTGGCGACAATGTTTTGCGCGGCAGGCGTCACGGTCCAGCCCTCCGGATGGGCGAGAGTGAACTTTAACTTGTTGTGGTAATAACGATTTTTCGGTCGCAGCCCCTGCACGCTAGGGCCCCATACCAGGCCCCTCAAGTGGCTCTGAAACTCACCGGGAACTTCCGGGCTCTCAAGATACTCATCGGTTTGCAGCTCATTGGCGGCCCGAATGACCGTTTGCAGGCGTTTGTCATTGCGTGGGTGGGAGGCGTAAAGCCCGTGATAGCTGCCCGTTTTTCTACCAGATTCCTTGGCCTTCACACGCTGAAACATTTCCTGATTTTTTAATACCCCGATGACTTCCAGCAGGGCCTCAGGCTCGTAGCCACTCTTGAACATATACTGCGAGCCCAGACCGTCCGCTTCCAGCTCCTGCTCCCGGCCATAGCCACTGACGAGTTCTGTGCCGTACATGGTCGATGCCTCCGCTAGATCGCCGCTGCCGGTGAGAATAAAGACCGTGGTGGCCAAGACCTTGTTGGCGACACTCGCCGACCGACGTTCCAAGGAATGATTCGCTGTAACATGCGCGACCTCATGCGCTAGAACACCTGCCATTTCTGCCTCGTTGTCGAGATACGCGAGAAGCCCCCGGTTAATATAGACATAGCCACCAGGGGTTGCAAAAGCGTTGATGTCAGGGCTGTCTATCACCGTAAACGTAAAATCGTCGGGATTGCGCTTAGCGCTGCTCACCAGACTGCGACCGATTCTGGTGACGTAGGCCGCTAGCTCCGCATCATCATAAATGGCGCCGTCGCTGACAAACTTTTCATACATTTCGTCGCCGATAGATTCTGCCTGAGCCGGCCAGGTCAGCAACGCCATACACAGGGCGATCAGTGGCGTGAGCCAGGAGCGAGTGATGGGTAGTATCTTCATGGCAGAGTACTAGTGCTCGCTGGATAAAAATTCGAGTAACTGGTCGCCAATGCCATCACAGGCTGTTCCCTGGACAGGTGCGATAATGGGAATGGGAATAACCACCGCAGGCATATAGGATTGACCGCTGGCAGTGGTGTTGATGCGGCCGACTTCAGCACGGTCGGTGAAATCCCAAATCGTCGCCTCGTAGTTCGCAGCGTTACCCCAGGTACCAAAACCAAAGCAGCCAGCGCCGCCTGGGCCTATACCGCAGGTCATGGATCCCGCCGAGTTGGTTTGCACGGTGCTGCCATCAATCCAGATCATATATTCTGTTTTTAACTCGGCCATTTTTGCTGCTACTGGCGGATGCACCATCAGCTTGTCAATATCCTGTGGCCTTAGGGGTGCTGTGCGCGGCTCGAACCAAGGATAAAGCTGGTTGATAAATTCAAGCTCACCGATCACCTCAATACTCCGGTCACGCGCGTTGATATGTTTGCCGACACAGCGAATAAAGTCGGGCTCGGTTTCATAGTCGCTGGCATGACGCCGACCCAGGATGACGACAGTAGAATCGCCTATTCCCTCGGTGGGTTCGTTAAACACCATTTCATCGACCGTGGCGGTTACGCAGCCGGTCAGCAAGCACAATGCCGACAGCAGAGGTCTGGCTCCCTGTCGCATATTCATTCGATGGCACTCTGGTCAGTTGCGTCCAGCGCGGATTGGACAGTGTCATTTGTGGTCGGGCGTGGCCGGCTGCGTCGCTCCTGCCACGCCCGAACCTCGGGCACCCGGCTAAAGTTGCTGATGAAATTTGCTCCAGCATCCCTGAGGGCGACCACTGCCGCTAAATTGACTGCTGCCTTGTCACTTCGCAGGAAAGCCGTTGGTGTTTTACCATAGGACGTCATGGTCCAGCTGCCTATCGGTTCGCCACTGGAGGTAACCATATCAATGCGGTAGCGCATCCAGATTTCGTAGACTTTAATGTTGGTGTGGGCGGGAATCGCATACTGAAGCTCGTCCACGTGCGGTATCAAGACTGCGTCCACCACTTGATTGAGCTGACCTTCAGACGGAGCGCCTTTCATGTGGACTAGCTCCTCGAACATGCCGCCCAGAACAATGTCCCACATCTGGATTTGCGCTTGGCCTGTTTTTACGACCCAGCTAGAGTCAGATCTACCTTTGGCTTCATCAAAAAATTCGTGAGTGGAAAATTCTTCGTCGTACCACACGCCAATGGTCAGCGGTAACGGACTCATCAAGGGGGTCGGGAAATCGCCTTCGACAATAACCTGATTCGGGCCGCAAGCGGATAGCAGTGCAAGCGAGGCACCAATGAAGCCCCAGCGTATTATGCTGGCGTAGCCCGAGAGGCTGTTGATGCCCTTACTTTGGGCGAAAATCGTTGAGCCCGACAAAAGTGCCTCCATTACGATAGGCCAGTTCCCGCATAAGTGTAGCAAAGCGAATACCGGTGGTTTGTAGATGAGATGCCCTAATAAACTGTACGGGGAATCCGACGCCATGGATTCGTACCCGGCGATTGCCGTTGGCGTCTTCCTGGTTTATCCGATCGACCGTATCGACGACTTGAGCAATGGAATCTCCGGTAAATTCATCACCGAAGACATAAATGCTGATTTTTTTATTGGGGTCGTAAAAAGTACGGATGGCCTGGGTAATGCCCTCGACGGGGCTGGAATTGCTGAAAACATTCCAGTTGCGCAGATTTTGCACAATGATCTTTCTTCGCCCCTCGCTGTCGGGGATCCACTGGCCGCGATAGCGGCTGAACATGTAATTGCCCATGTCGTTCATAATCTGGATGCCCTTCACCTCGGGATAAATACTCAGGGTGTCCTCCAGCTCGGTGATCATTCTCTCCCAGCTGTAGGAGAACATAGAGCCCGACGTATCAATGATGAAGATGATGTACTCGCTATCAACCGGTATACCGCCTATCAAATTATTTTTGGACAGGTGCTGTGACCCCAGTAGGCGCTTCATTTCTGCGCTCAGAGACTGTCTGGCGACAGCCAATTGCTGGGTGATAACGTCATTGCTGTTAGTTTCCAGTTGTATACTGTCATATCGGGATTTTGCGCTGGCCATCTGCCCGCGCAAAATCGCTATCTTTTCTTCATATTCCGACAGCTGTTCGTGTTTGGCGTTCAAATCGCGGTTTAGGACTCTGCTATCACCGCGGATTTCAAATACTTGTTCCTGTAGATCTGCAACCAGTCCTTCCAGATTTATCGCAGAAGCTTCGATGATTTGTGGCTGTACCGTTTTGGTGATGATCAACAGCAGAATGACGGCACCGAAGCCGCAGCAAATTACGTCCAAAAACGACAGTGAAAATTCCTCGGGTCCTCTACGTTTTGCCATCGTTCAACTACCTCTTACGGCCAGTCTCTAGAAGGGCTCAAAAATGAACCGCTGCTGACCTGAGCCAATTGCCAAAATTCGGATGCGGCCATTGGGTCACCCTCCATAGGTGCCAGAATAATATTGACAGGTACATTCTGTGGAAGTTGCCGAATCGCGGCGCGATAGTATTTTTGTCGGTCTCTACCGCTGACCGTTGGTTTGCCTGAGGCGCTGGTTCCCTGAGTTGGCAAGCCGTCGGTGAGCAGGAAAATATTATCTGGCGGTGGCGATAGCTGCTGTAAGGAGACGAAAGCGTTTTCCAGGCTGGTGCCCCCGGCGGGTACGATATTGCGCAGAGCCTCACCGACTTCTTCCAACTGTACTTGATTGGCGACTTCCAGCCATTTTCCGTTGGTGCCTGCCAGCGCTGCGCTGGCCTGAGTATTAAACGTGATAACCTGGTAGTTGCTGGTCACCGGCAGTTGTGCTGTGAGCCAATCTATCGTATTGAGAGCGCGACTCCATTTGTCTGCGCTACGCTGTAGCGCAGTGGCCATATTGCGCAGACGGATAATATTAACCAGTTTATCGGCTAGCATGCTGGAAGATACATCCAGAAGAATCGCGATGCGTTTGCCGCCCAGGTTCAAACCGGTGAGATATTGCCGGTTGCCCTCGCCGATAAACGTGCGAGCGCTATCGCCGCTGCTCTCCTCAGCAGCCTGACGCAGTTTTTTAACCTCATCTTCCAGTGACAGTACTTCAGCTTTAAGCTCCTCTACATCGGCGGAATCGGTATAGCCCTCTGCCATCACAGCCTCGATGAGTGCCTCCCACTCGGTGGTCTCATCCAGAATGCGTGAGGCGCGGCCCTGTGCTTCTACCATTTTCAAGTCCACGTCCGAGAGGGTGTTGCGCAGGCGTACCAGACCTTCTTCGCCGTCGGTGACGTCCTCTTCCAACAAGTTTACCTCGGACAACAGGTCGCGGTTGAAATCTTTGGTTTCTTCTTCAATTGAATGGTCGATGATCAGAAATACCAGTATTACGGCGCCAAAGCCGCAGGACATGATGTCCAGAAAGCTCAGGTTAAAGGTGGTGAACTCGCGTTTTTTTCTAGCCATAAGTCGTGCCCCTCAGGGCCTAACCTCGATTAATTGCAGCTTGCTGCCGTTGTCGAGGGTGATGGTATCGCCTCGCGCCAGCCTTATTTCGTCGCTCGCCGGGCCGTCGTTGATCTGCACTGAGCCAAGGTTGCCGTCCAGGCACCAGACTCCTTTTCGGCTAAAGATTCGAAGATCTTTTGCCAGCATTGTACCCGCAGCAGTAAGGGCCAGGGCACTCGCATCTGCCAGCAATACGTGGGTGGGATCTGGAACCTGTGGCTCCTCCGGCTGTGGTTCTAATGGAGCGGGCGCTATGACATCCTTAGGGGCTGCTCGCGACAAGCATGGCAACTCGGTCACATGGTTCAGGGCCTGTCCGCGCTGCACCAATAGCGACTGGTGCAGCTCGATGCTGTTGGGCAATGTGTCCACGGCTAAAACGTGTGCTCCGGTAAACTGGGTCTCTGCGCCGGGTAGCATCGCAACCAGCGGGTCCAGCAACAGCTGATCACTGCTGCTCAGGGGCCCCATTGCTTCTTTAGCGCTACTGAACAGACGTTGGCCGGCTTCGGCGAGTTCGGTGCGGTTGATGCGGGCGCGATAGCCGTTTACCTCAATGTTGGTTTCCGGTTGTTCCTGCAGTGCCCGTAAACTGGCGGGAAGAGCATCGTATAAAGTCTGTTCGGTATCGGCTTTGCGCCTCGGGTCAAACCGCGTTTGACGGATAAAACTGGCGGCGATGGTTGCGACCAGGCGCTCCTGCAGCTGTAACAGGCCACAGCCCGGGAGGGCAATGCTGCGCTGGAACTGGACAATACCCTCGGTACTGGTGAGTTCCGTCAACAGCGCTTGGTGTAATTGGATTTCCAGATGGAATTGTCGTGCAGCAACGCCCGCTATACTGGCCAGAGCGACACTGCGGTTGACCAGGGCGACGGCTTCAAAGGGGCACTGCTCGATAATACCCAAAAGTAGCGATAATTGATCGCGCTGCATGCTACTCGATACCGCCAGCACCAGCTCTTCAGGGGAACCACTTGCACGGTATACATTCTCCAGATGCGCATGCGCGAGGTCAGCGGTATGCCGAGCAGGTCCCAATGCCGGTTGCAAGGCCTCGGTATTCAGTTGCCACCAGAAGCGCGTGTTAATATTGCGAGGATGCAGTCTGGCTGCGGCTCGGGCCTCTACTCCGAAGTTGTAACTGCCGCCATTAAGCATGGCATAGCCGGGACTCTGCAGCGTGGCGTCTTGGTGCCATAACTGCAGGTTGCTATCAATAATATCGAGCAGTGCTGGGGACATCAGTGGGCTACCAAATAGCGCATCAACCGCTTATCGGAGTAGCGCTGGCAATCGAGCACCAGGCGCTCCTGAGAAAGTTGCAACTGATGCAGGCAAAACATAATAATGATGCTTAGGATCAAAGCGACAAAGGTACTGTTGAACGCGACCCCCAGGCTGATGGTCACGCCGGATATGTCGCCCTCTACGGCTTTGTAGGCTTGGCCTAGTGCGTCGCCAATGCCGCGCACTGTGCCGATAAACCCTACAGAGGGTATCGCCCAGGCGATGTACCTCACCATGGACATTTCGGAATCGAGACGGTCGGACTCGATCTCACACTGTTCTTTGATGGTGTCAGATACGGCTTGAATATTACCGGTGGTGGCAAAGCGCTGCAGCGCCGACAGTAACGTCCGTGGCAGCAGCAAATCCTGCTCTTCGGCGGGCATCGCCTCCAGCGAGCGGCTGTACTCGCGCGCGTCTTCAGGCAGTACGCTGGTGCCGTCTGGAATCTCCAGAAGGGCCCGACTAAAAATGTCTTTTTCCTGAGCTGTTCTGCGGCCCTTGTAGGCCATAATGGCCAATGCCCAAAACAGCATAATAAAGCACGCTTCCTGCTCGAAGTCGCGGATTACGACGGCCAGACTGCGGTCGGGCACGAAATCCGCTCCAGAGGCCTGTAATTCGATCTCCTGCTGAAGCTGCGCGTCGGCGCTGGGGCGGATAGCGCCAACATAGATTGCATGCACCACAATAACTGAGATTAGCAGTGCAAAAAGTTGAAAAATAAACTCCGAAGACATTCGGGCTTTCATAATGTGTTCCTATATATCCACAGGGAATGAGACAGACAAATCCTCGGAAATCTCCTCGGAAGATTTGTAGTCGAAAGGAGAACCAACTTGCGGGTCACCCGGGTTAGCTTCCGGCGCTTGTTCTTCGGCTGACAGGTCGCGCGAATTCGCAGGTTCATTGGGGTCGTTCGGTGCGCTTTGAGCGACCGCGCCCGCCGTCAACGAGAGCAATAGGCAGACAGTCGTGTACAGTTTCCAGTTCCTCATCCGCTACTCCGCATAACGTGCAACCCTGAATCCTACGTCATCTCTCCCGGCTTGCCCATAATCGCGGAACGACAGGCGCAGTTCCGCCAGTTTACTCAGCGACCAGCTGGCTCCGCGAATGGCGTAATTGTCACCACTTTGCGCTCCCGTGGGGTCCAGTTCGCTGTTGCCATTAGCCGAAGGAATAAGATAGACATCATGGATCCATTCGGCGACGTTGCCGCCCAAGTCATAGAGACCCTTGCGGCTTGCGCTGAAGGAGCCCACGGGTGCACTTACGACGTGGCCGTCGGTATAACCGTTGAGGATGCGGCCGGTCACGTAGGCTGACGTATTATCGGCGTAGTTTTCCACCGGCGAGCTGGGCGGGAAGGTGTCGCCCCAAGTAAACTTAAGCAGGGTTTCTCCTTCCACTCTGGCAGCCCATGCCCACTCTGCTTCAGTCGGTAGGCGATAGCCTGTGGCGGAACGGTTGTAGCCGGTCACTATGCCGTTGGTTTCCCGGTAAAACGGGGGCAGACCTTCGCGTGCGCTTAGCCAGTTACAGAAACGGGCGGCTTGCTGCCAGCTCACCTGCACCGCAGGTTGATGCTCGCGGTTCAAGCTATTGCCTTCTATTTGCCCGGAATTGTGGCTGGCCAGGAATTGCCTGAACTGCGCGTTGGTCACCTCGGTGGTCTGCAGATAAAACATACGCTGTAGTTCAACCGGGTGTAAGACTTCATTGGCGCGTCGCCCCGGTTCCCTGCGTGAAGCGCCCATCGTAAAGCTGCCGCTGGCATTTTCTTCCGGGCTGAATAATAAAAGCGTTTGCCCCAGGGCGGAGGTGATCTTCGGTTTGATCCGCGCCATCTTCGCCTCCTGCTCTGTTTGTAGTGAGATTTCTACCAGCTGCTGCAGGCCGGGTCTTGGGGTTACCCGTTGTTTCGTGGTGGCATAGCCGGCAAGTGAAACCTCGATGTTGTGGGACACTGCCGGAAGGGAGATTGTCTGGCTGCCTTGGCCGACTGGCTTGCCATTGACCCGCACCGTTGCGTTGGACGGCTCGACTCTGAGTCGTACTTCACCCAACTGGGCCCGCAGCCTCACACTTTTTTCTTCCGCGCTGCCGGCAGCCAGTGAAATTGTTTCGCTATGTCGGCGATAGCCGGGTTTAAAAACTGCGAGGCGGTGATCCCGGCCGGGACTGATCGCTAGCTCAAGTGGCGTTTGGCCTTGAAATTCTCCATTCAAAGTGACGTTGGCGCCGCTGGGTGCGCTGCTCAATGAGAGCAGCCCGGAGGCGGGCTCCAGCTCGATAGTGCCCAGCGACTGGGCCTTGCCAGCGAAGATTTCCAGCTCCAACTGCCAGTCTGCGTAACTGACAGACTGCAGCATCAGTTGTCGTTGACCCTCTAAAATTTCCAGTACTGCAGGCGTGGTGCCCACGGTTTCACCATCGACTAAAATATTTGCGCCGATTGGTATACTGTCGATGCTTATTTCCGCCCAGGCAGGCGCCAGTGTGAGCTCCAGTTGCTGTTGTACTTCGCGTCCGGTGATCGTCAGAGGCTGCTCCAGAGTCTGATAGCGAGGAGCGCTCACGACAAGAGTGTATTCACCTGCGGCCACTTCATAGCCTGCCAACGGCGTTTCGCCTATCTGTTCATTGTCGATCAGCACCCGTGCCCCTGCTGGAGTGCTGGTTACCGTGAGCTTTCCAGGTAAAGGCTGTAGGATCAACTCAACCACTTGACTGTCGGCATCGGTCACCACCAAGAGGCTGTCTAGTGGATAGTATCCAGGGGCGGTGACATCGATGCTGTAGTCTCCTGGGCGCATCAGAAAACGCTTCCCAAAGGGCAGTAGTAAACCGCCTATGTCTATTTCCGCCTCTGATTCGGCGACCACGTTCACCTGCACTGAGCGGGCGGTGAACAGGAACGCCATGATCAGGAGGAACACCAACGCGACTGCCGCGATGGCCCAGCGTAGGGGGTTGGTCTGCTTGGCTGCTTCCGTGGCTGCGCTACTCAGCGGTTGAAAAGCGCTGGGTGCGATGGTGTTGCCATTGTTTGCGGGTGCTAGGGTTTGCGGAGTTAGCGGATCGCCGTTACTCATCTAGATGGTTTCCGTGCAGGCGATGACGATCGGTACGGCCGGGCTATTGTGGCGAATTTCGAAGGTCCGGCGAGTGTCGCGATACCCATTGCGGGTTCCTACCGCTGTATAGGTGCCGGGTCGAAGATCCAGCTGGCGTTGCTCAAAGCGACCCAATCTGGCGACTTTGTAAACGATGACTTCCGTCTCCAGGTCGGATTGCAGGGTTACTGTTATGGATGTGTTGGCAAGCGCCAGCAGTTGCTCAAGCTTGCGCAGCTGCTCGGTAAGCACGGGTCCTTTGGGTTGGAAGGTGTCAGCTTGCTGAATGAGGGTCGCGGTCAATTCGGCAACGGCGATGTCGGCCAACCTGGTGGGCTCATCGATGGCGGCCTGAAACTGTTTATCGAGACGGGCTCGCGGCGCACTGCGAGCTCTTCCATCCCTGGCGAACAGAATGTTAGCGTCGATTTCCAACGCAGTCGTATAGGCTGTAACAGCATCCTGCCATGCCTCTTTGCGTTCGGCTTCAGCGCCGCTGCGTTTTAGCTCAGCGAGGCGAGCCGCGGTTTGTGCTGCTGCAACCTCTTGTGTTGCACTGGCGGCTTCCGTAGAGCCCGGCTGGAGCTTATCGGCCCGGCGAAATGCGGCGCGCGCGCTGTCAAACTTCGACTCGTCCAGCGAGAGGTAACCGTCGCTCATTGCATTATTAAACTGTTCCTGAATATACGCTTTGCTGACTCTTGCCAATTCCTGCGCAACATACAGATGCTGGGGATCCTTCTGCAGGGCTTCCATCAATGCCTGCTCCGCCGCTGCCAGATTGCCAGCTGGCTCGGCCTCTGCTGCCGTCTTGAGCAGCTGCTGTACCTCGGGTAGTGCGCTTTCTCGAACCCGTAGCTCGGCCAGACGTGGCTCGGAGGGGTCAATTAACTCCGCTAATTCAAGGGAGGTGCCAATGGTTTGAGCGTCACCTTGTTCGAGTGCAGATCGGGCCAGTTCCAGCTGGGCTTCGAAGGTCTCGGGCATGGCGGCTTCCAGAGTGAGTAGCTGCGTCAGTGCCCCTTCATAGCTGATTTTGGCTTCCTCAAATTTACGCTCTTTATACAGTGCGTCACCCTGCTGCGCCTCCGCAGTGGCCTGCCCAAAGGGCTCTGGTGCCCAGCGGGTTACCCCGCGCTCTTGCAGCTGGAATTGAACATCGAGCAGTTCCTCCAGAACGTCTTGAGCTTCCTTGCGCAATTTCGCCATTTGGGCGTCTGACCAGGGGGAAGCCTCGTCACTGGCCGCCGGTTCCGGGGACAGCGTCGGTACAATTTGTTCTATGCCGGCGAGACCAGGTTCTGGTGCGCCCGACAGCTGCGGACTCGCGACTCGGCCAGGCAGCCAAAAGACAACAATTGCACCGACCAAAAGCAGAGCACCCAGCGCAGGTATTACCCAGCTCGGGGGGCCACTTTCCTGCCGATGAACGGAGGGCATTGGCCCGTCGTCGGCCTGAGGCTTCGATGCTAGGTCAAACTGGGTCGGTTGGACTTTCTTGTTATGCGAGGACATGGATTGTGCTGGGCCTTACCTGCTTGCTTGCAGGAGTTAGAGATTGTTGTCTGGAGACTCGGAGTCGCCGATAACCTCCAGAGCGCCAATCTCCGCGCGGTAGATTTCGGCTAAAAGTTCACGCCACTGATCGTACTGGTCTGCCACGCTGCCACTAAGCATAACTGAACGGTCCTCCAGTTCTATCACTTGTGGCGTAATTTCTGCCTCCAGCGACATGCCTAGCTCCGACAGGGCTTCCACGTGTATCTGGGCTTCGTTACGCTGCTCGAGCCCGCTTTTAAGTAGATAACCCCCCCCGATTATCGCCACATTACCGGCGGCACGGCTGTAACCGTCGTTGCTGCTCGCCGCGGCGATGCCGGCCAGTACCGCCACGCCACCGGCTATCATGCGGCGAGTACTTTCAGCCCTTAGCTCCTGCAGTGCCACCACTTCCTGATAGCTCAGTTTACGCCATTCCTGGTAGGGGCCGATCATTTCACCGTTAAAACTGCCGTAGTATTCCTGCATGGTGTCGACGAACAAATTGTCGCGTTCACGAATCACACGAACCCGTTCCAGCATTGGATCGCCCTGCGCTGGCAAGCGCATAACCAGTAACTTGCCCTTGCGATTCTTGGCCAAATAGCCCTGAAATGCTTCTTCCGAAAAACTTCTGGCGAATACCAGCTCGGTAATCAGGCGAATGTTCTGCCGATCTTCAAGCCGCAGTTCTTCCTGTTTTTGGAGCAGATCGTTAGCGATGGTGTTGTAAACCGCCTGAAATGGGTCGCGTTTGTTGCGGGTGGTCGCTTGGTAGGCATAGCGACTGGTGTTGTCGCTGTATTCCCGTTCTAGCCAGACGTAACCGCGGGAATCCCGTGCGACGATTTTCAGATTCAACTCTTCTCCGTCCGAATGCAGTATCTCGCCGGTCACCAGTAAATCAGAGATCTGGGCTTCACTCGGTACCACGCGCACGGCGCCCCAGGCACCGCTATTTTGCATTGCTTCCGATAGTAAGTTTGGCATATAGCGCGCCTCAGCTTTGCGCACCTCGGGGTATATTTGCTGTTCACCATCATAGTCGTCGATACCGGGATTGAAAATGGCTATTGCCACATCCAGCAGTAATGCCTCCGACATGTGCTCAGAAGCATTCTGAATGGCGGGTACCGAGGTCGTCTTAACTGTCTGGCTGACGCAGGCTGCCATGAAGATTGAAATAGAAACGACCGCAAGTGCGCGAATCAATTTACTCACGTCGAGATGCCTTTGTACTTGCGGTACTCGTCCCATAGCTTTTCGCGAATAGCCGCGTCAGGCTCGCGCATTGCCGCTTCGCGCAACTGCCTAGCAACCACGTCGTCGTCATTGCCAGTGGGGATATTGTCGGGCGGAGGATATTTGGCTGTGCTTTGCGGGATTTGGCCACCACCACCACCGACTCCCCCCATGCCGCCTCCTGTGCTAGAACCGCGGGCACTGGCGCTGCCATCGTCGATCGGGTTGTTACCACCGCCATAGCCGCCAGCAGGTGATGACTCTTCCTGTTCAGCAGGCGTTGTGTCAGGTGTTCGTTTGCGCGCTGCCTCGCGTTGTGCAGCCTGTTCCTCGAGAATAATGGCGTCGAACTCTCCGGTGCCTTGCTCCAGTCGGGCGTCGAGGATTGCCACCTGTTCCGCTGGAGTCAGTGGGCCGCGGCCGCCATTGCCCTGCGGAAAGCCGGCGCTACCCGTGCCAGCGGTTGGGCTGCCAGTGGGTGTGTTACTGGATTGAGCCCCATCACCAGGGAAACTGCCAGTCCCGGGATTACTGCCGTCACCCGGTATCCCAGCTGGAGCATCGCCCATAGCGTCTTCCATTGCGCCCAGAATCTCTTCGAAACTTGGTTCATCGAGTAAGCCAGGAAGGCCCCTTCCCGCGTTAACACCGACCTCAAATCCGGGTTCGCCTTCACTCCCGCGCCCCGCATCACCGTCAGCGCCACTCTTACCAGGCTCACGTCCAGAGGCTCCGGCAACATCTTCAAATCCTGGCTCCCCACTGCTGCCCCCGTCGGCCCCGGGCTCATTATCGGACTGGCCCGGCGCCTCTCCCTGAGGGAATTCACCCATGCCTTCGTTGCCTCGCGCTTCAGCGCTCGCTGAGCTAGCGCTTTCCGCGGATGCTTGCTCCGTTCCTGATTGATCTGAGGAAGACGATTCTACAGGGCTGCCGCTTTCGGGAGAACGGGCAGTGGGTTGCCCGCTACTGCCCGGGGGAGGGGATGAGCTTTCCGCCGACTCCTGTGAACTGCTGCTTGGAGGACTCTGTGAGCTACGACTGGAAGAGCTCTCCGAGCTGCTCGAGGGAGGGGGGTTCGAGGGACTGCTTGGTGGTGGACTACTGCTAGGGCTGGAAGGTGAAGAAGCGCTAGGCGGAGGGGGCGGTTGAGGCGTAGTTGGGTTACTGGCGCTGGGGCAGCCGCTGAGTATCAGGCACACACTAGCCGTTGCAGCCGCCTTGAGTGCCAGGCTGATCGTTATTGTGGTTTTACCATTCCGTTGTGTCATATGTCCAGATTACACCTTCTGTCGCTACCGGTTCACCATTTTCGAACCTTGGCCTGAAACGGGTACGCCGAAGCTCGCGCATAAATCGGTTCGCTACCGCTTCATTGTCCACCTGGGACTCATCGACTTCGTTACTCATGTCAGCTGCGGGTGGTTGGTCCAGCCGGCGTAGGTCGAAAACCCGCCCGCGTTCGCTCACCCCGAATTCTAGCAGTAAATTGGCTGATTCCGAGCCTGTGGTTTCCGGAAATGGCCTTACTGCGGCGAAGCTTGGCAGTGGTACTGGTGCGCCAAACAAACGCTGCAACTCCACTTGGGCATTTTTTGCCTCTGCAAGTTCCATAAAGGCTTCCCGATAAATCTCAATGGCGGGCTCTCTTGCTCCGTGCCAAAACATCCAATCGCCTAGTCTAGTATAGCTTTCGGCATTGGCTACGCTGCCTTCGCCATTATTCTGCTGCTGAACTTCGTCGATGGCATCGAGAACCGCCTGACCTTTTTGGAAGCTCTGTGCCCGGTAAGCGTTAAAGCGACTTTTGTCGTAGCGATCACTGAGGTTTTTACCATAGCTACTGCTTTGCTCTCCTTCATATGCAGAAATGAGATATTGCGCCTCCAGCATGCCATTCAGCGGCACTAGCAGGGCCAGGGACGTTTCACCTTCCTCCTCCACGATATCATTTAGCGCCAATCGGTAAAGGTCCCACATACTTAACAAGCGGGGAAAGTCCAGCTCACCTACCCCCATATCATAGGCTCGCCGTTGCCACCGCGCCTGTTGCATCAGCGCTTGGGCTCGGAGTTCACCTTGAATTAGCCCGCGTCGCTGTACTCGGTAAAGATAACTCTGTCGTTCGTCGGCCTCGAGAAACTCTCCTCGGGCCACCAAGCTGGTGATCTCAGTTTGCAGCAGAGGGATTTGGTCAACGCTATACAGACCAATGTTAATGCGCGCCAAATGGACGCCGCGCTTCAATGTTTTGATGGCTTCCTCGTGGCGCCCCTGCTGCTGTAGCGATAGCCCCAAGCTGAGCAATTGTTCCTGCAGTCCCTGTCCATAAGCGCCCTCACTGGATTCCAGTTCGGCGATAGCCTCGCGGTAGGATGCAACATCCCGGCTATCCACTACTTCAGTGGTGCCGATCGTATCTTCACCGAGGGTATCTTCTATAGCGAGTACGGGCGCAGCTGTCAGCAGGACTGACAGTAGAGCATTTTGCAGAATACGGTATGAAAACACGCTTTCGATCTCTCTCGTAGCAACCAGATTGCCGGCTGGACGTTTTTCTAAGTCAATCACAAACAACCTCTTACCAGTATAGACCTATCAGTCCGTCATACTTAAAATACGTATAAAAGCAGCAAATGGTCCACAGAACGCTAGGCGAACTGGATAAAGAGACAGCATGAGTCAGCTTGAGTTCGATACCGCAATTGAATACCCGCCAAAAAATAGTCTTTCTGCGAAGGTTGTGTCGGCGTGAACGATCGGGGAGAGCGCCCGTGGGTATTGCCTGCCGTCGATGGACCTCGATATACAATTAGCGGCCAAACCTCAAAAAACAGGGTCAGTTTGGAACGTGTACTGCTAGAATCCTGCCACCCAACCGCCGGGTCTGCGGGTGTCGGTTGCGCCCATCATCCAGCCATCCTGTAAAAGGATCGATTGGGTTCGACCCAAGGTGCGGTTACCGGTTTTGGGTTTGTGCCCCATGGCCTTCAGTAGGCGGATAGTGTCGATGCTGATTCCGTCCTCCACCAGTAGGCTGTCCGGTAGCCACTGGTGGTGAACTCTCGCCCCGGCTGCTGCGGACGCGATGTTCATATCAAACACCATGGCGTTGAGTATGGTTTGTAATACCGTAGTGATAATAAGGCTGCCGCCGGGGCTGCCCGTTGCCAGCCAAGGCTTGCCATCTTTAAATACCATGGTGGGGCTCATGGAGGACAGCGGGCGTTTGCCGCCTACGACGGCATTGGCTGCTCCCTCGATAAGTCCATAGGCATTGGGCTTGCCGGGGCTGGCGGCAAAATCTGCCATTTCGTTGTTCAGCAACATCCCGGTTCCAGGGACGGCAATGTGTGAGCCGAAGCTAAAGTTCAGGGTGTAGGTATTGCTAACCACGTTGCCCATGCTGTCGGCCACTGTGTAGTGAGTGGTGTCGCTACTTTCGGCAGGTGCAATGTTGCCAGGAGAAATCTCCGTCGCCGGGGTAGCGCGGTTTTCGTTAATGCGCTTGCGTTGTTGTTTTGCGTAGGTCTTGCTGGTTAATTGAGTCACCGGAACCGGAGTAAAGTCAGGGTCTCCCAGATACTTGCTTCGATCTGCGTAGGCCAGCTTCATACTCTCGATCAGCAGGTGCAGGTAGGCTGCACTGTTATGCCCCAGCTCTTCCAGGGAGTAACCCTCGAGAATGTTGAGAATTTGCAGGATATGGATGCCTCCGGAAGAGGGCGGCGGCGTGGAGACGACGGTAAAATCGTGGAACTGGCCTATGACCGGCGGTCTCTCAACCGCCTGATAAGAGGCCAGATCCGCTAATGTCATCAGCCCGTCATTGGCCTCCATATCAATGACAATGCGCTGGGCCACCTCGCCGCCATAGAAACCCTTCAGGCCGGATTTACTGATTTGCTTTAAGGTCCACGCAAGGTCAGTTTGGCGCCATATTTCGCCAATCTGATAGGGCGATCCGTCGCCGTGAAAGAACAGCCTGAGGGCCTCTGGGTTCATGCGCAGTCGGTCTGCGCGTGCAGCGAACTCGTAATTCAGTGCGAAGGACACAGGAAAGCCTTCCTCGGCAATGGCGATCGCCGGATCCAACACTTCTTTGAGAGTCATGGTGCCGTACTTTTCCAGAGCCATGATCAAGCCTGCCACGGTTCCCGGTACACCTGCGGACTGATAGCTGAAAAACTCGCGCATTCTGTCTATTTCACCGTCATCGTCGAGGAACATCGCGGCGCTGGCTGCGGCGGGTGCCGTTTCCCGGTAGTCGATCAGAGTCTGGGAGTTGGATTCTGCCAGGTGAATTAGCATAAATCCGCCGCCGCCCAGATTGCCGGCTCTGGGGTAGGTGACCGCCAAGGCAAAGCCTGTGGCGACCGCGGCGTCCACGGCGTTGCCGCCTTGCTTAAGAATTGTTGTGCCGACTTCGGAGGCCAGTTTTTCTGGCCCTACCACCATCCCGTGCTTGGCGACGACCGGAAGAAAGCGGGTCTGGTAATCAATAATTGGAGTCTGGGGTTGGTCTGGAGCCTGTGCCATGGCGCCACTGCCAACGATCGAAAACAGACTGGCCGCGCTCAGTTGCAGCAAGAACTTGAAACTCATTGTTAATAACTTCCATAGAATTTGAACAGCGAAGACTGTACCTTTTTTGCTGGCTAAAACATAATCGAAGAGGCAGCTAATTGAGCAGAGGGAAACAGGTGGTTTTAGTAACGCGGTCCGACTTTGAGGTGTTAATGCCAGCGCTGCGTCAGCGCTGGCTCTCTGCATTTACTCAACTCAATGAAGGTGATGATTGTCCACCGGGCTGTCGAATACGCACCGAGGGTATGATGGAGGCCTTGGTGCTGCTGCAACCGGACTCAATAGGGCGTCAAATTACTGCGATGGATGAATGCTATCGCGAGGTGTTTGGCTATGGACTTGATGACGCCTTTGGTGAAGGTTGGCAGCTATTTTACCCGTTCCCACAAATACCGGCGATGATGCGCAGAGCACCGGTCTGTCCATCGACCTCCGATTGACTATAATGCGAATCAAATTGAAGGAAGCAGATTATGATTTCTACGTTTATTCAGGCGCTGGCGATATTGGCACTCGCGGCACTGTCCGTTGGGTGTGCCACACCCTTGGAAGCGACCTCGGACTTTGATCAAAATTTTGATTTCAGTAAGGTCCAGAAAATTGCGATCCAGCCTACTTCGCGTACTGATCCTGCGACCATACAGATCAGCGACATGCAGATTGAGCGTGTCACCCAGGCCCTCGCCGATGAACTGGAGCACAAGGGGTTTCAGATCGTAGACGATAAGACCGAGGCCGATATGTTCTTGTCCTGGCACCTGGTTACCCATGAAAAGACAGACGTCAGAAGTTACGACTCAATGAGCTACTACAACTGCTGGCGATGCGGCCCTGCGGTTTCTGACGTTAGCGTACGCCAGTACACTCAGGGTACTTTTATCGTCGATATGATTGACCCTGCTCGGAACAAGTCAGCCTGGCGATCAATTATCCAGTCTCGGCTTAGTTCCAAGCCTCACCCTGATGTGGGCGAGGAGCGCAGACACGAAGCGGCTCAGGCAATTTTCGTAGCGTTTCCCCCCAACTAGACGTGTTGTTGTGAGCTACGAGGATTTCAGGCGAGAATATGTGGCGGGCGGGCTGTCTCGCGACATGCTGGCGGTTTGCCCAATCGAACAGTTTAAGAACTGGTTACAGCAAGCGTTAGATGCCGGGATGGATGACCCCACCGCCATGTCGCTCGCTACCGTGGATTCTGCTGGCTGTCCCTGGCAGCGGATTGTGTTGCTGAAGGACGTCTCTGTCCGTGGCTTTGTGTTTTACACTAATCACGCCAGCGCCAAGGCTGAGGATATCGCTTTGCGGCCGCCAGTGTCACTGCTCTTTCCCTGGAATTCGTTGGATCGGCAAGTCATTGTGTCCGGCACCGCGAGTAAAATGTCGGGCGCCGAATCTGCCCGCTACTTTCTAACCAGGCCGCGTGAGAGCCAGCTGGCCGCGTGGGCATCCAGGCAGAGCAAAACCATTTCCACCCGGGTGCTTCTGCAGCAGCAAATGCAAGCCATGCGAGAAAAATTTGGCAATGGTGAGATACCTGCACCAGATTTCTGGGGTGGTTACCATGTGATGCCTGAGCGGATTGAGTTTTGGCAGGGCGGGGAGCATCGATTGCACGACCGTTATCGCTATACGAAAGCCGCGGATGACAGTTGGAATATTCAACAACTCCAACCCTGACTATTCTGTGCTCAGTCCGCTTTACGTTGGCTGAAGTAGCGTGGCGCCGTGTCTATCTCTAAAAGCGTACGCCTGACCATATCCAGCGCAGCGGCGGCGATCATGGTTTGAAATAGCACTCGCTCTACCGGCCAGCACAGACAATAGGTTTCTATCTTTTGGGCACAGCCCCAGGCCAGCCAGACAGTCCCAACGGGCTTTTCAGGCGTGCCGCCGTCGGGACCGGCGATGCCAGACACGGCAACTGCGTAATCGGCGTTCGAACGCGCCAGAGCGCCTTCGGCCATTTGTCTTACAACCCGCTCACTGACCGCCCCATGCTCAGCCAAGACTGCTTTGTCCACGCCTAACACCGATTCCTTGATGGCATTGGCATAGGTCACGAAGCCAGCGTGAAATCCCTGTGAGGAGCCCGGAATTCGAGTCAGCATAGAGGCTATCAGTCCGCCCGTACAGGATTCCGCTGTCGTCAATGTTTTACCTTTATTGCGCAGCAAGTTCAGTACCGACTCGGCGAGCAGGGTGTCTCCTTCTCCAATAATATGGTCGCCAAAGAGTGCCATCAACTGGTTACGGCAGTGCTGCTGATCAGCGCTTGCAGCCGAACTGTCAATGGTCAGTTTAATCTCCATTTGCGGTGCGCCGGCTCGGAATCCAAGCTCAACCGAAGCGGGCCAATTGTCGATATTGTCGGCGATGATCTGCTGGGCACTGGACTCGCCGAGCCCAAAGGTTTGCAAGCGCAGAATATTGCGCTCGGCTGGTCGCATAAGCTGAGCACCGAGATCGGCGACTATAAAATCCATCATGGCCGCGAGTTCGCTGGGTACGCCCGGTGTGCACAGCACCCGGCATTCCCCCAGGCGGACCTCAAAGCCAACGGCGCTGCCAACGGGGTTGTCGATAATACGGCAACCCGTTGGGAGTACTGCCTGCTTGCGGTTGGCTTCGTTGAGCTGCAAATTGCGCCTTGCACACCAGCTTTCAAGGTGGGCCATCGCCTGAGGAATTTCTGCCAGCGGCACCCCCGCCACTTTTGCGACCACCTCTGCAGTGAGGTCATCGATTGTGGGCCCCAATCCGCCGTTGACTATTATCACGTCGGCATTGGTCGCCATTTCAGCTAGCTCTTTGGCCAGCAGTGCAACATCGTCGCCTACCGTAACCTTGCGGTAGACGCCGACTGCCAACTCAGCCAGTCGGCGTGCAATCATGGCCGAATTGGAGTCCACGGTGTCCCCGCTCATAACCTCGTTGCCGGTGAGTAGTAGCTGTATGCGGGGCTGGGTTGTGCTCATGAAAGTCGCTCAATGCTTGTGATGGGTCGACTATACCTGATTGCGTAAAGAGCTAAAGGGTTCATAGAGTCGCGGTTACAAACAGCAGTAGTGTGCATTCATCAATCAAAACCCACCGTGCCTGGCTAAATAATCCAACTCTTGCTGAGTCGACGCTCGCGCCAGAATTACATTACGGTGAGGCAAGCGGTCAAATTCTGCAATATCCAGTGGACCGAACCAGAATGTCTGAATGTCGCGAACTGCTGTCTCCATGGAGACGGCTTTCCTGTAATCGCCGCGGATATGATAGAGTGCTCAGTTTGTGTAATCATTGTTGTAAGGTAACTATTTTATGGCATTACAACCAAAGGTCGAACTGACTACCGACGAGCAAAAAGTGAGCTACGGCTTTGGCCTGCAGTTCGGCAATCAATTACGCCAAAACGACTTTGACGGACTTAGCCTGCCAGCGGTACTTGCCGGCATGCAGCACTGGTATAACGAACAGCAAGCGGCTATGTCCGATGCGGACCTCAACCCCAGCTATCAGGTAATACAGGACAAACAGAGGGCCGAGAAAGCCGAGCAGGGAGCCAAACTACAGGAATTGGCTGAGCAATTTATGACCTCCAATGCGGTCAGAGACGAGGTCACAACCACCGACAGTGGCTTGCAATATGAAGTGCTGGAAAAAGGCACCGGTGCCAGTCCCAATGCGCAAAGTAATGTCGTGACTCACTATCACGGCACGCTGTTGGATGGTACGGTATTTGACAGCTCCATAGATCGGGGGCAACCCGCTAAGTTTGGAGTGAATCAGGTTATCTCGGGTTGGACCGAAGCGCTACAGCTGATGGCTGTGGGTGATAAATGGCGTATCGCCTGTCCCCCACATCTTGCCTACGGTGAGCAGGGTGCCGGGGATTTAATTCCTCCCAATACCTCGCTCGTCTTCGACATCCACCTGCTCGACATTAAAGATTAGGCGACGTGCCCATGACTGCGGCCAACATAAATTTGCCCCGCATTCTGCGGGTCGGTGCCGGGGCCAGCCAGCAGTTGCTGGTAACCCTCACTGAATTGGGGCTGACCCGGCCGCTGGTAATCACCGATCCGTATATGGTCGAATGCGGCTATGCGAGGAATCTTACTGAGCCTCTCAGTGAGGCGGGCATCGCCTTCGAGGTTTTTGGACAATGCGTACCCGACCCCACTACAGACAGCGTAGCCAGCGCCCTCAACCAGCTACGCAGCGGCAGTTTTGACTGTGTAGTCGCTCTCGGGGGTGGCAGCTCCTTGGATACTGCCAAGGCCGTTGCAGTCCTGGCAGAGCGCGAAGGCCCGATGAGGGACTATAAGGTTCCGGTGCAGATCAATAGCGGCTTGCCCATTGTGGCGATTCCAACAACCGCCGGTACCGGCTCCGAGGCCACGCGTGTCGCAGTGATTACTGATACAGAAACCCAGGAAAAGATGCTCTGTATGGGCTTGGGTCTGATGCCCGTTGCGGCACTGGTAGATTACGAGCTGACCATGACCATGCCTTACCGGTTGACCGCGGATACTGGCATAGACAGCTTATGCCATGCCCTTGAGGCTTATGTCAGCCGCAAGTCTAATCCGTTTACCGATAGTGTGGCTCTCACCGCCATGCGCACTATCTATCAGAATATTCGCACAGCCTGTGCCGAACCCGACAACTACCAGGCTCGCGCCGCGATGATGTTGGCTGCCACTCAAGGCGGAATTGCCTTCGCCAACGCTTCCGTGACGCTGATCCACGGCATGAGCCGCCCCTTAGGGGCCTTATTTCATGTGCCTCACGGCCTCAGCAATGCCATGCTGCTGCCCGAAATTACCGCCTGGTCGGTAGATCATGCGGCTGCACGCTACGCCCATTGTGCGCGTTACATGGGTATTGCCGAGGACGGGGACGCTGATTCTTTGGCGGTGGTTAGACTAGTGGAGGGTTTGCGGGAGTTAAATGACGACCTATCCGTGCCAACGCCCAAGGCCTATGGCATTGACGAGAGCATCTGGTTTGCATCTCTTGAGCTAATGGCGCAGCAAGCGTTGGACTCCGGGTCGCCGGCTAATAATCCAAGGGTCCCGGTGGCTGGGGAGATTGTTGAGCTTTATCGGCGGGTGTGGGCTGGCTAACCAGATCGCTCGGTTTGGGCTTGGTTGTCGGTAGGGAGTAAGGTCTTCCGCTAAGCACTGCGCGATGCGCATCTCAACCGCCACGTCCAAAATCCAGCCGCCAAATAGCGCCCATTCATCCAGCAACGCTTACAATACCCCGCCTCATTGTTTACACTAAACCCACCGTAATCAACAGTCTCCGTTCAAAGTGAACCCACATGATTCGCGTCGTATTTAATCAAAAAGGCGGTGTTGGCAAGACCAGCATAACCTGTAACCTTGCTGCCATAAGCGCCGCTATGGGTTA
>JBLIEI010000062.1:0-26708 GCA_047633055.1 Halieaceae bacterium | reverse complement strand
CTACCAGACGATTGCGCAACACACCGATTTTTTCGATCTCCAACTCAATGGAATCACCGGGATCGAGAAATGACCAGGATTCAATGCCGGTGCAATCGCCCGCAGCGCCTGTGCCAAAGAACTCGCCAGGCACCAGCCTTTCTCCCAGCGAAGCCTGGGCGATCATTTCTTCTATGTTGTAGTGCATTTCCCCGGTATTTCCTCGACCTCGTACTGCACCGTTTACTCGAACTTCCATGGATAAATTGTAGGGGTCCGCTATCTCATCTGCTGTGACGATCCAGGGACCGATGGCATTGCCGGTTTGGAAGTCCTTACCCTTTAGCGGCCCTAATTTTCCCTTGAATAATTCCTTGAGCAATTGCTCTCGCGCAGATACATCGTTATAAACGGTATAACCGAAGATGTAGGGTCTGGCCTCACTGGCCGGAATGTCCTGTCCCTCGCGACCGATGAAAACGCCCAGTTCCAGCTCATAATCCATTTTCGCCTCGGCAAATGTTGGCCATCGAATATCTTCCTCGTGTCCGATAACCGATGTGTTATTGCCCTTGTAGTAAGGAGGTGCGTCATAAAATTGCTTGGGGGGCTTTATCAATTTCAGGGCATGGTTCAGATGCACCGCCCAACCACCCGCCTTGGACCTGATTAGCGCATCCAGCGATTGCAGCATATGCTTTTCATAGACACTGAAACTGCGGATTTTGACCGGTCTCGGTAGCGGTGCGAGTAAGCGAACTTCCGCTAACTGTGTAATACCGGGAACATCGGAATTCGCTTCAGCGTAATCAAGCGTCTTCTGTGCCAGCTCGAGCGCGGCCGGACCACCCTCCATCAAGTCCAGCAAAGATCTAAAATAGCTCGAATCTCCACCTGCCAGCACGGCGTGACACCTGTTGAGATCGGCAAATCGTACGCCATCTGCCAGGATAACGCCGGTGCGCTGTTCGTCTCCGACAGCATAGGTGAGTAATTTAATGACTTATTCCTCTAGTGAAGCCTGAAGTCGCTCATTGCAGGATGCCATTCATTTGTTGTCTGGCGGCATTAGCAGACCATTTAGCAGGATGTCGACGAGATAATCCGCCTGGCTCTTGATTACTGCCGGGTCGCTAACATCAGTACCGTAGATGAATTTGAGATAGGGCCCGCTCGCAAAGAAAAAACGAATTGCGCCAGTAAGGATGGGAATCAGGTGCTGCATGGGGATTTCCTTTATATGCCCACCCTGTTGCGCCTGTTCCAATAGATTGGCGGTATGTGCCTGTGCGGGTTGCAGGTGCTGCTCCACCAACCACTGCAGGCGCGGGCTCTCCTGCCCGGCTTCGTATTGCATGATCATACCCACTTCGGGATATTTCGCGGTGACTTGCAGCCAATGTCGCAACATCATCTCCAACACCATGCGGGGCTCTAGCGAGTGGATTAAATGTTCTGCCGCGGCAAATTCTGCGCGGTGCTCGGCGTAGACCATATCGATCGCTGCTTTCCACAGTGCCGTTTTTGATTTGAAATAGTAATGGAGTAATGGCTGGGCAACCCCGGCTTGCCTGGCCACTTCGGAGATAGTCGTCCCGTCGTGCCCCCGCTCTGCAAATAGCCTGAGGGCAACCTCTATAATTCGCCGACGCGTCGCTTGCTCAGAGCGAGGACTTTTATTTTTATCTGCCTTTGCCATATTTTCCCTCTGCGAAAGAATGAGCCCTGATCGAAGTTAATTTATAGATGTATAAATATATATGTTGACTACCATATAGAATACTTATATTTTAGTCAATATTATTTATATATCTATAAAAAAGGTAACACCAATAAATGACACCAGGCATTCAACCCTGTTGCAGTCGCCTGAGCATTGGTGTCTTAGGAAACGCGGCCCGTCTGCCCACGCGAGGACATACTAATGAAAACTAATGGTACCTATGGTTCGTTTTTAACTCTCGGGAAACAGGCAAGGCGAGGTATCTACACCTTCATACTCCCAATTGCCGTCGTTCCGTTTTCTCCTTCGGCCCTGGCCCAGCAAACAAAACTGATGCTGGAGGAAGTTGTTGTAACGGCGACCAAGAGAGCGGAGAGCCTCAGCGATGTCTCTTTGTCAGTGGCGGTACTCGATGGCAAGAAAATGGCCGATGCGGGCATAGAGAACGCCGATGATATTGGGCGCTATATTCCCAACACCTTGATCGACAGCAATGGCCGTACTTCGTCCGTGGTGATCCGCGGTCTTGGCTCCGGAAATAACCGCGGTTTTGAATCGTCTGTAGGGCTTTTCATTGATGGCGTTTATTACGGCAGGGACACCTATCTGCAAAATGCCTATTTTGACCTGGAGCGGGTGGAAGTCGTGCGTGGGCCGCAGGGGACGCTATTTGGCAAAAATACTATCGCCGGAGCGATCAATATCACAACCGCCAACCCTGAAGATGAATTTGGTGGTTACGTAAAAGGTATCTTTGGAGATTTCAACAAGCGGCAGTATGAGGGAGCGGTCTCGGTACCACTCTCGGATACTGTGGGCCTACGGCTGAGTGTGCAGGATTCACAGCGGGACGGGTATGTTGACAATACCGGCGGCGGGACCGACGGTAGTGCACGTGAAACGACCCTGGGCCGGGCCAAGTTGCGCTTTGCGCCCAATGACCGCTTTGACGGTACTCTGACCGTGGAGTGGGCGGAGACTAAACTCACCCAGGATAACTGGGAATTGCACAGCGACACCTCGCCTCTATCACGTTCGCCCATCAACCAGGGAGGCACCCTGAGTGCGCTGCAGGTATATCAGCTATTCGACCCGCGAGCCGATGACACATTGAACTTTAAGGTGTCCACGGATGAAGAGTCGAAGGTGGATAACGAGTCTTTGCTCACAGCCGCAACGTTCAACTTGCAGCTGGGAGAAGCGACCTTGACCTATGTCATCGGGTACTCCGACCTGGAAGTCAGTAGCACAGACGACATTGATCTTGCCCCCTATCCGCTCCTGGTACAGGATGGCCGTGAAGATTATGAACAATGGAACCACGAATTTCGCCTGACTTCCCCGGCTGGCGGCAAGGTTGAATACATCGCCGGCCTGTATTATTTCTCCGCAGACTACGAAACCAGCTCCGCGCTGACAGCTGACGCGTCTTCGTTGATAGAGGCCACCCTGCCTCTGGTCGCCCAGGGAATACTGCCGCGGCCACTGGGTTTACCCGTTTTGACCACCCGAACGCAAGGCCTGGATCAGGAGAGCGACACGTTCTCGGCATTTGGCCAGCTGACCTGGAGTATTGCCGATAATCTGAGGCTTATCGGCGGGCTGCGCTATTCGAACGAGGACAAAGACGCCGACAATTTTCTACAAGACGTGGATTCGGGCCTGATCCCGCTCTCGGCCCTCATACCGATTACCGCCTATACAGTGGGCACCAGTCGTAGCGAGGAGGACGTATCGCCCAGCCTGGCCGCCGAGTATGACTTCAATGACGATGTGCTGCTCTACGCCTCGTATACGGAAGGAGTGAAATCCGGCGGGTTTAACCCTTCGGCCACCTCACCGGATAACCTGGAATATGAAGGTGAGACAGCCCGAGGCGCTGAAGCAGGATTTAAAGGGCGTTTGTTAGGCGGAGCGGCCAGTTTAAACCTGACTGTGTTTCGCACGGAATTTGACGACCTGCAGGTCAGTAATTTTGATGGCACCAGCTTCGTTGTCGGCAATGCTGCCGAAGCCACGGTGCAAGGTATTGAAGCCGATTTTAGCTGGTTGATTGTGGAAAACCTGCAGCTGGACGCCTCGCTCGCGCTGCTGGATGCCGAATATGACAAATTTTTAAATGCCCCGTGTACAGCGTTGGCACAGGCCACTAACCCGGAATGTGCCATATCAGGCGCGGACCTGAGTGGCGAGGATTTGCTACGCGCGCCTGCCTGGTCAGCCAATCTTGGCATAAACTACGCGTTACCCCTGCCCGCTCTTGACGCCCGGCTGACCTTCGCCGCCGATGTGCTGCTGTCCGATAGCTACTTCGTAAATATTGACCTGGACGCCGCTGAAGAGCAGGACAGCTATGCCTTGCTAAATGCCCGAATCATCCTTGCTTCGGCTAACCAGGGCTGGCAGCTGGCTCTTATTGGTCGCAATCTCACCGACAAAGAAGTACTCACTGGCGGTGCCGATGTTCCGCTGCAACCCGGTGCGCATTTTGCTGTGCTGATTCCCCCGCGACAGCTTGAAATTTCGCTTTCTTACCAGTTCTAAAGGACATAGCTGACGACTGGTAAGGCCACGAGTCATTAATCTTCAAAAAAAGAGAAATACCATGATTTCATCAACAATGAACTACAGCAAAAAAACCGTTGAGGTCAACGGCAGAAAAATGGCCTATGTCGATCAGGGCGAAGGAGATCCGATTGTCTTTCTGCACGGCAATCCAACCTCGAGTTATTTGTGGCGCAATGTGATGCCCCATGTCGAGAGTCTCGGCCGTGTTCTGGCCCCGGACCTGATCGGCATGGGAGACTCGGAGAAACTGCCTGTCGCTGACGGTCCTGAGCGTTACACCTTTCAGGTGCACTACGAGTATCTGTGTGCGTTTCTGGAAGCAGTGGGTGCGACTGAAAACGTGACCCTGGTGATTCACGATTGGGGCAGTGGCCTGGGCTTTCACTGGGCCAGCCAGCACCGCGAGGCGGTGAAAGGCATCGCTTACATGGAAGCTCTGGTCATGCCTATCGAATGGGATGATTGGGCAGAAAGCGCCCGGGGGATATTCAAGGGTTTTCGCTCCGAGAAAGGTGAAGACATGGTGCTGAACCGCAATATGTTTGTTGAGGGTGTTCTGCCTAGTGCGGTACTGCGCAAACTGAGCGATGAGGAGATGAACGAATATCGACGTCCGTTTATCAACAACGAAGATCGCCAGCCTACCTTGAACTGGCCGCGCGCTATTCCTATTGAAGGTAGTCCAGCAGATGTCGTTGAGCTTATGCATAACTATGGTCAGTGGCTGGCGGATGATACCGGTGTGCCCAAACTGTTTGTCAATGCAGAGCCAGGTACTGTCTTGATCGGACGCCAGCGCGAGTTCTGCCGCAGCTGGCCTAATCAAACAGAAGTTACGGTGAAGGGCCTGCACTTTATTCAGGAGGACTCCCCCGACGAGATCGGCCAGGCAATAGCCTCCTGGCTTGAGACAATTTAAAAGTTAACTGTGGAGAATTAAACGATGTCAGACGCACCGGTTTATATGGTGGTCAATCTAAAAGTCACTGACCCCGATAGTTATGGCAAGTATGAGGCGGGCTTCTTCCCGCTGCTGAAGAAGTACGAAGGTCAGTTTATCACTTATGACGACAACCCCGACAGCTTCGAGGGAGACGCGCCCCGGGAGGGTAGGATGATTATCTTCCAGTTCCCATCCGAAGAAAAAGCCCGAGCCTGGTACGCCGATCCCGAATACCAGACGCTATCGAAATTTCGTCGCGCTGGAACTTCCCTCGATTTCCTGTCCATGGTTCGCGGCCTACCGCCAAGAAAATAAGGAGACTAGCTTATGAGTAATAGAAAAATTCTGCTTGTATTAACCTCGCACAACGAGCTCGGTGATTCCGGAAAAGCCACGGGCTTTTACTATGAGGAAATGACTGACCCCTATTATATTTTTGAAAACGCGGGCTTCGAGGTTGAGCTGGCCTCGGTCAAAGGGGGCAAACCAACCCATGATCCTGGAAGCCTACCGGCTGAAGAAAAGCGGACCGCATCAATCACGCGATTTCTTAACGATAGTGATGGCCTGGACAAACTGGCAAAAACTACCGCTATCGGCGATATCTCCGCTGCGGAATATGACGGCATCTTTCTGGCTGGTGGTCATGGCGCCATGTGGGATTTCCCCGAGAGCGCCGCACTGGCCACGCTGCTTGGGGAGTTTTATTCCTCAGGTAAGGTAGTTTCAGCAGTGTGCCATGGACCCGCTGGGCTAATCAGTGCCAAGGATGAAACTGGCAAATCGATTATTTCTGGAAAAAAAGTGACCGGATTTTCCAACGAAGAGGAGACCATGACGGGACTGGCTGGCATTGTCCCATTTATGCTGCAGGACAGCTTGTCGGCGCTGGGCGAATATGAAAATGGCTCGCGGTTTCGGCCTCACTCTGTGGTCGATGGTAATCTCGTCACCGGACAGAACCCGGCTTCTTCCAGTGTGACAGCGGAAAACGTGGTGAAGGTTTTAAACGGTGCCTGAGCGGGAATACAGGCGGCGCCTTCCAGCGCCTGATGGAAGAAGTATCGATAGGGATTTTTATTCGCAGCAACACAGGGGTTGTATGATGGATTTTACTGAACTGGATCGCTTGCACCTAGGCTGGAGGTCCCATGCTTCCGTATAAAGCACCAACGCAGGATTTTGAATTTCTGCTGCGGGACGTTTTTGATATTGAATCCTTTTGGGCGGGAATGGAGGGCACCGACCTATTTACGGTAGACGATGCGCTGGCTATTTACGATGAGGCCGCCCGCTTCGTCACCCATACGCTGCTCCCATTGAATCGCACTGGCGATGAAGAAGGCTGTCGCCTGGATGACAATGGCGTCATAACTCCGAAGGGCTGGGCAGACGCCTATCGCCAGTACTGCGCCAATGGCTGGCAGGGCATGCCGGCATCTGCGGACTACGGCGGTCAAGGTTTTCCGAAAACCTTGAGCCTGGGTGCCGAAGAAATGCTGATGACGGTCAACCCGTCATTTGCGCTGTATCACTTTCTCACGGCGGGCACCATCGTTCTGCTGACCGAACACGGCAGTGAATATATCAGGAACACCTATCTGCCGCCGCTGGCGCAAGGTCGGTGGGTCGGCACCATGTGTATGACCGAGGCTCAAAGTGGTACCGATTTAGGGTTAATAAAAACCAGGGCAGAAGCGTTGGGCGATGGCACTTATCGTATCACCGGTTCCAAAATCTTCATCTCCGGTGGTGATCATGATATGGCAGAAAATCACTGCCATCTGGTGTTAGCAAAACTACCAGATGCGCCTGCGGGTAGCCGCGGAATTTCGCTATTTATAGTCCCAAAGTTTATTCCCAATACCGATGGATCACTCGGCGAACGCAATACGGTAAGCGTTGGTTCAATAGAAAAAAAGATGGGCATGAAGGCAAACGCTACCTGCGTCATGAACTTTGATGGCGCCCAGGGCTGGTTGATTAATACTCCCAATAGTGGGCTGGCCTCCATGTTTACAATGATGAACTATGAACGCCTCGTGTGTGGCCTGCAGGGTTTGGGTGCCGGTGTCGCCTCCTACCAGGGCGCATTGTCATATACCAAAGAGCGTCGTCAGGGTCGTTCGCCGGGCGGAGCCAAAGATCCAGAGCAGGCTGCGGACCCCATTTTGGTTTTTGGTGACGTGCGTCGCACACTGCTCGAAATAAAGGCCTTTACCGAGGGTGGACGCGCACTTTGCTACTACACAGCCATGCAGCTCGATACCGGCAAGTTCAGTACAGATCCGACGGCCAAACTGCTGGCGCAGGGTTTATGTGACCTGCTGACGCCGGTGGTAAAAGTGTATCTGTCAGATAGGGGTTACCACTACGCTGGCGAAGGGCAACAGTTATATGGCGGTCACGGGTTTATACGCGAGTACGGAATGGAGCAGGTGGTACGCGACTGTCGTATTGCACGTCTATATGAAGGTGCAAACGGGGTGATCGCGACTGATCTTACCAAACGCAAGATTGTCGGATCCAATGGAAAATTGACTGAACTGTTTGCCAGGGAAATCCGCAATTTCGTCGATGCCTTGCCCGATGATTCTCCGGCGGCGGCATACCGGGAGAAAATCTTGGAACTCACTGAAAAAGTGGAGCTGGTTAATAAGGCACTGGTTAACCGGGCGCAAGATGCACCAGACTTGGTAGGCACAGTCGCCACGCCGGTGTGCCACCTCTTTGGCTTGTGGGCGCTTGCCTATATGTGGATACGGATGACAGATGCTGCGGGGAAAACCAATCAGAGCCGCGATTTCATCGGTGGTAAACTTAAAACCGCAAGCTTCTTTTTTTCATTCTGCCTGCCGGAAGCAGATTTGCTGGTGACACGATTTAATGCAGGCTGCAGCATACCGATGAGCCTGACCGAAGCGGAATTTTAGGAGATGAGGCATGGCCATACTTAAGCGACGCTCCTTTATTCAGGCTACCGCGGCACTGGCGCTGGGTAGTGCTCTGCCTGCGGGACCGTTGAGTGCTGGAAGTGGACTGGTCAGTGGCAGCAAGAGTTCTACTGGACCCAATGTACTACTGATCGTTACCGACCAGGAGCAGAGTTGGAAGTTACTGCCACCGATATTGCCGTTACCCAATCGTGAGCGGTTGCAGCAGCGTGGTGTCTATTTCAACAACGCCCACGTCAACAGCGCCATCTGTTCGGTAAGTCGTGCCACTCTCTATAGTGGTGCGACAGGGCAAAACAACGGGGTGTGGGATAATACGCCGCTACCCTATATCGATGGACTGGATTCGCAGCTGCCCACGCTGGGCACTATTATGCGGGATCAGGGCTACACTACCAGTTACTTTGGCAAGTGGCACCTGACATCCACGAATGTCAAAATGGGCGCAGAGGGCGACAGCCTGCTTTATCAGCATGGGGATGAGCAGCCAGGGTCCGCGGCCATGGCCGAGCTTTTTCGCCAGTATGGTTTCGATAACAGTGATCAGCGCGGTGAACGCGACGGTACCTGGGGCGGTGCTTATTTCGATTCGCAATCCGCACAATCGTCCGGTGACTTTATTCGTGCCAACGCTGGCTCCCAGCAGCCCTGGTTCACTACCGTCAATCTGGTGAACCCCCACGACATTATGTTTTTCAAGGCAACTGAACATCAGCAGCGAACCACATACAGTCAACAGCTCTCGCTGAATGGCGCGCCCGATCTACCCGGCTATACCAGAAATTGGCAGCAGCCCTTACCACAAAATTTTGGACCCCGGACCCGCAAGGCGCTCAGTGCACATGAACAACTGGCTCGCGGCTATGAGTATCTGATGGGTGAAATTCCCTGGGATGACAGTCAGGCGTGGCAGCGCTACCGAGACTACTACTTTAACTGTTTGGTCGATGTTGACACTCATATTGGCACGGTCCTGGACGCCCTGGAAGAGAGCGGCCAGTGGGATAATACTCTGGTGATTTTTACCTCGGATCACGGTGAAATGGCTGGTGTTCACGGTCACCGCGGTAAGGGCGGAGTGATTTATCGCGAAGCCTGCAAAGTGCCATTGTGTATCTGCTATCCGGGTGTCAAGGGAGGCGGGGAGTCCCAGGCAATGGTATCGCTACTCGATATAGTACCAACGACTATTGCCCTGACGGCGGAAAACTCCGCTGCGGTGGCGATGAAATACCCACATCTTGTGGGTCAGGATTTCTCTCGCGCGCTATTCGATACGGATCAAGCGGGGCCCCGTGCTGACAGTGGTGCGTTGATCCAGTGGACCGGTTTGGCAACTGCAGATGCGGAATTCACCAAGGGCTTTCTAGCGCTGGCTACGGCGTCCGGAGCAAAGGCGAAGTGGCAGGCAGTAGTCAGCGAATTTCAATTTCCTCGTTTTGAACTTCGCAGCCAGATGCGCGGCATTGTTACCAGTCGCTATAAGTTCGCACGCTACTTTGCGGTTACCGACCATCATGTGCCCGAAGATTTCGATACGTTGCTGCGGCGCAATGATCTGGAGCTCTACGACACACTGGAAGACCCAGGGGAAAACGAGAATCTTGCGGAGAATCCACAGCAATACAAGACACTAATCACTGCGCTGAATGACAAACTCAATATATTGATTAGCAGGGAAGTTGGCCAGGACCAGGGCCAACATCTTCCCGGCTTTGAATTCTTCTGGAATGGTTAAATACCCAGCGCCGGAAAAATTGATTCCCATTAATAAACCTCTATAGAGACGCTAACTAACGATGAAAGCCGCATATCAAGAAACTTACGGCGCCGCGGACGTTTTGCTGGTGGACGAACGATTGCCCACCCCAGCGTTGCGTAAAGGCGACCTCCTGGTGAAGGTTCGTTACGCCTCGCTAAATCCCATTGACTTCCACATGCGCGGCGGCTATGGCAGACAGATTATGGAGCGCAAACGCGACGCTGTCTGGCCACTGGTGTTGGGTCGTGACGGCGTTGGCGAAGTGATTGAGGTCGGTGCGGCGGTCGACGGCTTCAAGACAGGTGATGTAATTGCATTTGCAATAGGGCCTGAGGATCAAGGTAGCTGTGCCCAGTACTGCCGTGTACCCGACACGGCGGCCGCATTGGTGGCAGACACTGTTGATAGTCGTGACGCTGCCAGCTTGTCCTACGTGGCGCTCACTACCTGGCGAGCGCTAGTGGATGTGGGCGGAATTGAACCGGGCAATTGCCAGGGCCAACGGATTCTCGTCCATGCGGGCGCCGGTGGAGTGGGCAGTTTCGCAATCCAGTTATTAAAGCTCTGGGGGGCAACGGTGATCACCACTTGTAGTGCGACGAATATGGAAAAGGTCAGGTCGCTGGGCGCTGATCTTGCGATAGATTATAAAGCCCAACGGTTTGAAGATGCAGCCGGTGATGTCGACGGCGTATTGGATACCGTTGGCTTTGATTATGAAGAGCGATCCCTGCGCATCATCAAGCCGGGTGGATTTTATGCCAGTGTAGTAACCCCGCTGATAATGAATATTACCGACAAGGGTATACCACGCGGCCTGCTTGTCTCTGCGTCGGTATATGTTCGCCAAAAAGTACGCTGCAGAATTAAGGGCGTTCGTTACGGTTGGTCATTATTTCAGGTCAATGGGGCGGCCCTGGCAACTGTTATGGAGTACCTTGAGAAAGGCAAAATCATAGCCACCATCGACTCTGAATTTGACCTGAGATCTATCTCCGACGCGCATCGGTACCTGGAAGAGGGACAAGCCAACGGTAAAGTGATGATCTGTGTATCGTAAAAGTAAATCTGTGGCCAGCTGTCTAAGACCTACGGCAATGACGCTGCGTCGACGTCATGCTCGATTGCGCGATTCAGCCAACCTTACCCGATATTACAAAGGAGAGAGCAGTGAACGGAGCAGAGAGTTTAATTAAAACGTTGGTGAACAGCGGGATCAATGTCTGTTTTGCCAACCCTGGGACTTCCGAAATGCACTTTGTCGCTGCTCTGGACGAGGTCAAGGGCATGCGTTGTGTACTAGGGTTATTTGAAGGTGTAGTCAGCGGCGCCGCAGATGGATATGCGCGAATGGCACGGAAACCAGCGGTCACTTTACTCCATCTGGGACCAGGCCTGGGGAACGCGTTGGCCAACATTCACAACGCTAAAAAAGGCCACGTGCCGATGATCAATATAGTGGGTGACCATGCCACATATCATCTGCAATACGATGCCCCGTTGACTTCAGATATTGAGGGTATCGCCAGACCCGTGTCAGATTGGGTTTATACATCGGCAGCGGCTGAAGAAATCGCTGCAGACGGCGTTCGAGCTGTTGAAGCTGCGGGCCGAAAGTGCATTGCAACTCTTGTACTGCCTGCTGATGTATCGTGGGGCGATAACCAGGCTGGGGTCGGCCCTGCTGCAAAAATTCCACCACTGCCGCGCGTCTCGGGGGAGAAAATTGAATCCGCAGCGGCCATGCTCCGTTCGGACAAGCCGGCGATGATACTGGTTGGGGGAGACATTAGCCTGGAATTAGGTTGGGCGCTGAGCAGCCTGGGCGTGAAGTGTGGCAGCAGAGTTTGCGTAGAAACTTTTCCCTCCAGAATTAGGCGCGGCGCTAGCAGTGCCCGCCTGGAAAAGCTGCCCTACTTGGCAGAGCAAGCCATCGAATTTATGCAGTATGTGGAAAACCTGGTTTTGATCGGAGCGCAATCACCGGTATCTTTCTTTGCGTACCCAAATATACCCAGTGTGATTTCTGCTGGTCACTGCGATGTTCTGTCGTTGGCCTCGCCACACGATGATCTGCTTGTTTGTGTCCAGGAGTTGCTAGCAGCACTTGGCGGTGAAGCAGCGGTACCACAGTGTTATCCCCATACCTTACCCGAATTACCCTCGGGGGATCTTACGGCACATACCCTGGCACTATCCATCGCACATTTGCTGCCGGAGAACGCGGTGGTAGTCGACGAAGGTGCAACCACCAGCCTTGTCTGTTACCCGACCACGTGTACGGCCGCGCCGCATGACTGGCTTAGCCTGACTGGAGGCTCCATTGGTTTCGGGCTTCCTTGTGCTGTTGGGGCATCGATCGCATGCCCTGATCGCAAGGTAGTTTGTTTGGAGGGCGATGGCAGCGCTATGTACACCCTTCAGGCACTGTGGACCATGGCCCGGGAAAACCTGGATATTACCGTGGTGATCTTCAACAACCAAAAATACAATATTCTCGAACTGGAATTTGCGCGTACCGGCGCCCGGGGTGGCTCCCCTGGTCCGAATGCAGCTGCTCTGCTGGATATTAGCAACCCCGTTATGAATTTTGTCGCCATCGCAGAAGGTATGGGTGTTAAGGCCGTCAGGGTTTTTTCAGCTGAACAGTTCAATCTGGAATTCGCGGCAGCCATGTCGTGTAGCGGCCCACGCCTGATCGAGGCTATGGTGCCCCCTGTCAGTTTTTAACGGTGCTATGGCTAGGAGTTCGGTTTTAAAGGAGATCTTCAATATCGCGGTGACCGTTACCACGCGCCTCAAATTGAATCGATAGTAGAGCCAGACGGCATAGGAGATGATGTCGGGTGGGAATCTGTGGCGCTTGGATGTATTCATCGCCGTATTGTATCAATTTCGGTGATTTAACTTGGCGAAACCGTTTGTCCTATTGTTGTTCTACGATAGGCCACCAGGAATGGCAGCAACACCAGTGTCGTCAGCAGCCCTACCAATCCGGGTGTCCGCATACGGCTATACAGCGTATTGATAACCAACTGCTTGCGGTGATCGAAGCCCGGCGGTACCGGCAGCACCTTGTTATCGCGGGTATAGCGCTCATAGGCCGACAACATGCCCTGTAGGCGAGCGGGTTCTGTGGAGGCCAGGGCGTCGGTTTCTCCTGGGTCGCGCAAGATATTGTAGAGGTGCCACTGGCCGTCGCTCAGACGGGTACGATGAAATACATTTTTTTGTCTCCCTGGAACACGACTGCATGCCCCGCCGCTTCATAGCTCACCGTACCCTGTTGGTGCCGAATTGCTATTTCACAAATTGAATCATGGGATTATATGCTCGGACCCAACCCCAGGTTCGGTTTCAAAAATCCCTTACCCTTCTTCCACTTGCTGCAACCAGCCTCGGCATACTCTTGGCCTCAGTTACCCAGCCCTTACCCCTTCAGGAAATCCTGTTAGCGTTCTTAAGTTTACTGCCCAACGACCCCACAGGCCATCCGACTCATAATCCGCAGGTCGAAGGCTCGAGTCCTTCTGGGCCCACCATTTTCTATAGCTTTCATAGACTTATAGCTGCTTGGAGCATCCGACTCTGGGTGATGACTTATATTTCGGCCTATACGTCATTGCCAATCACATCTATTTTTCAGTCTGAATAAGGTACTAGATCAGTTGGTTTTTACTTTAAACCCTTGAAATGATGATGAATATTAGATGGCTTCCTCCTAATGGACCGCTTTACCCGGTAAATTTATTTATTTAAAAATGTATAATTACCTAACACTTTTACTAAAGGAAAACCTTTGAGCGTCAAAAAATCTATTACTGAATTGGCCGTTATTATCCCTGTCTATAATGAGTCCTCTTGTATAGAAAAAGTAGCTAATGAATGGCGAAGCGCTTTTGTATTTAAAAAAATCAAATTTAAAATTATTTTCATCAATGATGGAAGTACAGATAACACCGCTGAGATTTTAGAGAGAGTTTCCAAAGAGTACCCTGAAATTGTCCTTATCAGTCAAGTGAATGGCGGGCATGGAAATGCTGTCCTTAATGGTTATGAAGAGGCTCTGAGGCTTAATGCAGATTATGTATTTCAAGTTGATAGCGACGATCAGTTTTTGCCAAGTGATTTTGGTCAATTGTGGAATGAGCGCGAATCATCACCGTTTGTTCTAGGTTTTAGAGAAAAGCGCAATGATCCTAGAATGAGATTAATCATTACTAAAACACTAAAGTATTTCCTACGCCTAATTTGTAAAACCTCAATTAGGGATGCAAATATTCCCTATAGATTAATAGAGAGTAATTTCTTAAGATCAGCACTAAAAAACATACCTGCAGATGCATTTGCTCCTAATATATTCCTAGCAGTCCTGTCTTCAAGATACTTATTTTCCTATCCTGAAATTCCAGTCACCCATGTTGAAAGACAAACCGGTGAAGTTTCAATTGTCAGGATGGGTCTATTAAAGGCTTGCCTTAGATCTTTTATTCAACTTGTAACATTTTCTCTTCAATTAGATAAAAAAGTATCTGCAATGCAGTCAGAATTAGAAAGTACTGAAATACCAGAAACTAAAAAAAACTATGCCTAAAAAAGTAAAATTTCTTATTCTAGGAGCAGGTCCATGCGGACTTGGCGCCGCCTATAAATTAAATGATTTAGGCCAAACGGATTATCTCCTCCTTGAAAAATCTCATAAAGTCGGTGGACTCGCTACGAGTTATGTTGATGACAAAGGATTCACTTGGGATGTTGGTGGTCATGTTCAATTCTCTCACTACGAATACTTTGACAAGGCCATGCACGAAGCCCTTGGCGATAAAGGATGGCTTCATCATCAAAGAGAAGCTTGGGTTTGGATTAAAAATAGATTCGTCCCTTATCCCTTTCAAAACAACATCCACAGATTACCAAAAGAAGATTGTGAAAGTGCCCTCTCAGGGCTTGAACAACGAGAAACACCTGCTGGCGGTTTAAAGACTTTTAAAGACTGGCTTTTATCTTCATTTGGAAAAGATCTTTGTGAAATTTTCATGTATCCCTATAATTTGAAAGTTTGGGCGTATCCAACTGAACAGTTAAATTACAAATGGATTGGAGAAAGAGTTGCGCAAATTGATCTAGATAGAATTAAAGATAATATAAAACACCAAAAAGATGACGTTAGCTGGGGTCCAAATAACACTTTTCAATTTCCAGTAAAAGGTGGAACTGGTGCCATCTGGAGTTCAATCGGAAACATAATAGACCCCGAGAAAACAATATTAAACTCCTCAATTACATCAATTGATTATAAAAATAAGATCGTTAAAGCTGACAATGAAGAGTATGAGTATGAACACATTCTTAGTACGCTTCCACTAACGACGCTTTCTGATTTAGTGGGTGATAATAAACTAATCGACCTATCTTCTAAATTAAAATCTTCAAGCATACATGTTGTTGGCATAGGCCTTGAAGGAGAGCTTCCTGAATCTTTAGTCAATAAATGCTGGATGTATTTTCCTGAATCTGATTCACCATTTTATAGAGTGACGGTGTTCTCAAACTACTCTCCAAATAATGTTCCCGATAGCAAGAAACACTTCTCACTCATGGCAGAAATTAGTGAGTCAGAATTAAAAAAAGTAGATCGTGAAAATATTGTAGAAGAAACAATACAAGGCCTTGTTAATTGCAAGTTGATAAAAGACGAAAAAATTATTTCAAGATGGTCTTTATTTGCCAACCTTGGCTATCCTACTCCTTCAATCAACCGAGATGAAATATTAGAACAAGTTTTTAAGAGTCTTGATGAAAAAGGGATTAATTCCAGAGGTCGCTTTGGTGCTTGGAAATATGAAATAAGTAATCAGGATCATACATTTATGCAAGGTGCAGAATGGGTATCAAATGTTTTGGAAGGCGCCAGTGAACCTACCTTTAAAGGGGTTTTGGCAAGTTAAGTATTTGAAGTGAGGAAGACCCAGTCTGTCGCTATCAAGATACTGCCCTGCTCCATTCGCTGAACGCGCTTACCCTGAGATTCCTATAGTGTTCAGCTTTGATCAGGTGTCTTCCCGGGTTGAAGAAATTTGAAACCGCAGCACGAACACCGAGAAATCTTTGAGATTGAATCGATAGTAGAGCCAGACCGCGTATGGAATGATGTCAGGTGGGAAGCGGCGGCGTTTATAAGTATTCATTCGCTGATTCTATCAATTTCTGCGAGTTAAATTGGCGGCACCCTCAGGACTCAAGCAGACGCCCGACTCCATTCAGTGTAGACGCTGGTAAAAACCCCTCCTCTCTTAACTGCGCACTCAAACTATCAATACTCTCCCGCAGAATATTTACCAATGAATCGATCTGCTCTTTGCTCATGATCAGCGGAGGCGACAGCACTACAACATCTCCCACAGGCCTAACCACAAGCCCGCGCTCCAGGCAGTGCTTAAAAAGACGTGACGTCACGTTAACCTCACCAGCGAAGCTCTGTTTTCTGCCTTTATCCTGAACCAGCTCAATGCCTACCATTAGATGACTGCCGCGAATATCGCCAACGATATCGAATTCTGCCAGACACTGTAGCTGCTCGAAGAAATAGGGCCCTACCTCACGCACGTGCTCGAGCAAGTACTCAGACTCCATAATTTCAATATTCTTGAGCGCCGCGGCACAAGCCACAGGATGGGCAGTATAGGTATAACCCATGCTAAGAGTTCCACCATCGCACTGAGGCTGACTAATCACCTCGTATATGTCATCAGACAGTAAGGTCGCACCTAGCGGTATGTAGCCCGAGGTCAGGCCCTTGGCGATGCAGATGATATCGGGCTGCACACCGTATATGTCCTCCGAGACAAACCATTGCCCCAGCCGGCCGAAAGCGGTAACGACCTCATCGGCGATGTACAGCATGTCGTATTGTTTACAAATGCGATACATGCGCTGGTGATACCCTTCGGGAGCAACTAATACACCGCCAGCACCCATTATTGGCTCGGCGATAAAGGCTGCAACGTTGTCAGGTCCTAACTGGAGAACACGGTTTTCAAATTCATCTGCCAGGAAATTAAGATATTCCGACTCGCTCAGCGACTCTGCCCCGCGCGGACGATGATACATGTCCGCTGCGGAGACATGGTGAATCATATCGTCACAAATCCGATCGAAGCCGGTCTTGGTGCCGTGAATACCGGTGAGGTTAGCCGCCACATAGGTGCTGCCGTGGTAAGCGTAGTTTCTCGAGATGATTTTCTTCTTGTCAGGCATGCCACGCAGGTTGTTGTAGTAATGCACAAGCCTGATTGCAGTGTCATTCGCAGTGGAGCCACCGCAGCTGTAAAACACGTGATTTACCTGCCCTGGCGCAAGGCTGGCCAATTTCGCAGCCAGAACCGAGGCCGGCACATTGGTTGTGTGGCCAAAAGGATTGTAGTATTGCATTGTCAGTATTTGCTTAGAAATGGCATCTGCCATTTCTTTGCGGCCATGGCCTATATTGACACACCACAGGCCCGCGATTCCATCGAGATAGCGTTTATTGTCCGAATCGATAATATATACCCCTTCAGAACCGGTTATTACCTGGCTTCCCTCCTCATGAAAGGTGGTGAAGTCAGTATAGGGATGTATAACATGATCCTTATCCATCTGGTGCACTGTCGCGCCATCAATTGTGTCTGGATTCATCTCTATAGTTCCTATGCGGGGTTGGTTGCAAAATCGTGAGTGTGCGAATCAGCTGTTGGTACCCGCCATTTCGCATATTGCGTGCAGCAGAACGTTGCAACCCGCTGCCAGGTCTTCAGGTTTCGCGTTTTCGGCCTCGTTGTGGGAAATACCATTCTCGCAGGGTACGAATATCATGCTGGTCGGTGCAACTTTGGCAACGTAGAGAGAATCGTGACCAGCACCACTCACCATCTCCTTATGGCTATACCCGAGCATCTGGGTCGCCTGTCGCACCGCATTCACACAGTCCGGATCGAAATCAGTAGCCGGCATATGCCACAGCTCATCCACCGCTCCGTGAAGCTTGTAGTGCGCACAATGTTCGTCTACCGCAGCCCTGAAAGCCTGATCCATACGCTCAAGTACGTCTTTATTAGGATGACGCAAGTCGATACAGATATGGAGTTTCTCCGGCACCGTATTGCGCGAACCTGGAAAGGCCTCAATATCGCCAAAGGTGGCCCGTCCCCAAGGGGCGAACTCGGCGGCTAATTCATAACAACGCTGCAATATTGGTAGGGCAGCCCTAAACGGGTCCTTGCGGCTTTCCATAGGTGTCGGGCCGGCGTGACAGGGCTCACCTTCAATAACAAGGTCGTACCATCGGCAACCCTGAATGCCTGTAACCACACCAATCTGTTTTTCTTCCATTTCGAGAATCGGCCCCTGTTCAATATGGACCTCAAATGCCGCTTTGATAGGCCTCGCACGCGCTGGCAACTCTCCGCGATAACCAATACGTCCAAGTTCGCCGCCAAAGCTGAGCCCCGCCTTATCCTCGGTTGCGTACACCGCGTCCCGGTTGAATACACCACTCCACACTCCGGAGCCCAACAAGGCTGGAGAGAATCGCGATCCCTCCTCGTTGGTCCACACCACGATTTCCAGTGAAGCCTCCGTCTGAATGTTGTAATCCTCTAGGCTTCGCACTACTTCAAGCGCAGCAAGGACTCCGTAAACACCGTCAAACTTTCCACCTGTCGGCTGCGTGTCCAGATGGCTGCCACTTAGCACTGGAGGGAGATCTTGGTTCGTGCCAGCTCTGCGTGCAAAAATATTTCCCACCTCGTCCACAGTGACGGTACAGCCAGCAGATTCACACCATTGGCAAAATAGGTCGCGCGCTTCGCGGTCGCCATCAGTGAGCGCTTGGCGGTTGCAACCTCCCTTGCCCGTGGCACCAATCGCAGCCATATCAAGGATACTCTGCCAGAGACGCTCGCTGTTGATACGCAATTCAACCATTACCTGTATAACCTCAGAATCAACTAAAAGATCGGACAATTTCATTCATTACAGAAACAAAATCAAAAACTATAGAAAAACTCCAAGCCTGCCGTTCTCGGTCTGTTAGGTGAAATCCCTACAGGCAGTCCACTGAAAAAATCGTCATAGAAACGACCACCATAGTTTTGTTCATCGAAAACATTTTCAACATATAGAGTTGCAGTCCAGGAATTATTCACACGATATCCAGTTCGGAAATTTACCTGAGTTGTACTCGGCTCGTTCAATACCTCAGCGTTATTCAGGTCGCTATCCCAATCACTTCGATAGGCAACCTCGGTGGTGGCGAAAATTTCTCCATCACCCACCGGATAATATGCTCTGATCACAGCTGCACCTTGCCACTCAGACTGATAGGGGAGACGATTGCCGTTGCAGTTGTTGCCGCTAAATTCTTCACAGGTATTCTGATTAACATCCTGCGCCTCTGTATCACTCCAGGTAAGATTAAAATACATGTCCAGAAAACTTGATGCTTTCACTTTCAGGCTGCTTTCCACACCGAACCCGTCTACCTGGCCTACATTGTTGACGATGAATGCGGGGAACACGAATGACGCCAGCTGAAGATCTTCATAATCGTAATAATAGGTAGAAAGTTCCAACTGTACTCGACCCTCCGCCATTACTGATTTTAGACCAAGCTCGTATGACCAAATCGTTTCAGGATCAAACGCATTAGGCTCGGCACCAGGCAAAGCTGCGAAAGTATCGGGATCGAGACCATTTTTTACATCAATACCGAAGCTATCGAATCCACCCGCTTTGTATCCATTTGTAATGGAGGCGTAGAAGAAGTTATTGTCATTAGGCGTATAACGTACAACCACCCGGGGTGATAAATCATCCCAGTTTTCCGATTTCGATACCGGGCTGTCTGTGCTGTAGCCAAACAAAAGAAAGGGAGACAACGCACTATTACCGGCTGGTATATCAATTTCGAAATCCTTTTCGTCATAGCTGTATCGCAGGCCAACAGAGATATCCCATTCGCTGCTGAATGTGTAGGTCAATTCACCATACGCAGCCCAGCCGTTATATGTTCCATCTACCAGACCGGCCTCTATAAGCTGCCCGTCGGGTGCATAACCGGGCCATGGAATACCAAGGACAAAAGGGTCTGATGATACCTCTTCACAGGTAGCTACCAAGTCACCATATAGCAGACCGCAGAACACATCCTCTTGTGCTTCCGCTGCAAACAGAACGTCGATCTCTTCTGCGTACCAGCTAGCACCAGCAAACCAGCTCCAAGGGCCCTCTCCCGTGGACAGCAGTCTAACTTCCTGGCTCCAATATTCATCATCCTGATCCTGATTGAACTGACTGAAGGCCTGTGGCAGACCATCGGTATCTTCACGATAGAGATAGTCGCTAGACTTATAACCTGTGATGGAGCTTAGAACAGCAAAATTGAGGTCGTATTCAACGAGCAAGGTAAAACTCGTATTGTCAGATTGGTCCGTATCTTTATCTTTAAACTCCGAATCAATCGTCCAAACATCACCACTTAAGGGGTCATTACCCTGCTCGTCCAACACTGCGTAAATTGTGCCCGACCCATCTCTCTCTTCGTACTCACCAATTATTGTCACTGACAATTTTTCATCGGTGTATGCGAAAGAAACCCGCGCGCCCTTATTGTCAAACCCCATTCGGTCATTCCCACCCTGGACATTCTCCACCCATCCATCTTCCTGAGAATCATAAGCGGAAATACGCATCGCCAAGTTATCTGTTAATGGGATATTGAGCGCACCTTCCAACCCAAAAACATCGCGCTCGCCTGCGTCGACATTAATATATCCCTCAAATTCCTCCATCGATGGCTTGACAGTAATCGCGTGGATTACGCCCGACGCCGCATTCCGCCCGAACAAAAGGCCTTGTGGCCCCCGCAATACTTCCACGCGTTCCATATCATAAAACTCGCTCATTGATGAACCTATCCGGCCCTGATAAACATGATCTTTGTAAATTGCTAGTGAGGGGTCGCCGCCGAAACCGAAGTCTGTTGTTGAAATACCGCGGAGAGAAATCGTATCAGTGAAACTGGTCGAACTGAAACCTGAAAGCCCCGGAGTGTAGAGTATGATGTCAGTGACATCAGCGATTCTGGCTTCTCTTAATGTATCGCCACTGAACGCGGTTAACGCGATTGGAACCTCCATAGAAGATTGCTCCCGTCTCTGTGCTGTAACTACTACCTCTTCGAGAACACCACTTTCTTTCGTATCGAACTGAGCATGTACCATTTGAGAACCAAACAGGAGACTCAACAAAGTAAGATTTACAATCGCATGTTGGCGTAGCGTGGCAGTAGTGTCTTTTTTGGCGAACCTTGACAGTAATTTTTTAGCGGCATTTTCTCTGATATTCATAGCTTTTCACCTCGTATATTTTTTTTGTTAAGCGTTATTCAAAGTAGTGCTACAGATGCCATCGCCATCATGGCGCAAGCTGTTTGATCTCAGCGAGATAGAAGCCAGCAATAGTGCGAGTGCGGAAAGCACAATTAGCATCCATGCAAAACTCTGGTAGCCGGCGGCACCGATAACAAATCCCGACACGGTCGGCGCAAACACGCTACCGACAGTCATCAATGCACCGCCAATGACAGTCCATCTAGCGGGATTCGGGAAACTTGCTGCAGCACCGAGAAGATATGGGTAGACAAGAAAGAGACAAAAACTCCAAAGTGCCAACCCTATAAAGAACAGATTTTGATGAGGTAGCATGTACATGATCGCAGCACAGAATCCCTGCAATAGAAGAGCAAAAGCTATCGGAATCGCCCGCCCATACTTGCTTCCAATTACAGATGCAAGGACGCCACCGGAGACTCCTGCAACCGTACAGATTCCCAGCATATAGCCCATAAAGATTTCATTTATACCGAGATGCAGGCCTCTTCGTTCAACATAAGTCCACACACACGTTTCAAGGAAGGCTACCAGGAATATTGCCGTCAGTAACAAAGACACCTTGAATAAATCTTGGCGCGGCATCGCTTTTACTTCCGCAGTCTTGATTGATTCTTTATCAGCTTCAGGTAACTCATTCCATAGATAAGCCGGTATTAGCATGGATGTCATGCATGCCAAGGTTAGAAAATAGCTGGCGCCGCCAAATATTTTTACTATTTGAGGGAGCACAGCGAGCAAAATGGAAGCCGCAATTCCGACTAAGACAAATACAAGAGCATATAGTCGATCTGGATCTTGCGTTCTCCCTATCGCAGCATAGCCAGATGCCAGTATAACGCCACCACCAAACCCGCATATGAAACGACAAACAGCAAGTGCTTCGAAAGATAGCGCGAATGTCGACAGCACATTTGCACCCATCACAACCACTGCGAACAACATAGCCAGCTTTCTTAAAAGAGACCCGGAAGTAAACGGCACTATTGCAAAAGACCCGAATGCAATAGCGCCCACTTCTACTGAGGTTAGATACCCAGCTTCGAGCTGACTGTATCCCTGACTGTCCACCAGGATTCCTATTGTCAAAGGAAGTACCCAGAACCCAAGGTTCCCCACACCAACAGCTGCTATTGAAGCGACCAATAAGCGCCTACTGGGTCGCGACACTGTAGCCTCCGTGCGCTATATGCTTCATATATCGACTAATCCTAATCAACGCTATCTCTCACAAGCGGGCACGTGGAACAATGAATTCCTCCGCCATTCAGCTGCATCTCGTCATATTCGACCGGAATAACTTCAACGCCGTGCTTGTTTAGTACACCCCTGGTGGAGCGGGACATCTGCCCTTTCGGCAACAAAACACGACCAGGCGCGATTGCCAAACCATTCGCAAGCCAAGGGTCATCATCACTGTTCAAACCAATCATCCGAATGTTGCGAGACTGTAGCTCTTCCAGAAAGGAGTAGGGAATTAGCGAGACATTTACGATAGCCAGATCAACATCCAGCATCAGAAAAGAGCCATCAATATGTATTTCGTGCATAGACAAATCAACCACGAGAACTTCTATGCCCAGAGGTGCCAACACCTCTCTAACCTGACGTATACCTTCATCGTTGACACAATTTGATCGACCGATGACAGCAGTATGAGAGTTCACCCATGCAAAACTTCCGCCTTCCATTAGCCCCGTACCCGAAATGGTACGAATAATGGGTACACCAGCTTTTGCCAGGGCTGCGGTCGTCCAACGCTCTTCACCCTGACGCTGTTGCGCCGCGAGACGCGTAACTATCGCACCGCCCGGAATCGAGATGGCGACGTCTCTGGAGTAACAGGAAAACCGACCTCCCTGGACATTGTCTGGAATAACAATATCGATCCCTTCGGAATCTAGTAACTCAACAAGTTTGTCATGTTGGGCTCTCATTGCGTCAATAGGCAACTCAGATCGAGGTGGGCAAACCCCATGATCCCAATACCAACCTTCGTCTTGATCTCTCACCTTAGCGCCACTGTTTGTGCCTGGAAATCGAGGCTCATCCGTGCGCATATAATCGTTCGGAGGACTGACCATAACCGTGCGCAAAGTACCCACATCATTGTCACAGCCCCAAGTCCTGCCCCACACAAGTCTTTGCTGTTCTGGATCTTCAAACGGCGGCTCGGCAACAGTGTTCGCCATCAAAATCGACATTATTTTGGCTCCAGACAATAGGGGGAACGAGGCATTATTATTGCTACTAGCTAATAGACGCACAAGCAAGAAAATCTCATGACTTAGATGCGCTCAGAGCATGTAGTTCGCGAGCGCCTAAACGGTTGCTTTACTCAGCGACTCGAAGAAAAACACCTAATGGAAGGAGAGGAAAAAAGGAGGGGAGACTAACTACAATCCGTTTCGATTTCCGCCTTATCTGCAAACACCGCAATTTCGGACATCAGCCAGTCATACATACGCGCTACTCTATCATTAGAATGCCCCTGCTTTTTTGACACTAAATAGTAAGCGTCATGCGTATCCACGCAGGTAGAGAACGGCTGGATCAACCTGCCATCGTCCAATAGTCCCGCTGCAAGTATTCGGCTGCCAAGTGCGACACCGAAGCCGTCAACGGCACAGTCCAGGACCAATCCCTGATCCGAAAAATCATAGGCCACAGAAATGTTTGGATCATCAATTTTTACAGCCTGAAACCACGAAATCCAGTTGCTAAGCAATTGCTCATCACGAATTAGTGGGAAACTGATAAGATCTTCCGGCACAGCAATGCTCTCGGCATTGGCCAGCTTGTCCCGAGCGTATAGTGGCGTAAGTTGATCATGAAACATTTTAACGGATCTCACGCCTGCCCATTGTCCATTTCCGTACCAGATAGCCAGATCCACTTCGCTGGCATCTAAGTCTGCATGCTCGTCACTCGTGAACATCCAGGGCCTCAAATCAGGGCAGGCGCTGCGTAAAATACTATAACGTGGCAACAACCACTTACTCGCGAACGCGGCGGTCGCCCCAATGACCACAGTGTCAGGACTGGTATATAGTTGAATCCGACGCTGCGCGCCCATAAGAATTGAAAGCGATTGACTCACCGCTTCCATAAACTCATCACCCGGACCAGTGAGTACCACTTTTCGCCCCTCGCGTCGAAAAAGCTGGACTCCGAAGTATTCTTCCAGGCTTCTAATCTGGCGTGAGATTGCAGACTGTGTGACACAGAGCTCTTCCGCAGCTAGAGTAAAACTACCCAAGCGTGCGGCAGCCTCAAATCCCTCGAGAGATGTGAGGGGCGAAAGTCTACCAAATTTTCTGCTCAAATCAGCTCAGCCCAATACAAGTGGTGAATGCTCGGTCGGCCTTAGCTCAAGGCGCAACGACACATACCATTTAGCCGCAAAGCGTAACAAAATCGTATAAACACATCTTGCACCAATTAGTCTGGCTATGAAAGGTGCGTCCTTCGAAACTCAGTCCAACACTAGCGGTGCAGCTCTCTAACGGCTTCCTTCGCGTAGGAGCGTATAGTGCGCTTTATACAGCAGATGCTACTACTTTATCATGAGCTCGCAACTGGTTGCTGTTGAGTTATACAATGAATCCCACCACCACCCACGGCAATGCCATCAATAGCAAGCTGTACGATGGTTCGGTCTGGAAATAATTTTTGGTAAACCGCTTTAGAGCGCTCATCAGCGGGAATGCCATACTTGGGCATGATAACAGCCCCATTGGCGATGTAACTATTGATATAGGAAGCGCAGTAACGGTCTCCAATTTTTTTACAACCGTGGCCATCTTCTATTAATACTTGGTCAATCGCGCGACCGCGGGCATCTGTCTGCCCTTTCATAGCCGTAATGTTTTTCTGCAGTATCTCGTACCAGGGGTGCTCAGTATCAAAGCTGGTTTCTAACAGCACTAAGCCAGGTCGGACAAACGCTGCAATCCCATCGACGTGACCGTTCGTCTCGATCTCCTCGTCATTGCCCGGCAACCAGATGACTTTGGAAGCTCCGAGTGTGCGGCAAAGTTCGTTTTCAACTTCCTGTCTAGACCAACCAGGATTGCGATTCGTGTTGAGAAGGCATGATTCAGTCGTTATCACTGTGCCCTCGCCGTCCACGCTGATTGCACCGCCCTCAGCCACCAGGTCGGAAACAAAGCTTTGCGCGCCCGCATGCTCCAGAACAACTTTACCCAGCGCATCGTCACTATCGTAAGGAAGGTAGTTCTCCCCCCAGGCATTGAACCGCCAGGTGCTACCTCCAAGTTCGCCCACATCATTGACAAGAAAGTTTGGGCCCGCATCGCGGGCCCAGGAGTCGTCGATAGGCGCTTCTAGCAGATCTATATTGTTGCCCAGCAGTGCTTGGGCCTCTTGACGATGCTCGCTGGATACTACCACCGTTACTGGTTCGAATTTAGCAATGGTCTGCGCTATGTGCGCAAAGCAGGTTTTCGCTTTTCCAATATCATCCCAGAAACCTTCCCGGCTAGGCCACATCATCCAGCAACGCTCATGAGGCTCCCACTCTGCCGGCATACGAAAGCTCTTGTCGGCGGGGCTACTGGACATCGCTTTGATCATTTCGAGACTCCGGTTAAACGCTTCCCTCAGGAGGAAACTGTTGGCTAGTTAAAAGTGATAGCATAATTTGACAGCGGCACTCATCACAAGTGACAAAATATTATCGGAAAGATCAGAATATTGCATACTATGCCTGTCGCAGTCAGTGACTAAGAGTATAGGTGGTACTGACAAATTAACTTCTGTGAAATCGGAAATGTCGGCATCTCCATTTAGGTAACCGCCCTGCTCCATTCTGCGAACGCACTCATCCTAAGATTCCGATAATGTTCCGCGCGAACCAGATGCCTACCGAGATTGAACAGGTTGGAAACTGCAGCATGTGCACCCAAAAATCTCTGAGCCCGTCTGACAGACTTGAAATTCTGCACCCCTCGCTCCCTGACTCTGGTCGCTTCATCGGATTGCTCAGCCCGATTTTTTTCATACTGCTCAGTACTGTGGATCGCCTCGGGGATCAACTCTCTATGAGCTACGCCATAACTGCGCAGTTTATCAGTAACGATCTTACGGGGTTCGCCTCCATGGCTGCGCAATAGCCTCTTGAAGAATCGTTTAGCCGCTGCGTCATCACGTTTTGCCTGCAAATAGACATCAACTACTTCACCGTCTTGGTCTACAGCACGTCATAGATAATGTCGCTTGCCATTGATCTGAATGGTCCGGCACACCGGTAAAGACTTCATCGGTGCAAAAGGTGTCGCCATAGCCTCGGTGTTTTCCCTTCAAACGACTGGAGTCAATAGCTCCAAAT
>JBLIEI010000061.1:0-27336 GCA_047633055.1 Halieaceae bacterium | reverse complement strand
TACTGGCTGAATTGAGGCTCATGGTATTACTATTAAATCCAAGGGGTAACACACGCCCAGAAGGTGCTGTTCTATTGACGCCAGCACCATGGGGCTGCGCATTCTAGCAGAATTGGCGCGTATTTCATCGGGGCTGAACCAGTGTATCGCATGGATGTCAGGATCCAGTACCGCGCCTTCCGCTTGCTGCACTGCGGTACCGACGAAAGTGATACGCAAGTAGGTAATGCCGTTACTGGGTGCGGTAGATAGGGATACACTAAGTACGCCGGTCAAACCTATCTCCCAGCCGGTCTCCTCCATGGTTTCACGGTAAGCGGCGGCGACCAGCGATTCATGTTGCTCAAGATGTCCGGCGGGCTGATTAAACACCATTTCGCCGGTGGCTTTGTCACGCTCCTCGACCAGTAAATATCGACCCTCCCGTTCGATCACGGTGGCAACGGTGACGTTGGGTTTCCATGTACTCATAATAACTACTTCCTGTTCCGGCGATGAGGTCGTGACTTTGTAGTTTGGGGCATATGCACGGTAACCCGGGTGTGTTGGCCGGGCTGTAAATCATCCAGCGACCACTCACCAATCCTTACCCGTATCAAACGCAACGTGGGCAATCCTACGGCCGCGGTCATCCGCCTGACCTGACGGTTTCGGCCTTCGCGAATAGATAGCGCTAACCAGCTGTCTGCAATGTTTTGGCGCTGACGGATGGGGGGCAGCCGTGGCCATACGTCGGGAGCAGTAATACTCTCGGCTTTTGCCGGCTTCGTGGGGCCATCTTTTAGCGAAACGCCGGCGGACAATTGGGACAGTGCCTCCTCATGGACCAGGCCCTCAACCTGGACGTGATACGTTTTCCACATTTTGTGGTCCGGGTTGGCAATTCGCTGCTGTAAAACGCCATCGTTGGATAACAGCAACAAACCTTCCGAATCATAATCCAGCCTACCGGCGGCTCGAAATCCCGGTGCCGTAATATAGTCCGCCAGCGTTTTACGCCCCTGACTGTCAGTAAACTGGCTAAGTACCTGGAAGGGTTTATTCAGTAGTATAAGCTCTGACACGGATTAGCAATTCTTGGTGTTTGACGTTCGATTCTAAACTATTCCTGCTCAACTAATCGCGTCTTTTTGGCGGTCGACCCTGATATCGATTCAATTTCCCGGGCCGCGTCCAGTTCGCATTAAGGAGTAAATTATGGGCTGTAGACACATCAAAATGCCATTTGCGACAGCTTTCTACCCTAGCAAACAAGCCATTATGAATGTGAGTATGGTTCGAGATTTGATTTTCCTTATAATGGACCCATATACAGTAATCGGGTGCAGTTGTGGGCGGCGGTGTGAAATACATTATTGAAAGCGTAGATTGGCGAATGTCCGCCAAAGAAGACGGCGATTCGGATGGCGGAGTGGTGCTTGAGGAATCCAAACCTGAACTAAAACGCCCGCCTCTGTTCAAAGTTGTACTGATGAACGACGACTACACACCAATGGAGTTCGTTGTTGAAATACTGGAAGTGTTCTTTCGAATGAACCGAGAGCAGGCCACACACGTGATGCTTACCGTTCATACCAAGGGCAAAGGCGTATGTGGGATCTATACGCGGGATATCGCCGAGACGAAGGCGACCCAGGTTAACCAGTACGCACGCGAAAGCGAGCACCCCCTATTATGTGAGATTGAGGCATCGGAGGGCTGAGGCCCGAGGAGCGATATGTATGCTGAGTAAAGACCTTGAACAAACGCTGAATGACGCGTTCCGTGGCGCCAGAGCGAAGCGTCATGAATTTATGACGGTTGAGCACCTGCTGCTCGCGCTGTTGGACAATAATGATGCAATTCGAGTAATCAAAGCCTGTGGCGGCGATATTGGCGGCCTGCGAGGCGATCTCGTTGAGTTTGTAGACGCCACCACACCGCTTATTCCGGAAGAAGAGGAGGAGCGAGAAACGCAGCCCACCCTGGGCTTTCAGCGGGTATTGCAGCGCGCGGTATTCCACGTGCAATCCTCCGGTAAAAGTGAAGTCAACGGCGCCAACGTACTGGTAGCAATTTTCTCCGAGCAGGAGAGCCAGGCTGTTTATTTCCTCAAAACCCAGACCATTGGAAGGCTGGACGTCGTCAATTACATTACACATGGTATTTCTAAAGTTTCCAATGACGGTGAAATTCCCGATGCTCCGCCAGCCGGTAGCGACGAGCAAGCTCAGGAGGAAGCCGACAATAATCCGTTGGACAATTTCTCCACCAATCTCAACGAAGAAGCCGCAGCAGGCAACATCGACCCGCTGATTGGTCGAGGTCCTGAAGTCGAGCGCGTAGCGCAGATATTGGCGCGCAGGCGTAAAAATAATCCACTGCTGGTGGGCGAGTCTGGCGTGGGTAAGACCGCTATCGCTGAGGGTCTGGCAAAAATGATTGTCGACGGTGATGTTCCAGACATGCTGAAGGATGCAGTGGTTTACTCGCTGGATCTGGGTTCATTGCTGGCGGGGACAAAATACCGGGGCGACTTTGAGAAACGCTTCAAAGGACTGCTAAATGAACTAAAGAAGCGCGAGGGTGCGATTCTTTTTATTGACGAAATTCATACCATTGTTGGGGCAGGTGCCGCCTCTGGCGGGGTTATGGATGCCAGTAACCTGCTCAAGCCACTCCTCACCTCAGGTAAGTTACGTTGCATTGGCTCGACAACTTTCCAGGAATATCGTGGGATCTTCGATAAAGACAAAGCGCTAAGCCGTAGATTCCAGAAAATTGATGTCATGGAACCCAGTGCCGATGATGCCTACAAGATCCTCAAGGGCCTGAAATCGCGCTTTGAAGCGCACCATGGGCTCAGGTATACCGACAGAGCATTGCGAGTGGCGACAGATCTCTCCCAGCGGTATATCACCGATCGATTTTTGCCCGACAAAGCTATTGATGTTATCGACGAAGCGGGTGCCTACCAGCGACTGCAGCCGCCCTCGAAACGGAAAAAGCTCATTGGAGTCGGTGACATCGAATCTGTGATCGCCAAGATCGCACGCATTCCACCAAAGACTGTCAGCTCTGACGATAAACAGGTGTTACTGAAACTTGAGAAAAATCTGCAAATGGTGGTGTTTGGCCAGGACAAGGCCATCAGCAGCTTGGCCACATCCATCAAGCTTGCCAGGGCGGGATTGAGATCTGGCGACAAGCCTATCGGCTCGTTTTTGCTGTCAGGCCCCACTGGTGTCGGTAAAACAGAGGTCTCTCGTCAGCTGGCTAAAGTGCTCGGTGTTGAACTTATTCGGTTTGATATGTCCGAGTATATGGAACGTCATACTGTGTCGCGCTTGATTGGTGCGCCACCAGGCTACGTTGGGTTCGATCAGGGTGGCTTATTGACAGACGCTGTTACCAAGCAACCCCACGCGGTGATATTGCTCGATGAAATCGAGAAGGCGCATCCGGAAGTATTCAACTTATTGTTACAGGTTATGGATCACGGCACTCTGACGGATAACAACGGACGTAAAGCAGATTTTCGCAATGTCATCCTTGTGATGACCACCAATGCTGGAGCCGAGAGCATTAGCCGCAGAACGATCGGATTCACCACCCAAGACCATAGCACCGACGGTATGGAAGCAATTAATAGGATGTTCACCCCGGAGTTTCGTAATCGTCTCGACAGCGTGGTCCAGTTTGAACCGCTGGGCGAGGATGTGATTCTCACGGTGATCGACAAATTCCTGACCGAGCTTCAAGGACAACTCGATGAAAAACGAGTGACCATTGACGTTGATGAAGATGCTCGTTTATGGCTATTGCACAAGGGCTACGACAAGCACATGGGCGCCAGGCCGATGGAGCGTGTCATTCAGGAGCACATCAAAAAGCCGCTGGCCGAAATGGTGTTATTCGGCGCTCTGTCCGCGTCAGGCGGCACAGCATTGGTCCGCCTGAATAAAGCGGAAGATACGTTGGAGGTCGTCGTGGAAGAAGAGGCGTTAGCTCTGGAGGAGAGCTGACTCGACTAGCGCTCGCGGTAAGTAATACGGCCTTTCGTTAGGTCGTAGGGCGTCAATTCAACCCTCACCTTGTCACCCGTCAATATACGTATGTAGTTTTTGCGCATTTTTCCTGAAATATGAGCGGTCACAACGTGGCCGTTTTCCAGTTCTACACGAAAAGTAGTGTTGGGCAGGGTATCAATGACCTCACCTTCCATTTCAATTTGTTCTTCTTTTGCCATACCGGCGATAGTTCCTTGTTTAAAAACAGGCAGCATTCTGCCTCAAACCGGGGCAGCATGCCACCCCAAAAAGCATGTAAAAATAAAAGCTGAATTTGGCTAGCAATACCTAGGAACTAATGGCCCAGGATCCATCGAGAAAGAGTTCAAGGGGCTTGTAGTCGGCCTTGTAAGACATTTTCTGACAATTCTGTATCCAATAACCCAGATAGAGATAGTCGAGCCCCATCTCCCGAGCCTGCTCTATTTGCCAAAGAACGGCGTACGTACCCAGACTACGCCGCTCTTCTTCGGGCTCGAAAAAGGTGTAGATAGCGGAAAGGCCGTCCACCATCACGTCGACTACGGCTACCGAGATCAGTCGACTTTTTCGGTAAAACCGGAAATAGCGGGTGCAGTCCCAGGCATTATTGAGAAATGACTCGTACTGCTCCCGGTCAGGCGGAAACATATCGCCGTCAGCATGGCGCTGCTCAATATATCGTCGGTACAGATCATAGGATTCGTCATCCCTGATATCGTCAGTCTGTTTTACAGTGAGGTCAAGGTTGCGACGCAAGGTACGTTTTTGTGAACGGCTGGGCTGAAAATCTCTCACCGGTAACCGCGAGGGGACACAGGCATTGCATTGTGCGCAGTGTGGACGATAGACATTGTTTCCACTGCGCCTGAAGCCGAGTAGGGAAAGACTGCTGTACAGCTTTTGATCAATCTCCTGACGAGGATCGATGAATAATGTTGTGGCCTGCTGGTCCGCCAAATAACTGCAGCTGTGCGGATAAGTCGTGTATACCTTTAAATCCCGCAGTGAAGAGGTCATGCCAGCGTCCCGCATTGAGCCGGAATCTGCCAGATTGTAGCGTCATTTTCCATAGGCGCAGTGTGCGCAAGCCACTGTTCGAAGTCCAGTCTGTCGAGATTGCGAGCGCCGAGCTGATTCATATGGTCACTTTCAACCTGGCAGTCAATCAACTGGAAGCCGCCACGTTTAAGAATGTCGACCAGCCCTACCAGAGCGACCTTGGATGCATCGCTCTCGCGACTGAACATAGACTCGCCGAAGAATATTCGGCCCAGCGCTACCCCGTAGAGCCCCCCGGCCAAATTGCCGGAAGCATTTAATACCTCAATTGAATGGGCGATGCCTTGCCGATATAGCTTGCCGTAAGCCGATTTCATGGCTTCACCTATCCATGTGCCGGGGCCATCCTTCCGAGCAGCTGCACAGCCGTCCAGAACATCCTCGAAGTGCCTATCTACACTCAAAGAAAAGCGCTTCTGACGCAGTGTTTTGCGAAGCGAGCGCGATACATGCAATTCTGCGGGGAATAACACTGACCGCGGATCGGGGCTCCACCACATTACCGGTTGCGGCTCTTCGTACCAGGGGAAAATACCGCGCTGATACGCGGCAATAAGCCGTTTCGGCGACAATTCTCCGCCCACGGCCAACAGCCCGTTCGGATAATCAAGGGCCTCACCGGTAGCAGGGAAGCCGTCATCACCCTGAACCCGGTGAATAAGAGGCATGCTAGCTAGAGCAAGCTGATTCAGACAGCACTAAGATTGTCTAGATACTTTTCCGCATCCAGCGCCGCCATACACCCGAAACCTGCGGAAGTCACTGCCTGGCGATAAATATGATCGCCAACATCCCCTGCGGCAAAAACACCCTCAGCAGTAGTTGCCGTGGCGTTGCCGACAGTACCACTGGCTATTGTGATGTAACCGTCATGCATCTCGAGCTGTCCGGCGAAAATTTCGGTATTGGGTTTATGCCCAATGGCGATAAATACGCCCGCCAAATCAATATCGGTAAGGCTGTCGTCCTTAACTGAGCGGATTTTCATGCCAGTTACACCACTGTCATCACCCAAGACTTCCTCAAGCGTGTGATCCCATAGTATTTTGACCTTACCTTCCTTTTCGCGTGCAAAAAGTCGGTCCTGCAATACCTTCTCCGAACGCAAGGAATCGCGACGATGAACCAGAATAACCTCCGAGGCAATATTGGCCAGATACAAGGCTTCTTCAACCGCTGTATTGCCGCCGCCGATGACAGCGACTTTCTGGTTGCGATAGAAAAACCCATCGCAGGTGGCACAGGCACTAACACCCTTGCCCATGAAGGCTTCTTCGCTGGGCAGCCCTAAGTACTGAGCAGAAGCACCGGTGGCGATAATCAAAGCGTCACAGCTAAACGTACTCGTGCCCTTCAATACCATCGGGCGCGCTTCCAGGTCCACTTCTTCAATATGATCAAAAATCACCGCTGTCTCAAACCGTTCAGCGTGCTCCTGCATCTGTTGCATGAGCGCCGGTCCCTGTAAATCCGCAGGACCCCCCGGCCAGTTTTCGACTTCAGTAGTCGTGGTTAACTGCCCACCCTGTTGAATACCCGTAATAACAACCGGATTCAAATTCGCCCGCGCCGCATAAACCGCTGCCGTGTAGCCGGCTGGCCCCGAACCCAAAATGATCAAAGGGTGATGCTGAATGTCAGTCATTGAAATTTATTCCTTAATTTACAAAGTTTGCTGCCAACCCGAGAAGAGGACATGAAATAGGTCTCCTATGCGACAACGTAGGCCCCAAAGTTAGCCCACTGCAGCCACCAGTCATCCGTACAGGCGTGATATGATAATTGAAAGGGGACGACCAAAGCAAAGATTAGGGTTATTCTAAAAAGTTAACGTAACTCTTTGTAAATAATGGATAATAAAGGCAAAATGATCAGCAGTCGTAAAACGCTTGGGGGCGTTTGGGTAAATATTTATGGCCACCGCTAAAAAGACTAAGAAAAGCGTGGGGCAGAGCACCGCCAAAACCGAACACATACTGGGGCCAAGGCTGCGAGAGGGGGCCTTTATTGGCGTCAGCGCGGTGTGCCTTTACATGCTTTTGGCACTATTGAGTTACAGCGTAGGAGATCCCGGCTGGTCGGGTACCGGTGCGGGTGCCAGGATAACCAATATGGGGGGCCCTACGGGTGCCTGGATGGCCGATGTCTGTTTTTCTTTGGTCGGGTACGCGGCCTACCTATTTCCTTTGCTACTTGCCTATCGCGCCATCGCTATATTGATCGCACGGGACGGAGCACCGCCCTTCGACTGGCTGACCTTTGGTATCCGGTTTCTCGGACTTGTTCTGGTAATGATTGCCGGCACAGCTCTGGCCGCAACGAATGACTTGGGCAATTCAGGTCTTCCCCAGGGTGCTGGCGGCATCCTCGGACAGGCCATCGGCGACGCCTTCACCGTTGCATTCAGCGCAATCGGTAGCCGCCTGATATTACTGTCGGTCTTTCTCTTCGGCATGACCATCTTTACGGATCTGAGTTGGTTGAGGATCATGGAAGCTGTCGGCGGCTGGAGCATTAGCGTGTTTAATCGCAGTCGCAACTGGCTGCTGAAAACTGTCGATGACTTCAAAAATAGGCGCGAACGGGAACGGCAGGTGGAAGCCCGGGCTGTGGTGATCACCGAGCATGTTGAGAAGGCGAAACAGCGCAAGCCGCCGAAAATCAAAGCCCTTAAAATCAAGGCGGAAAGAAGCGAGCGGGTAGAAAAAGAGAAGCAGCAACCGCTCTTCGAGGCACCCGTGATCGGTGAATTGCCGCCTTTGGAGTTATTGGACCAGGCCGTGAAGGACCCCACCCGGGGATTTTCCAAGGAAGCCCTGGAAGCGATGTCCAAACTGTTGGAACTAAAACTCGCCGACTTTGGTGTAACGGCGCAAGTCACCGCCGTATATCCCGGCCCCGTTATTACCCGGTTCGAAATACAGCCGGCCGCCGGGGTAAAGGTTTCCCGGATCTCAGGTTTGGCGAAGGACCTGGCCCGCTCGTTGGCGGTAATCTCGGTGCGGGTGGTTGAGGTGATTCCGGGTAAAAGCGTTGTTGGTATCGAAATCCCCAACGAGGACAGGGAAATTGTTAATTTCCGCGAGGTGCTGTCGTCGAAAGCATTTGACCAGTCCAAGTCCCCTTTAACTCTGGCCCTGGGCCACGACATTTCCGGCCAGCCCATTGTTGCTGACTTGGCTAAAATGCCTCATCTGTTGGTGGCTGGCACTACCGGCTCAGGTAAATCAGTGGGGGTCAACGCGATGTTGTTGAGCCTGCTTTATAAATCGGGGCCAGCCGATGTAAGGCTCATCCTGGTAGATCCGAAAATGCTCGAGTTGTCGGTCTATGATGGTATTCCACACCTATTAACACCTGTGATCACCGACATGAAAGACGCTGCCAATGGTCTACGCTGGTGCGTGGCGGAGATGGAGCGGCGGTACAAACTCATGGCTGCGCTGGGTGTTAGAAACCTGTCGGGCTATAACAAGAAAGTACTGGACGCGGCAAAAGCGGGCGCGCCGATAGCGGATCCATTGTGGCGTCCAGACCCTATTTTTGCGGAAACCGACGAACAGCAGATAGCGCCCAGTCTTGAGAAGTTGCCTGGCATCGTCGTGGTTATCGACGAATTCGCCGATATGATGATGATTGTTGGCAAAAAGGTAGAGCAATTGATTGCTCGGATCGCCCAGAAAGCCAGGGCGGCGGGTATACACCTTATTCTGGCGACTCAACGGCCCTCGGTGGACGTTATCACCGGTTTGATCAAGGCCAACGTGCCTACCCGAATTGCCTTTCAGGTCAGCTCTAAAGTGGACTCGCGGACCATACTTGATCAGGGCGGTGCCGAACAACTACTGGGACATGGCGATATGCTTTATCTGCCCCCAGGGTCCGGTGTTCCCAATCGTGTGCACGGTGCTTTCTGTTCCGACGAGGAGGTCCATAGGGTCGTTGCCGACTGGAAGAGACGTGGCCAACCCGATTACATCGACGGTTTGCTAGATGAAGGCAGTAGCACACTGGTCACTCCAGGGGAACTTCAGAACGGATCTGCTGACGAAGATGATGAGGCCGACGCTCTGTATGACGAGGCGGTACACTACGTGACCAAGAGTCGCCGTGCGTCTATTTCCAGCGTGCAGCGTAAACTGCGCATTGGTTACAACCGCGCCGCCCGGATGATTGAATCCATGGAGGCCGCTGGCGTGATCACTGAAATGGGCACTAACGGCCAGCGTGAGGTCATTGCGCCACCACCTGTAGAAGACTGATAGCGAAACCATATGAAACGAATTCTCCTGATGATTGGATTGGGCCTGAGCCTGGTAGTGGGCGTACTCAAATCCGCTGAATTAAACGCCTACGATGAGCTCTGGGCGAAATTGGCTACATTTGATCAACTTCAGGGCCGTTTCGAACAGACCCAGTTCGATCAGGATGGAAAGGTCATTGCTGAGAGTTCGGGTAATTTTAGATTGTTGCGTCCAGGCTTCTTTGCCTGGGAGATTTTTTCACCAGACAGCCAGCTGATTATCGCCAACCCGGAATTTCTTTGGCACCACGACCGCGACCTGGAGACAGTGACACGCAGGCCCATTACCGGCAGTGCGGAATTTTCGCCGCTACAGGTGCTAGGCGGTGACGCACAGGTTCTGCGAAAACGATTTGCCATTACCTACATTGAGCCCGACCAGTTCCTGTTAACTCCCACATTGGAGAGTACCGGCTTCCAGCAACTGAGCCTGCGATTTAAGGGAGATGTACTGTCGTCGATGGAAATCATCGACAGCCTGAACCAGCGCGTGCGCATTGCGTTCAGTAACCTGAACGCCGACTCGTCTTTGACAGCGAGTGATTTTTCTTTTTCACCGCCTGAAGGCGCAGATCTTTTTTACTATGACCAATGACCTGTTTAACGCAGGCAGCTCATCGCCACACGAGCAGGGTTATCAACCCCTTGCCGCCCGCTTGCGACCCGCGACGCTCGACGAGTATTCGGGTCAGCAGCACATACTGGGTGCCGGCAAGCCACTGAAGCAAGCGATAGATCGCGGCCAGCTGCATTCGATGATTTTCTGGGGGCCGCCGGGTGTCGGTAAAACGACACTCGCGCGTATCGCTGCAGAACATGCTAATGCATTTTTTTTACAGTTGTCGGCAGTACTGGCAGGGGTAAAGGAAATTCGCGAGGCGGTAGCGCAGGCCAAACAGCAAAAAGCACAGGGACGCGACACCGTCTTATTTGTAGACGAAGTTCACCGCTTCAACAAATCGCAACAGGACGCGTTTCTCCCGTATGTGGAGGATGGCACTGTCATTTTCATTGGCGCCACCACCGAGAACCCCTCCTTTGAATTGAACAACGCACTGCTATCACGTTCCCGGGTTTACAAACTGAGAAGTCTGGAGCTTACAGAAATCGACGGTGTGTTATCGCGCGGATTGGCGGCGCTGGAGATGCCGGTATCTATTTCGCCCGATAATTTAAGGCAAATCACCCTGGCCGCAGACGGCGATGCGCGCAAAGCGTTGAATCTGCTTGAGTTGGCTGCCGATTTGGCCCCGGAGATAGATGGCCAGTCAGTGATAAGCGAAGACACTCTGGCGGAAGTGTTGCAGGCGTCCCTGCGCCGCTTCGATAAGGGTGGCGATTTATTTTACGATCAGATCAGCGCTCTGCATAAAGCCGTAAGGGGCAGTTCACCCGACGCTGCGCTGTATTGGTTTTGTCGCATGCTTGACGGTGGATGTGATCCCTTATATCTCGCCAGACGGGTAGTGCGCATGGCCAGTGAAGATATCGGAAATGCTGACCCTAGAGCGTTGAGTTTGTGTCTCGATGCATGGCAAGTACAGGAGCGTCTGGGTAGCCCGGAAGGTGAGTTGGCTATCGCTCAAGCTATTGCCTATCTAGCGAGTGCACCAAAAAGCAATGCGGTGTACACGGCATTTAAAGCGGCTACAGCCGAGGTTGCTCAGGGCGATACCGAGGAGGTTCCGCTGCACCTGCGCAATGCGCCAACCGAGTTGATGAAATCCATGGATCATGGCGCTGAATATCGCTATGCCCACGACGAGGAGGGTGCCTACGCGGCGGGTGAAAACTACTTTCCAGAAGCACTGAAAGACAGCCAGTATTACTACCCGAGTGACAGGGGTCTGGAACTAAAAATCGGCCAGAAATTAGCGCAACTAAGGGTTCTGGATAAAACAGCTGCAGACAGGCGGTATCGCTAGAGATTTTGCAGGGCCCGCCGTAGGGTCAAATTATTCCACCCTACAGGTGAAAGTGCCAAGCTCTCACCATGCGCAGGCCAGCTAAACCCAGTACAATGCCTCGCTCGAAGGAGGCCCCACTCATCCATGAAATACCTGTTATTTATCGCTCTCGGTGGCGCTGGTGGGGCAGTGAGTCGTTACCTGCTGTCTAACTGGGTCCATTCGCTCTGGCAGGGCCAGTGGCCCATGGGGACGCTACTGGTCAACATGGTGGGCTCGGCAGCTATTGGTGTGGTGTTCGTACTGATTGAAAAAAGCCTTATTCATCCCGATTGGCGGGGCGTGCTAATGGTAGGCTTTTTGGGAGCATTCACTACCTTCTCAACTTTTTCGCTCGAGGCTATAAACCTCTTCGAAGCGGGACAGGTGGTTCATGCCATGGGCTATATGATAGCTAGCGCGGTATTTTGCGTATTAGCCGCAGGCGCCGCGATTTATTCAACCCGGCTTTTGTTTTGATGCGAAGCATCCAGCCAACCAAAATTCAGCGACAGGAAATATCGGAATGTTAGACATAAAGGCAGTGCGGCAGAACCCTGATGAACTCGCCGTTGCCCTGAAAAAACGCGGATTTGAATTCAATGTTAGTGAATTCACAGAACTGGACGCACGTCGCAAGGCTGCAGATGTCAGCAGTCAAAATCTATTGGCGCAGCGTAAGCAAGCTTCGAAAAAAATTGGGGAATTGGTCGGACAGGGCATTAGCGTTGACGATGCCAAGGCTCAGGTGACTGAAACGCTAGCAGCGATTGCAGAGCAAATCGATGCGGCGACAACGGAGGCGAAGTCTGTCCAGGATCAACTAGAGGAGCTGTTACTGGGCGTCCCTAACGTTCCCGACCCATCTGTTCCTGAAGGTGCCAGCGAAGATGACAACCTGGAAATCGCCAAATGGGGAGAGCCAGGCACCTTTGAATTTACCCCTAAGGATCATGTGGAAATCGGTGAGGCCATCGGCCAACTGGATGCGGAGACGGGGGGCAAGATTACCGGTAGCCGTTTTACCGTGATGTACGGCGAATTGGCGCGTCTGCACCGTGCCCTGATTCAGTTCATGTTGAATGTCCACACCGGCGAGCACGGCTACAGCGAAATCTATGTCCCGTATATTGTTAACAAAGAGTCACTGCGCGGGACTGGCCAGCTACCCAAGTTTGAGGAAGACCTCTTTAAGCTTGCTGGCGATCAGGAATATTATCTGATTCCGACTGCAGAGGTGCCTGTAACTAATGTTGCTCGAGATCGTATTTTTGAAGATGCGGAATTAGGTGAGGGAGGCATTAAGTTTGCCTGCCATACACCGTGTTTTCGAAGTGAGGCGGGTAGCTACGGACGCGATACCCGGGGCATGATCAGGCAGCACCAGTTCGAAAAAGTAGAGCTTGTGCAGCTGGTAAGACCGCACCAATCCGAGCAGGCCTTGGAGGATTTAACTGGCCACGCAGAGAACATTCTAAAAGCTCTTGAACTGCCCTACCGCAAAGTCATTCTGTGCGGTGGTGATATCGGATTTTCAGCGCGTAAAACTTATGACCTTGAAGTGTGGCTGCCGGCACAAAACACCTACCGCGAAATCTCCAGTTGCAGTAGCTTTGGAGACTATCAAGCAAGGCGAATGCATGCGCGTTGGCGTAACCCCGAAACCGGTAAGCCCGAGCTACTGCATACGCTCAATGGCTCAGGTTTGGCGGTCGGTAGAACGCTGGTCGCCATCCTGGAAAACTATCAACGGGCCGACAGCAGTGTCACCATCCCCGAGGCGCTGAGACCCTATATGGCGGGTGTCGTGCAATTGGGCGGATAACATGGATTATCTGCCAGTCTGTTTGAAGCTAAAGGATTCCCCCGTGCTGCTGGTCGGTGGTGGTTCGATTGCCACTCGTAAGGCCAGGCTGCTAGTAAAAGCCGGGGCCAGGATAACCGTAGTGGCGCCTGCGGTTTCTCCGGAGTTGCAGCAGCTCCTGAGTGAGAATAGCGGGACTTGGCTGCAGCGTCCTTATACCGAGGATTCGATTAGCGATGCTACGCTAGTCGTGGCTGCCACCGCTGACACTGCAGTTAACACCCTTGTTTCTGTCCACTGCAAGGCGAGAAGGTTGCCCGTCAATGTTGTGGACTCACCGCAACTGTGTACCTTTATCTTTCCTTCCATCGTCGATCGTTCACCGCTGATTTTCGCGATTTCCAGTAGTGGCGCCAGCCCGGTTTTGGCACGTCTGTGGCGGCGCAAGCTCGACGCCATGGTGCCTCCAGGCTATGGCAAGCTGGCACGCTGGGCGGGAAAATTACGCGAACAGGTCAAGCAATCGATTCCCGACGAAATGGCTAGACGTCTATTTTGGGAAAAAACAATCGAAGGGCCCGCTGCCAATTTACTACTCGCTGGCCGGGAAGAGGAAGCTGACCTGTTAGTTAAAGCTCAGCTGCAAGTTGACGCTCCTGCAATGATTGGTGAGGTCTACCTCGTTGGCGCCGGCCCTGGTGACCCAGACCTGATGACGTTTAAAGCAATGCGCCTTTTACAGAGTGCCGATATAGTGCTTTACGACCGTCTGGTTGCACCCGCGATAGTCGAGATGGCCCGCCGGGATGCCGAGCGACTTTATGTAGGCAAACGAAGGGCCGATCACAGTGTGCCCCAGGGAGAAATTAATCAGTTGCTGGTAGACCTGGCGCTGCAGGGTAAACGCGTTATCCGGCTAAAAGGTGGTGACCCGTTTATTTTTGGACGCGGCGGTGAAGAAATCGAATTACTGGCGCAGCACAAAATTCCGTTTCAGGTGGTGCCAGGTATTACAGCGGCAAGCGGTGCTGCTTGTTATGCCGGAATTCCGTTAACGCACCGGGACTATGCGCAATCTGTGCGCTTTGTTACCGGGCATACCAAGGAAGGGCGTCTGACGGTTGATTGGTCTCAATGCTTAGTAACCAATGAGACTCTGGTGTTCTACATGGGGCTGGTGGGTCTGCCCGAGATCTGCCAGCAGTTGCAGGCCTATGGCAGGGATAGCGCAACACCTATCGCGTTGGTGGAGAAGGGCACCATGCCCTCTCAGAGAGTTTTGCTGGGAACGCTGGCAACCATGGTTGAACTGGTAGAGCGTGAGAAACCACGTGCCCCCACCTTGATCATTGTGGGGGATGTCGTCAGGTTAGCCGAGCAAGGACTGGCCTGGTTCTCAGGCGATAAAGGTCCAGCCTAATCGGTCTCTGGTGACGTGTTAACCGCAAAAGCCTGGCGTCTAATCATTAGTGCATCGACCAGCACATTGCCCGCCTCGGTGAGCAGCAAATCGGGTTCATCCGCTTCATTAGCGCTCTCATCCTCAGCCCTTGTCTCCGCCGCCGCCACTGATTCTGCATTGTCGGCGCCGGACGGTAGGTCAGCATCCTCTTCGTCGACAAACTCTTCGTCGACTGCATTATCATCGGCATCCACATCCAGATCGTCAATGGACGCGAGCAAGTCCTCGCCTTTTGCTTCCCTGCGTTTGTTCTCGATTGTAAGTGCCTTGGCTTTTTGTTCATCACGCAATGCAATCCTGGCCGACTCCTGCAGCGGGAGCGACTCTATGTCACGAGCTTTTCCTGCCAGTGCCACCTGATCCCGCAAAAAGATAAGATCCGGATTGGTCTCGCTGCGATCGGTATATGCACTACTCAGTTTTGGCAGTAGGGATGCGAGATCATTGTAGCGCTTGTGGCGGACCGGATTGATCTGATCCCAGTTTAGAGCGTGATCCAAAGCACTCTCGCCAATTTCATCAGCGTCGTACAGCGAAGGAAATGTGACGTCAGGTACAACCCCACGATGCTGTGTGCTGTCTCCAGAGATGCGATAAAATTTGGATTCGGTCAATTTTAGCTGACCCTCGGTAAGCGGTACGAGTGTCTGCACCGTGCCCTTGCCGAACGAGCGGTCACCAACAATAATGCCTCGCTCGTAATCCTGGATAGCGCCGGCGAAAATTTCCGAGGCGGAAGCACTGAGGCGATTAATCAAGACCACCAAAGGGCCGTCGTAGAAATCACTGCGCAACCGTTTTCCGTCTCGCCACACCCGGCGTGAAGAATGTCGAATCTGTACCGTGGGTCCGTACTCTATAAACAGACCTGTCAGTTCGTTGGCTTCCTGTAAAGAACCGCCGCCGTTATTGCGCAGGTCGATAATCAGGCCGTCAACATTGTCTGCCTGTAATTCTTCTAGCAAAACTTTTACATCGCGTGTGGTGCTTTTGTAATCTTTCTCGCCTCTGCGCATCGCATCAAAATCGATGTAGAAGGCAGGAATGTCGATAACTCCGACTTTAAGTACATCGTCGCCATTCGGGATTTCGATGATTTCTTTCTGTGCAGATTGTTCTTCCAGTTTTACCTTGTTGCGCACAATAGTGATGACTTTATGCTGATCCGTGGTTTTTGCTTTTGCTGGTATAACTTCCAACCGGACAGTGGAGTCTTTCGGGCCGCGAATCAGTTCCACCACCTCATCCAGACGCCAGCCGACAACATCTTCCAGTGCGCCAATATCGCCCTGCCCGACCGCAACTATACGATCTGAAGGTTGCAATTCTCCCTGCTTGTCCGCCGGGCCTTTGGCAACGAGTCGGCTTACTTTGGTGTATTCATCTTCAATTTGCAGCACTGCTCCAATACCCTCCAACGACAGGCTCATGTTGATATTGAAATTTTCAGAGCGCCTGGGAGATAGGTAATTGGTATGTGGATCGTATAACTCGGTTAGCGCGTTGGCATAGATCTGGAAGACATCTTGGCTGTTGTATTGGTTAACCCGCTTGAGCTGGTTGGTATAACGCTTCTCAAGTACCGGGGCTATTTCTTCGATGTCTTTTTTGGCGAGCTTGAGGTTCAACACCTGATTCTTTAGATGCTTGCGCCAGCGTTCATCCAGTTCGGCGATGTCCGCAGCCCACTGACGGTCATCACTGCTGAGCAGGTAGTGCTCATCAATATCAAAATCCATGGCGGCCACGGTCGCTGGCAGATCGTTTAAAACACTTTCCAGCCTATCTTTTAGACGCTTCTCAAAACGATTGAAAATGGCGTAGCCTGCCTCTAATTGCCCCTCATGAGACTGATCGTCCAAGACATCTCTGTATTTTTCGAACTCCTGCACATCGGCTGCGGTAAAAAACATTTTGCCGCCGTCGAGACTGTCTTTGTAGTTGTCGAGGTGTGCCGAAGAGAGCGCATCGTCATATTTCAGCTTGGCATAATGACGTTCTTCAAGTTGTTGAATCATCTCGACGATGGTTTCGCGCTGGTCATCACTGTATTCAATAACTGCCCATACCGGGAGGGCGCTTACGCAGAGCAGGATACCGGCTAGAACGCCGGAGAGCCGCGCGCGACTGGATCTCGCAGAGCTTTGGTACTTTATCATCAGAATAGCTTCACCTTTTTATGCAGAAGGCGGCAATTGTAACCGCCTATGCCACTGGATTAAACCGCCGATTGGCGGCATACGATAGACGTCAGGTCAGTGAAAAAGTTCGATCTTCCATGAAATTACTGCCACTGGGCAACCTAACTGTTCGTGTAGCCGTGCTTAACGTATATCTTGTTTTTTTAGTTTTTTTAGTTTGACCAACGATACCAGCGCCAACCCCGTTGCTGACATTATATACAGAGCTCCTCCCAAAGCCATGGTATTCATACTAACCCCTATATCAATCAACCATCCCATGACCACCGGAGATACCGCACTGGCAAAGACCATAGTGGCAGTGGTGACCGATTTAATCGATCCAAGGTGCTGCGTCCCGTACATTTCCGCATAGAATGGCGGTGAGACAGTGGAATACATGCCCACCGACATACCCATGAGCACCATAAACGCGACGGCTACCTCAAATTGGCTGGCACTGGCGAGCGCCACCAAGCCCACGGCAAACGGGATGCAGATCAACGGCGTCACATTGAGCGCACCTACTCGGTCGATTATCACGCCAGTCCAAAGTTTGAAGGCCATAGACACGCCAGCGTAGAGAATATAGAGACCGCCCCAGGCGCCCAGAGACCAGCCTTTCGCATCGACAAGGTGTACCTGATGAAACATAAAGCCTGTAAATAACAGCGGCATGGCAACGAGCACGGGGATAAAACAGTAGAAGAAAGGATCCCGTAATACCTCTGGACGGCTCCACTGCTTTTGTGACGAATGGCTGGGCGCTGCCGCATCAGCGCTGATATTCCTCAGATACTGACTGTGACGCTGGTCATGATCACGCAACAACCATCTTATAAGTAGCGGCATGGTGACCATGAGCACCAGCGCCCAGAAAACCCAGGATTGACGCCAATTCAGTAGCGCCAGGGACGCGATGACCAGTGTAGGTAGCGTTGCTTCCGAGACAGAGTAACCAATGCCACCCAGTGCGTTAGCCTTACCACGTTGATGGTCGAGGTACCTCACCATCGCGGTCGTTCCAGCCATACTCATCAGGCCCTGGCCCAGGTGTCTCAAGACCAGCATGCTCAGAAAAAGAGCTACAAGCCCTCGACTAGAAGCCATCAACAGACACCCAGCGGCCAAGCCAAGCACGACCCATTGTGAGAATCGGCGCAGGTCTATTCGATCAACCAGTGATCCAGACCAGAGCAGTATCACAGCACTAGCGAGGGTCGCTGCCGAGTAAATGGCGCCAAAGTCACCATGGGAAAGGCCAAGGTCCGCTCGAATTTCGCCGCTGAACAGACCAATAAAGTAAGTTTGGCCAAAGCTGGAGCCAAAACTCATGGCGAAGCCGAACAGCAATAGCCGCCACTCGTCTTTGATCAGAGGAAGGAATGATTTCATGTTGGGATTATGCCAGTGACCCGACCATCATTACATCCGTACGCTGGAGGCGTTGCTAATCTAATCGACAATGACAAGCTGTTGCGATGCCTGTTATCACTGTGATTCCAGCTAATGTGGGTATGTATGACTCAGATCAAAACAGATTGCTACGGTGCTGCCGTATATTGTTGAAGACACAGGTGAGGGGCAGCAAGAGAGCCTGTATGCGTTTTCTCAATCGGTGACAATTAGTGATGAAAATATGCATGCCTTAAATGCGTTTATCTTCTGGACCAGCTGGCACTTTGTCCGTTCTGCTGAGTTCATTCACAGCACATTTATGGAGGCCATGGTGTGGGGCAGGGTGCCCGGCGACCTATTGTTTGCCTTGGGGGCGGCCGCACTCTTTTGGTCAATGATGGGTGTTTATCGGAATATAAAACAAGCCGATTAATCCTCGCCTTTGCTGTGATTAGCGCAAAGTCGATGTGCTAACAAATGCTTGCTATAGTGCGGTATCTCTAATCCGCTGTGGGTATTTCTATGAGCCTTTTTGTTAAGCCGTCTGGCCAGGTTTGTGGTGCTGAAATCACTGGTCTCGACTTAACCCAGGCTCTGGACAAAGACACCATTGCAGCAATACGTGCGGCCTGGATGGAGCACCACGTGGTGTCTTTCCCCGACCAGCCTTTGTCCGATAATGATCTGGAACGTTTCTCGCTGTACTTTGGCGACTTCGGCCACGACCCCTTTATCGCCGCGATTGAGGGCCGCAAGCATGTTATCGCAGTAGAGCGGAAGGCCAATGAGCAAGCCCCGCTATTTGCTGAGAATTGGCACACCGATTGGAGCTTTCAAGTAACGCCACCGGCTGGTACCTGCCTATTCGGGATTACCATTCCACCTCAGGGGGGCGACACGCTTTATGCCGATCAACATAAATCACTCGCGGCAATGCCCGCAGCACTTCGCCAGAAGTTGGCCGGGAAGTTCGCCATCCACTCGGCCAAAGCCGCGTATGCACCTGAGGGTATGTACGGCAAAGAGGATCAGGCGACAGATAGAAGTATGCGCATTAAGCCCTCGGCTGAGGCACTTGATACTGAGCTGCACCTACTTATTGGGCGGCATCCAGAAACCGATGAGGAGTGCCTATTCGGCTGTGTGGGCTACATCGTTGGCATTGACGGGATGAATGACGAGGACGCATTCAGTCTTTTACTCGAGCTACACGAGTGGCAAACCCAGCCACAGTTTGTGTACACGCACCAGTGGCGTGAGAATATGCTGGTGATGTGGGATAACCGCTCAGTGCTGCACCGCGCTACCGGTGGCTACGAGGGATTCGACCGCTTACTTCACAGAACAACAATAGCGGCGAGCAGATAGCTGGACCACCCGATGAGTAGCGCAATCGCAGGGCCGAATACCGAAATGGATTCAATTGTCGATAACGGCAAAATATCTGGTTTGCAATGGACGGTGGTACTCGTCGCGTTCATTCTTAATATGCTGGACGGCTTCGACGTGACTGCCATGGCCTTCACCGCGCACCGGATTGGAGAGCAGCTTGCAATCTCACCGGAGCATTTGGGACTTGTTTTTAGTGTTGCGCTTGGGGGCATGATGGTGGGCGCTATGTTTGTCGCTCCATTTTCCGACGTTATTGGCCGCCGTAAGATGATTCTGATGTGCATTGTTGTAGTCGGTATCAGCATGATTGCTACTGGTTTTTCTACCACGCTTTGGCAGCTAATAATCACGCGCCTGGTGACGGGTCTAGGCGTGGGTGGATTGTTAGCCAGTCTTGCCACTATCACAGCGGAATATACGCCCGCCAAATACCGCAGCCTGACTGTGGTGGCCATCACCGCAGGTTATCCTCTAGGTGCGACACTGGGTAGCTTTATCGCAGTCCCATTGCTGGAGCACTATGGCTGGCAAAGTGTTTTTCTTGCAGGTGGCTGTGCAACGATGGCAATGGTCGTTGTGGCCTGGCTCTGCTTGCCCGAATCAATACAATTCCTGGTTCACCGGCGGCCAGCGGGAGCCCTGGAAACCTTAAATAAAATTCTTGTCCGGTTGAAAGCAACGCCTCTGGAACAAATGCCTCAAGAGGAACAGTCCGGACCGCACGCTAAGGCTAATGTGCTTAGCTTGCTCACCCCTGATCGCAGAGCGAGAACAATACAGCTGTGGCTGACCTTTTTCTTCTGCTTTATAACGCTCTACTTTTTGATGAGTTGGCTACCAAAGCTGGTGGTACTGGCGGGTATGTCTGAGGCGGAAGGCGTTTATGGCGCCGCCGCATTCAATGGTGGTGCCGTGTTGGGTATTCTAACGCTAGGCTGGCTTGCCTCTCATATCAAGTTGTCACTGTTAATTAGTCTATTTTTGACAACCACCGCTGCCTGTATGTTGCTGTTCGCATTGGCTGCAGAGCATCTACCGATGCTAGCCAGTCTTTCTGTGATTGGATTTTTCCTTCAGGGAGGGTTCACCGGCCTCTACGCAGTAGCGGCGAAAGTTTATCCCGTTGAAGTTCGAACCACAGGCGTAGGGTGGGCCATTGGCATTGGGCGTTTCGGCGCCGTCGTAGGTCCGTTCGCCGGAGGTATCATGATCGCACAAGGGATATCCATGGCAGATAATTTCCTGGTGTTTGCGATACCCGCATTCGTGGCGGGCATATTGGCTTGGTATCTTAAAGTCGACTAGCGATTGTAGAACTGGCGGCCTATGCCCGGCTTGTGCGGCGTATCGTTAAGCTTCTATGATCCACTGGTGACTCAGTTATCCTGTGTTATTCATGCGGTTACGGAATCATAGTGTGTGGATCATATCGCCGTAAACGATGACTAATTTGAAATCCCGGTTAGCATGCCCTCCGGATTTTTTTAAAGTACTTCGAGCATTGCAGTGATCTCTAAAAAAACCATAAACCATGGAAAAGAACGTCCAAAGTAACAGAACTAAACAGGTACAGGTCGATCATTGGAATGACCTCATTTCCGATGCGTTCACAGTATTGGAGATGGCCCCAGGGACCAGAGAGGGATTTAGTGGGCAGCTTCAGAAAATCCAGCTAGGCGAATCGAATTTTTTACTCTAGTCCATCTGCACTTGGGGGACTCCAGCGTTTACCGACAAGACGGACGCGAGGCCCTTTTAGAGGCTGGAGCATTCACCCTTTGCGATAGCAAAAGACCCTACCAATTATCGTTCAAAAATCCAAATGGCATGCTGGTCGAACGCATTCGCGAAATGAAGTTGTTGGTGATTCCACGACTTTTAAGCGCTTTTCGCTATTGACGGTGCCGTCATATTCCGCAGTCCATATCCCAAGTGAATCATTGGAACAATCTACTGCACAGCCACTGCCATTCTATTCACCACATCGTCAGTAAGCAGCGGAACGACATCCAGTGCCCCCAGGTTTTGCTCAAGCTGCTCAACCCTCGACGCACCAAGAATGACAGTGGAGACGTTCTTGTTGAGTAAACACCATGCTATCGCAACTGTGGTCAGACTAACGCCCAAATCTTCAGCGACGGGTGCCAGGGCCGCGACTTTCTTCATTCTTTCCTGGCCGCGGTCGGAGTCCAGCATGCTTTTTCTAAGCCACTCATAGCCTTCCAGAGACGCTCGGGAGTCTTTTGGAATACCATCGAGGTACTTGCCGGTTAGCGCGCCCGAGGCCAGCGGTGACCAGGTAGTGGCGCCCATTTGATACTTTTCAAACACTGGAGCGTATTCCACCTCAAAGCGTTTTCGATCCAGTAAATTGTATTGCGGCTGCTCCATCGTTGGCGCGGTTAAGTGATTGTTCGCGGCGAATTCTTGAGCCTCGATTATCTCCTGAGCAGTCCACTCTGAGGTGCCCCAGTACAAAATTTTGCCCTGCACCACGAGATTGTGCATCGCCCAGACGGTTTCGCCAATCGGCGTGTCCGGGTCTGCCCGGTGGCAGAAAAACAAATCAAGATAATCGACCTGTAGCCTTTTAAGAGCCTGATGACAGGCCTCAGTGATGTGCTTTCTACTTAGGCCCATTTGTGTAGGCATGGGGTTTAAGGTGCTGCCAAAAAAGACCTTGGATGAAACACAGTAGCTATCACGGGGGCGGGCGAGAGCGGCTAGCGCTTTGCCCATAACAATTTCAGATTGACCCGCTTCGTAGCCCTCGGCATTATCAAAAAAGTTAATGCCTGCATCAAAGCAAGTGCCGAACATACGCTCTGCCAGACCGGAATCGACTTGCTTGTTGAACGTAACCCAGGAGCCGAAGGATAGTTCAGAGAGTTTAAGGCCAGAACGACCAAGCTTACGATATTCCATATTTAAATCTGCCAGAGGGATTGGCCAATAATAATAAGCGCTGGCGCTGAGATTGTCGCCTTTAATGTTGCAGCAGCCGGTAGTGGCAACTTAACGAATTCTTTCGCTGGTTTTCTGGTGTTTCAGTAAGCGACGTATCAGCGGTATGTTATTCAGGGTACCCCTTACATGTGATGCCTGCCTTTAAAGCTGGGGGCAGCGTATCGCAATGTTCAAATGCCAAGAGCTGGAGTATGTCGGGCTAGGATTAAACCCGCTCAGTTGCGACAGCCCCCTATCCCGTCATAGGGGTTCAGATCGAAAGTCTATCCCCAACCGTCAGCGTACCCTGGCCAATAATTGACAGGTACTCGCCAAACAGTATCCCGCTGGAATAGCCATCTTCAGTTTTACGAAAGCTCTTTAAGCTTCGCAGGGGTTCGCCAGAGCGTTCTCCTGTCAGCTGGTCGGTGCAGGTGACCGCGCAGCGCTCGCAGTGGGCCTGGCGCCGTAACGCAATTTCCCCACTTCGATATTCGGGTATGTCATCTTCGGCCCATGCATCGAGGCCGCGCACCACTATATTCGGTCGGAACCTGGCAACAGGAATAGGGGAGGGTAGACGACTGTTCAAATCGGCCAGGGAGGACTCGCTAGTGAGCAGCACTGGGGCGAGATCGACGAAACCCGTGTGATTGAGACCATCCAGCCCGGCCAACACGGCCTGGGATAAATTGCGGGAGAAAACATGTGCCGCTGCGACTAATTCAAGGGATTCGCCTGTCACTTTGGAAAGCCAATCCGCAAGTGCACGGCCTTGGTGAATGACCGCGATCTGACTGCCGTAGAGGTCTGCTTCGCTGCGTTTACCCGTTGATTCAACTTGATGCCTGTGAGCCGGGTGGCCTTCCGCTGAAAATTCAATTTCGCTGGCGCTTAACCTGAAAACGCCAATACGCGCCAACTGAGGAAGCTGTTTCTGATTAACGAAAGTCCCCTCGCGCAGTATCATCAGCTGTCTGTCGCCTTCAATGCCGAGCTCGGATAGTTCGGCTTGCGCCATGGAGCTGCCGCGGCAGCTCTTGACTGGGTAAGTATAAATTGCGGTTATTTCACACTGCATATCTGAAACCTATCGTGCGGTCAAAAAAATCATATGTGTTTAAAACATCAATACCTTGGCCGTCATTTGATCAATTAGGGCTTTCGACACTGGATAGTGACTCAAGCTGTCTAATCCAGGGTGTCAAGGACCGGAGCAGCGTCAATGTACCAGGCATCCACCGTGTGGGGTCCCTGAACAAAAGCGGGTCAGAATTGCTGTTCAAGTGCCTTACACGTATCAAAACCTTAACATTGATGCAGACGTTTTACCCGATACTCAACCTGCTGAGTTCTGGCAACTTAGCCGTCTTTTATCTGGCGAACGGAATCGAGTAGTATTCGGGCAAGCTCCTCGCCAGGTGACGCGTCTTTATCTTACTCATCAGTCAGTTCCCCTCAGTTGGCCGGCAGCAAGTGCAATGGGATATTTTTCACGCGCACTCTTGGCACGTATCGTCAACAGCCATACCTCGTGCTGTACTCTTTTATTGAAGAAGATAACGCGAATACCGCGGCATATCGAACGCTGGTGCGTCAAAAAGAGCGTGTTCCAGAGCACGATACCACACGGGATCAATGCCACAGACCTGTGAGACGCGGTCGCCGTACACTTCCCAAATGACGAGTAGATGGTGCAATCGCGGGTTTTTGCAGATTGGGGTAGGGAGGTAGCTTCAAACCAGGGGCCAGGCTTCCCTGACCTCAAGAGACTAATGGGTTCAAACCGAGGTTCCAAACAAGAAAAATTGATGCGAGTTAAGAACCGCTCTGACGGCTAAAAAGTTTAAGCAACAAGTTACCTGGAGCGTGGGCCAAACCTATTCTTATAAGGTGGCCTGCCGCGTAACGTTGCCTTCTTGCGGACAGCCGCCTCACGCTGTTCAACTTCCGATGCTGCTACGATTTCAAAGGACCGCTTAAAAGGAGGCCGCCCACTAAAGTGCGTCGTCATTTGTTTAACGCAATTTTCGGTGCAGCTAACGTCGGCCAGCGCGGGAACCGCAGGTGCAAAGGCAAAGGTGGCAAGCAGCATCAACATCTTCTTCATTCATTTGACTCCTAGTCAATCCAGCACCGTCTCGGTGCAATAGACATTATTGTGCACGAAATTGGGGCAATAAATGCGTTAATATAGTGCGTTTTTATCGATACATATCTCAGGAAAAACCGCACAACAAGGGATTAAGGTTGTCTTTAGCTAGTTATTAAAAGGTAATAACCATGACCCGACGAACTACTTTCAATTCTGACCACGAGCAGTCTCGAGGCAGTGCAATTTATTCTTGCTAGCGGAGGTGACTTTGTACCATGAGGGCCCGAAAGATGATGGCCAGATAGATTCTCGACCGTCAATGAGTTGGGGCCGGCGCTAGATTCGAATATTAAATTTGGTATGATAATTATACTTGCTAGTCACTAGTTAGTTTGCTAACTTTTAAAAGCGGACGTTTTGCTTGATCCGAAAATTATAAAGGGGAAAAAAAACATGGATATCAAACCGTGCCATGCCACTAATCCCGCCATCGAAACACGACTGCGGCTCACTGCACCCTTATTTGTCCTATGCAGTGCCATCTTCGCGCAGTCCGTTATGGCGAAGAGCTGTCAGTGACGAGCCGTGCACTCAAAGAGATAACCGTTACAGCTCGTACACGAGAGGAATGCCTGCAAGGTTTTGATGCTACCGCCCTAACGTTAGTTGAAACGTCTCGGCCAGAAGCGTTCGAACAGTCAACCATGAATTTAAGTTCAACTACACAGGAGATATAGCTGACCCATATAGGCGGACTCTAGTGGTATCAGATTGAGTACGACATCTAGTTCAAAAAACAGACTGAATAGACGGTTAAGACCTGCAACGTGAACGGCGGAAATTGGTTTTCGTTGACCACATTCGATACTAAGAAAGGTATGTCGTAAACGACTGTCCGTGAGCGGTTTACGAAGCGGGTAAGGGTTCGCTGCCATCATAAATCATTGATGAGTTGGCTGACGTTTGATTTACAAGATCTCATCTTTAGTCCGGAACAATTGCTCAGGGATCATATTTGCTATGCCAAGACAGAAGAAACCAGGAAAAACACCGATTCCTGAAAAAAACGCCCCGAAGGCGAGTGAATCTGCAAAGCTCAAACTTACGCAAGAAGAGAGGACCGCGATATCGGATGGCCGGATGTTCAAGGCAGCAATGAAGTTAGTAGCAACAAAAGGTGCGGCCCGCACAGCCTTGAAAGATATTTGTGAAGAGGCAGGTTACAGCAGAGGGCTGGCTACTTACCGGTTTGGCTCGAAAGACGCGTTTTTCGCCGCGTTGGTAGCGGAGTTTCACACTGCTTGGGAGAAGGAGCTTAAGCGTGAAGTCGGGAGTAAGAGGGGGCTTGCGGCAGTGCTAGCGGCTACAAACACCTTTAAAAGGTTTGTTTTGGAGCATGCCGGTTCTATGCGTGGAAGGTACATAATCATGTTTGAGTCGTTAGGCGTGGAAAGCGAAATGCGTCAATGTCTTCGTGAAAATTTTACCATATACGTCGGTGACGCAGAACGATGGGTATCGGAAGGAATCGAAGACGGAACAGTTGATAAGTCGATAGATCCTCGGGATTTTTCTATTCTCTACAACACCTTTATTTTTGGCACGCTTTATCACTGGCTGCTCGACGCTGAGCAAATTGACATCGTCAGGCATTGTGATTTTTGGAGCCTTCAGGTCAAGAATATTCTAGCAAAAAAGAGATAGTTTTCCGGTCAAAATCGCCGTTGTTCAATGTAGTAATTTTGTAAGGAGAGAAGCGCTATGGGTAAAAGAATGCGAGACAAGCTGGTGCTGTTATCGACTCCAACGCTTACGGGCCTTCCCCCAGAGGTAGACAATTCCGTTAAAGCGTCTATACCTATGCGCATTATTGGCGACCCGAAAGATATCGCATACGGTTCGTTTCATTTGTGCTCCGAAGAGGCAAGGTATGTTTTCGGTATTGAGCTTCACACAGATGCCTTTTGGACTGCATAGAGTTGTTCTGGCGAACCCGATATATACAGATATCCGGTTGCCAAAAAAACCCTTATTTGGCCTCTTTTGAGGCGTTATTGCTGCACAGGAAATATCTCATATGAACAAAAATACAGCTAGCTCAGAAATCCCTCTTGTCAATCTGACTGAGAGACATCCTGAAGTAAATCATATGCCCGTCTCAACAGATATTTACTGGCAACCTGAAATTTATGAAAAAGAAAAACAGCGAATATTCAGACGCGCATGGCATAGCGTCGGACGCGAAGAGCAGATTTCGGAAGTGGGAAGTTTTTTTGTACAAGACATACCCACATTTGATATGTCTGTGCTCATTGTTAGAGGTAAAGATAAAAAAATCAGGGCTTTTCTGAATGCTTGCCCCCACCGTGGCAACCAGGTCGAATTGAGTCAATGTGGGAAAAAAAGTCGATTTGCTTGTAAGTTCCATTCCTGGTCATTCGATTTAGAGGGGAAACTAATCTTCGTGCCGGATGAAGAGGGCTTCCCTTTGCTAGACAAATCGAAGGCCGGGTTGACCGAATTATCCTGTGATTTGTGGGAGGGGTTTATATTTATCAATATAAATCAGAATCCCGAAAATTCGCTAAAAACGTACTTGGGACAACAAGCCAGTGATCTGGAGGGCTATCCTTTTGAGAAAGGACTGACGCGGTTTAAGTACGAAGGTGAAGTGAATGTGAATTGGAAGATATTAGTTGATTCCTTCTGCGAAACCTATC
>JBLIEI010000060.1:0-27557 GCA_047633055.1 Halieaceae bacterium | reverse complement strand
ATCTTGCCGATCACATCCCGGAGTTTAGCGGAGAATTAAAGGCCGAGAAGTTTGCCGGCGGCCAATCCAATCCGACGTTCAAAGTGACCGCCGGTGAGAATCAGTATGTGCTGCGCCGCAAACCGCCAGGCGAATTGCTCGCCTCCGCCCATGCGGTTGACCGGGAGTTCAAGGTTATCAGCGCGTTGGCAAACACCGAGGTACCGGTTCCGCAGACCTATGTACTGTGTGAGGATGACGATGTCATTGGCTCGATGTTTTACCTGATGGAATATTTGGAAGGACGAGTTTTTTGGGACCCGACATTGCCCGAGGTAACCAATAATTCCGAGCGCACTGCCATTTACGATGATATGAACCGCGTGCTAGCGGCAATGCATGCAGTGGATATCGACAAAGTTGGCCTAGGTGACTACGGCAGACCCGGGAATTACTTTGAGCGACAGCTCTCTCGCTGGACCAAACAGTACCGGGCTTCCGAAACAGAGCACAGCGAAGCGATGGAAACACTAATGACCTGGTTGCCGGCGAATATGCCCGCTGATGACGGCTCTAATGGCCTGGTACATGGCGACTATCGGCTGGACAACGTTATGTTTCATCCCACCGAGCCGCGTATCATTGCCGTGCTGGATTGGGAGCTGTCGACGTTGGGCCACCCACTGGCAGACCTGGCATATCAGGTTATGGCGTGGCAATTGCCAGGAGACGGCAGCCTGCGCGGCCTGTTGGACGTTAATCGCAGCGACTACGGCATCCCCAGCGATCAGCAGTATATCGACCGTTACTGTGAGCGAACCGGCCGCAGCTCGATTGAAAATTGGAATTTTTATCTCGTTTTTTGTTTTTTCCGCCTGGCAGCAATTTTACAGGGTGTCAAAAAACGAGCGCTCATAGGTACCGCCTCCAGCCCGGAGGCAAAAGCAAAAGGCGAAATGGTCGAAGGTCTCGCCCAGTTCGGCGTACATTACATTAATCAGGCATAAAGGATATTACTCATGAGCGACGAAGTTTTAACCAGTATTGAGGACGGCGTCCTCATCATCACCCTGAACCGCCCACACGCTAGGAACGCCGCCAACAAGGCATTAGCTGAAGGGTTTGTCGCAGCAACCGATGAACTGGAGAGCAACGACGATCTGCGGGTAGCTATCCTCACCGGCGCCGGTGGCTCGTTTTGCTCTGGCATGGACCTCAAGGCTTTTGTTACTGGAGAAACGCCCGAAATACCAGGCCGCGGCTTTGCCGGGCTGACCCAATATCGCTGTAGCAAACCTATCATTGGCGCCGTTGAGGGCTACGCCCTGGCCGGTGGCTTCGAAATGGCAATCAGTTGCGACATGCTGATTGCCGCAGAAGACTCTAAATTTGGCATTCCTGAAGTCAAGCGCGGCCTGGCCGCCGCTGCTGGTGGACTGGTCAAGCTACCCAAGCAAATACCCTATCGAATCGCCATGGAGCTGGCATTGACTGGCGACTTTATCAGCGCTCAACGCGCTTACGATCTCGGCCTGATCAATCAAGTAGTGCCCTCTGGAACGGCTCTCGATGCCGCTAAAGCGCTGGCCGCTAAAATAGCGGCCAACGGACCATTGGCGGTCGCTGCCAGTATGCAAGTTGTCTATTCAGCCCAGGACTGGACCAGTGACATCATGATCGACAAGCAGAACGAGATTGTTATGCCAGTGTTCGTCAGTGACGATGCGATCGAGGGCGCTACAGCCTTTGCCGAGAAACGCGCACCGACCTGGAAAGGGAAATAAGGAGAACCATTATGTCTGACGCATGGATCATTGATGCCTGCCGAACACCGCGCGGCATTGGCAAACGCGGCAAGGGCGCCCTCGCCGACCAACACCCGCAGCACCTAGGGGCGACCGTACTTAAGGCCCTGGCCGAACGAACCCGTATCGACACCGCTGAGGTCGATGACATTATCTTCGGCACCAGTAATCAGCGCGGCCAGCAGGGTGGCGATCTTGCGCGTATGGCAGCACTGGACGCAGGCTACGATACTCGCTCTTCCGGCGTCACCCTGGATCGCTTTTGTGGGTCGGGCATAACCAGCGTCAACCTGGCGGCGGCGACCATCATGTCCGGCATGGAAGACCTGGTCATCGGTGGCGGTTGCGAAATGATGTCGACCTTTGGCCAGGACCCGACACAATCACCTTTCCTGGACAGTGACAACCTGCGACTGCGCGAAGCCCATCCTCAACCCCACCAGGGTGTTTGTGCTGACGCTATCGCCACTCTGGAAGGCATCGACCGGCAGGCAGTCGATGCTCTTGCCGTGGTCTCACAGCAGCGCGCAGCCCATGCTATCGCCAACGGCCATTTCGATCGCAGCCTGGTGCCTGTCTACGCGCTCGACGGTAGCCTGGCGCTGGAACACGAAGAATTTCCACGACCCAATACCACCCTGGAGACTCTAGCAGCACTAAACCCCTCGTTTGACGCGTTAGCTGACTACCCTGTGGACGAAGCCGGAACGACGTTTCGTCGCTTGGTATTACAGAAATACCCAGACCTGAAGATCAATCATGTTCACCACGCTGGCAACTCCTCGGGGGTCGTGGATGGCGCGGCTGCCGTACTGCTGGCCTCCCCTGACTACGCCAGGGCCCACGGACTCAAACCTCGCGCTCGCATGGTCGCTATGGCTAATGTCGGCGACTGCCCCACCCTGATGCTTAATGCCCCGGTACCTGCGGCGCACAAAGTGTTAAGAAAAGCGGGCTTACAGCTTGCCGATATCGATTTGTTCGAGATTAACGAAGCATTCTCAGTGGTGGCTGAAAAGTTCATCCGTGATTTGGCGCTGGACCGTGACAAGGTTAACGTCAACGGTGGCGCAATGGCGCTGGGACACCCTATAGGGGCCACTGGCTCAGTATTAATCGGGACATTACTGGATGAGTTGGAGCGTCAGGACAAACAGTTTGGCCTGGTGACCATGTGTGCGGCTGGGGGTATGGCCCCGGCAATCATTATCGAGCGCATCTAGATACTATTCGCGCGCCCACATCCGGGCGCGCGTTATCCAATAACCCTAGCCCCAGCTGCTATGCAGCCCTGGCTGCAGGTCCCGAAGGCTTTACGGAGGACGGTTCAGGCGTCTTCGCGGTAGACTTCTTACGGCTGACTGGCGCTCTTTTCGCCTTGGCCTTAGCCTTCACAGGCTTATTCGCTACTACCACTGACGGTTGAGCGGCAGCAATTTGCATGGCCTCCCTATCTGTACGGGTCGGCTGTGGCCGGCGGCGCGAAGAGCGAGGGCGCTTGAATTCACTGGCATCCGGGCGCAGGTCGCCGTATTCAAAACGATGTAAAATTTCCTCCATAGTCCGAGAAATTTTGGTGCACAAACGTATCGATTCAATACTGGGAAAAGCCGAGTGCTCACCACCTTCCATCAAATCAACCAGCTCTTTTTCCGAAAGATGAGAGAGCATCTTGGCCGGGTTGTACCAACCAAAGCCCGGTACAATATTGATATCACCGCTGTATTCTTGATCCATCAGCGCGTGCACACCATTGATCAGCATATTAAAGCGGGGCCAGTTGTCTCCTTGCTTCTGCGCAATGCCGCGATAGAAGTTGAGCACCTCGCGGCCAACACCAACGCCAAGGCTACCCAGAGCGGCACCCAAACGGCTGGGCTCTTTATCGTTGCTGAGAAAGGGCGTAGCAATCGGATTAACCATACTGACGATATAGTGATTGGTACTGTAAAGACGTGACAGGCGTTTGGCAGGCAGATCGTCGGCGATGGAACCGTCAACCCATTTTCGCGTCGGCAAATAAGGCTGTGCTTCTTCATGAACATTTTTCCCCATCAGCATGACTGGCGGAAACACCCCCGGTACAGCGCAAGACGCCATTACTGCGGAGCGAATATACACGTTGGGAGACGTAATTGCGTTTAACAGCCTGGAACGCTGATGAGGTTCTGCCGGCGCGACGGTAATACTGACCTGGCGCCCCGTCTTCTCGTAGGCCTCCTGAAAAGTCAGGTCCGGAATAAGGCGGGCGATAATCGACTCGAGATCGGCCACATCAATTTGAGGATTGGCACCTAAAAACATGCGGCTAAAGACACTAGCTTCTCGCTCGGCTTCAAAATGCACATTACCTGGCTCATAAAAATGCTCAAGTTCCTGCTCTGTGTGACAGCCCACCAAGCCCGCTACTATGGCACCTGCGCTGGAGCCCGAAATAACCCGCGGCAACAGGTTTTGCTCCAATAATGCTTTGACAACACCCATATGATAAAAGCCGAGAACTCCGCCTCCACTGAGCATCAGAGCAGAACGTCCGTAGCAGATATTCGCCCGGTAAAAGAAATCTATTTTGTCCTGCGTGCTAATCTCATCAGCGGGAAGTGCTGCCAGAAACCGCAGAGCGTCATCTACCTCATCAATGTACTGTTCAATCAGCCGCTTGGTGCCAAATTTAGCCCGACGATAAAGGCTGCTACGCCCCATGCCACCCATATTGCCATGGATGCCTTCGTTGAGTGTAAACAGCAGACCCTGATGGTCGTGTCTGGCCCGCAAACTTCGGATACGATCGAGGCGCAAGCGAATCTGGGAAAAGTCATATTGCCGACTTTGGTCCACCTCGCGCCACCGTTTATGCCCCGACAACTCATCGTGGGCGACTGCTAAATCCTGCCATTCGGTATAGCTGGCGGTGTTGTCCATTTCCCGCTGTAACTTCTTTAACTTACGCGATTTTCTCACGAAAATACCCCGTTAAGAATTGTTTGGTTTTGATGAGGCACTAAGCATAAATCATGTAGATCGCGAGGCCCAGCAGTTTGTTTTCAGCCCTAACATAGGGTGGTCTTGGGGTCAAGTTACATCCACAATCACCTCCCGCCTTCAGTATTGCCGAACTAGAAGAGGTGCAAGCTACGAGCAAAGGTTTTAGAATACTCTCCAAAGATGGCTATCAGTGTCACCCGACATTAAAAGCGGAAATTTGAGGTTCACATTGCGCGCATATTTGGTTGTCGCCCTACTTCTCCTAGCGATCTTCGGCAGCATGGCCGGTTTCTTGTTAAATAAATTTTCTTCGTCCGCTGCAGCCGAGTTTACGCTTCCCCCCATTATGGTCGCCGCGGCCACGGCGCGCGAGGATATCTGGGAAACTGAATTGGAGGCGGTGGGCACTCTGGCCGCTGCCCGGGGCGCGCAACTAAGCGCCGCAACCAGCGGTGAAATCATCGAGATTCGGGTGCAATCTGGAGATCAGGTTGAAGCCGGAGATCTCCTGCTGACGCTTAACGACAGTGTCGAGCAGGCCAGCCAGGAGCGACAGACCGCCAATCTGGAATTGGCCCGCCTGCTCTTCAAACGCGATGCCAGCCTGGTTAAGCAAAAATCAATTCCACAGAGCCAGTACGACCGCTCCAAAGCTGATCTGGACAGTGCAGTGGCAACCCTCGCGGAGACCGAGGCACGCCTGGACAACACGCGCATAATCGCGCCCTTCTCGGGCACTGTGGGAATTATCACAGTCAAACGCGGGGACTACATTGAATCGGGAACAGCCATTACCACCTTGCAGGATTTAACAGAACTCGAAGTAAACTTTTCTGTGCCCGCCCGGCACTTTCCCCAATTACGAACAGGACTGGAAATTTCAGTGCAGACAGCGGCCTTCCCAAACAAGGCATTCAAGGCAACCTTGCAAGCGGTCGACGCTCAGGTCGATGCCAGCACACGTAATCTACGGTTGCTCGCCACCCTCGAGGACGGCAACGGCTTACTGCCAGGAATGTTTGCTCGTCTCACCGTGGACCTGAGCATTGCGCGGTCGGTGGTCACGGTGCCTGAAAGCGCGGTGGCTTTCGCTCTACATGGCGACACGGTGTACGTTGTCAACGACAGAGAAAAGCCCGGAGAGTTACTGGCAGAGCCAAGAATCGTTGAAACCGGGCCGGCTCGCAACGGCAGAATTGCCATTCTAAAAGGCATCAAATCCGGAGACAAAGTGGTCACCGTGGGCCAAAACAAACTATACCGGGGCGCCCGCGTCGAGCTAGACGATACGGTCTATTTTTAAAATGGCGCTAACCGATACTTTTATCAAACGTCCCGTGTTGGCCATTGTAGTCAGCGCACTGTTGCTATTGTTGGGAACCGCCTCGCTGTCAACCGTTCCAATACGCCATTTTCCTGAGCTGGAACGCAGCACTATTTTTGTTTATACCAATTACCGGGGAGCAAGTGCGAGCACCGTTCAGGGCTTTGTCACAACACCGCTGCAAGTGCGTTTGGCGGGCGCACGAGGAATCGAATATATTACGTCGACCAGTAATCCCGGCCGATCTTCAATAGAGATCCATGTACGCCTGGGCGAAAACAGCAGCGATGTACTCACCGAAGTTATCGCCAAGGTCAACGAAGCACGAGAAGATTTACCTACCGAAATTGAAGATCCAGTCATTACCGTTGCCGGCGGCGGCGACGCCTTGATGTACATGGCGTTCCGCAGTGATCAGATAAGCCCAGCTAACCTTACCGACTACGTGGCGCGCAATATTCAACCGGAAATGGCAACGCTTCCTGGCGTGGGTAAAGCCGAAGTCATGGGACAATACCCCGCCATGAGAATTTGGCTTGACCCGGTTCGCATGGCCGCTTTTGGGGTCACTGCCACCGACATCAACGCCGCCATCAGCAGAGAGAACTATGTTTCCACTGCAGGCTCCACCGAGGGCAACCTGATCCGTGCCTCGGTCGATGCGCGCACGGACTCAGCAACACCGGCAGCCTTCGAGGCGATGGTAGTACGTCAGACCGACGATAGACGGGTCCTCCTGGGCGACGTCGCCGAAATAGAGCTCGCCTCCGAAAACAGCCAAACCAGGCTATATTCCAGCGGTAAAGAAGGCGTCTTTGTGTCTATTACCGGGACCCCGGATTCCAATCCTCTGGAGGTCGCAAAACAGGTACACGATGCTGTACCACGCCTGCGCGCCGCATTACCGGCAGACATCGAGTTGTTCATGGAGTGGGATGGCAGTACCCCCATTCAGGGCGCCTTGGACGAAGTCATACTGACTCTGTTTGAGGCCGCGTTAATCGTCATGCTGGTGATTTACTGCTTTCTGGGTTCAGCCCGAGTGATTCTCATCCCCCTGGTGGCCATACCGCTGTCTTTGATTGGCGTGGTATTTATGATCCAGGCCATGGGATTTTCGCTCAACCTGTTGACGCTGCTGGCCATGGTCATAGCCATCGGCTTGGTCGTGGATGACGCGATTGTGGTGGTAGAGAATGTTCACCGCCATATTGAACTGGGAGAAACCCCCTTAAACGCCGCATATCTTGGCGCAAGGGAAGTGGCCCTTCCCGTCGTTGCCATGACACTGACGCTGGCGGCAGTTTACGCCCCCATTGCCTTTGTCGGTGGTCTGACCGGCGCTTTGTTCACTGAATTCGCACTCACTTTAGCCGGGGCGGTGATTGTTTCAGGCATCGTCGCTTTAACCTTAAGTCCGATGATGTGCTCTCGGCTACTAAAGGACCACGAACATCAGGGCAGATTCGCTGACTGGCTGGACACCAAGTTCGGCGCACTGACAACAGCTTACCGCAAGCTACTGCGTCACTGCCTGAATAACCGCAAGGCGGTATTGTTATTTGGCGTGTGCATCCTGGCCAGCTTACCGCTGATGTTTGCCATGGCCCAAAAGGAGTTGGCACCAGAAGAAGACAGTGGCTCCATGTATCTTTTCGCGGCGCCGCCAAAACACGCCAACCTTGATTACATCGTGTATTTTCTGGATCGGGTCGTCGAGGCCTGGAAGACCGTGCCCGAGGTCAGCCATTCCTGGCAGATCGCGTCTACCGATTTCAATATGGGCGGCATCACATTAGTCGACTGGGACGAACGCGACCGGACGCAAAAGGAAATTCAGTCTGAGTTGCAGCAAAAGTTCAGCGCGGTGGCAGGTCTTCAGGTTCTGGTATTCGCCGACCCACCATTGCCGGGCTCCGACGCAGGTCTACCGATCAATTTTGTCGTGGCATCTACTGCCAATTATGAGCAGGTGTTAGAGGTCACCGAGAAACTTTTAAGCGCAGCGCGGGAATCCGGGCTGTTTTTATTCATCGAACAATCACTGAAATTTGACCGACCGGAAATCACGGTGGATATCGACCGTGACCGGGCGGCGCGATTGGGTGTTTCCATGCAGACCGTAGGCGAGACTCTGGCGGTTATGCTTGGCGAAGCCGAAACCAATAGATTCAACCTCAAGGGCCGGAGCTACAAAGTTATCCCCCAGGCCAGCCGCGAATTTCGCCTGACCAAGGAAGAGCTGGAAAAGTATTACGTGCGGACTTCTAGCGATGAACTGGTTCCTTTATCAGCTGTGATCAGTCTCAGCTCCACGGTGCAGCCCAATGAACTCACGCAGCATCAGCAACTTAATAGCAGCACTATTCAAGGCATGATGATGCCACCCAATAGCGTGGGGACTGGTTTGGCATTCCTGCAGGCACAACTGGATGAACTCGCACCGGTAGATTTTCGCGCCGGCTATACCGGGGCCTCGCGGCGTTTTATACAAGAATCAGGGACCTTTCCTATTTTATTTGGTTTATCACTGACCTTGATTTTTCTCGTGCTATCGGCTCAGTTCAACAGTTTTCGTGATCCCTTCGTGGTGCTGGTGTCGGTTCCGTTATCGATATTTGGAGCTATGATTCCCATTGCTTTGGGTTTCGTCACACTCAACATTTACACCCAGATCGGACTGCTGACGCTCATCGGTCTAATCAGTAAACACGGAATACTGATTGTCGAATTCGCCAATAACCTGGTGCTCGCCGGTCATAATCGCCGGACTGCTGTCGAGGAAGCGGCCGCCCTGAGATTGCGGCCCATTCTGATGACAACCTTCGCTACGGTACTGGGGGTTTGGCCGCTGGTGATAGCCAGTGGTCCTGGCGCCAATAGCCGCATCAGCATCGGCTTGATGATCACAGCTGGAATGTTAGTTGGCACTCTTTTCACGCTTTTTGTGCTGCCGGTGTTTTTCCTGCCGTTTCGAAAGACCAAAACAGAGGATACTGGCGCTGCGCTGGAGCCTGGTGTTGCGATTGCGGGGCGTCAGGAACGCGATTAAGGCCGGTCTGCTGATTCAATGTAGGACTTTTAAGATCCTGAGGATGAACGTACCGTCTGCACAGCCGCCCAGGTGGCAACGCAATAAGGGACGAGATAGGTCAGTACAATCTTGAGCCAAATTGGTGCGTCCAGCGACAAAGCAATAATTTTATCGCCGTGATTAATTAGCGCCAACAGGCTACCCACTATAGCGCTGACCTTTAGACTGCGTTTGACTATCTCAGGGCTCACAGCCGTATTAAACCAACCTCTTTCATTGCTCTTGGTCACCGCTACAACTCCTGCAAGAGGCGCGCATTAACGTCAGTTATCTGACAAGGCTAACGCATTGCGCGCAAGGATGAAAATTTGGAGCCAGATCAAAACAATAAAGTGACTTCCGTTGCCCTGCCACTCGTTCTATCATTAACTACCCGTCTCAAAGATGAAACGTATATGGATAAGACTATTATTACAGGCATTGCCGCAGCACTGGCCTTGGTGGTCATGAGCTATCTGATGTTTCAGAGCTTCGGTCCACCGGCGACTCTGAAACGGGTTATGCTGATTTATACGACTCTGGACAGCAACGGCGATGGCACACTGGATTCCACGGAAATTGAGTCTGCCAGTCAGCGCCTGCTACAACTGGATGACAACGGCGACGGCACACTCAGTGGGGCCGAAATCTATTCGCATATTGATGACTAGTGGACGCTCTGGTCTTCCGCTACGGTTCGCAGTAAAAACTGCGCTATCACCGCAGCACCCAGCATGGTCATCAATACCGGACCCAGATTGTTATTGCCCAAAGTAGCCGCCAAAGCGCCAATACCAGCTCCGATCGTATAGGTCAGCGTTGCACTAACCGACGCGGCACTGCCACTCAAATGATCATAAAATTTGACGAATGACCCCGATGCCGTCGGGCTGATGGCGCCGCACGCTGCCAACACCAACAGCAAAGTAGAGATCAGCACCCAAAAACTGGCTGCCTCTAGAAAGACCATGAGCAACAGTGCAGCCAGAACACCAATTTGGGCCAGATTGGCGCCAAGCAAAATTTTCAGCGCACTAAACCTACCCATCAAGCGAATAGCGGCGGCATTGCCCGCCATCATCGCCAAGCCACCTGCGGCAAACGTCAGTGAAAACTGATATTCATTGAGATGAAACTGATCCATATAAATAAACGCGGCATTGGTCAGGTAGGAAAAAAACACGCCTGCGGTGATGGCCCCAAATAGCGCATAACGAATCGCCACCCGTTTGCCGTCGATGCGGTGATTGACCACCTGAACAAAGCTCATCAATATGGATGTAAAGCTTGGGCGGGTGCGATCTCCCAACCGCGTCTCCGGAATAATAAAAATGTAAATTAGCAAAAAGAGCAGTCCATACCCCCCCAGAAACACAAATATAGCTTTCCAGCCCAACTGCATAATGACGGAGCCAATAGCTGGCGCAACCATGGGGGCTATCAAAACCACCAGCATTACCTTAGCGAAACGCTTGGCCACCTCTTCTGCCGGATAGATATCGCGCAGCTGCGCCATACAGATCACCATGGCAAAACCACCCCCAAGACCCTGAAAAAAACGCCACAGCTGCATCTGTTCAATAGTAGTTGAAAGCGTAATCAACATGGTAGCGACTACAAAGGTCAGCAAGCCGACGAGACCAATTGGCTTGCGCCCCAGGTGATCAGAAAGCGCCCCACCCAGAAATTGACCGAGGCCACTGCTTATCAGATAAGTGCTTATAGTGAGGTTTACGGCTGAAATTTTTACCCCGTAATACTCTGCCAGCATCGGGATAGCCGGCATATAAGCGTCAATTGACAGCGGCGCCAGGGCGACCAGAGCCGCCATAAAAATCAGGAAAAAACTTGAATGGGCGAGCGCCCGCCTCTCCATCAAAGACGCGGACTCTGAATGGAAATTATTAACATCCTCTACAGCGGGGCTCTGCCGGGAATGGCCTGCAGCAGTTGTTTGGTATAGGGCTGCTGTGGGTTATCAAACAATGACTGGCCAGTGCCCTGCTCCACGACCTCGCCTTTGTAGAGCACCAAAATGCGGTCGGCGATATGTTTCACCACCGCCAGATCGTGCGAGACAAATAACATGGTGAGACCGTATTCTCTGCCCAACTCGGCCATCAGTTCCAAGATCTGCGCCTGAATAGTCACATCCAGGGCTGATACCGGCTCGTCTGCGACAATAAATTCCGGACGGGTCGCCAAGGCCCGGCCAATCGCGATGCGCTGGCGCTGGCCACCGGAGAACTCGTGAGGATATTTACGCACAAAGGCGCGCGCCAAGCCGACATCGTCCATCAGTTTCAGCACGCCGGCATTCACCGATTTGCGGGTTTCGATACCGTGTAACAGCAACGGTTCAGCCAGGGTATCAAACACCGTCATACGCGGATTGAGAGAGGCAAAAGGATCCTGAAAGATCATCTGCATGCGCCGGCGCATCTGTTTTAGCTGACGTCCCTGCAGCTGGGTGAGCTCGGTACCATCAAAATCAATCTGCCCCGAAGTCACCCGCACCAGGCGTAAAATAGATCTGCCTATAGTCGACTTGCCGCTGCCCGACTCACCCACCAGCCCCAAGACTTCGCCCCGATGGATGTTAAAGCTGACGTCGTTAACTGCTTTCACCGTCGGCTTGCCGTCGCCTGACTCGAACCAGGTGCACAGGTTCTGAATTCGAATTAAGGTCTCTGGCTCGGCCTCATTAACGGCCTTGGTGCCGGACGGGATAGCGGACAATAGCTTCTGCGTATAGGGGTGTTGCGCGTTCTCAAAAATCGCCTTGCGGTCGCCAGTCTCGACAATTTTGCCCGTTTGCATCACCACCATCTGATCGGCTATGTCGGCCACCACCGCCAGGTCGTGGCTGATAAAAATCACCCCGATATCGCGCTTTGTTTGCAGGTTTGCAATTAGTTGCAAGATTTGCGCCTGAATGGTCACATCCAGTGCCGTAGTGGGTTCATCGGCAATCAACAGCCTGGGCTCGTTGATCAGTGCCATCGCGATCATCACCCGCTGGCGCATACCACCAGAGAACTCGAACGGGTAGTTGTCGATCGTGGTTTGGGGGTCGCGAATACCGACTTCATCGAGCAATTCCATGGCCCGCACCCGGGCATCATGACGGGACACTTTGCGATGATAAACCAGCGGCTCTATCAGCTGATCACCTACCGTCATATACGGATTCAGGCAGGTCATCGGGTCTTGAAATATCATCGCGATATCACGCCCACGAATTTCCCGTAGCTCGGCCTCGGAGAGCTTCAGCAGGTCGCGCCCATCGAACAGTGCTTCGCCTCCGTCTATGCGCCCCGGCGGCATGGGGATTAATCCCAGCATGCTGTAACAGGCCACTGACTTGCCTGAACCTGACTCACCAATGATGGCGGTAATCTTGCCTGACTCCACCGTGAAACTAATATCATCGACCGCCTTGTTTACCCCGTTGCGGGTAACGAAACTGACAGCCAGATTGTTGACCTCAAGTAGTGACATGGATCAGTCTCCAGAGCCGCGCACGTCCAGCGCATCACGCAGACCGTCACCAAGAAAATTAAGGGAGAACAGCGTTAGGGTTAACGCCAGCCCGGGGAAAATAAGTAACCAAGGGAATTCCTCCATGGTCTCTGCCCCATAGGAGATCAGCAGACCCCAGGACGTTTGCGGCGGCTGGATACCCAGGCCAAGGAAACTCAGAAATGCTTCCAGCAGCATAACGCTGGGAATAGTTAGCGTGGTGTAAACGATCACTGGCCCCAGAGCGTTGGGTATCATGTGCCGGCGAATAATCGCTGCCGGTGACAAGCCGATCGAAATCGCCGCCTCGACAAACTCCTGTTGCCGCAGCGATTGCACCTGACCGCGCATAATCCGCGCCATGGTAAGCCACTCCACCGCGCCAATGGCGAGGAACAGGAGCAGCATATTGCGGCCAAAGACCACCATTAGCAGGACGATAAAAATCATGAAAGGCAAGGCGTAGAGAATATCAACCAGGCGCATCATCACAGCGTCTACTTTGCCACCGGCATAGCCCGCAATGGCACCCCACGTCACGCCAATCAACAAGGCAACCGCCGTTGCGACAAAACCCACCGCCAGCGAGATGCGCCCTCCGTACATAATCTGGGTCATTAAGTCGCGGCCAAATATATCGGTGCCCAACCAGTTCGCCGCAGAGGGCGGCTTGGCACCTAGCTCGAGATCCTGAGCGTCGTAGGCATAGGGGGCTATCCAGGGAGTCAGTAGTGCAATCACAATGAACAGCGACAAAACCACCAGACCAAACAAAGCCATACGGTTTTTGCGCAAGCGGCGCCAAGCGTCTTTCCACAGAGAGGTACCCTGCTCGGCCATCGAGATATCGGTAATAGCTTGATCAGTGGTCATGATTAAGCCCCCAGCTGCGCGCGCAGACGAGGATTCATCCAGGCCGCCAGAATGTCCGAGAGCAGATTGAATAGCACAATCAGCGCAGACAAAAACACGGTGGTGCCAAGAATCATTGTGTAATCACGATTGAACGCCGCCTGCACATAAAATCGACCAAGTCCGGGAATCTGGAAAATAGTTTCGACTACAAACGACCCGGCCAGCAGACCAGCAAACGCCGGGCCAAGAAAAGCTACCACCGGAATCAACCCGCCGCGCAGCGCATGACGGGTTACCACCTGCCACTCGGGCAAACCCTTGGCTCTGGCAGTGCGTATGTAATCTTGAGACATGACCTCAAGCATACCCGCCCGACTCAGCCGTGCTATATACGCGGCATACCCTGAACCGAGAGTTATCGCCGGTAGAATTTTATCTCCGGGGATGTCTCCCCAGCCTGACACCGGCAACCAATCAAGATAGATACCAAAAACCAGCACCAGCAGTGGACCCAACAAAAAGGACGGCATACAAATGCCGATCATGGCCAGCGACATGGGCACATAGTCTTGCGCGGTATTGGGCTTGAGCGAGGCGAAGACACCGGCCACACCGCCGATAAACACCGCGACGAGCAAGGCATAAAAGCCGAGTTCGGCGGTCACCGGCAGACCAGCGGCGATCAATTCGTTGACGCTACGACCGGGATATTTAAACGACGGCCCCAGGTCTCCCTGGGCGAGATCACCAAGATAAGCGGTGTACTGCTGAAATAGGGGTAGGTCCAGACGGTACTGTGCTTCCAACGCCGCCTTGACCTCGGGCATTACTGCCTTTTCAGCATCAAACGGCCCGCCTGGTGCCATTCTCACCAGAAAAAACGTCAGCGTAATGACGGCCAAAATGACAGGAATTGCCTGCAGCAAACGACCCAAAATAAACCGTCGCATATTAGTTTAGTGTCCTGTCGGATGGCTTTGCGTCAGGATCCAACCAAACATATTTCAAATTCAGCGAATCCATCACATTAGCGGGCAACCCCTTTACCGTATGGTGAATCAAATGTTTGCTGGTGTAAGTGTATATGGGCAGGATTGGCATTTGCTCCATCAACATGGTCTCTGCCTCACGGAAAATCGCGAAGCGCTCCTGGGCGGTCGCAGCCTCGGGAGCGCGCCTCAGAATCATCTCGTCGTAGCGAGGATCTGAAAAGCCGGTATTGTTATTGCCACCGTCGGTGAGAAACAAGTCCAGAAAATTGTTAGGGTCTATATAGTCACCAATCCAACCGCGACGGGCAACATCAAAGTCCATTTGAGTCACCGAGTCCAGATAGACTTTCCACTCGAGATTCGAAATGGTGATCTTGATATTCAGTTCGTCTTTCCACATTTGCTGCAGGGCAACGACAATTTTACGGTGGCTTTCGCTAGTGTTGTACTTCACTTCAAGCCCGGGCCAACCCTCCCCATTGGGGTAACCGGCATCGGCCAGTAGTTGCCGCGCCTGTTCAGGATCAAAATCAAATAGCTTGGGCGGATCATAGCCCAACGTACCGGGCGGGGTAATGCTGTAGGCGGGCACGTTAGACTTTTGCAGCACCGTGTCATTAAGCTTCTGCCGGTCTATCGACAGTGACAGTGCTTTGCGCACTCTCACGTCATTCACCGGATAGCGGGTGGTATTGATCAGGAAAAAGTAAGTTCCCAGATACGGCGCCTGCACGTACGGGGTGTTTTCCATCGCTTGATACACGGGAATTTTATCCAGCGGAATTGACGCCGTGTAATGCAACTGGCCCACCCTGAACATGCGCTCTTCGCTCACCACGTTCTCCGTGGGATAAAACACCACGCCGTTAAGTTTCACCTTCTCCCGATCCCAGTAGGTTTTGCTTTTTTCCATGGTGATGCGGCGGTTCAGCTTCCACTCGGTCAACTTAAATGCGCCGTTACTGACAATATTGTCGACTCGCGTCCATTTGGTAAAGCGATCGGTGGCCTTGCCGAACTTCTCGAGGGTAGCTTGATGTACCGCAAAGGTGCTGTAATGATCCATCAGCTGCAGAAAATAAGGGGTGGGCTGGGTCAGCGTAACCTGCAATGTAAGCCGGTCCAGAGCCTTAACCCCGACCTTGCTAAAATCTTTCATTTTGCCGGTGGCGAAGGCTTCGGCATTGACCAGGGGGTACAACATATAAGCGTAAAGGTTGCCCATGGCCGGGTCCAGCGCCCGCTCCCAGGACCACACGTAATCTTCAGCCGTGATGGGTTCACCATTGGACCAAAGGGCATTATCGCGGATATAGAAAGTGAGAACTCGACCATCTTCGCTAAACTCCCAGCGTTCAGCAACACCCGGTTCTGGTTCCAGAGTATGGGGGTTTTTAACGGCGAGGCCTTCAAACAAAGCACGAATCAGGTGATTCTCGGGCACACCGGTAACAACATGAGGATCCAGTCCCTGTGGCTCAGTGCCATTGCCGTAGTGCAAAATTCCGGCCTGATTGCCCTGTACAACTCTGGATTCATCGGAGGAGCAGGCAAACAAAGACAGACAGGAGAGTACCAAAAGTGCTTTGATCGAGCGATTGGCCACAGCGGAACTCCCAAGGGTCGAAAGCCCGCAAAGTATACGCATTTAAATATCCTTGTCACTTGCCCCCGGGACTACATCGTCCCGCGCAGTCCCTTTGTATTCCTCCATCAAATGTCGTTTGTAGAGCTTGCCGTTATCCATACGAGGTAGTTTCGGGTTGAAATCAAGAGATCGAGGCAACTTGATATTGGATATCCGCTCTCGCAGCCATTCCATCAGTTCGATCGCGACCTCATCAGTGGCATCGGCCCAATTCATCGGCTCCACCACCGCTTTTACTTCTTCGCCAAACTCATCATTGGGAATACCGAAAACAGCCACATCGGCAACCTTGTCGTGAGTGATCAGCAGGTTTTCAATCTCCTGAGGGTAGATATTGACGCCGCCGCTGATAATCATAAAGCTCTTGCGATCAGTGAGGTAGAGATAGCCTTCGTCATCAACATAACCGACGTCACCGCTGGTCGCCCAACCCCGCTCGTTGAATGCATCGGACGTTTTCTCCGGCTCATTGTAATAGCTGAATTTGGAATTCTCACCGGAAAAATAAACGGTCCCTATTTCACCATTCGGCAACTCGTGCCCCTCGTCATCCGTTACGTGCAACTGCCCGACCAGCGCCGGGCCAACCGAGCCTTTATGTGTTAACCAGTTGTTAGAATCAATAATAGTGAAACCTATTCCCTCACTGGCGCCGTAGTACTCCATGATGATTGGCCCCCACCATGCAATCATGCGTTCTTTGGTTTCAATTGGGCACGGCGCAGCGGCATGGATGGCAAGTTGCATGGAACTAAGATCATAAGCCTGGCGCACGACTTCCGGTAATTTCAGCATGCGGATAAACATAATGGGCACCCACTGACTGTGGGTGGCACGATGTTCTTCGATCAGCTTGAGCGATTGCTCCGGATCGAAGGTCTCCATCACGATGGAGGTGCCACCCTGGTGGATGGTCATCATGTTGTAGTGTAGTGGTGCCGCGTGGTACAACGGCGCGGGCGACAGATAGACTGTTTCCTCACCAAAACCGAAGGCTTTGCCCAGGCTTTCTGAGAGTATGTGCGGCCCGTCAAACTCCTCGCTAAGCGGAGGGAGTAACACACCCTTGGGCTGGCCAGTGGTCCCCGAAGAATAGAGCATTGGCATGCCATAGGACTGATCGGCGATGGCCTCTACTGGCTGCCCATCGACCGCCTCTTCCCAAGAGGCAAAGCCAGGGCGGATACCGCCGACCATGTAAAAATGCTGGATGCCAGAGGCCTGTGCCACCATCTTGTGGGCCACATCGGCCAAAGCGGCAGAGCCAATAAACAATTTTGCACCGCAGTTTGACAAAATATAAGACGTTTCCGCTTCGAGCAGGTGCGTACTGATCGGGGTATAGGTAATCCCGGAACGCTGAGCCGCCCAGCAGATTTCCAGAAAGTGGCGGTTATTTTCCAGCATCAAGCCGATGTGATCGCCCTTGGCGATGCCTAGCGATCTGAACAATTGAGCACCCTGATTGGAACGCTCATCCAGTTGGCTGTAGGTCACTATCTCCCCGGTACTGCCCATGATGTAAGCGGGCTTGTGAGGGTAGGTCTGCGCGGTAATGCTGGGATGTGGCATGTAGGGGTCTCCTGACCTTGGATGATCTGTAGCGATACTATAGTTAATTAAACCGTCCGGAAATAGTCACCCTCAGTGCAGGGCCGAATTTATTCGGCCAATACATCGGGCCACGTCGATGGACTAAGGCCTTGCTTTGCTCGCATAAATTCGAACCCAGGAGGGCACCATGAGTGCTAATATCTGCGATGACGTTTCTGTGCCCAATTTTCGGCTCTGTGTCAGCCTAATGAACGCTGCCAAAGCTACCACATACATTTCAGGATAGACTATGAGCCCCGAACTCTCTCCAGCTGCTCTTCGCCGAAAAATCCGCAACGGCGAACACCACGGCAACACCTCCGGTCTTGCTCAAGGGCACGTTCAATGCAATATACTGATACTGCCCGCGGCATGGGCCAACGATTTTTTGCGGTTCTGCCAGCTCAATCCCAAGCCCTGCCCGTTGATCGCTATGAACAATGCGCCGGGTGATCCCGGAATACCACTTTTGGGGGATATAGACATAAGAACTGACGTGCCAAGCTACCGTGTTTTTCGTGATGGCAATATGACCGAGGAGGTAGCTGACATTAGCGACTATTGGCGCGATGATCTGGTGACATTCGCTCTCGGCTGTTCATTTTCTTTTGAAGAGGCCTTGCTGGCCGAAGGACTGGATGTGCGCAATGTGAGCGAGGGCGTTAACGTGCCTATGTTCAGAACCAATATCGACTGCAACCCCGCTGGGCCATACGCTGGCAAGATGGTCGTCAGTATGCGACCGTTCGCTGCAGCTGACGCGATACGCGCGGTGCAAATTTGTACGCGGTTCCCCTCGGTGCACGGAGCACCCATACATTTGGGGGATCCGGGTTTGATCGGAATTACAGATATCGCCAAACCAGACTACGGTGACCCGGTATCGGTGGCAGAACATGAGCTGCCCGTATTTTGGGCCTGCGGAGTAACACCGCAGGTAGCACTGGAGGCAGCACGCCCGCCTTTTGCCATCACGCACAGCCCGGGATACATGCTGGTGAGCGACTTGCGTAACAGTCAACTGGCGGTAATGTAGCCGCTCGCTACAGGCTGCCTGGCAATGATTTTGAGACCCAATATATGTTATTAAACTGTGATCTTGGTGAGAGTTTCGGTAGCTGGACAATGGGTCTGGACACCGAAGTCATGCCGCATATCGATCAGGCGAATGTAGCCTGCGGCTTCCACGGTGGTGACCCAGTCACAATGCACAAAACACTGGCGCTGGCAGCAGAGCACAAAGTTACTGTAGGCGCGCACCCGGCCTACCCGGATCTGGTGGGTTTTGGTCGCCGCTCGATGAACCTCAGCGTCGAAGAGATCACTGCCAGTCTGCATTATCAGATGGCAGCACTGGAAGGGATGGCAAAGATTCACCAGTTGGAAGTTCATTACGTAAAACCTCACGGCGCACTTTACAACGATATGATGGCGCGCGCAGAAGTTCGCGACGCCATTATGCAGGCCGTCGCCGGCTATCATCGACCAATCACGCTGATGCTACAAGCAACTCCTGCGGCACGCGCCCATCACGAAGAAGCCAAGGTCTTGGGGATTAATCTGCTGTTCGAGGCATTTGCCGACCGCTGCTACGACGACACCGGCATGTTGCTGGCGCGCAATAAGGACGGCGCCGTGCACAATCGCGACAAGATGCTGGCCCAAGTAGATCAGTTGTGTGCCAGCGGCACGATAACCACAGTCAGTGGCGACACCCTTGAATTGCAGGTCGATACGCTGTGCGTGCATGGCGACAACCTGGAAGGGGTTCAGTCGATTCGAGAGATTCGCGCCCTGGTCGATCGAGACTAGCTCGGAATGATTATCCACAGTGCGGGTGAAAATTCGCTAATTGCCTATCTCGGCGAAGATACCAGCCCCGCCACCTCGGCCCGGGTGCAGGCAGCAGCCATCGCGGTAGAACAGGCCTTGGGCGATGATTTGATCGATCTGGTGCCCTCTTATGCTTCCCTGCTGATCATCTACGACGCTCTACGAACAGATCACATGAGCGTGCTCGATCGAGTTCTCAAGGCCATCAACGAAATGGCCGAAAGGGGCGAGCATCAGGGCAAAACGCTGACTCTACCCGTGTACTACCACCAGGAAGTCGGCGAAGACCTGGCGTCGCTAGCTGACAATGCCGGATTAAGCACTGACGACGTTATCGCGATTCACAGTGGCATCAACTATCGAGTGTATGCCATCGGTTTTGCCCCCGGGTTTGCTTATCTGGGGCAGGTGGATGAGCGTATTGCCGCACCACGCCTGACCACGCCGAGGCAGAAAGTACCGCGCGGAGCCGTCGCCATTGCCGATCGCCAAACCGCCGTATACCCGTCGGTATCGCCAGGGGGCTGGAATCTGATCGGCCGCTGCCCGGTTAGAATGTTTGACCCCAATAGCACCCCCACAATGCCCGTTGCGGTTGGCGACATCGTGCACTTTGAGCCCATTGACCGTCAGCGATATCTGGCACTGGGCGGAGAACTGTAATGGCACTTAAGATTATCCAACCCGGCATACTCAGCCTGCTACAGGACAGTGGCCGCTATGGCAAACACCGAATCGGCCTGACCAACGGTGGCCCCCTGGATACCGCAGCATTTCAAATGTGTAACCGGTTGCTGGGCAATGACACCAATAGCACGGTCATAGAAGTCAGCTTTGGCGGGCTGCAGTTGGAGACTCTCAACGACACCTATGTATGTATCACCGGCGCTGCCATTCCACTGAACATCAATGGTAAGGAGGTTTCTCGTTATCGAGTGCACCCAGTGCAAGCTGGCGATACCATCAGTCTGGATTACGCCAGTAATGGCTGTCGCGCGTATTTTGGCGTGGCCGACGGTTTTCAGATTCCCAAGAGCTTTGGTAGCACGGCAACGGTAGTACGTGAAGATCTTGGCGGCCTCAGCGGCGGCAAACTACAAACGGGGGACGAACTGCCCTCCACCACTGTTAAACAGCGAAAACTGCATTTTTTACCGCCAGAAATGCAACCGCACTACCGCGACTCGATCACGGTCAGGGTGATCCCGGGCTATCAACAGTCGCGGTTCAACCGGCTGCAGCAACGGCGCTTTTTTAGCAGCGCCTACACCGTATCCGATCGCTGCGACCGCATGGGCTACCGCCTCGAAGGTCCCGCGATACGATGTGATATAGAGGGAATTTTGTCCGAGGGTATTTGCCACGGTGCGATTCAAATTCCGGCCGATGGTCAGCCTATTGTGCTCCTCAATGACCGCCAAACAATCGGCGGCTACCCGAAAATTGGTTCAGCCCTGTCTTTGGATGCGGCTCTGTTGGCTCAACTGACCCCTGGGGCGACGGTACATTTCACCGCCATCACCAGCTATACCGCACATAACGCGCTAAACCTTGCCGCCCGCTTCGCTTTGCATCAGAGAATTATGGAGATGCCCCAATGAATGAGCTGACTCTCAGTCAAGCGATAGAGGACCTGTTGGTGTCACGAAACGTACGCCATATGCAGGTCGCGCAAGCGGCACTGCAACCGGGCTATTACTCGCGGGCGGCAGCGCTGCTGCGTAACTGCACAGGGAACCTGATTATTGGCACGGGCTTTCCAGTTGCAAATACTTTTGAAACGGACGGTCCTGTGGGCGCAATTGCGCTGTACGAAACCATGGAAAAACTTGGTGCGCGCCCTTGGCTTGCCTGTGCACCCCCATTGTCAAATGAGATAGCCGGCGATTATCGTGTGCTCCCGCTAACGGCAAAATCGACCGTGAATGCAAAAATCGAGGCAACCGCAGTACTCAACGAATTGCGCCCTGAGATCGTGCTATCCATTGAGCGTCCAGGACAAGCGATGGACGGAAAGTATTATAATATGCGCGGCGAGGACATCAGCGAGCGCTGCGGTATTTTTGACCCCTACCTGGACCTGGCTGAATGTCCGACCATCGCTATCGGTGACGGCGGTAATGAAATTGGCATGGGTAATATTGGTGTAGCTATCGCGAATCTGGATATCAAGCCCTCTATCACCACCTGCGATGAGTTGTTGGTCGCTGACGTCTCCAACTGGGGCGCCTATGGGCTGATGGCCTTTTTGGGACAATGGGCCCAGCGGGATTTTCTCGCGGAAGTTTGTCCTGGCGATATTCTGGACTATCTTTCAGCAAGAGGCAGCGTAGATGGCGTCACCCGCGAGAACACCCTCACTGAAGACGGACTGGAGGCCGGCGCCGGAGAAAAACTGATCGAAGAACTGCGTGGGCTATTGGAACCTTGCGAAATCTGAACTGAACTGAACTGAACTGAACTGAAAAAGAGCAAGCAACATGACTACGGTATACCTGAACGGCCACTACATGCCGATGAGCGAAGCGAAAATATCCCCAATGGACCGGGGTTTTCTATTTGGTGACGGCATTTACGAGGTGGTGCCTTCTTACTACGGAAAGCTGGTTGGCTTCAGGCCACATATGGATCGCATGCAGGACGGTCTGGACGCCTTAGAGATTAAGTTGAAAATTGAGGAATCTCACTGGCGTGATATTGCGTCGCAACTGGTTGCGAGTAACGAGGGTGACAATCTTGGAGTTTACTTCCATGTGAGTCGCGGTGCAGATAACAAGCGCAATCATGCCTATCCGGAAAACATCACCCCCACGCTATACGCTTTTGCATTTACAATTCCACCCGCCCCGGTAGCTGATAAAACAGCCGCTAAGCAATATACCGTTTCAACAACAGAGGATTTACGCTGGAAGCGCTGCAACATTAAGTCGACGTCACTACTGGGCAACGTAATGCACTACCAGCACGGCCACTCCCGGGGCCATAGTGAAACTATTTTGTACAACCCCGATGGCGAGTTGACTGAGGCCGCCGCCTGTAACGTTTTTATCGTCAAAAACGGCGTGGTAATAACGCCGGATCTGGATAACCAAAAATTACCTGGCATTACCCGACTGATGGCTCTAGATATTCTGCGCAATCACAGCACCATACCGATAGAAGAGAGGGTCGTCACCGTCGACGAATTACGTAATGCAGATGAAGTCTGGATTTCGAGCTCCAGTAAGGAAATAGCGGCAGTGGTCGAGATCGATGGCCAGCCCGTAGGCGATGGCTCTGTCGGCGATGTCTGGCTGGCGGCCCAAACCCTTTATACAGCGCACAAGTTCGACTACTGATGGCCAGACCCAATCAAGCCAGGATCAATCTCGATGCGCTGCGCCATAACGTATCGGTGGCTAGAAGTCTTGCACCAGACTCCAAACTGATGAGCGTGGTTAAAGCCAATGCCTATGGACATGGAGCCGTCGTTATTTCCAAAACACTGGAGCCGCTGGTGGATGCGCTGGCGGTAGCATGTATCGAGGAGGCTATTGAGCTTCGAGACGCTGGAATCACGGCTCCCATCATGTTGCTCGAGGGTGTGTTCGAGGCCAGCGAATTAGTCGTAGCGGCAGATAGGAAGTTATGGGTAACACTGGACAACGAGGTACAACTGAGCTGGCTGGAAAACACCGACCTCCGCCACCCTCTAACGTGCTGGCTTAAAATCGATTCCGGCATGCATCGTCTGGGGGTTTTACCACCGCAGGTCGCAGAGTATTATGCCCGTCTGCGAGCCTGTAAAAACGCCAACCCTGACATTGTCCTGTCGACTCACTTCGCCTCTGCCGACGATCTGCATAGTGAACAGACTAACGAGCAAATCGCCTGTTTTAACGCTACCTGTGACGGCTTAGAGGGACTCCGCAGTGCCGCAAACTCACCCGCCTTAATGGGCTGGCCCGCTACAACCTATGACTGGGTAAGGCCAGGCTATATGCTTTACGGCAACTCACCATTTCCCAAAAGCCACCCCAACACGGCACAACTGCAGCCGGTAATGACGTTGACCTCGGCAGTGATATCAGTCCGCGATATTGCATCAGGAGATTCGGTAGGATATTCCGCAATGTGGACTGCCCAGCGACCCTCGCGGATAGCGACCATCACTATCGGCTACGGCGACGGCTATCCCCGGCGAGCCGAAAATGGCACGCCAGTACTGGTTAATGGAAAGCGGGCAGAACTGGTCGGACGCGTTTCCATGGACATGATTTGCGTCGATGTCACAGACCTCGACGCGGTCCAAATTGGTGATGAGGTCGTCCTCTGGGGCGACGGGTTACCGGCCGTCGAAGTGGCACAACACGCAGATACCATCGGTTATGAATTGACAACCCGAATGCCTATGCGGACACCCAGGGTCGTAATCGGCAATTAATGCATGCATTAACGACACCCGGAGTACACCTCACCGGTGTATACTCCATGCCATTGGAAGAAATCAAGAAGCGCATTCTGCTTGGATAACAACACTCAACTCCCCCTCCTGGAAGGCAGCCAACTTGCAGCCATTGACTTGGGTAGCAACTCCTTCCATCTGCTCGTCGCTAAAATCGAACACGGTGAGATGCGACCAGTAGAGGCACTGGCTGAGAAGGTACAGCTGGGCGCGGGGCTAGAGAACGGCATACTCTCGCAGGAAGCTATCGATCGGGGTTTGGCATGCCTGGGCCGGTTCGCCCAGATGCTGGAACACGTGGAACATGAGCGAATTCGGGTAGTGGGTACCAATGCTTTGCGGGTTGCGACTAATCGTCGCGACTTCACCCAACCGGCAAAAAAAATTCTTGGCTCACGGGTCGATGTCGTCTATGGACGGGAAGAAGCTCGACTAGTCTATCTTGGGGTAGCTCACGCACTAGCTGACGATGAGCAATCACGTCTGGTAATTGACATTGGCGGCGGCAGCACCGAGTTTATTATCGGCGAGCGATTCGAACCGCGCAGTTTAGAAAGCCTTCAAGTAGGCTGCGTCTCCTACGCTCACTCCTATTTTCCTAACAACATCATCAGCACTGCGAACTTTCATCAGGCCTACGCCGCAGCCTGTATCGAAACCTCTCACATTCGCCAGCAATACAACGCAAGCCACTGGGTGGAGTGCGTGGGTTCATCCGGCACCTTGAAAGCTATTGAGGGCATACTGATAGAGAACGGCTGGAGCGAGTCCGGCATTCAGCGCGAAGGGCTGGCCCAACTTGAAAGGCATCTGTTGTCTTTCGAAACCACCGGAGACATAAAGCTCGACGGCCTGAGCCCCAATCGTCGCAACGTGATTACTCCCGGAGTCGCGATAGCGTCTGCCCTGTTTGATACATTGAATATTGACACCATGCGCACCTCAAAAGGTGCACTACGCGAGGGGGTCATCTACGACCTCATGGGGCGCCTCTCTCATGAGGATGTGCGCGAAAGAACGATTAGTGCATTGATGCAACGCTACTCCGTCGATGAGGACACGGCTGCGATTGTGTCGCGCCGCGCGCGGATCTTGTTCACCGCAACTCGCATGAGTTGGCAGCTGGATGGGAATGATTGGGAACTGATAGACCGGGTAGCTCGCACTCATGAAATTGGCATGGCCATTTCACACAAAAGCTTTAACCGACACAGTGCTTACCTGCTTCGCAATGCGGATCTTCCAGGGTTTTCCCAACAGGAGCAGGAAGAGCTTGCCGTCTTGGCGCTGACGCACCGGGGTAAATTAGACCAACGACAACTCTCCGATATTACCGAGGTGGAGCAACCTAGAGTGTTACGGCTCATTGCCATCACCCGCCTGGCAGCGTTATTCAAATATGTGGAACAGCTAGAGCAGCTTCCCGACTTCACCATTAACACGGGAGAAAACTTTCTGGCCCTGGATTTTCCAGAACACTGGCTGGAACAGCATCCACTGACAGCCAGCGAGCTGACTGGTGAAATCACTGTGCTGGGTAAAGTGGGTATTGTGCTAACCGTTAGCTAGACAGAAGCCCAAAGGCGCTGGAACTAATTGCAAATTCCTATAGACTCATTTTCTATCTCAGTAACGAACTATTTCCACCATGAAATTGATTAAATTTACAGGCGCATGTCTTCTGGGTCTATCGCTGACAGGCTGCTTTGATGTGCAGCTTAATGGCTCAATTGCCGACAGCCAACTCACTGTTGCGCCTCTGCGACAGCCCGATAATATCGTGAAAAGCGCCTCATCATTGGGCCCACAGAGCTGGGCCCAATCCCTGGGTGTCCAAGAGTGGGAGCAATTGCCGGGACTGATAAAGCTGTTGTTTGTCGGTATCGCCAACGTAAAGATTGAAGGGCTAGACCCCAATGCGCTCTATCTGGTGACTGCCACCGGCGGAGAAGATTATGATGCCGAAAGAAAGCTTACGCTTAGCGATGTTCCCGAGACTGTACAAGGTTCCTGGCATGCCGTCGTCAGCGGCCAACGCCTACTGGACGGTAACATTAAGGTATCGCCTCTTACCGAAGCACTCTACCTGCAGGTTCTACCAAGGCTGAGCGAATGGAACGACGCTCAGGTTATTGCCCGTCTTGATGCATCGGCCCAATTAACGGTCACCGATGTCGATAAAAATAACGTAGTCAATTACGCTGATGTCATCAGCTGGAGCCGCTTCTTCGACGCCGCCAAATACCAGGGAGACCTATCCGCCATAGATGCGCTGGCCGATTCAATCAGTGCAGGACAGCCTATCAATCTGCGCACTGAACTGGCCAAATCAGTATTAGGCTCAGAATTCGTAGTGATGTCCTTTGATGTAGGGGACGTGACACTGGAAACCTACAATTGGGATTCACCCATCACCGCAGCGAATTTTCTCAGCTATGTACACGACGGCTTTTACGACCAGACGGTAGTGCACAGGGCGATTAACAATTTCATGATTCAGGCGGGCCTGCTGGACTTCCTGGGACTCAACAATGAGGGCCAGGTCCGCTTTGCACCCAAGGCGGCCGGAGATCCGATTGTGAATGAATCCAGTAATGGGCTTTCTAACGTGCGCGGAACCCTGTCCATGGCCCGCACCAGCAATCCAGACAGCGCAACAGCACAGTGGTTTATCAATCAGGCCGACAACACTTTTCTGGACAATGGATCAAGCCAGAACCCCAATGGCTATGCAGTTTTTGCGGGCGTTACCAGCGGCATCGAGATCGTCGACCAAATCGCCCGTGAGCCTACCATCACCGTCAATGCTATTGGCAGTGACGTACCTTCGCGAGGCGTTATTCTTGAGAGTGTCGTCATTACCGAGTAACAGGAGACTCTTACCTATGAGGGCGTATAAAGAGCTTGAAGCACGCAAAAAGCGAACCTCGGCACTCAACAATGCCATCGGGATCTTGCACTGGGATCAGGAAACCATGATGCCGGATGGTGCAGCTCCAGCTCGGGCCAAAGTAATGGCAGAGCTGAGTGTCATGATCCACGAACTGGGCACTGCCGATGCTCTGCCAGACCTGATAGACGAAGCTGAAGCGGAAACTGATCAACTCGACGCATGGCAGCGAGCCAACCTGCGCGAAATTCGTCACGCGTTTGGCCATGCCACCGCAATGCCGGCCGACCTCGTAGAGAAAATGGTTTTGGCAGCGTCTGAATCCACCATGATTTGGCGCGAAGCCAGGCCCGCCAATGACTTCAAACGCCTTGCACCGAAATTGGATGTCTTGTTCCAACTCAAGCGCGAAGAGGCCAGCATCAAGTCTGAAATTATGGGCGTCACTCCCTATGAAGCGATGCTGGATCAGTTCGACCCCGGACGGAGGGAATCCCAGGTAGACCTCATTTTTAATGATCTGGAAAACTTCCTGCCTGATTTTTTACAGCAGGTTATGGACAAGCAGGCGACTGAACCTCAGGCGATCATGCCATCAGGCCCCTTCCCCATCG
>JBLIEI010000059.1:0-28759 GCA_047633055.1 Halieaceae bacterium | reverse complement strand
CGCTATTTACATATGTTGTTTGCTGATGAGGGTGAGTCGGTTTCCCGATATATTCAGCGTCTGCGACTCGAGGCATGCGCCGCAGCGCTTAGAGACCTCGCATTTGCTGACTATTCCGCGTCTGAAATTGCTTATCACTTTGGTTTTAACGATGCGTCTCACTTTAGTCGCGTTTTCAAAGCACTATTTGGCGAAGCACCAGCGAGGTATCGGAAGTTATGAGAAGCTTACTGAGTGACAGTCAGATAACCCGCTTTGAAGAAGATGGTGTGGTGCACGTGCCCGCCGCGGTGTCTGAAGATTGGATTGACCGTCTACTTGGGGTGGCCGACCAGTGTCTTGAAAATCCGGGTGAGTGGGTCAACGACGCTAATCCGGGTACCGATAAAGACCGCATGTTTACCGAGCGTTATATGTGGCAGACGAATAAGACAATCAATGACTTTATTCACCATAGTGGCTGTGCCGCGCTTGCGGGACAGGCGATGAGCGCGACTTCCAGTCGATTTTATTTTGATCATCTGCTGATAAAGGAACCGGAAACCAGAGCCGCCACGCCTTGGCACCAGGATATTCCTTACTGGCCATTCATGGGTAAACAGGTCTGCTCACTATGGCTGGCCTTGACGGATGCCACGGTTGAGCAAAGCGCTATGGAGTTTGTGCGTGCCTCTCACCTTGATGGGCGTTACTACAAGCCGCAGGTTTTTAATGCGCGCGAAGATCACCCTAACGACTGGGCTGATGAAGCCAGGGGCGACGAGTTGCCTGATATCGAGGCGAATAGGGATGATTTCGACATCATTGGGTTCGACGTAAAAGCGGGTGACGCGGTTATATTTTCCGCTTGGACGCTACATGGCGCGAGGGGTAACGCATCGCGGAGCAAGCGTCGCGTCGCGCTTTCCACCCGCTGGTTGGGTGACGATGCTCTATGGATGCCAAAACCCGGAGCGGATCCGACGGTCAAGCCTGAGGATGTAATCGTTGAGCCTGGGAATTATCCTGCTGACGATAAGCTTTTCCCGCAGATCTGGCGAGCCTAGGCCCTTCGGTGTGCGCTGCCAGTCAATGTGTCCTTTCCCTAAGGGGCAAGATTACTTGGCGAATTTCCGGTTAAATACTAAGATGAACAGGGCGACTGTATCTTGCTGTGGGCGATAGGAAACGCTTTAAGGAATACCATGAATAAAAGTTTCGGAATAACCTTTCTACTTGCCGGTGCGTTTGCTGCGCTTATACCTGGCTTAATTGTTGCGGAGGAGTTGCCGCCGCCATTGGCCATTGAGCCCATGGGTATTATAAAAACATTGCCGGATCGCTACCCTGACAATTGGTTTCTGGTCCACGACGCAACGTTTTTCCACATGCTGGATGGCCGTGCGATCGTTGTGGATGCCGATGCTGAAACTAGTCCTGAGCAATTTAAAGGCTCTATTGGCGTGTCATTTATCGGCGCCGTGCACGAGTCTGCTTATCGCTCCGAAATCTATGTTATCGAGTCTTTTAACACTCGTGGTCCGCGTGGTGAGCGCACCGATGTACTCACCTTTTGGGACAAATCTACGTTGACGGTTCTGGATGAGGTGGTGTGGCCTAAGCCAAAACGTTATCAGGGCATGCCGCAGCGATATTCCATGCAAACTATCAATGATGGCAAGTGGATCATTGTCGCCAATTTTTCACCGGCAACCTCAGTGACGGTGGTTGACGTGGATAAGCGTGAAATAATCAATGAGGTACCCACTCCAGGTTGTGTGCTGGCGTACCCCACGGGCAAAATGGGCTTTAGTTCATTGTGCGCTGATGGCAGATTGATGTCTGTGCAATTGGATGATCAGGGTCAGATCCGCCTGCAGGAGCGTGGCGACGCGTTTTTCAGCTCCAACGACACGCCGATTTTTGAACGCCCGGCGATGATCGATGGAGTGGCGTATTTCCCTTCATTCGAAAGCCTGCTCTATCCGATTGATATGACCGGTGATGAAGCGATACCGGGTGAACCCTGGTCGCTGGTTACTGACGAGGAGCGCAGTCAAAACTGGCGACCCGGTGGTATAGGCCTCATCACCGAAGATAAGTTGGGGCGGTTTTATATTTTGATGCATCCTGATGGTCTCGATGGTTCTCAGGGTACCGGTGGCGGCGAGGTATGGGTGTTCGACCCGGTGAAGAAGCAGCGTGTACTGCGCATTGCTTTGCAGGAGTGGGGGCTTTCACTGGCGGCGAGCCGCGGTGAAAATCCGATATTAATGGTCACTAATCCGGTGGACATGTCAGTGGAAACTTACGACGGCTTGACGGGTGAATTTATACGCAAGATCACCGGCCTTGGCACAGAGACACCGCTGCTTTTGCACGCTACGAAATAGAACCCAAATGCCGGAATTCATCATTAGTGCGATCGCTTTCTTCTTCTTCTGGTTGTTCTGCGTTGCGGGCATTCAAAAGCTTAGAGCTATTGCCTGGTTCGCCAATTTGATTGGCCGGTATTTCGACCGCGGTGCTGTCCCTCATATGATGGTGGTGTTAGTGGCGGCGGCTGAATTGCTATGCTGTGCATTGTTGATACTCCCGGCTAGTCGTGGAGTCGGTCTGTTATTGGCCTGCCTGCTGTTACTCGGCTATGCGTTAGTTATGATACTGCAAATGCAGCGTGGTCGTGCGGACATGAACTGCGGTTGCGCTGGCCCTGCTTCGGATACATCCATCAGCGCGGGCCTTGTCTATCGTAACCTGATTTGTGCGATGCTCGCCGGAGTTGCTGCCTACTCGGTTTCGGCACCAGGTGCAGGCGATGTAGGCATATGGAGTATCGGGATGGTACTGACTACGGTGCTGCTCACCTTTTTCTTGGTGCTGATTTATGTTTCGTTTGAACAACTGATCGCCAATTCACAACGATACGCTGGAGCTTTTTAATGGATTGGTTAGTGGTTTCAAATATTGCGCTGTGGATAGGATTTGTCCTGCTCGCGGTGATTAATCTGGCGCTGCTTCGTCAGGTGGGGGTGCTGTACGAGCGAGTAGCCCCGGCAGGAGCGTTAATGGTCAATCAGGTTCAGGAAGTGGGCAACGAGGCTCCGCCGCTCTCTTTGCAAACCATCACCGGCACTATTGAGGAGATCGGTGGCGTTCGAGATGGCAAGTCACAGCTGCTGTTCTTTGTCTCGCCGGATTGCCCAGTGTGCGGTGAGCTAACTGCCGTATTCAAATCTGCGGCCGCGGCTGAGTCCAGTTGGCTACATGCAGTGGTAGCGAGCGACGGTAATGAGCATGACCATCCTGGCTACGTAGCCCGTAAAGGGCTGGAGAGTTTTCCTTATGTGGTATCGGAAATACTCGGCAAAACCTATGGCGTTTCCAAATTGCCCTATGCAGTGTTAATCGACGAGCAGGGGAAAATAGCATCTCTGGGTATCGTCAATTCCCGTGAACATCTTGAGAGCCTGTTTGAAGCCAAAGAGCGTAAAGTGGCGTCTATACAGGAATATATGAATAAGAAAACTGCCGTGAATTATGTGGAGGCGGACAAAGCATGAAATTATTTGACCGGATGTTTGAGCGCAAGGCGCGTCAACTGGCACAACGGAGTTCCAGACGGAGTATGTTGCGCGGCCTAGGCGGCTTTTTAGTGGGTGCAAGCGTACTGCCATTGCTGCCAGTGGCTCGCAATGCCTCGGCAGGCCCTACCACGCCGATGGAGGAGGGTGACGAGGCGAGCTGCGATTATTGGCGCTATTGCGCTATTGATGGCTTTTTATGCAGCTGTTGTGGCGGCACTGCCAATAGCTGCCCGCCTGGGACGGAAATGTCGCCTATTACCTGGATAGGCACGTGCCGCAATCCTGTGGACGGCAGGAACTACGTGATTTCTTACAACGACTGTTGCGGCAAGTCAGGCTGTGGGTCATGCCTGTGCCAGCGCGACGAAGGCGATCGTCCGCACTATCGCTCGGACAAAACCAATGACGTTAACTGGTGCCTGGGTACAACCAGCTCAAGCTACCATTGCTCCTCAGCGATTGTTGTTGGTTTGGCGTTTGACAACAAATGAGAATAGCACTGGCGATTATTCTGGTGCTCATCAGCGTTGGTAGTCAGGCGCTTGAACTCAATGAGGCCAGGGCCAAATTCAATTATCAGATGGCCTGCTCAGGGTGTCATGCGCCAGACGGAGCCGGGTCTGGTAATGTTCCGAGAATGAAAGACCAGGTGGGTCACTTTCTGGCGACAGAGGCGGGCCGCAATTATCTGGTGCGAGTTCCCGGTTCTGCGACATCCTCACTGGCAGATACTGAACTGACGGAAGTGCTCAATTGGATACTGGTGCGCATGGGGGGCGAGAGTGTGGCCAAAGATTTTTCTCCTTATACTACGGCTGAAGTGTCCACGCTGAGAATGAAACCGCTCAACGAAGTAGTTAATTATCGGGCGCAGGTGCTGCAGGACATTGCCCAACAACGCTCAGAACAGGCGACGACACCATGAAAATCTACTCCATGCTTTTACTTTCCCTCACGTTATCGAGCCCGTGGACGCTGGCCGAGAAGGCGCCACCGGAAGCTGCTGTTTGCTTCGCCTGTCACGGCATGGATGGTAATTCCAGCAACCCGGAATGGCCTAATCTGGCGGGACAGAACGCGGAGTACCTGACGTTGCAGATCAGTAATTTTCGTAGCGGAGTACGCAAGAATGCATTGATGGCGCCAATGATCGCTGGCTTACCGGAATCTGCCGTGCCAGCGGTGGTAGCGTATTTCTCTTCTCAAGAAACTCGTGCTGCCGCTAACGGTAACCCAGAGCTCGTTAATTATGGGCAGAACGTTGCCGCTTATTGTGTTTCCTGTCACGGAGGAAAGGGGCTGACCGCCAATGGCGAGTGGCCCAACCTGGCAGGGCAACATGCCCCTTATCTTCGCGCTCAGCTTGAGGCCTATAAGGCTCAGGCCCGAATTCATCCACATATGCAAAATGCGGTATTGGGCTTTACGGATAATGATCTGGATGCAGTGGTGGCGTACTACAGTCAGCTAAAGCCTTAAGGACTTACCAATGAAAAGTGGCCTTATCTCCGCGGCTGCTTTAGCGCTGTTAGCGGTGCTACCTGTTTTTGCGCAAGACAATACGGCTAATCCTGCGGCTGATCTGATCATCCATAATGGCAAAATCTACACCTTGGAGGCTGAGCTACCCTGGGTTTCTGCGGTTGCCGTGCGTGATGGGAAATACACTTACTTGGGCGGTGAAGCAGGTCTAGTGTCTTTTCGGGGCCCCGAGACACGTGAAATAGATCTGGCCGGAAAAATGGCCATGCCTGGCATCAACGATATGCATTCCCACCCTTGGCAAGGTGGCCTTAAAGCGCTTTATGAATGTAACTTTGCCTTTCTATCGACGCCAGATGAGATCGCCAGCACCCTGCGCGGCTGCATTGCCGTGAACCCGGATGCTCAGTGGATCAGGGGTGGTCAATGGACCAGTGATTTTTTCACTACTCATTCGATGGAGTCACCGAAGCGTTGGTTGGACGAGATCTCGACAGAGAAGGCAATTTACCTGGAAGATGACTCTGGCCACCATGCCTGGTTTAACAGCAAGGCCCAGGAATTGGCTGTCATCGAGGATGACGTGACAGATCCGGACGGCGGCGAATTTCGACGCGATGTAAATGGCGACATCAACGGCATCGCTCTGGAACGCGCGACCAACGCGTTTTTGGACGCCATACCAGAATCGACTCATGCGCAGAATATGGCCGCTATTTCTAAGGCTCTGCAGCTGGCAAATAGCTTTGGTATTACCGGTATCGCGGAAGCTCGCACCCCCGTGCCAGCACTTGCAGCTTATGTTGCACTGGCCCAGGCAGGAAAGTTGACCGCACATACCATCACGTATCAGCAAACTCCGATAGGTCAACGCAATAAACCAATGGACGTTGCGCCGCTGGTAGCCCTTGCTGAAGGCGCGTCCGCACCTAATTTACATAGCCGGTTTGCCAAATTTTTCTTAGACGGTGTGCCTACGGCATCGCGCTCCGCGGTTATGGTTGAACCGTATTTGACCAATGAGGATTATCCGGAGAGCACAACAGGCACTTTGATGATCGAGCCTTCAATCTTGACTGCGGATCTGAGTGCTTTAGATGCAGCCGGCTTTACGGTGAAGATACATACTGCTGGTGACGGCGCTGTGCGTATCGCTTTGGACGCTATTGAAAAAGTGCGAGAGAGTAACGGTGCCAGTGGTTTACGTTTTGAGCTGGGCCATGCCGGTTACATTCATCCGGATGACCTGCCACGCTTTGTTGAGCTCAATGTGACCGCTGATTTGTCGCCGTATCTTTGGTACCCACGGCCAATTATCGATTCGATTGTCGGCGCTGTCGGCGAGCGCGCTTATCGATATTTTCCATTAAAAGATCTCATTGCCTCAGGGGCTAACATGGCGATGGGTTCGGACTGGCCTTCGGCTGCTGAGGATATGAATCCTTGGCCGGCTATAGAGGCGATGGTGAGCCGAAAAAACCCATACAGCGAAAACGCAGAATCTTTGTGGCCGGAGCAGGCAATCAGTCTTGAGCAGGCGCTGGCTATCGCAACCCAAGGTGGAGCCATGACCTATCGACTGGAGCATGCGACCGGCTCGGTTGCTCTGGGGAAATCTGCAGACCTGATCGTGCTCAATCACAACGTGTTTGAGATTCCGACTAGCGCGATCAGTGACACGGCCCCCGAATACACATTGTTTGCCGGAGACATTGTCTACCAGCGCCAACACTGATCGCCGATGAAGTTTGTCCATACGGACCACGCGCAAGAGCGCTCCGCGGAATTCATTCAAGCAAGCCCCTATTCGCGGGCCATGATATGGACGGCTTACATTTGGCTAAACCGGTATTCATGATTATAGAAATAACGCTGAATTAAAGAGCTGAGCATTATCAATGCGGTCGGTGGCAGAGTCGGACGCTTGCAAAATACACAACTCATTGGTCACGCGACGCCTTGAGATTATGAGTGCGTATATCTAAATAGCGCATTTTCTTATGAATCGGACATTCTAGCTGAATATCAGGCAGTAAGCTGAAGAGAGCTAACGGGCTTTGAAACCGAACTTCGAGCTGCGACCGCGCTTCGAACTCGCTGATTTTTGATAGTGAATTTGGGCCGTTATGTTATGGTGCCTTTTTTCTAATTTGGATGTAACGAAATGAGCGATGTCATTACTACGGCTTCAGGTTTGAAGTATGAAATTCTGCAGAGCGGCAGCGGGGCAACTCCTGGACCAACCGATACCGTGAGCGCGCACTACCATGGGACATTTGAAGATGGTCGAGTCTTCGACAGTTCTGTCGAACGTGGCCAGCCCATTGATTTGCCTGTGAACGGTGTTATTGCTGGCTGGACTGAAGCCCTGCAGATGATGAAGGAAGGTGACAAGTGGCGACTCACTGTAACGCCGGAACTTGGCTACGGAGCTTATGGCTCGGGACCAATTCCTGGCAATACAACGCTGGTATTTGAAGTCGAGTTGATTGCTGTCCGCTAGAGATAGTGTGGGCCACCCTGCCTGAGTGACAGGCGGGGAGCCGCCAGCGTTGTGGTCTACCTAGGCATGGTGCATATCGCGCCACTACAGTTCACGGCGCTACCACCGGGCTATCCTCGCCCAGTTCCAGGCCCTTCTCAGTCTAGGGAAGCAACCGGACGGGATGAAATAGTACTGGGATCAGACGGTGGTGCGTGAGAAGACTGGGGTAGCCCAGTGGCTGGAGATCTGATTTCTCTGGCATGAACAAGTTAACTTGTTCGTACCATGGCGGGGATTAAACGCGAAGCCGCTCGGCCCGCATTCTGGTAACACGCGATAATCTCTTCTTCGCTGACACCGAAGCGCTTGCTGCTTGCCGATATTCCTGGCCAATCAGCCTGCTCGAAACACTTGGTTAAATTCAAAAGTTCTGCGCCGATACCCTGATTGTTCAAGAGTGCTTCGCGTATTGAATCATCTACGGGGATTAGATTTAAAATATTCTCCATGGTGTCCAAGAGCAAGGTGTCGATCATAGAGAACAAACCCACCAAAAAAGCGGAGTGCTGAATGCTCTCGTCATCTATTTTCTCAGCTAGCGCATCACAGAAGTTCGCTCGGGTTGCTGCCAGCGTTATCGCATCATTCTGGTTGCTGTCCCCCAATGAAGCAAGAGCCACAAGCGCTATAAACTTTTTGATTTCCTTATGACCCAAAAATACCAGCGCCTGCCTCAGGTTAGAGATTCTACTCTCCAAAGAAAAATGTGCGCTATTCAGAAAACGGAGCAACTTAAATGAAATACCTGGATCAAGGGATACGACAGCGTCCAACTCGTCATAATCAATGGTCGAATTACTGACCAGTGCCAGCAATTGTATGATGGACGATCTATTCGTTTGCATTGACTGTTTTCGGATCATTTGCGGCTTGGCGAAGAAGTAACCTTGAAACAGGGAGAATCCCATTTTCTGGCAGTCGTCAAAGTCTGCTTCGGTCTGCACTCGTTCAGCCAGCAGCCGGGCTGATTGGAAATCGCTTTGTGATAAATGGCTGGCAAGCTGGTCGCGGGAAAACTGTGTTATGTCGATTTTTATGATGTCAAAAAGATGCAACCAGGGGTGCCACGCTGGATTGAAATCATGATCATCCAGCGCCAGCGAATAACCACAGGCTTTCAAATCCTTGCATGCATCAATAACCTGATCGTCGGGTTCAACGGTTTCAAGGACTTCAATTACGACGCCCTTTGCCGGTAAGAACTTTGGGTGTTCATCGATCAAGGACTTCCTGGAAAAGTTTATGAAGGCAGAACGACTGCCAACCAGATCACGGATGTCGCCATTTAACTGCTGCTCTACAATCAGGCGAGAGGTTCCCTCTTCGTCCGACACGCAGGGGAAGGCATTTTTTTCGCCGTCTCTGAAAAGTAACTCATATCCAACAACACTGCGGTCAGTCGCCAAAATGGGCTGCCTCGCGACATACGACCACGTCATTCAGGTTACATCCTGCCCAGACTGGATAAAAATATTAGATTTTTCATAGGCCTATTATCCATATTTGGCACATCGAGTAACGGAACTGGTTCAAACTTTGGCTAAAATGGTGGTAAAGAATCGACAAGAATCAAAAAAAGCCGATCAAGGTATATCATAACAGTAGTCTTCGGGGATTTGTCCAAGGCTCAATCGACCTGTCGACAGCTATCCCGTGCGCTGAGGAGCACACAGACACCGAAAATGCCTGTCAAATACGCCGGTTATAATCGATCAGCCAGCAGGACGTTTAAAAAGGAACGCCGAGGCTACGACGACACATTCTTCGTCGACGAGGTCTTCGCGAAAATCAATGGCAAGCAGTATTATCGTTGGAGGCCCGTTGACCAGGAGTGCGAAGTGTGGGACGTATATCCCCAGGAAAAGCGTGGTTTTGCCGCGGGTAAACACTCTTTCTTCAGACCATACAAAACCACCGGATAGTCACTTGATAACATTAAATTCACATTTTAGGTTCGTCTACTTCTAAACCGGAAGTATTATGATTGTGGCGCTTACATGTTCACGAGTGTAGAAATACCTATGAATTAGTTGCCGGTATCGTAAATGGTATCCTTCTAAATCGGGGTAAGCCTATTCCGCCAAATCATAATGGTTTTGATAAGGCCCTGTGTTGGAAAAGGTACGCTGTATCGGCAAGCCTGCAGCAACTTTTAGTGTTTTCTGGCCATACTCGTCTTTTTCTAATGTAAATCCGTCGTACAATTTCCCATCAGTCATAAATGACTGAAACTCTATCCTATTACCTGCTTTCCTAATTTTTTGATAAGTAGGTGTATTTTCGCCCATGCGATCGAGTGTCACGCCATAGTCACTGTATTCTTGCCAGCGCGTAGGTTTCTGTGGGTAGTTTTTTGGACCGGCGACTGAAGTTACAAACACCGACTTAACCTTTTTGGGCGCTGCTGGACCAGCGACTACAGCGATGTTTTCGGCGATGCCTATACTGCCCCGAGAGTAAGTGTGATCATGCCCTTGTAATATCAGGTCTACATTGTGCTCTAAAAAGACGGGTAAAAAGGCTGCCCGTACGTCTGGCTCGTCTTGACCTGAGGTGTTGAGCGGCATACCGCAAGATGAGAAGACGGGATGGTGCATCGTTACAATGCGCCATTGGGCAGAACTGTGTTGCAGTTGCTTGTCGAGCCATTGTGCTTGCGCTTGCAGTAATCCGACATCGCCTGACGCTTCCGAGTTAAGTACAAAAATGTCTAGGTCAGGGTAGCGAGTAACATAGACTGTCTCTTGTAATTCATCGGGTAATGTCGGTGTGCTGGGCAGAGTAAACTGGCTTTGCCAAAGCGTCGAAAGCGCCCAGTTCTTTTGTTTTTTATTATGTACCTGCCAGTCATATTCATGATTGCCGGGCACCAGTATCGCAGGCATCATGCTGTGAATAAAACGCCCGGCATGGAACCAGTTTGACCACTGTTTATCGCTGGAACCTTCGTTCACCAGATCGCCAGCGTAAATCGCAAACTCAGCGTTGGGGGCATGTTTCCAGGCACGGCGCAGCATTAAAGGCCAGTGGGAGTGAATCCCTTCTTGCGCGTCACCAAAATATAGAAATTCCACATCACTATCGATTTTTTGTGGGGCCGTTTTTATTTGTTGCCAAGATGACCACTGACTTGGTGCGCCGCTGACACGGTAGTTGTATAAGGTGTCAGGTTGTAGGCCCTCGAAGGTTATTCCGTGGTAATTGACGGATGGTAGATGTTCGTTTGCAGGGTAGTTGAACTTACCTAGACTGTTTTCGCCATGACTGAGTGATACGCCATGTGTGTTGGCTTTTAGACTGCTAGAGGAAGTGTCATATCGGGCGTTAGGGCTGGCCTTGACGATTTGTGCCTGCGAATTGTCGATTGAACGATTCGTGCGCCAAGTCACCGAAAAGCTCGTGGCGGGGGTTTCGGTGGGAGTAACAATAATGCGATCAGGAAACGAAGAGGCAGATGCGTAAGGCGTAATATCCTTCACGATATCGCTGGGTGCCGGTTTGGCGCTAACGGCACTACCTGTAAATACGAGTAGTAAACAGAGCGGGGGTATCCAGGTGGATTTCATGGCAGGTTCCTAAGCGGGTTTCACAATATTGAACAGTAAAGCGCCACAGACCACAGATAGACTGTGACGCTTTGGGCTACGGCACTCAAAACGCGTAGCGAACACCGACGCCATAGAGGGCTGGGGCGCCCACTAAGCGCGCACCAGCGTTAAGCTCCAGGAAAAAAACCTCGTCAGTTATATTGCGCCCATAGGCATACACATTTACACCGCTAGCAAAGGTCAGGTCCGCGCGTATGCCAATTAAGCTATAAGATGGCGCGGTATTACCTTCACCGGCGTTGAGACGATTTGATTCTTCACCGTGGTACTTGTAGTCGAGGCGAGCGTTTAACATTGTATTGTTGTCAAATGATGTTTGATAGTTAAGCGCTCCGGTTTGACTCCACTCGGGAGACCCCGGCAGCGGATCGCCAACGGTACTCATGACATCGTTAACCCGGTTTGAACTGAATTCGGTGATTTCCGTATCCAAGTAGGTGCCAGCGGTGTTGAACGTTACTTTGTGATTGCTTGCTTCGTATAAAGTTATCGCAATTGACGCCTCTGCGCCGCGCACGGTTGCTTCGCCTACATTTGCTCTGCCATTGGTGTCGTTTGCCAGTCGCGCAGTGGCTTGCATATCCTCAAAGTCATAGGAGAACAGATCAAACGTAAGGTTTATGTTTTCGCTCGCATAGCGTGCGCCTGCTTCGTAGGAGAATACTTCTTCCGAATCGAACGGCTGGGTCTCTTCTTCCGAGAAAATGGAGGTGCCGTCAAAACCTCCTCCGCGATAAGCCGTGCTTACCGACGCAAAAACATTAAGATTATCGTTGATAGAATATTGCACTGCTAATTTTCCCGATACGTTACTGTCATCAAATTCACGATCCCAGGAGAAGTTGGCTTGCGTATTAAAGGTTTCTTCGAAGGTAGATAATTCCCAGGGGTCGGCGTCGATATTCTCGCCGCGAAATTTTGCCGTGTCTTTGGTGTAACGCAGGCCACCGCTGACGACTAGATCGTTTGATACGTTCCAGTCCAGGTTGCCAAAGGTGGCAACACTGTTACGTCGCTGATTGTAAGGTGAACTGTACTGCGACAATACCGCGTAGCTTGTCCAGTTACTGGTAAAGTCCACTGAGTCGTTGATGAAAAACGCCCCGGCGATCCAGTCGATTTTGCCTCCCGTTGGATCACTTAAACGGATTTCGAATTGAGTTTGATCAAGGTCATCGTCGAAGTTGTATTGAAAGCGCGGGAAAGACGTACCGTCACCGTTGCCGCTGACATTGCGCTCGCTGCTCTGTAGGCCAAATAGTACGTCCAGGTTCAAACCTGAAGCGAACTGGTGATTAAAGGTGCCTGAAAAGCCGCTCACATCTATCTCATGGGAGTAATACTCGCTGGAATAAAATTCGTATGGGTCGTTGTTTTCGCCGGCATTACGCGAAGGATTGTCATCTTCGAACGCGACACGATCATATTGGCGTGTGTCACCGCGATCTTGGCTCGTGAAATAATGTAAAGTTAATGAGGTCACATCATCAAAGTCATATACAGCGGTGCCCCGAAACGCAAACAAGTCTGCGTCACCAAAGCCATCCCGCTCGCCTGGATCCGCCACGGGCGGGACTATACCTTCGGTGCCTTGAGGTACAAACCCTGCAAAATCGCCGGCACCAGCCCCGTCCATAAAGCCGCCGCCTTGTTCCATTAATACCGCTACTCGAATACCCAGGTTATCTGATACTGGACCGCCGAAGGCTGCGTTGCCCGACACAAAATCATACGATCCATACTCGATATCAGCATAGCCGTTTAACGTGTCGCCGGGGGCGCGCGTAATTGCGTTTATAGTGCCTGCTGTAGTGTTGCGACCATACAAAGTACCCTGCGGCCCCTTCAAAACCTCGATACGCTCTAAATCAAACAACGGCATACTTAAATAGGCATTTGAAGTCTGATAAATGCCATCAATGTGCAAGGCTACTGAAGGGTTACCGTTGGGTTTGTAGTCGTCTGCACCGCCGATACCGCGAATCGTGATAAAGCTGTTTTCAGGGCCGCCAAAAGCCGAGTTGATTGAAATTCCAGGCAGGATGTCAATTAGGTCCGTAAAGTCAGTTACCCCCCGGGCTCTTAATTCCTCACCGCCGAGTACTGATATGGCCACCGGGGCGTCTTGTAGGCTACGGTCCCGCTTTAAAGCAGTGACAAGGATTTCATCCATGGGTGCTTGATAATTTGATACGCGCTGGCTTGGCGCAAACGAGTTTGTGTCTGCTTGTCTGATGACAATGGCACCACTTGGCTCTTCATACGCTTGTAATCCGCTGCCCTTTAGCAATTGCTCCACTGCATTAATTACGGAAAGCTTACCGGTTGCTGCTGTGGCTTGCTTATTACGGACTAGACGACTGGGCGCAATAATTACCGTGCCTGTTTTCTCGGAAAGCTGGTTTAGCGCATTGCCTAGCGGTTGAATGGCGATATCGATGTCAGTGTGTTGCGCTAGTACCTGAACAGAAGAAAGAGTGGCAAGAGCGCCACCGAACAAAGTGAATTTAATAGAACGACTGAGTAATTTCATGATTTGCCTACAGTGAATTAATGTGGCGGTGATCCTAATCAGGCTTCGCTACAGTAAAATGACACGGTGTGTATAAAATTCAGATTTAACAAAGAATTCATAAAGTTCGCGAGGGGATGTACGTCAGCCAGGCGCATACAATATCTAGATCCTCGGGCAGGATACTCTAACGTGTGCGAGGCTTTCTATGTACTGATGCTTTTGCGCCTAGTGCCGCTAAAGACGGGAAATTCTTAAGAGCCGTCGTATTATTTGTCTAGCAGCTTCATTAGTTGGCTGCCGATTTCGACATGATTTGTTAAGCCGTTGAATTCGAAATGCGCGGTGCCAGGGCCCCAGGAAATAACGCCGACAGGGGTATGAGTGTGCGTGCCCGTCGACCACACTGTGTTTTGATGTTTTGCCAAAACCCTAGCAATTAAATTGAGATGAACCTCTTCTCCATAAACATAGAATTCTTCGAAGTCATCAACTCTTGGAAACTGTTCGCCGGCTAGATCGTCATGGTCCTCAACTCGATAATGATTATCCTCGTGTTCTAAAATTCGTTTTGCTTCTGCGAGCGTGACTGTAAAGGCGGTACTATTGTTAATCTCATTTTTGAGAGCGCTAGGCGTTGGCTCTTTACCTGCAAAATCACCGCCCGCCGAGTGCCAGATCTGGTAGAAATCTTTTTTCTGCGCATACAATTTATCCAGGACATCCGGAGAGGCGAAATTAAAGCTGGGTTTGTAGATGCTACTTGTGTCAGCGAATCCAGTGCCTGCGATCGTTGAATCCGCTTCCGGGATCTCATTTCGGCTATACGAAAAACTGAAGCCTCCTGTTTCGTGATCGCCAGTAATCACGACTAAGGTATCGGTCCGATCTTTTACCCAATCGTAGACCGCTTGCACAGACTCATCGAATTTTATCATCTGGTGAAGCAAATCACCGGCGTCGTTGCTATGGCCTGCCCAGTCAATTTGACCTCCTTCAACCATCAGGAAAAAGCCGTCTTCGTCTTTGGACAGTAAATCCAGCGCTTTCTTCGTCATTTCGGCGAGACTCGGCTCCACGCAGGTTCCAGCTGCTTTGCAATTGGAATAGGCGATACCGTCAATCATAGCATCGGAGGAGAAAAGACCTAACAGCTTACCGGATGTAACCTTTTCCAATTGTTGTGCAGTGAACGCTAGCGTGTAATCCATGCTTTCAGCCTCAAGAAGCAGGTTGCGATTGTCGATTCGCTTCGAATTGATAAGGAAATTGGGATCATTAATGAGTGCAATCAAGGCAGCATCGTCTGAAGACGAGTGTTGTGGTATCCAGTGGCGTAAGCCACCTCCCAACAAAACATCAACATCGTTTTGTATCATATCGATGGCTATTGCGTTCTCTTCAGAGCGATGCGGTTGATGTGCGGCAAAGGCTGCTGGCGTAGCATGTGTAATGCGGGTGTCGGTAATCAACCCTGTGGCTTTTCCTAAGGTTTTAGCCTTTTCTAAAATAGTTTGAACGGTGTTACCTTGGGCGTCAAGACCGATTACACCATTTAAGGCGGGCCTCCCTGTTGCCAATTGTGTTGCTGAGCAGGCGGAATCCGCGACCAGTGCACCATAGGGGCTTGTGCTGGACAACGCCATACGGCCCTCGTCCGCAAACATTTGTAACGCGGTACCACGATTGTGATATACAGACGTTTTGGAATATTTGGCGAAATCCTGTAGAAGTCCGATTTGCTGTGGACCCATACCATCGCCAATCATTAGTATGATATTCCTAATTTTAGGGATGTCGTCTGTACTATTCGCTGCATCGGCTGTAGGTTGATTTGAATGGCCGGCGCAGGCACCCAACGACATCGACATAAAAAAGTAGTAGGGCCATTTCTTTACGCAATTCATTGTGGTGTCTTTCCTTATGGCTAAAATTGAATCTCTGTATGGCAGACGGCTAATCTGATCCATACAACATCGCAGTGTGATAGATCATTCTAATACTGATTGTCCGCAAAGATTGCCAGACCATTTTCGCGGATTATCGTTACTGTAGTCCCTGATTATGACAATCGTATTGTTCGGGGCATAGTAATATAAAGGTGTGTATCGCACTTTCCTGGATCGTTTCATTGACTGCACACAGGAACACAGGCGATAGTCGGGCCCAGCTTAAGGGATCTGGCCAGAGCGGGATCCGTCGCTGGAGGGCTGGTCGCCGCCATCAGTATTAGCTTGGATTGACTATTTTTATATTAGGTAGAGCGACCTTTTTAATTAGAAAGTATTTAGACTATTTTTGACCAATCCGATATAGGGAGAATAGGGCAGCACAGGGGACTGAACAGCTGGTCTGTGACTAGGCAGCCCTTTTTTGGAAGGGACGCTAGCTTGCCTAACTGCCGCTATGCCGGATGCAGGGCCATTAGCATGGCCCGCGCCGACATGGGCCAGAGCTCCCAGAATATCTTGCAAGAACCCTCGCTTTCCTGGCCCTTTAGCAAATAATCCACCATTGTCAGCAGTCGCTTTCTAGCAGGAGTGTTTCCCGCGGAAACAGCGTCAATACGCTGCATATCGTTATCTAGAAACCGCTGCAAAAGCTTGTGAATTAATTGTTCACGCAAGGGGAAGTAGTACTGCAGATTACTAAGGCGGATACCCAGGCGTTTGGACAGCTCGTTCATAGTGCATTGGCTGTACCCTTCTTGAATCATGAGATCGGTGGCAGCATCCAAAATTTTCTTCACCCGTTCACGGCCCTTGGACTGAACGGCAGTCCCGGTAAGGTTTGCCGCCTTGATGTGCCGAGCCCAATGACGGTGCCTCCACGACTGGTGCCAGGGCTGTCATCCGCTTCAAGACAAAAACGCCGTACTAATTGTTGGTGGCTACCGCGTAGTAGGCAAATAGATAGCATTGATACAAAGGCAGCGCCATCCAGATCTGTCCCTAATTATTGCTGGACGAGATTACAACAAAGCAAAACAACTTGCAGATTCTCTTGGTTCTGCTGAAGGTGTTGTCATGGACGTGACGAAGGTTGATCCGCTTTCCACACCATTTTATATTCTTGACGGCAACGTTGCGGTAGGCGCAGGGATTACTTTTCCGGAGCTTCATGAAGACATTGATAAAGCGCTGGCTACACTTCAATAACACGGTGTTGAAATGTCGATTCAAAGCTGACTCCGGATAGTTAGCATCACTGAGCAAGGCGCCATAACGCAACGCTGCCATCCGGGTGGCAATGGCCCGCCGGATTAACGCGCCTTCCCTTATGTTCCCAATTCTATTTACGGCCTACGTTTTGAAACACCAGAAGAACTCGGTGTATACGAATTAATCCGGTACCGGGGTGATTTTACTAACGCACTTTGACCGCGATTTTTGCGTTCTCGTTTAAAAAATGTCCTTTCCAATATTTATGAGATATCGTTTCGTTGATTGGAGGTTGATGGTCCGAAAATAGCGTCATGTTCTTCTGTATTGTTAACGAAGGGGTTCGCCTTCGGTTTCAGGTAGCGCCAGAGCCGTTAAGAACGTTATCGCAAGAAACAGTGTAATGAAAGATACGGTTTGCATGAAGCTGGACGTGACTAACATTGCACCAATGACCACGGGCGCCAAGGCGTTTGCGACTCGCTGAGCGGTAACTCCCCATGCTGTACCTGCTCCCCGCGTATTGGTGTCGTATATTTCTCCTAACCAAGTGTTCCAGACGCCCCAGGCTCCAAGGCTGAAAAAGGAAAGCGTAAAGTTCCAAGCATACATTTCTTGGATAGAGGCGGAACTGGCAAAGCCAAAACCTGCTATAGCAGAGACAAAAACATAAAGGAGCATGACTTTTTTTCGTCCGAATTTTCCGGTTAAGTAGCTCGCAGATATATAGCCCGGGAACATGAACAGTGCCGAAAGCGCAATGAAGCCCAGTCCCTCAGGGTTGCTGAGTCCCCGCTTCGCCAATAGAGTGGGCATCCACGATGCAAAGCCCCAGTAACCCCAGGAAAAAGAAAAGTTGATAACAGTCTGTACCAGGGTAGTGCGAAGTACTTTGGCACGGAAAATATCAGTGAATGCCATGCGGCCGCCACCGCGTTGATCTTCGGCTATAACCTCTACGCTGAGTGTGCCACCGGACAATCGCTCAATGGCATCCTCCGCTTCGACAAAACGGCCTTTTTCCGCCAGCCAGTAGGGCGACTCCGGCACATAGCGATAAATAACCAGGGCCCACAGGCTTACCACTGAGCTGAATCCAATGATCCACCGCCAGCCCAAATCGCCCAGCAGCGCAGTCAACCCTACGGCGACGAGAACACCCACTGGCCAGCCTGCGGACAGATAGACCGTAGCGCGGCCGCGTACATGCACCGGAACCAGTTCTTCAAAATACGGAAAAGTGACAACCAGTGCGCCAGCCAACACGACTCCGCAACTAAAACGAACTGCCCACAGTACTTCGACATTGGGTGCAAAAGCGCTCGCTAAGGGAAATAGGCCGTAAAGCCCTATGCTCCAGAGCATGCAACGCTTGCGTCCCAGAGTGCCTACTAGCTTTCCCCATATCAGTGCCCCGGGGATCATGCCAAGAAACATGGCGCTGATTAGTGATCCCACCTGTGCCTGACTCAGCCCGAACTCACGGGCAATAGTGCTGCTGGAAAAAATAATGATCATCATTTCCCAAGACTCGATCACAAAAGCGATAAACAGAGTCATCCCTGCCATCGCGTGCTGGCGGGTTAGTGGCATCTCGCGGAACCATTGTCCGACAGGTTTTGCCACGCGGTTCGCGCTGGTGACCTGGGTTGCACCTTGCGATGCAGTGGTCATCGCTTGTTCGCCTCGTTCGATCTCTCGAGCCGAACAGTCTGAACCGTCAGTGGAGCGTCGAGTACTTCTTGGGGCTGGGCCTGCGTGTAGATCTTGGCCAGTACATCGTGGCCTGCTGTCACTCTGCCAAAAGCCGCATAGCCCAAGCCGTCATCCGCTCTTGGGCCCTCGTGATTTAGTGCCGGCTCTTCTTGCATGCAAATGAAAAAACTGCCGTAGACTTCACCGGGTGCAAAGCGTGCGGCGGACACTGTCCATTGGCGGTGCAGTAATCCGGAAACATCGGTAGATTCGTGCGCAATCGTTGTTCGATTCGCGCAGAGTCCCTCAAGCAATCCGACCTGAACAACTGAAATGGGGTGTTTGTCTTCGTCGGAGTGATTTATCGGGGCATTGATGCGAAAGATTGTGCCGTTATCTAAGGAGTGCGCAACTGCCAGCGCACAAAAATACTCGCAGGTATATGGGGCCTTGTTAGATTCAAGAGTGATGGAGAATTCACCGAGTTCTGTCTTAACCGTCAGTACCTGCATCAGACTGACCCCTCTTTCGCCGGGGTTCTCAACCCTATTTACCGACGTCTAGGCTGGATGGGAATAGTACAGGTGTGCCCACCCAAAGCAATTTCGCAACCTTATTGCTCTTGTTATGCACGCCGTGGTCGACTTGCGTGTTGTGATGCGTACTATCACCTTTTTTGAGGGTGAAGACTTCGTCGCCTATCCGCTGTTCAACCTGGCCCTCCAGGATGTAAAAAAAATCTTCACCCTCTTCGCGGTGTACTACCGGGAGGCTGGTCGCGGGCGGAATTTCCATAATCAAGGCATTCATTTGCTGATTCCGAATCTCCGTATCCAGGCGTTTGTATACGACCGGCGAATCGATATCGATGTACTGCGGATCGTTCGCGCGCCTGACTAGACTGGTCGGAGCCGGTGGCGTGACAAAGTAGTTGATATCGGTTTCCAGAGCCTTGGCAATATTGATTAACGAGACAATAGAGGGCGTTGCTTTGCCATTTTCTGCTTGGGACAGAAAAGCCGCTGACAATTCTGATTGTTGCGCCAGCTCCTTAAGAGTGAGGCCTAGCTCGAGACGCCTCGCTTTGAGCAGGCCACCTACGGAGCGCTCGAAGGAGCTGGCGCGTTTGGGCTGACTGGGCATATTTGCTACCTAAGCGTGAGTTGGAATAAATGCCATTGTAGGCACCAGCAATAAAAAGTAAAAAAGTTTGATTTACTTAAAAAGTTAAGTAGAGTATACATTACGCTGGAGTTTGAACAAAGTAATTCCGCAGAACGCCGAATGGTATCTGCACACAATAACAGAGCCCGTGGTTGGTCTTTTTATCGATAGGAGTTTTCGCATGTATGTATCGAACACACAGAAAAGTTTAGCTCTAGTGGCTTTGTCGACAGTTATCTCTGGCCCGCTTGCGGCCCAGGAGTCGGTTGCGGAAGATGCTTTGGTCTTGGAAGAGATCGTAGTTACTGCTCGCCGGCGCGCGGAGTCGGCGTTGGAGGCGCCTATCTCGGTTACGGCTTTCAGTGCTCAGATGATCCAGGATGCCGGCATCCAAAGGGTGGAGGACTTTATTGCTCTTACACCTAATGTAACAATGGCGACATCACAGGGAGTTGGCACCAGCTTTCTCAGCATCCGCGGCATTACCCAGGTACGCAATGGTGAATCGCCAGTTGCCACCATTGTCGACGGCGTACTGCAGTTCAGCGCTATCCAGTTCCGCGGCGAGCTGTTCGATGTAGACGGTATCGAAGTGGTTAAGGGCCCCCAGGGCGCGATCTACGGGCGCAACGCCACCGGCGGGGCAATTATTATTAATACCCGCCGTCCGACCAATGAAACCGAGGGTTATGTGCAGGTAGGTGCTGGCAATGGTGCCGAGTACTCCGTGCAAGGCTCTATCGGTGGTGCTCTGGTTAAGGACCGATGGTACGGTCAAGTTTCAGGTAACTACGTAGAGCGTGAGGGCTACTTGAACAACATCACCCGCGGCGAAAAAGCGGATCGTTTCGAGGATGAAACCGTGCGTGCGCGATTGATATTCGAGCCCAATGATAGCTTTTCCGCTGATTTTCGGGCCGCCAACTCTACCCACAAGGGACGCGGTATTGGGTTTCAATATCAGGGCGTGGATATCGGCGCGGACAACATCACCGCTATCGGCTTCGGTACGGATACTGGTCCGGTTGACGCTAACAATGTGCTGCCAGTGCGCGACAACAATGTCGACTACGGCGAGCGCGACATGCTCGACTTTTCTGTAAAGCTGGACTGGGAGACAAGCGCCGGCACCTTGGTAAGTACAACCTCCTATACAGATATCGAGGACTGGAGCGATTCAGACCAGTTTCCCTACACGAACGCGAAAAGCTCCGATGACGTATTCGGCTTCGACGGCACCCAGACGGGCTTCTTTGAGCTGGAGGCATTCACTCAGGAACTGCGCTTTTCATCGCCTTCAGATCAGCGCTTAAGATGGGAGGTGGGAGCCTATTATCTTCAGTGGGACCGATTTGTTTCACTTTCTACGGGTGTAGACACGGACCAGGGCATTATCCGACTCGAGCGCGAACCGACCACCGATCCGAGAAACCCTACTACATCTTTTCTGGCGGACGACAATGAAAATACGTCCTGGGCGGTATTTGGCAGCGTCGATTACGAAATAAATGACACCTGGGATCTATCGCTGGCACTGCGTTACGATGAAGAGGAGCGCGAGCAGACCGTATCTCCACTGCAATTTCCAGCGGGAGAACCTGGTGCTAACAATAAAGCCACCTTCGACAAGGTGCAGCCCAAGATTACCGCTCGCTATCAACCCACGGAAAACCAGAACTGGTACCTGACCTATGGCGAAGGTTTTCGCAGTGGCCAGTTTAACCAGAACGGAATCTCCGATGTCGCAGCAGATGTGGGTCTTGTGGGTGTGACCGACGTGGCTGATCAAGAGGAATCGGAATCGATTGAGCTGGGATACAAGGGGCTATTTCTCGATGACAGGTTGCGATTGACGGCTGCTGTTTTTGCCACTGAGGTAGAGGGTCAGCAATTTTTCTCCTTCATTGGTGCCATTAGCGCACAGATCCTGACCAACATTGACGAGGTGTCACTCTACGGCGGTGAAATTGATGTTGTCTACCGTGCCAGCGATTCGCTAGATCTGTTTGCGGCCTACGGATTTACCGACTCGGAGATTGACAAGTATGCTGTTGACCCCAGCGCTGAGGGCAATGATGCACCTTATATCGCTGAGAATACCTTCAATGCCGGTTTCCAGTACCAGACACCGATGACCGATAATTTGGAGTTTTTCCTGCGCGGTGATTATGAGCGCCGGGGTGAGCAGTATTGGGATGTGGAGAATTCCACGTCCCGAGACGCACTTGATTTTATTAACGCGCGCGTTGGTGTGCGAGCTTCCGACGGGAGTTGGGAGGTGATTGCCTCTGGGACTAATCTCACCGATGAAGAATACAACTCCGAGTGGGTTGCCGGGGGTTTCTCCGCTCGGGCCCCGGGCACCATTTGGAATGTAAAATTTCGCTATAATTTCCTTTAAGCTGCCAGGGTTGCTGATTGTATGACCAAGTATCGCGTTTCCGCTGATATAGGCGGGACCTTCACTGATATTGTGATTGAACCCTCTGACGCTCCCGTCTATGTCGGTAAGGTGGCCACCACGCCGGACAATCCGGCCAGGGGCGTAATCAGTGGCATTGCCGCTCTGGTGCCAAATCTGGCGGATGTCGAATTCTTTGTGCATGGCACGACGGTTGGCCTGAACGCCTTTTTGGAGCGTAAGGGCGAGCGTGTCTTGCTTATTGCGACGGCTGGACTTGGCGATGCCTTCACTATCGCCCGGGGTAATCGCCATACGCTTTACGATCTGCGTTACTCGAAACCCGAACAATTGGTTGCGCGGCGCGACATACACGAGGTGCACGGTCGCCTCGCCTGGGATGGCGGGGAGATTGAGGCGCTGAACCGCTCGGATTTCGACCCGATCATTGAAAAGGTACGTGCGGAAGGTATCAATGCCGTCGCGGTCTGTTTCGTTCACGCCTATGCCTACCCACAGCAGGAAATAGAGGCCAGAGATATTCTCGCCGCAGCTCTGCCCGGTGTATCGATATCACTGTCCCACGAAGTGGCTCGGGAATGGCGGGAGTACGAACGTGCGTCATCAGCGGTAATGAATGCTTACGTGGCCCCTGTGGTCGAGCGTTATTTAAGCTCTCTTGAGAGCGAATTGCACGACATGGGAATGAGCGCTACCGTTCATATTATGCAATCGAGTGGGGGCATATCCAGTGCCGCCAGCGCTAGGCGCAACCCGGTGTTCACTCTGCTCTCCGGTCCGGTGGGCGGCACCATTGCTGGCACGGCTCTATCTCAAAGTACTGGCCGTAAGAATTTACTCTGTGTTGATATGGGAGGTACCTCCTTTGACTTGAGTTTGGTTATCGATGGCCAGGCCAATGCCACCCTGGAAACAGAACTGGAGGGACTGCCGTTGCTGATGTCGATAGTCGATATCGAAACAATTGGCACCGGCGGCGGATCTATCGCCTGGATGGATCAGGGCGCCGTTCGGGTCGGGCCAAAAAGTGCCGGATCTTTGCCTGGCCCTGCTTGCTACGGCAGGGGCGGTGAGCAACCGACCGTTACCGACGCCAATCTGTTCCTTGGCCGGTTGGGTGCTCGCTCGCTGCTCGGTGGTGATATGTCACTGGATAAAGACGCGGCCAAAGCAGCAATTGAGCGTATCGCGCCCTTGGCGGGGCTTGAGCCGGTGGCATTTGCAGAGGGCATTCTCGCGATTTCGAATGCCGCCATGGCCGACGCCATGCGCACAATAACCGTTAGTCAGGGGGTCGACCCGCGGGAATTTACGCTGGTCGCGTTCGGAGGGGCCGGTCCCATGGCCGCTGCATTTCTTGCTGCTGAGCTTGGCATTGGGGAAGTACTGATTCCCCGTTTTCCTGGTACTTTCTCCGCTTGGGGAATGTTGCAGACTGACTTGCGTCATGATTTTACCCAGAGCTATTTTCGTGCAGCGGACAAGGTCAACATGACGGAGCTGGGCGGCGTATACACCGGGCTGGAAAATCAGGGCCTGGAAGCGATACTGGCTGAGGGTATATCGGAGAAAGATGTGAGTTTTTTCCGCTCGGCGGATATGCGTTATGTCGGTCAGGAGTATACGATCAACGTCGCCCTGGTGACTGAGGATCTCGCTCCTGTGATAGAGACTTTCCATGCAGCACACGAACGGCGTTATGGCCATTCGAGTCCCAACGCCCGGGTAGAGTTTGTCAACCTGCGGGTCGCGGCCTTCGGTGCAATTCGAAAGTACACCGGCGGCAGCGCGGAGGTCAGCGGTGAGCCGCCTATTATTGGTGAGCGCCAGGTGGTGTTCGATGGCACTGGACATTTGACACCCATAGTTGCCAGAGACCGTCTGCAGCTTGACTTTAGCGCGCACGGGCCGCTGATTATCGAGGAACAGAGCGCTACTACGGTCGTCCCGCCAGGTTGGAGTATTGAGTTGGATGATCAGGGCAGCATACTTTTGCGCCGGGGAGAAAGTCAGTGAGCAAGGTTGACCCGATTACCACAGAAATTATTCGTAATGCGTTCATATCCATTGCCAAGGACATGAACGCGACACTCATTCGCAGTGCTTTCACGCCAGTTATCTACGAAGGCAAGGATTGTTCAGTAGCCCTGATAGATGGGCAAGGCGAAGTACTGGGTCAGTCGCTGGGGCTGCCTCTTTTCCTGGGTAATCTCGAGATCTGCGTAAAATTAATTGCACAGGAACATGGCTGGGAGTACTTCAAGGAAGGCGATGTATTTTATATGAATGACTCCTACATGACTGGGACTCACCTTAACGATTCGACTATTATCATGCCGATCTTCTGGGGCGGTCAACGGATCGGATTCGCTGCCTCCAGGGCCCACTGGCTGGATGTTGGAGCTAAGGATCCAGGTACGCCGGTTGACTCCCACGAGATCTACCAGGAGGGTATGCGTTGGGGCCCGACCCGATTATATGAGGGCGGAGAGCCGCGTGAAGATGTTATCGATCTGCTGCGCCGTAATAGCCGTTTCGGTGAAGCCATAGTAGGCGACATGAATGCGCAGGTCGCTGCGGGTCGCACCGGGGAAAAACGACTTCATGCACTGTATGAACGCTTTGGCGCCGACATCATTGACACTGCCAGGGATGAAATTTTCAGGCAAACTGAAGCGCTGGAGCGCGAGGCGGTCAGTGCACTGGCCGATGGCGTATACCGCGCCGAGGGGTTTCTCGACAATGACGGATTGGGGAGTGATCCATTGCCCGTCAAGCTCAAGCTCACGATCGAAGGCGATCAAATGGCCATCGATTTGTCCGGCTCCGCCGCCCAGGCGAGGGGCCCCGTCAATTGCGGCATCACCCAGACTATTGCGGCTGCGAGGGTGGCCTATAAACTGTTGATTTGCTCAGACGTATCGCCTAATGGCGGTTCTTTCCGGCCACTCAATGTTACTGCTCCAGAGCGCACAATTTTCTCGGCCCAGGAACCAGCGGCTTGTGGCTGGTATTTCTCGTCGCTGGGTTTGCTCATAGATCTGGTGATCAAGGCGCTGGCTCCTATCGTTCCGGAAAAATCCGCCGGTGCGCACTATGGCGATTCCATGGTCATTACAATTGCTGGGCAGGACCCACGCAATGCTGACGATTTCTATCTGATGATCGAGCCGACCACCGGTGGCTGGGGCGCATTTGACGGTGGCGACGGGGCCAGTTCACTGATCAATAATGTGAACGGCAGCTTCAAAGATATCCCCGTCGAATTATTCGAGACTAAATATCCGCTGCGTATTTTATCTTACGGCATTCGCCAAGACTCAGGCGGCGTTGGAAAATACCGAGGGGGTAACGGTACCTACCGAGACTACATTGTTGAAGCGGACTCTGATCTTTTTCTATGGTTTGAGCGCTCGACGACGACCGCCTGGGGTCTATTCGGTGGCGACAATGGCCTGGCTCCAGTGGTTAGCGTAGAGCGTCCGGGTGAGGAACCACAGGAGTTCCTCAAGGTTAATGGCATCAAAGTCCCCAGTGGCACGGTGATCCGGTCACTTACCGGTGGTGGCGGTGGCTATGGAGTAGCCTTTGACCGTGATCCGGAGGCGGTGCGCACAGATGTGATCGACCGCTATGTATCGCGTGAGCATGCACGCTCGGCTTATGGTGTGGAGTTGACTGACCAGTTGGACGTCGACCTGGATGCGACGCGGCAGCTCCGTAGTGCTTAAAGCTGCGCTCCGCTAGATAAGAAGTGACAATACATTTCTGTTTTTGAACAAACGCTGATTGAGTCGGGGTAACTGGCGCGTCGTAACAATCTTAATGCGATGCCAAATCAAGCATATTAGGAGATGGCAAGGTGGCAAGAGAATGGGTTATCAATGCCTATGAAGGGCTCGAAGCATTGCGATTGGTCGAATGTGATATTGAAGAGCCTGGTCCCGATGACGTGCGACTCCGGGTCGAAGCCTTTGCGCTTAACTGGGGTGATGCGGACTTGATGGAGAGCAACTACTCCTTTAGTTTTTCCTCCCTTCCCGCTCGTATCGGAATGGAAGCGGCTGGGATTGTTGAGGCTTTCGGCGAAAACGTCAAGGGCATTGAGATCGGCGATCGCTATTGTACGCTACCCCATTTTTACGATTGCCGCGGTGCCAGTGCAGACACACTCCTGATTGATCAGGCCTATGTGACGAAGGCACCGGCCGGTTTAACCGCGGTGGAATCAGCTTCCATCTGGATGCAGTTCATGACCGCCTATTATCCAGTGGTAGAAGTAGCGAAAGCCGAGCCCGGGTTCACTATTCTGGTTCCAGCAGGCACTAGCACGGCGGGAAATGCCGCCTTACAGATTGGTCGCATGAAGGGTGCGACCATGATAAGCACGACCCGGTCAGAAGCGAACCGTGAGTTGCTCCTAGCAAGTGGCGCCGACCATGTGTTTGTCGACGACGGTGGCGACATCGAAGACTTTTTGCTGAAAGCGACGGACGGTGCGGGCGTAAACGCGTCATTCGACCCAATTGGTGGTGACTTTATGGGGCGCTACGCAAGCGCTATGGCCAACGGAGGCCTCTTATTCGTTTATGGCGCGCTGACAGGAACATTCGCTACCCCACCCGTCCAGACAATGTACCAGAAAGATCTGTGGCTCAATTTCTATTCTTTGTTCAACTATGTCCAGGACCCGGCTGCCAAAGAACGCGGCACCGCTTTTGTGTATAAAGCGATTGCCGAGGCCGAACTTGCTCCGAACGTCGACAGAGTGTTCCCAATGGAAGGCTATTTAGACGCATGGCGTTATATGAAAGGCTCCCGAGAGAGCTACGGCAAAGTTGTTATTGAAACAGGTCTATAGGAAAACACAGCCTCGAGTGCTCGACGACGACTCGCCATGGGGCTCTTTTCATAATTGAGGTTTAAGTTGGATCAATTTAACGAACATATTGCCTACAAAATGGCTATTTATCATGAAGCAATGGCTGCAGGAGACTATAAGCAAACTATTATTGCGGCTGGTTTCCAAGGTTATCACTTCCGAGATGATATGCCGGTACCTTTTACGGCGAGCGCTTATTTTCGAGAATGGGTTCCATTACTGACTAGACCGGATAGTTTTTTATTAGTAAGGCGTAGTTCTGATAGGCCAACCCTTTTTCTGAAAATGGTCGAAGATTACTGGCACAGCAAGCCCGAGGATTTACCTGCAGAAATTTTGTCGGCTGTTGACGTGGTCGAATATACTGCCTTTGATGATTTGGCTAGATTAATACGCGTGGACGAGAAAACAGCGTTTATCGGTCCTCTGAGTTGTGGGACTATCGATATTCCCAACCTGAACGTTGATTCGCAGAATAATAATCCGCCGTCCTTGCTCAATCATGTTGACTACCACCGTGCGTGGAAAAGTGCCTACGAGTTAGACAATATGCGTAAAGCCAATCGACTGGCGGTGGTCGGACACCGCGCAGCTGAGAAGGCCTTTCGAGAGGGTCGTTCAGAGTACGAGATTCATATGGCGTATCTGTTAAGCATCGGTTGTCGCGATGAGCAGCTATCGTATCCCAGTATTGTTGCCATCAACGAAAATGCTGCAGTTTTGCACCATATGGTGTTGGCTTGCGAGCGGCCAACAGAGAGTCGATCTATGCTAATAGACGCTGGTGCTCAATGGAACGGATACGCAGCTGATATTTCCCGCACCTACACTAACAATGATGGTAATGCGTGTTTTACGGCTTTAATTTCCGGCGTCGACACCCTTCAGCAGCGGCTGGTGGATGGCCTTCAGGCCAACAGCGAGTATGAAGATCTGCATGCGAAAGCGCATCTATATATCGCTGAGCTTTTGGTCGAACTGGACATTATCAACGTGTCGCCGCAAGAAGCTGTCGCACGTGAGTTGACCAACGCTTTTTTCCCTCACGGGCTAGGACATTTAATTGGTGCTCAAGTGCATGACAAGGGAGGAACGTTTGCTTCAGCGAGCGGAGAACCACATCCGCCGCTGGAACAGCATTCTTTTTTGCGCTGTACTCGTACAGCTGGGAACAGAATGGCCTGTACGATTGAACCGGGAGTGTATTTTATCCCGATGTTATTGCAGCCGTGGCGCAAAAAGGGAGGCGTCATCAACGAACTGCTAATTGATGAGTTGCTCCCGTACGGGGGCGTTCGTATCGAGGACGATGTTGTTGTTCATCCCGATGGTGTGGAAAACATGACCCGGGACGCGTTTGATCAGTTAGCCCTTTCCTAACCGAGGGTGGCACTCGCTACTGACTGAAAGACTGCGATGGCCACCTGGCTTAAATCACCGTACCGTTAAATAGTAAAGCCATCCGGTATTGAGTTTTAAACGACTGCGGTGTTTCGAGTCATTCTCTGCCCTCCACTCCACGGCATTTTAGATGCCCTTGAAAAAACTACCGCGAATTTTATTATCCAGTTATTTGGAGTTGCATATGTTGTTTGAAGATAGCCTAGTCACCGAATCAGCCACTCGCCAAAAAATAAGAGACTTTTATCGAATTGATGAAGACCTCGCGGTTGAAAGTATCCTGCCGGATGCCGAAGTCAATATGCGTGCGCGCAGTCGTGC
>JBLIEI010000058.1:0-28875 GCA_047633055.1 Halieaceae bacterium | reverse complement strand
TTTCAGACGCGGAATAGTCAGCAAATGCGAGGTCTCTAAGCGCTGCGGCGCATGCCTCGAGTCGCAGACGCTGAATATATCGGGAAACCGACTCACCCTCATCAGCAAACAACATATGTAAATAGCGCGTCGAGATATTGTGACCGCGAGCAATATAATCAGGGGTCAATGATGCATCAGTCAAATGCGTGCGAATAAAGGATTTTATCCGAATCAGGTATTCAGACTTCATGCCACAGGCCAGCAGATCATGCTTCTGAGATTCCTGAGCATGGCTAAGCGTAGTGGATAGCAGGTCAATTACGTTGGCTTCCAGCCGCTGAGCAAGTATGCCGTCAAGATCGTTTATCCTGGCGCCAATCATAGTGACAAACTGGGAGAACAAACCATTGGCCCCGACATTGGAATCCATCCGCATGCCCAAGTGTTGTTCCGGGTGTCGAACGCACTCTTCCATCAGAGTTTGCGGAATCGCCAGCACCAGTTGTGAATAATCCGCCTCAAAGTGCAGTTCGTAAGGCTCAGAACTCAGGCACATGGCGAAATCGCCAGGAAGCAAGTGTGCCTCACGTCCACGTTGCTTCACCAGACCCTCGCCACTAACCTGCACCTTAACCAGGTAAGCCGCTTCGGTTGCGCGACTGATATCAGCGCGTCGCCTGTAGACATCCAGTGGTGAACTGACAATTGACGCCAAGCTGACCTGCTGCAGCTCGGTTAACTGAATATCGGCAGTGAAGCCGCCTTCGCCACGAGAACGGGGCTCCACTGCCATCGGGAAGAATATCTCGCTAACCAGATCCCGAAAGGAATCCAGGCGCTGGGCTTGCGGCAAGTGATTGACTGTTTTTTGCTCATACATTCGCTAAACCGTCCCTGATATGCAAAGGCTAGTAAGGACCTAGACTAAAGTATTAACCAATTTAGTAATAATCACAATTCGACGGTCATCGCTGAATCACACGCATTGCTGAGACTGAGGATAACGATCGTGAAATTCAGGAATCGGGCGCCCGACCAAACCATTTTCTCCTTCCAGCTCTGTACAGATAAACTCGATAGAGGCGTCAGCAAGTGCGAGATAAGCTTGTCCAGTTTGATATACGGCGTCCGTACCCGGCCAATCCTTAGGTAATAGTTCCTCAGGAATCGGCGTATCTTGCAATAAGACCCGACGGAAATCGTGAATTAGCAGAGTGCGTGCAATAAAAGCCGCTTCAGGCTCGAACGCCTGTGCCTGGTCCAGGGCTTTAAAGATCAGCCTGAATCGCTTCAGAAACTCTCGATAGCGAGTCGCGACTTCGTCTAAGTGCCAAAATTCTTGCACCATTTCGCGCAGCAGACGTGGCGGTGTCTGCGGCAAGGTATCCGCGTCCAGGACCAGCACTCGACCGGCAGCATCAAATTCATCAAGAGTCTCGAGCAGCATGCTGCCACCGCTACCGGGCTTGGCAAAAGTACCGGAGGTTATCGTGCGAAAGCCTTGCCAATGCAGACTCCTACGGAATCGTTCGCGCACCTTGTCAGGCAACTCTAGCGGCACCAAAATCTGCCAGCGGCCATTCCAGATCTCGTCGTCCATGGCGTAAATACGTCTGGCAGCGCGCTGATACTCGTGGCTGCCATATTCTGTAAATCGGTAGTAGCTACGACGTCCCACCCGCTCAAATTCCAGCCAGCCTTCCTTCACCAGGCGAAAGACTGAAGTTCGCACCAGGCGCTCATTAACTCCCAACGGCGCCATCACTCGCACCAGGCTTCCCAGCCAGATTGAACCGCCGTGCTGAGAAGCGACATCGCCAAAGATCGTAATAATAAGAGAGGTGGTTCGCATGGGTCGGCGGGCTGTAAACCCGCTCACCAGCCGCTTGATTATCTGAGCTTGAGTCAAACCTGTCATCTACCTGTCATCTACCTGTCAGTTAATTATGATACATAATACTTGATTTATATCATTTTTGTGTATTATATTGCGAGGTCTATAATAGAGCCAACCTGACCATCCGGGATTTCTAATGAATAATCAACCCTGTCTTGATCCGCTACACGCAATAGAAACCGCAAGTATAGATGAACTGCGCAGCCTGCAGCTGCAACGGATGAAATCTACCTTGCAGCACGTTTATACCAGTTCCCCAGTCTATAAAGCCAAGTTCGATCAGCATGGGATTCATCCCGACGATCTGCAGGCTCTAGAGGACCTGTCAAAGTTTCCGTTTACAACCAAGCAGGACCTGCGGGACAACTATCCCTTTGGTATTTTTTCGGTACCGATGGAGCAGGTCGTGCGAATTCACGCGTCCAGTGGTACTACGGGCCAACCCACTGTTGTGGGATATACCCAGGAAGATATAGACACCTGGGCTAATGTCGTCGCGCGCTCAATTAGAGCGGCTGGAGGCTCCTCCAAAGATAAAATGCATATCGCCTACGGATATGGCCTATTTACCGGTGGGCTGGGTGCCCATTATGGCGCAGAGCGCCTGGGCTGCGCCGTCATACCCATGTCTGGCGGTCAAACTGAGAAACAGGTACAACTGATTCAGGACTTTGATCCGGATATCATCATGGTAACGCCTTCCTACATGCTAAACCTGGCAGATGAAATGGACCGCCAGAATGTCGACACCAAGAAGCTTGCGCTGAGGGTCGGAATATTTGGCGCTGAGCCCTGGACCGACGCTATGCGCACTGAACTGGAGGAGCGACTGAATATTCAGGCGGTCGATATCTATGGCCTATCGGAAGTCATGGGACCCGGCGTCGCCCAGGAATGTCTGGAAACCAAAGACGGCCCTACCATTTGGGAAGATCACTTCTATCCCGAGATCATCAATCCTGAAACCGGCCAAGTTGTACCCGATGGAGAAGACGGCGAACTGGTCTTCACCAGTCTCACCAAACAGGCCATGCCCATTATTCGCTACCGCACCAAAGACCTGACCCGACTGCTACCGGGCACCGCCAGAACTATGCGCAGGATGGATAAAATTACCGGCCGCAGCGACGACATGATGATCATTCGTGGCGTCAACGTGTTCCCCACACAGATAGAAGAGCATCTGCTGACAATTGACGGCTTATCCCCACACTATTATATTGAATTGAGTAAACAGGGTCACATGGATGCCATGGAAATCAACGTGGAGTTGACTTCAGCACCAACAGCCGACCTGGAACAGCAAGTAACAAAAGAACTTATCCACAGAGTCAAAAATTATGTTGGTGTCTCCAGTTCAGTACGTGTACACCCCCCAGGCGGCATACCTCGCTCTGAAGGTAAAGCCAAACGCATCGTGGACAAACGCAGCTGAATATGGGGCTTGAACCCGCCCTTTCACCCCGGTTTATCGCCTACATACGCGATTACCTGCTGGACAGGGGGGTTGAGCCTGACGCGTTGCTTACCGAATGCGGCATCGACATCGACATCGCCAATATCGGCGAGGATTCACTCCCCATACCCATGCACAAGGTCGCGGCAGCCTGCGAAGCAGCCGCTGCCGCCACCGGAAATAGCTGCGTTGGCCTGAACATGGCCCGCAATTACCACTACGAATCAGCGTCGGTTTTGATTCTGGCAATGCTCGCAGCCTCCTCTGTCGAAGAGGGCCTTCACTGCCTTTGCAAATACGATCAGTACATTGATAGCGCCATTGAAACCCGCTTCCTGTCGAATCAGAACCCTGTGCAATTCCACGCCGGATTGATCAATCTCGATGGTGTCAAAATTGATCAGCTCAATGAATATCTGATGGCATTTACGGTGCAGATTTTGAACACCGCCACCCGCCAAACGATGCCGGTAGAGAAAGTCTGGTTCCAACACAGCGACCGCAGAAATGAGCGCGAGCTGGAGGAATTTTTCCAGGCGCCTATTATTTTTGGCAAAAGCGAAAACCGGCTGGAATTTGATCGCACCTTTATGAAGGAACGGTTCATGACCAGCAACGGCCTGCTATACGATATTTTGTCCGACGCCCTTAAAACCTACTTTGCAGTGAGCCCGGATCGTCACGGTTTTGTAGAGGTGGTGTCCCGCGAACTAATTCGTGCAGACAGAAATGATCCCATGTCCATGGACATGGTTGCCGCCAAGCTGGCGCTGTCTCCCAGGACGCTCAGACGCCGACTGTCCAGAGAAGGCTTTACTTTTCAGGAAGTGAAAAACCTTGCCATTGAAAGACGCGCAAAGTACTACCTGATAAGTACGTCTTTGAGTCTTTCAGAAATATCTTTCGAGTTGGGCTACTCGGAGCTGAGCGCTTTCAGCCGAGCCTTTCGCACTCGGGTTGGAGAGACCCCGCAGACCTACCGTACAAAATTGAAGCAATTTATCTGAGACCCAATAATGTCCGAAAACAACAACTTATACGCGCTTTACAGTGCAAACTTCCCTGATGAAAAAACACGTCCGCTGCTAACCACTGCAGATGGCGATGTATTCACTTATCGGGACGCCGAGCAAGAATCGGCAAGACTCGCCAACAGCCTGAAGGCACTAGGCGCCCAGCCCGGCGATCGAGTGACCGTGCAGGCGGGGAAATCTCCCCGTTGTCTGTGCCTGTACCTGGCCTGCCTGCGTGCCGGGCTGGTATATCACCCCCTCAACACGGCTTATCTTGCGGGGGAACTGGCGTTTTTTCTGCACAATGCTGAGCCCGCTATAGTGGTCTGTGGCAGCACCTCGCAAGCGATGATCGAAGATATCACGCCGGATACGGTACTGGCTGTATTGACGTTGGAAAATGACGGCAGTGGCACATTGGCAGATCACTCCGCAAGACAGACAGATGTTCATGAGGTGGTCGCGCGTAAAGAGAGTGACCTAGCTGCCCTGCTCTACTCTTCGGGAACCACTGGCCGGCCCAAGGGCATCATGCTGACCCACGGTAATTTGAGCAGCAACAATCAAACTCTGGTCGACGCCTGGGGTTTCACTGAGGAGGACTGCCTGCTGCACGCGCTGCCAATATTTCACGTGCACGGCCTCTTTGTCGGACTGGGCTGCGTACTGATGAGTGGCGCCAGCATGGTCTGGCTTGAGAAATTCGATATCGACGATGTACTAACCGCACTGCCACGGTGTTCAGTTATGATGGGGGTGCCCACTTATTACACCCGTTTACTCTCGGAAAAGCGCTTTAGCCGCGAGAGCTGCAGCACTATTAGACTCTTTGTGTCGGGCTCTGCGCCGCTGCTTGCAGAAACCTTTGGCGACTTTGAGAGCCGCACCGGTCACGCCATTCTAGAGCGTTACGGGATGACCGAAACCAGCATGAACATCTCTAACCCGCTAGAGGGTTTGCGCCGAGCCGGCACGGTTGGCTTGCCACTACCCCATGTCGAAGCTCGAGTGGTTGGCGAGGATGGCGCCACCCTGACGACGGGAGAAACCGGCGCACTGCAGGTGCGTGGACCGAATGTATTTCCGGGCTACTGGCGTCTACCCGAGAAAACGGCTGAGGATTTCACCGACGACGGCTTCTTCGACACTGGCGACCAGGCTGTTATTGAAAGCGACGGCTATGTATCGATCGTCGGGCGCGCCAAAGACATGATTATCAGTGGTGGCTTGAACATCTATCCCCAGGAAATTGAGATGTTGTTGAACGACATGCCCGGTGTAGTGGAGTCCGCAGTCGTAGGTTTGCCCCATCCGGACTTTGGGGAATCTGTGGTGGCGGTTATTGTGGGCACGGAAAGCGTGCCGGAATCATCCCAGCTGATCGCTCACTGCAAAGCAAAACTGGCTAACTTCAAAGTACCCAAAGAGGTTCACTTTATTGACAGCTTGCCGCGAAACGCGATGGGGAAAGTCCAGAAAAACCTTTTGAGAGAGCGTTACATCGCGGACTGAGCGAGGTAAAGTCCAAAAGCAAAGGGCAATGCGGTCGCCAGGCAAAGAGCAATAAGATAGCCGTATATCTGACGTAGCTTAAGGCCGGTAACGATCAACAGTGGGATCGAACAAAACGGGTGAATCAGATTAGTCCACTGATCACCCCAGGCGATAGACATCGTAATAATGGTGGTATCAACTCCCATCTGCTGGGCGGCATCGACAAATATTGGCCCCTGAATCGCCCACTGCGCTCCCCCGGAAGGAATAAACAGATTGATCAGCCCAGCAGAGAAAAACCCCAGGAGCGGCAGTGTATCCGGCCCGGAAAGCAGAATAATCGTATCGGAAAACTGTTGAGTCAGACCGCTACTCAACATCAGACCCATGATGCCGCCATACAAAGGATATTGCAGCAGTACGGCAGAACCGGCTCGCGCACCATCGGAGAAGAGTTCGGCGTAATGACGCGCCGAGTTTGCCAACAACAGGCCAAGCGCCAGAAAACTCCAGTTGACCACATTCAAAGACAGATCGAAGCCACGGGTGGCAAACCAGTGCGCAAGGTAAGCAAACAGCAGGCATGACAACACCAGCGATATGCTGCGACCATCTTCCAATCTGCCCATAATTCCAGAGCGGCTTTTCTCCTTCTGACTTGCAGGTTCAGCAACTGACAGCAGGGCTTCGATGGGCTGACTGACCTTGGGTCGCAGACACAGCACCGTCACTATCACGACGGTGAGGGTGGTCACTATGGTCAGTAAATTCCACCATGAGAGCAGGGTTTCCGCTACCGGCACGGTACCACCTAGCATCGCTTCTACCGGATTACCGGGCGTAGCAACCGCCAAAGCAATGGTCGACGAATAACCCATTTGCCACACCACAAACCCGCCGAAGGCACCTGCAGCCAACAGTGGATAATGCACTGCAAGCCCTTTTTCCTTTGCCAGAATCGCAACTTCACGCGCTACCAGCCCACCGGCTATTGGTCCCAGAGGCCAGCAGATCAAACTGAAGGCAGCGGCACATAAAATAACAAAAATGTAGGCTTGGACTGGAGTATTGGGCACTCTGCCCAAGGCTTTGAGCAAAGCAGCCACTGCGCTCGTGTGAGCCAGCACATGGGCCGTTATGATGACCAAGGTCATCTGCGTCATGAAGGCCAGCAAGCCATGCAGGCCGTCGCCCCAGCCTTTAATCGACTGCCCCGCTGTGGCGTCAGTCAGTAGTGCCACCAGGGCCATTAGGAAAATTGTCAGAATTACTGCGAATACCAGCGGGTCGGGGCAATAGCGAACGACCGCACTTTCGAAGCGGGAAAATAGACTGCGGCTCTCGGTAGAATCACTCATAGCGGAGGCTGTTGCTGCCCGTAACCCATAGCCTGCTCGAGCGCAAAAGCGGCCTGCAGGACAGAGAAATCGGCGCGTGGCCGCCCAACGATCTGTAACCCCACCGGCAGACCATCTGCGGTAAACCCACAGGGAATCGAGATTGCAGGCAGCCCGAACAACGTAATGATGCAGCATATCGACATCCAGTCCAGATAACTGTCAAGCTGCTGACCTCCGATTTCGGCGACCCACTCCGTCTCAATATCAAAGGGGGCAACCTGAGTACACGGCAGTACCAGAAACTCATGCTCAGCAAAGAACTCGAGGACATTCTTGTATAAGCGAGTGCGCAGCGTGTCTGCCTCTATAAAATCTGCACCGGTAAGCGCTAGACCCGTTTCTATGTTCTCAACCACAGTATTTTTCATGACCCCAGGATGACTAGCCAGTAACGACTTGCCGAAATTCGCATAGCAACTGGCTCGTAGTATTTTAAATGCATGCATGGCGCCCTCAACATCAGGGCAGTCCTGCGTCACCTCAAAGCCACAGGCCCGCCAATGGGGCAAGCTGCTCTCGCAGACTGATATAATTTCCTTTGCCACCGGCAAATGCCCCAGGTCCGGGCTCCAGCCAATTTTTGTGCCGGTGAAATCCCGCACCAGAGACCGCTGGAACAGTTCTCCTGGCTCCTGAATGGACAGAGGATCACGCTCGTCTGGTCCGGCCATCGTTGACAGCAGCAGCGCACAGTCGCTAACATTGCGCGCCATCGGGCCCTCTATACCCAAACGAGACTGCCAGGCCATAGTATTTGGCCAAATCGGAACGCGCCCCATCGAAGGCCGCAGCCCTACCACACCGCAAAATGCTGCGGGATTGCGCAATGACCCTCCCATGTCGCTACCATCCGCCAATGGCAGCATACCGCTGGCTAGAACAGCAGCCGCGCCGCCACTGCTGCCACCCGCAGTTTTTTTCAAATTCCAGGGATTCAAGGTTGTTCCAAACACATTGTTAAAGGTGTGCGAACCGGTACCAAATTCGGGAGTATTGGTTTTACCAATGATCAGTACACCCGCTTTTTTGAGGCGCTGCACCAGCAGTGAGTCTTCGTCCGGCACATGATGCTCAAAGACCTTGGAACCCATGGTGGTGCGTATCCCCTTGGTAGCAGACAAGTCCTTTATTGCCATCGGCAGACCGTGCAAAGGGCCACACATCTTGCCGTTGTTTCGGTGAGCATCGGCCTGGCGTGCCAACGACAGCGCCTGCTCCTTATCTATTAAAGTACAGATCGCATTGACCTGTGGATTACAGTGCTCAATACGCGCATAAACACTGTGCATAAGAGCTTCACTGGATAGTTTTTGCTGATCCAGTGAAATCATTAGATCAGTAGCAGACATGTAGTTTAGCTCGCTCAAGACCAGTTCCTTTTGTATTGTTATTGCTATCAGGAAGTCGCAATGACACATCATAACCAGCTTTGCACCGCTGGGATTGACAAAATCGGACAGAGTATTGACCCATTGATTTATTGAGCTTGCGACTCACCCGTCAATTGATTGGCCGATTATGTCAATCGATACTAAAACGACGCGGGGTAAGATCAATACGTATCATATTTACCAGCCATTAATAATCATAATTAACTGTCGGGAGCTTCAATCGTGACCCATAAATTTACTGTAAGCATATTTCGTAAATCCGCCCTCGCTGCCGCACTTGCCGTGATCGGCGGTGGGATCAGTCAAACTGCATTTAGCGCCGCTTTGGAAGAGGTGATTGTTACCGCACAAAAGCGCAGCCAGAGCGCCAATGATGTGGGTATAACCATCAATGCGTTCACTGGCGATCAAATTCGTGATTTTGGCATCGCCACCGCTGAAGACCTTGCTACCCTGACACCGGGACTCACCATCAACGAGACAGCGGCAACCGGCGTCCCTCTTTACACCATTCGCGGTGTCGGCTTCCAGGATTACTCTACTGCCGCGTCCTCTACCGTTGGCTTGTACTTCGATGAAATCGCCATGCCATACACGGTGATGACCCGCGGCTTGGTCTTTGATACCGAAAGAGTTGAAGTTTTAAAAGGTCCACAAGGTGACCTCTATGGCCGTAACACTACCGCCGGCCAAATTAATTTTGTGTCTGCCAAACCCACCGATGAATTCGGCGCCGGCATCATTGCCGGCTACGGCAACTTCGAAGCCTATGACATCGAGGGCTTCGTAACCGGCCCCATATCGGATTCAGTGAAAGGTCGACTTGCGTTCAAAACGACACAATCGGGTGAAGGCTGGCAAAAAAGTACCACCCGCAACGACGAACTGGGTGAAAAAGACGCCACCGCCTTGCGCGGGATGTTGAGCTTCGACTTCACGGATGACCTCAGGCTGCTACTCATCGGCCATCATATTACGGATGAGTCGGACAATAGGGCAAACACACCCTATAACGGCAATGACAACGGCCTGGGCGAGTTCAGCAATCCTTATACGCCACTAGAGGATTACATTATTCCCACCGGCAGCAACTTCGGTGAAACACCCCCGTGGTACTCAACCAATAATGCAGAGGATGCTGACTGGACCAACAGTTACACCAGCCCGATCACCGGCCGCACGTTTGACCTGAGACCAAAGCGTGACACTGAGTTACAAGGCATTTCGGCTCGGCTCGACTGGGATATCGGCGATATGACATTGACCTCCATTACCGGCTACAACAAGTTCGAACGTGAAGAGGCCAACGACTGGGACGGCGGCTTTTACAACGACTCCAGCAATATCAACACCACTGACCTCGATGTTTTCTCCCAGGAAATAAGGCTAGCCGGAATCAGTGGCGATGTAACCTGGGTGGGCGGCCTGTATTACTCCAAAGATGAAATGGATGAGTACTACCATTACTTTATGTCCGATTCAGTGTTCGGAGTGGGCTCTATCCCGTTTGGCGTCGAGCTATTCGCGGCCACACCTATACGGCAACTTGACACCAAATACGAGCAGAAAACCGAGTCAGCGGCAATTTTCGCACACATCGAATGGCAGCTTTCCCAGGAATGGCGCCTGACTCTCGGCGCTCGCTACACGGAAGAAGATCGCGATTGGTCGGGCTGTACCTTTGTAGCGGATGACGGCAGTCTGGCGGGCTTCCTCAACGCACAATTCGGCTCCTCACTCGGGCCTGGGGATTGCGGTACGATCGACGATGACCCTGCGTCACCCAACTTTATTTTTGGCCTTCTGGGCGGCCCGAATGTCAACGATGCCTTTCAAGTATTCGAGGAAACTCTGGAAACTAACAAATGGATGGGGAAGATTGGCCTGGACTACGCAATCAACGACGATGTACTCACTTACGGCACCATCTCTAGAGGATTTAAATCAGGTGGCTTTAATGGTGCCAACTCCAATACAACGCAGCAGCTTAAACCCTACGACGAGGAGGAACTGACTTCCTTCGAAGTCGGCATCAAATCAACACTGCTGGACGGATCAATGCAGCTCAATGCCGCCGCCTTTTTCTATGATTACAAAGACAAGCAGGAACAGGATAATTCGGTCACTTTCGTCGGCAATATCTCAGGGCTGACGAATGTCCCGGAATCGGAAATTTATGGTGCCGAGCTGGATCTGAACTGGCTACTAACCGAAAACCTGCAAGTTAACCTGGGAGTTGCCTGGCTGGATACCGAAATCAAGAAATGGGACGCAGTCGATGGGGCCGCAAGTGCCTGGCCAGATGTCGTTACAAGAGACGTATCAGGGAACGAACTAGCCCAATCACCTGAGCTATCCGTTACCGGCCTGGCCAAGTACGAATGGGCCGTCGGTGATCAGATCGTGATGGAAATAGCAGCGGACTTCTCTTTTACCGACGATACGACTGGTGGCATCATTCCTGAGGGCGCCACAGATGACTATACGCTCTGGAATGCTCGCCTGGGCATTGGCGGTGCGGACGGCTCGTGGCGCGCACTGGCCTGGGCCAGAAACCTCACCGACGAAGATTACTTCCCCTCGGCCTACATCGGCGGCAATGGCCCCTTTGTCCGTTCCTACGGTATGCCTAGAACCTACGGCGTCACCCTGTCCTACTTTTTCGGCGCGGGTGGCTAACATCTAATTTGGGTGCGATTTTAGCCCGGTCTTTACCGGGCTCTTTTTTATGCGGAGAAATAATATGATCAAATCTGAGATACACACAGTATTGGGATTAATTGCACTGAGTACAGTAATCACAGCGTGCGACTCATCATCAAACCCGCCGTCAGCAGCGGAAAAAAGCACAACTCCCGGCGCTGACATCGTTCTGACTAACGGCAACATCTATACCGTTAACGCCAGCCAACCCTGGGCGGAAGCGGTTGCAATTAGCAATGGCAAGTACAGCTATATAGGTGATGCAAAAAGTGTCGATGGTTACATCGAAAAAAACACGCGTGTCATCGATCTGGGTGGAAGGATGGCCATGCCCGGCATCAACGACGCGCATGTTCATCCCATGCAAGGCGCTATGAAGGATTTATACGACTGCAACTTCCCCTTTACCGCAACGCCTGATGACATCGCTGCCGCCGTCAGTCAGTGTGTGGCCGAGCAACCCGACGCTATCTGGATTCGCGGTGGCCAATGGGGCAGCGACTTCTTCGTCGACTACCCTATCGAAAACCCACGGGAGTGGCTGGACCAGGTCAGTGGAGACAAAGCAGTCTATCTGTCGGACGATGCATTGCATAACGGATGGTTTAATTCAAAGGCGCTGGATTTATTGGGCGTAGACCGCGATACGCCTAACCCTCCTGGCGTAGAGATACTGAAAGTCCCTGCCACCGGCGAACCCAACGGCATACTGCTGGAGGTATTTGGTTTCATCGGTGACGCTCTGCCAGAGCGTTCTGCAGAGGAGTACCTTGCAGCTGCCGATTATGTAGTCGGAGTTGCCAATCGTTTCGGTATTACCGGTATGAAAGGTGCCAGCGCCACCGACCAGCAGATTGGCGGGTTTATCGCTTTGGATAACGCCGGCGGCATGACAGCCTACTATGCTGCCTCCCTACAGACTCCCTACGGCCATCGGGAGGAACCGCTGGATGTCTCCAAGCTGGAAGCCCGCCGCGATGCACAGGGCTCGCCTCACGTCGATACTCGCTACGTAAAGCTGTTCATGGATGGCGTACCGACCGCTTCCAGAACTGCCGCCATGTTGGCGCCTTATCTGCCCGAGACTCCAGATACTCCAGTCACCTCCGGCATACTACACATCAATGAGGAAGTATTGACCACTGATCTGATCGCCCTGGATAAGGCAGGCTTTACGGTGAAAATTCATACCGCCGGAGACCGATCAGTGCGCGTGGCTTTAAACGCTATTGAGGCGGCCAGAGCAGCCAACGGCGACAGTGGCCTACGACACGAACTGTCGCATGCCGGCTACATAGGACCCGGTGACATTCAACGCTTCGCTGAACTCAATGCCGTGGCCGGACTAAATCCTTACATCTGGAGCCCCTCGCCCATCATTCAGTCAGTGGTTAACGCCCTGGGACCGCGCGCCGAGCAATACTGGCCGGTAAAATCGCTGCTCGAATCAGGCGCGCCCGTATTGGCCGGATCTGACTGGCCAGCGGCTGCAGCCAACATGAGCCCCTGGGCAGCGATTGAAGCACTGGTTACCCGCGCAGATCCGATAGGTGACTATCCTGGAAAACTATGGCCGGAAGAAGCCATCACCCTGGCTCAGGCACTGGAGATTTTCACGCTGCAGAGTGCACGTGCATTGCGCCTTGGTGAACGCTCGGGATCAGTCGAGCTTGGCAAGTCCGCGGACTTGATCGTCCTGAATCAGCACCTGTTTGAAGTCCCCATCAAAGCGGTAAGTGACACTCTGGTTGAACAGGTGTTGTTCGAAGGCCAAGTCGTTGTCGGTGAATGAGCGATAGCGATACCCGCTTGCGATGAAGCCTGCCAGGTAAGCGTGACATCAGGAATCCACAAACACTGAATCGGGATTATTCCCCTCCTCGTTGGGGTCACTGAAGCGGCGCAGGTAGAAGCCCGCCAGGGCTAGCATCACACCGCATACTGATGCTATCAGCGCCAGTGATCCGAACCATATTAGCGCCACCACGCCCACCATGCCGCGCTCCACCTCACTCGCGGATTGTTTTCCGTAGGCATACATAGCGAGGCGGTATATCTGATTCTGGTTGATAAGATGGCTAATTTCGGAGTGCATTACTCGTTGGCGGTTGCGCAACTTAAAAACTTCCTCGTCGATGCCGAAGGATCTGTTGGCGATAGCCTCCAGCTCAAGCTGTTTTTCACTCAGGTAGTCATCGAGCCCCTGATTCTGCTCGTTACGGATACGGGCAAAGCGCGACTTGTCCGTCGCGGCTTTAGAGACAACGCTGCTCTCAAGCTCTGCATTTCTCGCCAGGCGGTCGATAACCTCCTGCTTCAAGCCAGCGATACGATCATTGACATCGTCAACCCTGCCCTCGTATTTACTGTTTACAAATTCCAGTTGCTGCCTAAGCTGGCCTTCCATACTGGACTGTTTCTCGATGGCATCAGCACCCAAATAACCCAGCGTGATGCGGCCCAACTGATCTTCCTTGTTCTTCACCAGAGCTCGGTACTTACTCTCAGTGCTACTACGGGTAAAGAAATTGGAGTCTCTCATCGCCCGGTTCATTTCATTTTTAAGCAACGTTAGCTCTGCAAGCAGGCGATCACGCTCGTCGGAGCTACCGCTAATATTACCCAGCAGCAGCACTGAAAAGCGCTCCTCAACTGCTTCTTTCTCAGCCAACCAGTCCCGATAATATTCATCCCTAACATCCATTCGTTTCTCAATCTCCGCCTCCAGCGTTTCTTTAAAGTCGTAATTGATGCCGCCTAGAACTTCGCGGGTATATTTATTGATTTTTTGAGCCGCTACTGTGTAGTCGTCGAGGATTACGGTTCGGGAATCTTCTACCTCACCCAGTAATTCCTCCTCGGTGAACTTCACAATATGTGCCCGGCGCTTTTCCAGTAGAGCAACCTGCGCATCGCCACTTTCAATATCGTTCTTGCGCGCATCGATCGCCCGGTTCAGATTGGAGAAATTACGTTCAAAACCGTTCAGCATAGTTTCGAAAGTAATGAGGCAAAGAAACACCACAAAGCCCATGAACAGTGAGCGCCAGGCCGCATTGCGGACACTCATAAAGGCAAAGGCCAGAGGTATCTTGCACAATTCAACAACGGCAATAAGCAGAAAAGGTAGGCCCGCAACCATCACTGCCGATGCACCGTCCAGTAGACTTGCGGTATCGGTAGCGCTAAAGGAATTGTAGGCGGACACTGAAACAACGATTGAGATTGTAAAACCAATCAGAACCGCGATGATTTCAACTGTCCAGGCAAGGATGATGAGGAAGCGGGAGTAATCCGCCACGTACTTCTTGGAATAGAGCATTATTATTGTATCCGCTTAACCGGCGCCAATTAGACGCCCCTAACTTCATCGCTTTATCAATTCACTAGTATAGGCTAATTCCTCGCATGTGCTGGCTTAAATGCTGCGCAAGCAATCTTCAAAGGCTGAAGCCCGCGACAACATAAAGTAACTACCCAATGTCCGACGGGATTTTTAAAAAGCTAATGACGGCAAGAATGGCATATAGTGAACGATGAAGTGTAATTTGGAATTAGGAAAATTTTTCAGTTAGTTTATTGGTTAAATAATATAGAAGCATTTTTGTTAGAAAATATTCGTTTAAATCAACAAGAAGTTGAAGCGGTTAAAGAACTAGAAACTGGCGATGAATTTTTTGGCGGCAAACATACCTATAAAAACTATTTGGCATCGAGGCTGACCGTTAAAGATATTGAGCCACTACGGTTATGTCGAAGACTGGCACTTATCCGCAAAGAAGCCTGACTTTGGGTATTGCCTGTAAACACCCCCGGTGTTGTCCATCAGCGGGTTGAAATCACAACTCATAGCGCCCTATGCTCGCCAGTATATTCAGTTCAACATCACCCATCTTCACTTCAAAGCGGCAATAGCTAACCTTCTGCTACTGTTAGACAATTATCGATTCGTCCCAGCACAGGCTAGATTCCTCCTATCTCAAGAAGTTAATTTGTGCGTGCCTCTAACGACTCTAAACGATCAAGTATATCCTTCTGAACCGCGACCCGGCTCAATCCGGCACAGAAAATATCATACCGCTGCCGGTGCAATAAATTTGCACAATCCAGCTCATCGCATTTCGACAGATGGAGACCTTCGTGTTGAATGACCGGAGGACAATACCGATCAAAATCATATCCCCCAGCACCAATTTGCAAAAGATCCAATTTCTCGGGCCGGTGCTCGCCCAGAAGCCGATTAAAAGTTAGGCACTCTACCTCTTCGAAACCAATCCATTCGTCAGTCGCTTCTGCCACATTGGCTCCAGCCAAGATCACTGACCAGCGGGTAGATTAGATCGCCAATTTTCCCATCGTTCGCGCTAATTTGAAGGACACACACCTCAGCCACAAGAGGATTGTATTTACGCATCAGTGCATCGTGCTTCAGCTATCGGCCGCTACTGGCTGTGATTCAGACAAAGATCTAATTTGATTACCGGGAACAGATCTATTTTCGGTTTGAAAAAGCCTAAAAATAAATGCGTCGCTATTTCTTTTCCAGTTTATCACTCCTATTGCTCGACTTTGAGCGACAGTTGTTGGCTTGAATCACCGGCGCTATACACTTTGGTATTTTTATTATTAGCGGCTATGGAACCGCCAATCAGTGATATCCAACTGCCCAGTTTGCCACTTACGGTACTGCTGTAGGCGGTAGATTGATCGCCTTGTGTATTTGAGTAAGTAACATCCACGGTAACGTTGCCATCGCGCTTGCGGGGCGTTAGCGCGATATAAGTTTCGTTGGCGGCCACCTGTTGCACCTGAGTCCAAGACCAGCTTTGCGCTGCGCCCTGCAAGCTATAGTCCCTGCCAGTTTTGCGCTGAAGTACCACCTGCTGGCCATCGACAACAGACACTGTCGTTGCAGCTGCCTCTGCGGTGGCGCCATAGACTTTGCCGCTTGGCGGTGGTCCGGCTGCCAAAGTAAGATGCAATAACGCTTGTGTTTGTGCTTGTGTTTGTGGAGCACAACACAGCAGAACGAGTAGTATCGATCGAGAAATATTCATAACTGAAAATATAGCACAGCGGCGAAGCTGAAACAGGGTGTGTTAAAGCAACGGAACACCGTGAAGTCAGGTCTAACCTTTAGCGCGATAGAGGGATCATGCCGCGCTAAAGGCTAGGCCTGGCTCCCTCACTTGTGGATATCTCAAAAGGGCGCACCCTCTCAACCGAAGCTAGTTGAGCGATCCCAGAGGAACACCCTCGTCTAGCAACTTACGCAGCAATGGCGCTGGTGCCCAATCCTCGTCGCCGGTAGCAGCTAGTAACGCCTCCATGCGTGCCACAACCTCAGCAAGCCCTAAAGTATCTGCGTAAAACATGGGGCCACCACGCCAGGCTGGGAAGCCGTAGCCATTGAGGTAGACGATATCAATATCGCTGGGCCGGGCAGCAATGCCCTCTTCCAGTATCTTCGCACCTTCGTTGACCAGGGCGAGTAGCAGCCGGTCAAGAATCTCATCTTCACCAATCTCACGGCGGCTGACATTGAATTCTCCCGAAACCCGCTCGATCAGCGCGTGAACCTGCGGGTCATTTTCGCGCTTCCGTGTCGTCGGATCGTAGCGGTAGTAGCCAGCACCAGATTTCTGCCCGAGACGCTCCATCTCGACGAGTGCATCGGCCACGGCCGCTTCCATCACCGACCCGGGCTTAATACCCTGATCTCGACGTGAACGATAGCCAATATCCAACCCTGCAAGATCCCCAACTGCCACCGGACCCATGGCCATACCCCAGCCTTCCATCGCTGCATCAACCTGCTCAGGGGTGGCGCCTTCCAACAGCAATTGCTGTGCCTGACGACCGTAGCCACGGAGCATGCGGTTGCCCACAAAACCATGACAGACGCCTACCGCCACTGGAATCTTGCCTATCTTGCGGGCCAGTTTCATAAAGGTCTGAACCACATCGGGCGCGGTTTTCGCTGCACGCACGACTTCCAGTAATTTCATCACGTTGGCCGGGCTAAAGAAATGCGCACCGATCACATCTGCGGGCCGCCGTGTTACTTCGGCTATTTCATTAACGTCCAGATAAGAGGTATTGGTCGCCAGTATGGCGCCCGGCTTGCACACTGCATCGAGCTGGGTAAATACCGACTTCTTGACCTCCATACTCTCGAATACGGCCTCAATAACGACATCCGCGTTGGCGATATCGTTGTAATCAACGGTGCCAGATATATTGGCTAAAAAGCCGTCGACCTGAGCTTGGGTGAAGCGACCTCGCTTGAGAGAGGTTGCATAATTATTGCGCAACACATCAAGGCCCCGATCAAGATTTTCCTGCACCATTTCGACAATAGTTACCGGGATACCGGCATTGGCAAAGCACATGGCGATACCGCCGCCCATAGTGCCGGCACCAATGACTGCCACCGAATTGACCTCGCGAACGGCGGTGTCCTTGGGAAGGTCTGGTAACTTTCCGGTGGCCCGCTCGGCAAAGAACACATGGCGCAATGCAGCTGATTGTGGTGATTTTTGACAGACCAGAAAGCGTTCGCGCTCCACTGCCTGACCGGCATCAATATCACTGTTGCAGGCCAACTCAGCCAGCTCAATAATATAACCTGGGGAGATCAAACCGCGGGTTTTGCGAGCGATACTCGCCGCATATTCTGTATAAAACTCTGCCGATGGCGCATCTTTGACCTTGCGCTGCCCGGTGGGCCTGACCCCCGATCCAGCTGAGATCACACCCTTGGTGTATTCCAGCGCGGCAGCTTCCAAATTGCCCTCAAGCAATTCGTCTATCAAGCCTACTTCCAGTGCTGAAGCAGCTTCGATAGGCGCTCCTCCGGTCATCATGTCCAACGCCTTTTTGGCACCCACCAGACGGGGCAGGCGCTGTGTGCCACCGGCACCCGGCAACAAGCCCAATTTCACTTCCGGCAGACCCAGTTTTGCGCTAACCACCGCGCAACGGTAGTGTGCAGCCATGGCAACCTCCAAACCACCGCCCAGCGCTGTACCGTGTATCGCAGCAATCACTGGTTGCGGATGATTCTCTAGCGCGGTGACAACTTCTGGCAAGGAAGGCGGCTGATGCGGCTTGCCGAACTCGGTAATGTCCGCGCCGGCAATAAAGGTACGCCCCTGGCAAATCAGCAGTACCGCCGCGCTGGCATCTCCCGCTGCCGTTATCAGTGCATCGCTAATGCCCGAGCGCACGGCGTGCCCCAGGGCGTTAACGGGGGGGTTATCGATACGAATAACGCCAATATTGTCGCGGAGTTCGTAGCTGACGGGCTCATTGATCATGTCGAGTTCCTTGTCTGGAGGCCTGTGTCGCAGGCCCCAGCATTATCGGGGTAGCAATTATAACCGCCAATCCCGCTCAGACACAAAGTATTACATAACTGTTTACTTAAATGTATTTTTATGTATCATATTAACTCGCTGAGTCAATCCAAGTACCAACGCTATTGGGAACGCCTTTATGAAGTTACAAAGCTATATCGCAGGCCAATGGGTCGATGGAACTGATGCCGGCAGAAAGGTATATAACGCCATCAATGGCGAGCCGGTATGCGAGGTCACTACCGAGGGAGTCGATTTTTCATCCGCCGTCAAGCATGCTCGCGAGGTAGGGGGTCCGGCGCTTCGGGCGATGACATTTCACGATCGCGCTGCCGCATTAAAAGCGATGGCCAAGGACCTGATGGCCAAGAAAGAAGCGTTTTACGAAGTTTCCGCCAAGACCGGCGCCTCCCGCTCAGACGGCTGGGTCGACATCGAGGGCGGGATCGGCACTGTGTTCACTTACGCCAGTCTGGTAGCACGAGAATTCCCCAACGATGTGGTGATGGTCGAAGGCAACATGGAGCGTTTGTCAGCAAAAGGCACTTTCGCTGGACGTCACATACTCACACCGAAGCCAGGCGTAGCCGTTCATATCAATGCATTCAACTTCCCTTGCTGGGGCATGCTCGAAAAAATTGCGCCCAGTCTTGCAGCCGGGATGCCGGTTATTGTTAAGCCCGCCACACCTACAGCTTACCTGACCGAGATTATGGTGCGCGAGATTGTAAAGGCCGGGCACCTTCCCGAAGGTGCTATACAGGTTATCTGCGGCAGCGTGGGCGACTTATTGGAGCATCTCGACGAACAAGACGTGGTCACCTTTACCGGCTCTGCAACGACCGGCCGTAAACTCAAGACCCACCCGAATATTATCGCCAACTCGATTCCCTTCACCATGGAAGCGGACTCTCTGAACTGCTGCATTTTGGGCGCGACCGTGCAACCGGAAGATGAGGAATTTGGTCTCTTCGTAAAAGAAGTGGCTCGAGAAATGACCGTCAAGGCCGGACAAAAGTGCACCGCTATACGCCGGGTGATTGTTCCCGCAGATCGTCTTGAGGCCGTATCAGAAGCCCTGATGGCCAGGCTAGCGAAAACAAAACTAGGCGACCCCGCCACTGAAGGGGTGCGCATGGGCCCATTAGTGGGCGCGGACCAGGCCAAAGATGTGGCAGCGGCAGTGGCTCAACTGGCCCAGGAGTGTGACGTAATCTACGGCGGCGGCAGCGAGTTTAGTGTGGAGGGCGCAGACAACGCCAGCGGCGCATTTTTCCCTGCAACTGTACTGCGTTGCAATAATCCTTTTGAACAACATTTAGTGCACGCGGTTGAGGCCTTTGGCCCCGTTACCACGCTAATGCCCTATGACACAGTCGATGATGCTATTGCTATTGCCGCTTTGGGCAAGGGCAGCCTGGTCGGCTCCTTGTTTACCTACGATGATGACGAAGCTCGAAAGATCATTCTGGGCGCGGCCTGCTGGCATGGACGCATGCTAATTATCAACCGCGATTGCGCCGGCGAATCTACCGGTCACGGCTCTCCTCTGGCCAATCTTATTCACGGTGGCCCCGGGCGCGCCGGTGGCGGCGAAGAACTGGGTGGCGCCCGCGCGATCAAACACTATATGCAGCGCACCGCTTTACAGGGTTCGCCAACTACCCTGACCGCAATCACTGGCGAATATCATCCCGGTGCCACGGTCTACACTGATAACGTCCACCCGTTTAAGAAGCACTTTGAAGACCTGCGAATCAGCGAAACGCTGATAACTCATCGGCGTACAGTGACCGAGGCCGACATTGTCAATTTCGGCTGTATCAGTGGCGATCACTTCTATGCACATTTTGATGAAATTGCGGCCAAGGATTCGTTTTTTGGCAAGCGAGTGGCACACGGTTACTTCGTGATCTCGGCAGCGGCAGGGATGTTCGTGGACCCTGCTCCCGGCCCGGTTATTGCCAACTACGGACTGGAAAACTTACGTTTTATTGAGCCGGTCTGCCCAGGAGACACGATCCAGGCCAAGTTAACTGTGAAGCAGAAAATCAAAAAAGCACAACGCGGTGACGAACAACCCAACGGCGTTGTGGTTTGGGCCATTGAAGTAACCAATCAACACGACGAGGCGGTAGCGGTATATGACATCATGACCTTGGTCGCAAGGCGCGAAGCATGAGTTACCAACATATAGAATTCGAAATCTACAAAGGCGTTGCGGTTCTCAAATTGAATCGCCCGGAGTCGCTGAACAGCTTCACCGCCGATATGCACGGCGAAGTTCGCACTGTTCTCACCGAGGCCGCGGCTTCTGCCGAAGTACGCGCAGTACTAATCACCGGTAACGGCAGAGGTTTTTGTGCCGGCCAGGATCTCAATGATCGTGCCGTTGCCCCCGGCGCAGAAATGCCCGACCTGGGCGACTCTGTAAACAGCTATTACAACCCATTGATTCGCTTGATCACCACCATGGAAAAGCCTGTGATCTGCGCCGTCAACGGAGTGGCCGCCGGCGCTGGTGCAAATATTGCGTTGGCCTGCGACATCGTGATCGCTGCTCGCTCTGCCAGCTTTATAGAATCATTCTCAAAACTGGGCCTGATTCCCGATTCCGGCGGCACCTGGATCTTGCCGCGACTGGTCGGCATGGCCAGAGCTAAAGGCCTGGCTATGTTAGGTCCTAAAATAAAGGCCGAACAGGCCGAAGCCTGGGGCATGATCTGGCAATGCGTTGATGATGACGAGTTAATGAGTACCGCCTTGGGATTAGCCGAGCAAATGGCAGAACAGCCAACACGGGGGTTCGCCTTCACCAAGCAGGCGTTCGCCCTGTCTGCTGTTAATAGCCTAAACGAGCAGCTCGAAGTGGAAAAAGAGTTAATGCGTGCCGCGGGCAGGACCCACGACTATAAAGAGGGCGTTTCAGCCTTTTTGGAAAAGCGCACACCCAGTTACAAGGGCGAGTGAGCGATATGGACGCACAACAACTCGCTCAGGCCTGCGCCATATCTTTGTACAAAAATGACCGAGCCTGCAAGAGTCTGGGCATTGAACTAACCCATGTTTCACCCGGGAGTGCCGAAATGTCTATGTCGGTTCGTCCAGAAATGCTCAACGGCCACGATGTCTGCCATGGCGGATTTATTTTCTCACTCGCTGACACCGCCTTCGCATACGCCTGCAACAGCCAGAATTTAAATACTGTGGCTTCGGGTGCCAGGATTGAGTTTTTGGCGCCCGGGCGTGACGGCGATGTTTTAACCGCCCGCGCTGAGGTGAAAGCTCAGGGGGGCCGCACCGGCCTTTACGATGTGAGTGTGACCAACCAGGACGATAAACAAATTGCCTTGTTTCGAGGCAACGCCCACCGCATCGGCGGGACTTTAGTTGACGATGGAGAATCCAGTTAATGCAAGACGCCTATATTTGTGACGCCATTAGAACGCCCATAGGTCGATATGGCGGCGCACTCTCTTCGGTACGCACCGACGATCTGGGCGCTATACCACTGCGGGAATTACAGGCGCGTAACGCTGGCGTTGACTGGAAGCAAGTCGATGACATCTGGTATGGCTGCGCTAATCAGGCGGGTGAAGACAATCGCAATGTAGCCCGCATGTCTGCATTGCTGGCGGGGTTGCCCGTAGAAGTACCCGGCGTAACCGTTAACCGCCTATGCGGTTCCGGCCTCGACGCTCTGGGTAGCGCCGCTAGAGCGATCAAATCCGGTGAAGCGCAACTCGCCATTGCGGGTGGTGTTGAGTCCATGTCTCGCGCGCCTTTTGTAATGGGTAAAGCGTCTAGCGCGTTTAGTCGCGAGGCACAGATTTATGACACCACTATTGGCTGGCGCTTCGTCAACAAATTATTGAAGGCCCAATACGGCGTAGACTCTATGCCCGAGACCGCCGAGAACCTGGCGGAGCAATTTAAGGTCAGCCGTGAAGACCAGGACGCATTCGCACTGCGCAGCCAGCAGCGCACCGCCGCTGCCCAGGAGCAGGGTCTATTCAAGGAGGAAATCGTCGCCGTAAAAGTGCTCCGCAAGAAGCAGGAACCTCTCATTTTCGATACGGATGAGCATCCCAGAGCGACTTCAATGGAGGCGCTGGCCAAGCTGGGCACGCCCTTTCGCGAGGGTGGATCAGTTACCGCCGGTAATGCCTCTGGCACTAACGATGGCGCTTGTGCGCTGTTGATGGCATCCGAAAGCGCTGCACAAGAGTATAACCTAACACCAAGAGCGCGAGTGGTTGCTATGGCCACCAGTGGTGTCGAGCCTCGCATTATGGGTTATGGCCCGGTCGAGGCGAGTCGCAAGGTACTGAGAATCGCCGGATTAACGCTGGACGACATGGACGTGATTGAACTCAATGAAGCCTTTGCTGTTCAAGCTCTGTCGGTTCTGCGCGGGTTAAATTTGCAGGATGACGCAGAACACATCAACCCCAACGGCGGTGCCATTGCCTTGGGCCATCCGCTAGGCATGAGTGGCGCCAGACTGGCCACAACCGCACTGGGTGAATTACAGCGCCGCAAGGCGCGCTACGCCCTGTGCACGATGTGCATAGGGGTAGGCCAGGGCATCGCCCTGATTATCGAACGCGTATAGACGTCTTAGGAGACAAACGATGACTGACATCCAGACCACCGAACAGCTGGAACAAAAATTTCAGCAGCGCATCGACGCTGAAGACAAGATAGAACCGAAGGACTGGATGCCGGACAAGTACCGGAAAAACCTGATTCGGCAGATGTCACAGCACGCCCATTCAGAAGTGATAGGCATGCAACCCGAAGGCAACTGGATCACCCGCGCACCAAGTCTGCACCGTAAAGCAGTGCTATTGGCAAAAGTACAGGATGAAGGGGGCCACGGCCTGTACCTGTATAGCTCTGCCGAGACTCTGGGCATTAGCCGAGAGGAACTGACTGAGTCCCTGCACGACGGCAGCGCCAAATACGCGTCAATTTTCAACTACCCCACTCTGACATGGGCGGATATCGGTGCCATTGGCTGGCTGGTAGATGGTGCGGCCATCGTCAATCAGGTCTCTCTGCAGCGGACCTCCTATGGCCCCTACGCAAGAGGCATGGTTCGAATCTGCAAGGAAGAAAGCTTTCACCAGCGCCAGGGCTATCACATCATGATGACGCTCGCCAAAGGCAGCGATGCACAAAAAGAAATGGCGCAGGATGCGGTCAACCGATTCTGGTGGCCCAGCCTGATGATGTTCGGTCCCCACGACGCCGATTCGGTGCACTCAGCTCAAAGCATGAAGTGGAAAATCAAACGTCAGAGCAACGACGAACTAAGACAGAAATTCGTCGACCAGACGGTCAAGCAAATACAGGTTATCGGCTTGACTCTACCCGACCCGGATCTGGTCTGGAACGAAGAAAGTGGCCACTACGACTTCGGCGAAATCGACTGGGACGAGTTCAAACGCTCTATGACTGGGGGCGGGCCTTGCAGCCGTCAACGTGTCGCCCACCATATTGAGGCCCACGAAGAAGGCGCCTGGGTAAGAGATGCAATGACTGCCTATAAAACCAAAAAAAGTGCTAGCAAGGAACAGGCAGCCTGACGCCGCGGAGAAAAACCATGTCTGACCATATGCAGCTATTTGAAGTGTTCATCCGCTCCCGCCGGGGTCTTGATCACAAACACGTAGGCAGTTTACACGCAGAGGATCACGCGCAGGCTCTGGAATACGCCCGCGACGTGTACACCCGCCGCAGCGAAGGCGTCAGTATATGGGTGGTTAATTCCTCCGACATCGTCGCGTCACAGGAAGAGGACTGCGACAGCTTTTACGATCCTCTGGATGATAAGCCCTACCGGCATGCAACGCACTATAAGTTGCCCGCCGAAGTCGACAACATGTGAGTGCAGGTGATCCTATGACAACAGAAAATGCAGTAAGAGACTACGCCGTCAGACTCGGAGACGACGCACTCATTTTGGGACACCGTATATCGGAGTGGTGTAGCAAGGGCCCTTTTCTTGAAGAAGACCTGGCTTTGACCAACGTAGCTCTGGATTACATTGGTCGCGCACGAATGTTCTTTTCCTATGCGGCAGAGCTCTCAGGTGATGGCGCGACCGAGGATCAGTTCGCCTACCAGCGCGACTGCCGGGAATTTACCAACCTGCTGATTCACGAATTGCCCAAGGGTGATTTCGCTTTTACTATGGCGCGCCAGTACCTGGTTGACGTTTACAGCGTGGCCTTCATGGCGGCGTTAAAAAATTCCAGTGATGAAAATCTTAGCGGTATTGCCAGCAAGGCGATCAAGGAGTCTGAGTACCATCTGAGACGCAGTGCCGATTGGGTTTTGCGCCTGGGCGGCGGTACCGAAGAAAGCAACCGGCGCCTTCAGGATGCAGTCAACGAACTTTGGGGATTCACGCCTGAGTTGTTTGAACTGGATACGCTGGAAGCAGACCTGGTCGCCGCCGGTATCGCCGTAGATGTGGTCAGCCTACAAGGCGACTGGGAGCGTACCGTTCGGGCAACTTTTGCTGAGGCCAATATCACTATTCCCGAGGAGAACTGGCAAGTCAGCGGCGGCCGCCAGGGCAACCACACAGAGTGGCTAGGACACTTGCTCAGCGACTTGCAGTTTGTGCAGCGAGCCTACCCCGGGCTGGAGTGGTAAGCAGGATGAACGCCACCACCAAAATCCCGTTGTTACCAATCGAGCAACGAGAACGTCAGCTGCGCCGTCGAGAATCGGCCACGCCGGAGCTATGGGACATTTTAGACAGCGTGATGGATCCCGAAATCCCGGTGATCAGTATCTGGGAATTGGGTGTTTTACAGGACCTGCACGTGGATGACGGGTGCGTGGTGGTTACCATCACACCCACCTACTCTGGATGTCCGGCAATGACAGTGATGGCCGAAGATATAGAGATAGCACTGACGGCAGCTGGCTACCAGAACGTCAATATTCAAACGCGCCTTGCACCAGCGTGGACAACCGACTGGATGAGCAACGTTGCCAGAGATAATTTGCGCAATTACGGCATTGCGCCACCGTCTCACACAGATGAACTGAGTTGCCCACGCTGTGACAGCACCTCCGTCAAACGTATCAGCGAATTCGGCAGCACTGCCTGTAAATCGCTTTATAAATGCGGCGACTGCGCCGAGCTATTTGACCATTTTAAAGATTTTTAGGACTCAACCATGGAAGAGCAACAACTATATGCCCTGACCATTGCCAGCGTGCAACCGGAAACCGACATGGCTGTACGTGTGGGCTTCTTGGTCCCGGATAATTTGCGCGATGCCTTCAACTATAAACAAGGCCAGTACCTGACTCTGGAATCAGATATTGAAGGTAAAGCCGTTCGTCGCTCCTATTCGATCTGCTCCGGCATTAACGACAAAGAAATGCAAATCGCCATCAAACGGGTAGAGGGTGGTTTGTTTTCCAATTTCGCGAACGACAGCCTGACTTCAGGAGATACCATTCAGGTAATGCCGCCACAGGGCAATTTTTACACCGAACTGGACGCCGAGCGCAGTGCAGATTATTTGTTTATATCCTCAGGCAGCGGTATCACACCCGTAGTATCCAACATTAAAAGTATTCTTGAAGAAGAGCCCAATAGCCAAGTCACCTTACTGTTTGGTAACCAGCGCAGTAGCAGCATTATGTTTCGCGAGACTTTTAGTTTTCTGAAAAATAAATATATGAGCCGCTTCCATTGGGTCAATATTTTGAGCCGGGAAGATCAGGGTACCGACGTACTCAATGGCCGCCTGAACAACCGCAAGGGCGCAGAGCTGAACAGACAATTAATCAAACTGGGGCGTTACGACAAGTATTTTATCTGCGGCCCGGAATCGATGATTTCTGAAATTTCTCGCGGCTTGCGCGGTGTTGGCGTTGAAGAAGAAAATATTCACTACGAGTTGTTTGCCGCCTCTGCTGAAGATGCCCGCGCTGTGGTCGAAAAGCATCACGCCCGCGCCAAAGCCTACGCCGGCAAAGTGAGCCAGGTCACCGTCACTATGGACGGCCGCGCGGTACAGCTGGAAATGACCGCCGATGGTGAAAACATTCTGGACGCCGGCATCAACAGCGGTATGGACCTACCCTACTCCTGCAAGGGAGGTGTCTGCTCAACCTGCAAGGCCAAACTAATTGCAGGTGAGGTGGACATGGATATCACCCACGGATTGGAAGACGGTGAAATTGAGCAGGGCTTTATTCTCACCTGTCAAGCACACCCTATTAGCGATTCAGTGGTAGTGGATTTCGATCAGAAGTAACTGTAGGGCGAAAGTCAGCCCTGCATGGATCAATACCAGCGCTTGTTAATAGCCACTTACCCAGTCGGGAAGAATGACACCATTGTCCGCTGCATATTGCTGCCATAGCTCTTTCATCTGAGCAAAGCGTTCCGGCTCCGCAGACGCGAGGTTTACAGTTTCCCCTGGGTCTACACCGACCCTATATAGCTCCATCTCACCGCTGGCATAGGGTGGCGCCATCACCAACAGTTTCCAGTCGCCCTTACGCAGTGAGTATTTCCCGAACAGCTCGGTGCCGACCACGCGACTGGCAACCTCTGCGCTGGGGTCAATCAGTTGCGGTAACACAGAGACACCCTGCATAGGGTGTATTTTTCGACCCTGATATTCCACACCTGGATGCTCAACACCCGTGATCTCTAGAATAGTCGGCGCTATATCTTTTACCGACAAAGAGGAGCCGAGAATTGAGGCTGGTTTAATCGTGCCTGGAAGACGAGCGAACGCCGTTACCCGGGTACCACCTTCACTGGGAAAGGCTTTATACATACGCAAACCTGCGGAGCTGGCACGTGCCCAGCCGGCGCCGGTAAAAGCGTAAGACAGGGCATGGCCGATGTTATCGAAGCTGAAATCGTGGCGCTCGTCGATCACTTTGCGAATTTGGGGATAATGCACTGGTGACCAGGTTTCATCGAGGTCGTGGCCCTCCGGGCCATTGTCAGACAGGAAGATAATTAGCGTATTATCGAGTTCGCCGGACTCATCAAGGAAGTCGATCAGTCTGCCGGTGTGAGCATCCATTTCATCGATCATGGCAGCATAAACTTCCATGTAGCGAGATTGGACCTTCTTCTCTTTCTCATCAAGACCAGACCAAGGCACTGCTTTCGGCGGACGCGGTGGATCCTCAGCGAGGGGTATTAAACCGAGCTCTGCAACCCGCGCCCGCCGTTGTGCGTAAAGTACGTCGTAGCCCTCGTCATATTTTCCGCGATAGCGTGCGATGGAATCGGCCGGCGCCTGTAACGGCCAGTGGGGAGCGGTAAAGGATAACACTGCGAAAAAAGGGTCGACACTTTCTTCGCGCAGGTATCCCAGCAAGCGGTCAACATAAAATTGGGAAGAATACTGGAACTCTTCAGGTAGAGAGCCGAGCGGTTTGTCGTCTTCTGTATACAACGCCTTACCGTTTGGATCCGGATCATAAGCCGGGAGCATGTCGGCGAAATGGCTCGCGCCACCACTGCTCAGTGCAAACGAATGCTGGAATCCCTGACTCCCAGGCCCGTGCCCTGTCTCGCTGGCAAGATGCCATTTGCCAGAGAGATAAGTGCGATAGCCACTATCTCCCAGTAAAGTCGCAACGGTGACAACGCTTTCATTGAGATGCCCCTCATAGCCCGGTTGACCTTTCTGGTTGGGTGACAACTCCTCGTACATATTACCCACCCCCGCCAGATGGGGATCGACACCCGTATAAAGGGCCGCCCGAGTAGGCGAACAAGCGGGCATTACATGAAAGTGACTGAACCGCACACCCTGCATCGCCAATTTATCAAGATTAGGCGTGGCGATTTCACCGCCAAAGCTACCCAGGTCGGTATAGCCCATGTCATCAGCGATGATAATAAGGACATTAGGGCGAGTGGCGGCCTGGGTGACAGACCCCACAAACAACAGCGCCAGAGGAAAGAGTATTCTTGCCAACACTGACTCTTTCACTATGCGATCAATCCTTCATCACTTTAACGGTTTGCAGTGACATGAACTCCTCCAGCCCATAATCACCAAATTCGACCCCAAATCCAGACTGTTTAACGCCACCAAAAGGAGTGTGTGGGTGCAGCACTGCGTGATCGTTGATCCACACCGTGCCACATTCCAGCCGGGAGGCCAAAGCAGCTG
>JBLIEI010000057.1:0-28896 GCA_047633055.1 Halieaceae bacterium | reverse complement strand
TCCACTGTTTGAAGGCATGACGAAAATTGGATGTTTCGGAGTATCCTAAGAGAAAAGAAATTTCGTCCACCGAGAGATCAGTGCTGGATAGATAATCGACTGCTAGCGCCTGCCTCACTTCATTTAACACCGACCTAAAAGATGTATTCGCGTTTGCTAAATGTCGTCGTAGAGTTCTTGAACTCACATTCAATTTCGACGCAACTGCATCAACATCCCTGCGGTCACAAGGGCTTTCGTAAATTATTCGCCGAACCCGATCGACAATATCCCCCGCGCTGCCCAAACGCTCAAGTAATTGGCGGCAACGCTCTTCGCAAATACGTTCTGTCTCAGGGTCGGCATACTTTAGTTTGAGATTGAGCAGCGACGCTTCAAACCGCATTTCAATAACGTTCTGATTAAATAGGACGGGACACTGGAAGAGGTCCTCATAGAATTCGTGACCCGCGGGGGGGGCGTGGTCCAGCCGAAGTTCCTGAAGCTTGAATTTACCTTCCGTCAAATCCTGACAAAGCTTGTAGTTGCCACTTATCATCTCTTCTACGGCAACTCTACGGCCAGGCTCCTCAAGCACTACATCTCGGGAAATCCATCGCGCCACCGCTCCATCGACCTGTAGAAATTGTCGCGCTATTGGCCCTGCAACATCAAAATACTGATTGAAAATGCGGATGGCTTGTCCAAGACTGGCGGCCGTCTGCATGGCGTATCCCCAAACACCATGGTGATATGGTTTGATCTGCTGACCCTGTAACAGTCCGATTGTCGGGTGGCTGCACACCTGCGCAATATTGGCGTAGATACGGATCTGTTGCACGATGGTCATCAGGTTCTTAGGATCAGCCAGATCGACCGGGGAAAGACCGGTGCCCTGAAGAACTTCGTTGGCCTGGACGCCGTGTTCCGCTAATAGGTCAAGAAAAAGCCTTGCATAGATGACCGGTTCGATCAGCGTATTAACGTCGATGCGCGGCCTAATTGCGGGGTCAATTTTTGTCTGCATGCGGTGAATTTATCATACTCTGTCCTCGTGTGACCAAAATACTCTTGCCACTGACCTTGTGGGTGGCGAATTGCTCATTAGCAAGCAGAATCAAGGTGAAATCCATTTTCAAGTTTTCCGCCTGCTCATCCGACGAGTGCCCCATGAACAACCCCCAAGCCCCAACCCCCAACCCGTCACACTCGTCGAACCTGACGTCGCTAGCCGGACATGGAGGGGTGCGGGAGAAGTTCGGAGTTCGGTTTCGGTCGCAATGCCAACCGGTACAGAGAAAAGCCTTTACCTTTCTTCGCCTTAGGGCCTGAGTTTCGCTCTGTACCTACTACTCATAATCGGGCGCGCTAAAGACCTGACCCTTTTATGCCCTGCATCTTATCGATTTTTGTACAACCAATGAGCTGGTGATAACGTGGCAATTGCCAATAGCCTGCTTTCTAATGTAGGTTGGGGAAAATAAGGGTTTTTATCCTTCCTATACCCTGACAATTTGTTCGCGCCGGTGATCGCGCAATTCATAAACGTAGGGAAATTTGATAATCAGGTATTCCAGTACTGTGGCAACTCCGGGATTAGTCTGCGGTATGCGCAGTTTAGATGGGTACTGGGAAACTGCCATTTAGTGGCTCAAGTATATGACTATAGGTTCCATTTTGTGGGCACTGACAATTTAACTTATTTTTCCTAGAGAAGTGGATTTTTAGAACACGTCACACTCGGCAAGCGAGCCCAATATGGCGGCCGGCGACTCAATGTTAGGTGGGAGGCCTTACATTATTCACAGCGGCTTTGTCTTCCTGTCACAGTGACCGTGAGGCAATTTATTGGCAGCATCAGCGGAATGTCAGATGTAAGGCCTGACCCCATTTCTCGCGGCGATACAGACGGGCTAGTCGCACTATTGCACTTTCACAGAACTGCTATACATGAGAATATCTACTCACAACAGCGCATGTTTTGGTCCCGTACTTAGGTTAACGGATTGGCCACTAGAGCCGGAGAAAAACAGTCATGCAACAATGGACGAGATACACCCTCACACTGATTTTACTTTCTACCTGATCGGGATTCGGTAGTGCGGCGGCGTTGACGTGGGACGGCGGGGGAGATGGGTCAACCTTTGGAGATCCGTTTAATTGGGACTCAGATACGGCCCCCACCTCCTCAGATACAGCAACAATTTTTTCAGCTGAAGTATCGATATCCAGCTCTGTAGCTGTGGCACACATTGGGCTGACCGGAGCGGCCATTCTTACCGTCGAAAACGGAGTCACCGTTACGTTTGAAAATGGTACCGGAGACGGCGTCAGCGACATTTTGGAGTTAGACGATACAGCGTCGGCGATTAATTATGGCAGTTTGGTTTTCGATAACGATGATATGTTCATATGTATTGATCTAGAGGATGAGTCAGAATTCGAAAACTTCGGCTCAATCGTTATGAACGGACGAGACAGCCTTTCTATTGGCATACAAACTGATGACGACACCCCCTTTACGAATCATATTGGCGCAACGCTGGAGATAAATGATACCGATTTCATATCCATACAGCATGATGGCCCGTTCGTTAATGATGGCATCATCACCATAGACCAATTTGGTTTCATCGGGATTCAGCTCGATGCATTTAACCCCGCTGAAACTGTCGTTCATCAGAATAATGGGATACTTACCATTCGAAATGATGTGGCAGGGGCGAATGAATATCTAGATATAAGAAACGACAATGAATTTCGAAATTCCGGAATCGTTAATATCCAAGGGTCCGTTGAAGTCGCGGCATTCCAGTTTTCGGGCTCCGATGTAAGCCTTCTCAACAACCAGGAATGCGGCATTATCAATCTGGAGGCTCCAGCCTTCTTTGACTTGGAGGAAGCGGCAGCTTTACTCCTCAATGTTGGTGTTATCGCATCAGCTTATAGCGGTAATCACCTTAACGAAGGAACGATCACGAACAATGGAAGAATCCAGACCCCCACAGGACTGTTTAATTTTAGTGGCGCTGGAGCTTTCGGCGGAACTGGCAGTGTGGTGGTGGGAGAAGTGCCCACTATGGAGCCTCTCCTCTCCACATGCCCTCAAGTGACAGGTGCACCGCCAGTGCCAGCAGCAACGCCTGTGCCTTTAGTGCCTCTTTGGTTACTTGGCATCATGGCCGGTTTGTTGTCGCTAGTGGGTGTCCGGAATCTTCGTAAAGTCTGAGCCCTTGATCGCGACCGCGTTTTAATGGGGACGCATTTATTTTTCAGGGGCCTGCCAATAGCCTGCTTTTTAATGTAGAAAAAAGGGTATTTATCATCCTGTACCCAGATACCCTTCATAATTGGGTTTTTTGAATTGATTATCAGCTTGGATTTCGGTCATATTCCCAAGTCCCGCTCTATGATTGTCAACACCTGTCATCAACATTGTACGTGTTGGAGAGAAAGCAGCTCCCACATGGAAATTAGTGAATTGAATACTTTCCGGATGTGCAAAGTGTGTCGGTTAGAGCTCGAAACGTGCGCATGGATTCCAAGTGCCAGTCTAGCCCATTCATTGTCACGTACTCAGGTCTTCAGACTGTATTTTCGCCAGTAAGGTTTGCACTGCGGCCAGTCCCAGAGTGTTCATGCGTTGAATATTGTTCTCCGGAATTGATTCCGGGTCAGGATGTGCGGCAACAGCAGCGGCAACGCTGTCTTCTCGCAATAGGTGCAGCATGGGGTAGGGCGCGCGGTTGGTGTAGTTCTCCACATCCTCCAGCGCGGTGCCGGCGAATTGGTACTGCGGGTGAAAACTGGCTATTTGGAATTCGTCGTCAAGATCCAGCTCATTCAGAAGCGCCTCAGCAACATCCAGAAAGTCGTTGTAAGCGACAAAGTTAGTTAGGACCCTGGGATGAATCAATAAAGTGGTTTCAATCTCCGAATCTTCTTCCAGCAATAACAACTCGTGTCGTAGTTCGTCGAGCAAAGTTGCATCATCACCCGCCTTTGAGGTGACAAGGCGTACCCGCCCTGCGGACAATTCCCGGGCTGCGAAAGGACACAGGTCCAGGTCGATCACGAACCGTTCCAGCCAGCGTTTTGTTTGGTGTTCAATAGTGTCTGAACTTTCTTCGTCTGTCATAGCCCCACCGGTTTAACCCTTAACGACAAGCGCTTCGTCGATCAGTTCTATCCAGTGCCGGACAGGGACGTGTGCGTCCTCTCCCAGATGCAACTGGCAGCCTACATTGGCGGTAACGATGACATCAGGTTGATCAATATTTAGGGCTGAGAGTTTGGCCTCCTTCAGGCGGGTGCTGATTTTCGGTTGTAATAAAGCGTATGTTCCCGCCGAGCCGCAGCATAAGTGATCATCGCGGGTAGCCACGGTGTTGAATTCAAGGCGCTGCAGTAACTCTCGAATCAAATTTGGCTGACCGAGACCGTGAGACAAAGTGCAGGGTGTATGAACTGCTACGCGTTGGGGGCCTGGAGTGAGCGCAAGTGATTTGAGGTCTTCTCTGGACAGTATTTGTCCCAGGTCTCGCAGGCGCTCACTGACAGTTCTGGCTTTCTCGGCGTAATCAGGGTCATTTGCAAGCAGCTCGCCATACTGTGCCACCATACTACCGCAGCCGGATGCACTGGCTACGACGCTCTCCGCACCAGATTCGAAGTGTGGCCACCAGGCATCGATGTTACGGCGCATATTGTCCAGGCCGTCGTTTCTCGCTGCCAGGTGATGGTTGACTGCCCCACAGCATCCAGCGTCCGGCGCACTGACCAGATCGATCCCCAGAGCCGATAGCACCCTTCTGGCAGCGTCGTTGGTGGTCGGTGTACTGGTGCTTTGCACGCAGCCTTCCAGTACCAGCATTTTCCGACTGTGTTGCGGCTCTGGTACAGGGCGGCGTGGGACTGCTATTGGAACCTTCTTTTTAAGCCTAGGCGGTATTATTGGACGCAGCCATTGCCCAGTACGAAGCAATGCGCCGAATACTTTCGGCCTGGTCAGCACATTGCGTAATAACCACCGTAATCCTTTGCTAACGGGTGGCCGCGGCGCAGCTTCTTCCATCAGTTCCCGGCCAAGGTCGGCAAGCGCGCCGTACTGCATACCGGAGGGGCAGGTGGTCTCACAACTACGACAGCTCAGGCAGCGGTCCAGGTGGGTGTGGGTTTGATTAGTTGCTTCCCCGCTTTCCAACAGATTTTTGATTAAATAAATACGGCCCCGTGGGCTGTCTCGCTCGTCGCGGCTGTCAAGATAGGTGGGGCAGGTGGCGAGACAGAAACCGCAGTGCACGCAGGCACTAATCAACTCGGCAGCTTGCTCAGCGTGGCGGGTTCCTTGGTATTTTGGGTGTAATTCTACGTGCATGTCATGGCTCTACATCCAACTGTACAGGCGTCCCGGATTGAAAATTCCCGCCGGATCCATAGCCTGCTTAACTTTGCGATGCAATCGGATCTGTACAGGATCCAGTAGCGGGCTGGTCTCTGCATTGCGATCACCGCCTTTAAAGTTAACCCAGTGTCCAATGCTCTGTGCCAATGGTTTTACCAGCGGATCGACCTCGATGTCCGTTCCATACCAGCGCTGGGCTCCGCACCAGTTCATCAGCAGTGGTTGTACTGAAGTCAGGCTTGCGGTTGCGGAACAAGATAGTCGCCATAAGTTTTTCTGCGTGTCTATACACGGTAGACTCAGCTCTCGGATCTGATCCCAGACTTGTGCATCATCTTCGCATTCACCTCCCCAAAGCTGGGCAGTGTGTCGCACGGCCGCGTCTGCCCCTGAAAGTCGCAGGTAAACGCGGCCATCGAACCAGGCGGCCCCGGACAGAGGCTTCGGTGTGCCCGCTCGTTCGTTCATAAATCTAATAGCCGTGCTGGCCGGCATGTCGTAACTGAGCGTCGCGTGAGCCTCTGGCCTGGGGCTGACCTTTAAGGTTGCCTGGCTGATTAGGCCCAGCGATCCCAAAGCCCCGGCCTGCAGTCTTGAGACATCGTAACCAGCGACATTTTTCATCACGGTGCCGCCAAAATTCAGCAGCTCTCCCTTGCCGTTAATCAGTTGCACGCCAAGCACCAGATCGCGTATGGCACCGTACCAGGGGCGACCGGGGCCCGAGAGATTGCACGCCAATGTGCCGCCCAGCGTTGCCGCGCCACCAAAGTATGGCGATTCACAAGCGAGTGTTTGATTGTTCTTAGCCAGTGTTTGTTCGATATCCGTTAGCGTAGTGCCAGCGCGAGCGGTAATAAAAAGTTCCGCTGGCTGATAATCGACAATTCCCCGATGGTTGGACAGGTCCAATGCCGTAGCATTGCATTCACGGCCCAGCAGGTCGCGTTTGCTATTGCCGCCCTGCAGATAGATAGCCTGACCATCGCGGGCAGCCGTCGCCACGGCGGCTTGTAATTCCTGGCTGAGATCAGTCATGGGTGTGCCTGGTCGGCAGTGCTCGATATTCCTGACAGCGCTTCAAGATGGGCACCCCTTTGCCGGGGTTTAGGTTGAGTGTCGGATCAAAGGCCACTTTAATATCTTCGAACTGTAGCAGTTCCAGTTCGCTAAACTGACTGGGCATTTGCCGAATTTTTTCCAGCCCCACCCCGTGCTCGCCGGTGATACTGCCGCCCACCTCAACACTCATTTCCAGTATTCTGGCGCCAAACTCCTCTGCTTTGGCTACTGAATCGGCATCGCCTCCATCAAATAAAATCAGCGGGTGAAGATTGCCATCTCCAGCGTGAAAGACGTTTGCTACCCGCAGGTTGTAGTGTGCCGACAACCGCGCTATCTCTTCCAGCACAAAAGACACCTTGCCGCGTGGGATGGTGCCGTCCATACAATAATAATCTGGCGACAATCGGCCCACTGCGGGGAAGCAGGACTTTCGGCCTTTCCACAACAGGGCACGATCTGCCTCGTCACTGGAAATTCGCAAAGAAGAAGCACCGCACTCTTTGAATATGCTTTCGATCCGGCCAATATGTTCCGCAACTTCTTGCCTGGTGCCATCTACCTCACACAGTAGCAGCGCCGCTGCGTCACGTGGATAGCCCGCCTGCGCAAAGTCTTCGGCTGCTTCGATCGCCAGGCGATCCATCATTTCCAGCCCGGCAGGCACAATCCCGGCGCCGATGACGGCAGCCACTGCATCGCCTGCCGCGCTGACCGTGTCGAACCCGGCCAAAACCACGCGCGCGATTTCCGGACTGGGCAGCAGCTTGACTGTGACTTCAACGACCACGCCCAGAAGCCCCTCTGAGCCGGTGAGTAATGCCAGTAAATCAAGGCCGGGGCTGTCCAGACTATCGTTGCCAATACGCACCAGTTCTCCCCGGTCCGTCACCATCAATAGCGAAAGTAAATTGTGGGTGGTGAGGCCGTATTTGAGGCAGTGCACTCCGCCGGAGTTTTCCGCCACATTACCACCTATGGTGCAGGCGATTTGAGACGAAGGGTCAGGAGCGTAATAAAGCCCGAGACTCGCAGCAGCCTCGGAGATGCGAAGATTAGTCACACCGGGCTGAACCTTGGCGCTGCGGGCCAGTGGATCGATGTCGAGAATTTTGTCCAGTTTGCTCAGTACCAGAAGCACGCCATCGGGATGAGGCATCGCGCCAGCGGCAACGCCGGTGCCGGCCCCTCTGGCTACCACAGGCAGGTTGTACTGTCGACATAAACGCATCGTGTCCTGCACCTGCTCCACCGTGTTGGGCAGTACCACCAACCAGGGCATATCCCGGTAGAGCATCAGACCATCGCATTCAAAGGGGCGTTGAGACTCAGCCTCAGAGATTATCGATTGCGCAGGCAGGTGGGCGCGCAATTGCTTGATGAATTGATCGCGGTTGGGCAGTGGTGCTAATGAGTTTATGGGGCTGATACCAAAGGTTGCCAATACTGAGCACCTATCCTAAGGCATCGCTGGGTGGAGGCAAAGCTGCGGTGGGTTATTTCTGGTATTCGCTGGAGGACTTAGGCGATATCGCGCGGCCCACTGTGGGATGTCTCCGATGCGAGCAGGGGCTGCGGATCAAACACTCTCAAACCGCGGGGTAAGCAGTCCGCTACCGGGGCCTAGTAAGTGTTAAACAGCTCCTGAATGGCCTCAGTGTTCTGAGTCGTCAGCAAGGCAAGCTTCAACAGCACCCGAGATTTTGCCGGATTGAGCTCTGCAGAGGCGATAGTGCCTGCCTCGTCGTCGTTTACCTCGATATTGCGTCCCACCGTGCCGAAGGGCACCCGGGTCGATCTGACCACGATCACACCACTAGCTGCGGCCTTGGTCAGCGCCTCTAAGGTCGCCGCATTGGTATTGCCGTTGCCAACACCTGCGCTAATAATCCCCTTGGCACCCAAATTGACGCTGGCGGCAACCAGATCGGCTGAAAAGTCGGCGTGCATATACAGCACATCGACGCGGGGTAACGAAGTGACACCGTCGAGCGAGAAGGCGCTTGCGGTGCCGAATTCAGCATAGGGTTTGCGATAGAAGGTCGCTTTGCCGTAGAGAGTGGTTCCTATCAGACCTTTGTCCGGCGACATAAAGGTCTGTACGTCGGTGGTGCTGGTTTTGGTGATGGCTCTGGCACCGTGGATATCGTCATTGATCACAACCATCACTCCGCGACCGACCGCTTTAGGGTCTGCTGCCACCGCCACTGCGTTATAGATGTTGAGTGGACCGTCCGCCGACAGGGCAGTTGCGGGTCGCATCGCCGCCGTCATCACAACCGGCTTGTTACTCTTCAAGGTCAAATGCAAAAAATAAGCGGTTTCTTCAATGGTATCGGTGCCATGGGTAATAACCACGCCATCAACATCCTCAAGGGCCAGTAGCGTTTTGAGGCGCGTTGCGAGATTTAGCCAAATCGCATCGGACATGTCCTGGCTGCCGACGCTGGCTATTTGTTCGCCGCTTATGTCGGCCAACTCCTTGATTTGTGGCACCGCTGCAATGAGCGTTTCGACACCGACCTGACCGGAGGTGTAGCCGGCCTGGGTCTGGGTGGGCGCAGAACCCGCGATGGTGCCGCCGGTGGCGAGTATGACTATTTTGGGCATAGTGTCAGCCCTCGCCGCACAAGCGGCTAATATCAGCCCGCAAAAAATTGTGATGTTTATAAGCTTCATTGTTGTTCATGTCCTTGCTTGCGCAGCGCTCCGCATGAAATTATTGGCCTGATCTGAAAATGCGACCCAGTTGCCCTTGTATTGGCTAATCGCCTCGAAGGATCAGGTTACGATCATAAGGGAACCCATCACTTTATACATCAAATTAGCGGACCAAGTTTTCCAATCCTGATACAACACCTATCCCCACCCGAGGTACACTTATGCGAGAGACTCTTCGCAGGAGCCACCAGATGATCTTCCACCAAATCGCAACTGAACGGGGATGTCAGTCGTACTTTCTCGCATGTAAAAAACATTGCGTAGCTGTAGTCATTGACCCCGAAGATAGTCAGTTGGAGCGCTATAACGGTCTGGCAGCACAGGAAGGGGTGCGTATCCACTATGTGCTGGACACTCATACTCATGCAGATCACTTCTCTGGAACGGCAGAAATGTCCAGAGCATTGGCTATTCCAGTGATCATGCACAGGAATAGCCCCGCCCCTTTTGTTGGCATACGAGTGGAGGATGGAGAGATGATTAACGTGGGCGATCTCTCCCTGAACATCCTGCACACCCCAGGCCATACTGCGGATTCAATGTGCGTCCAGGTCGAAGACAGGGTATTCACGGGTGATACGCTCCTGATCGGTGGCTGTGGTCGAACCGACCTGCCCACGGGGAGTGCTGAGCAACAGTACGACAGTCTGTTCAACAAGCTTCTGCAATTGCCGGCGGAAACGTTGGTGTATCCAGCCCACATTTATGCCAATAGAACCCATACAACAATTGCAGAAGAGATTGAATCTAACCCCAGACTGCAATTGAAAGATCGCGCGCAATTTATCGAAAAGATGGAGACCGTAACCCTGCGCGAGCCGGATCACCTGTCTGAAGCGCTGCGTACCAATCTCACCGGTGGGAAAACAGTAGAGCAGATGATTGCCAATGCGGCACAGCATGTTCCTTTTATGTCTCTGGCGGAAGTGAAGCGGCGCTGCCTGCTGGACGACCCGGGAATAACACTACTGGATGTACGGGAACGCGAGGCCTACCGTGGCGGACATATTCCGGGGGCCATCGTCATTCCCAGAGGTCAGCTCGAGTTAAGTGTTAACGAGCAGTTACCCGATCCCACCAGACGTATCGTCGTGTACTGTGAGTTCGGCAAGATATCTACCCTGGCCACCGCCACTCTTCGCGACATGGGGTTCACCCGAGCAGTGGCTCTGGATGGTGGTATCGAGCAGTGGAAGGCTGCGGGCTATGCCCTGGAGGAGAGCGACACCTGATCCGCTGCTAACAGCAATACCTCGTTCAACGTTATCATTAGCAAGTGCATAGTACCGAGGATTATCGGACCAAATTGCGCACTCGCCATGCACGCGTTGCTGCGGGAGTGAATTTTTGTGATATGCGCGCCCCCTGATTATTTTCTCGATTTTATCTGCCGGGCACCATTTCTGTTGTGCAAATCCAGCATGGTGAGAATTCCAGGCTGGCCGGAGCAGACAGCCGGTATCGCATTGACTATCCAGCAGGCGGCAGATGAATTCCCGCCGCCGGCGGCACCGGGTTCAAAATGGTCCTCGGCGTGAACACTTAGATTAAGCGTCGGGTTGCCGGTGACTATGACTTGATGGCAACCCTGTCCTTCAGGAGGATAGGGCCAGTCCGGTGCGCATAGATCGTCTATACGGGTAACGTGTTCTACGACATAAAGCGGCTTTTCTGCGTGAATGCCGCGGACCTCGAATCGAAATGCCCCCTGCGTGCCAGCCTCGAAGCTACCCATACCATCGACCTCGACGGCTCGTTCCAGTGGCCTGCGCTCGACCTCTATCTCGATAGATTCAACGGGTTTTCCAAGCGCTTCCCCCAGCAGTCTCACCATGGGTGCCCAAACCATGTCGAGAGCGAACTCGTGCAGCATAAGGGGCGTCTCTTCCATGGAACCACCGAAGCCGACCACTTCACGCACTACTCGAGGTTGGTCGTAAAGGGCGTAATTAAAGACCTCCCGCGTTCGTATCTCAGTTATGCCAGAACTCGCCGCGCTGACGAAAACGGGTAGGGCATCCATCACCCATCCCGGATCAATGCCCGACACTAATAGCGAAGCGCCACTGGCTTTGCAGGCCTTTTCTATGGGTTGTAAAACGTCTTTGCTGGTTGAACCGGGGTGCAGAAAACTGTAGAAGGAGGTGGAAACGACGTTGATGCCGGCATTCAGACAAGCGAGCAGATCAGCGAATGCTTCTTCGGGCCGAATGTCAGCTGTTGCGGTGTAGACCACGGCGTCAGCTCCCGCTGCCAATAATGTCGCCCAATCGTCTGTAGCTGCCAAACCGAGTGGTGCCATACCGACTAATTCACCGGCATCGCGGCCGACTTTATCGGGGTTTGAGACAATGACCCCAACCAATTCCAGATCGGCATGGCTGAGCACTGCGCGCACAGCAGGGCGCCCGACATTGCCTGTTCCCCAGACAATGACCTTTAAGCTAGCTGGCAAGGGGATGTAACTTCACGGGCAAGGTAGTATAGCCGCGTACAAAAACCGAGGGATTACGTTCTGGCTCTGCCATGACTTCAACCCGATCAAAGCGTTCGAGAATTTCTTCCCAAAGAATTTTGAGCTGCATCTCTGCAAGGCGGTTACCCATGCACCGATGAATACCAAAACCAAAAGCCAGGTGCTTGCGAACGTTCGCTCGATCAATCAGATAATCATAGGGTTTTTCAAAAAAACGTTCGTCACGATTCCCCGACAAATACCACATAACCACCTTGTCACCCGCGCTGATTTTCTTGCCGCTCAGTTCGAAGTCAGTTTTTGCGGTCCGCCGCATATGCATCAATGGTGTTTGCCAGCGAATAGTCTCTGAAATCATATCGGAAATACGTCCCGGCTCTGCTTTCAGCTTTGCGAATTGATCTGGGTTCTGGTGCAGCGCCAAGACGCTGCCGCTCATAGTGTTTCGGGTGGTGTCATTGCCACCAACAATCAGCAGAATCAGATTGCCGAGATATTCCATGGGTTCCATGTCGCGGGTAGCTTCACCGTGGGCGAGCATCGAGATCAGGTCATTGGCGGGTAAGGCGTTGACACGCTCGTTCCAAAGCTCGGTAAAAAACTGCAGACATTCAATCAGCTCCTGATGAGCCTGTTCCACTGTCTCAACAACACCCATGCCCGGCACGGACGTGGCAACATCCGACCATCGCGTCAAGCGTCGTCGTTCCTCAAACGGAAAATCAAACAGGGTGGCCAGCATCCGAGTAGTTAATTCGATGGAAACGTTTTCTACCCAGTCGAACGTTTCCCCGACCGGCAAATTCTCCAACACGTCGATGGTTCGTTCGCGAATAATAGGCTCGAAGTGTCGGAGTTTGTCAGCTCCAACGGCTGGGTTAACGACAGACCGTTGCTGGTCGTGCTTGGGTCTGTCCATGGCGATGAACATGGGAAGTTGAAAATCTTCCTCCTGGTCGCGGATGGTGATTGCCGGCTCTGACGAAAACACGTCGTGATTAGTATCAACCGCCATAATGTCATCGTAACGCGTTACGGACCAGTAAGGTCCAAACATAGAATCTGCGCAATAGTGAACGGGGTCATCGTCACGCAAGCGCTGGAACCAGCTGTCCTGGACATTTTTTTGAAAAAGAAACGGGTTGGCTACATCGATCTGATCCAGCGCAAGAGTATTGGGGTCCAACTCGGTCTGCGCCGGGTCGTGCATGAATGCGGTTTCTGCCATAAGAACTGCCTTTGAATCAATGGGTAGCAGCAGTGTAAGTTAAGGCTCTGGACAACGGCAACCGCAGCGCCGAAATTATGTGCGTCACGGGGGATCGGTACAGGGGCGCAGACCGCAGTCGGCAACCCTGTTAGGTGGGCTTACTCTGTCACGGTTTCCCGATAGGCGTACCAGGTGGCATGTCCGAGTATGGGGAAGATAATAATCATGCCCAGCATCTTGGTGGCAAAACCCACCAGTACGAGCAGTACAATAATTGCGGCCCAAACCAGCATTGCCGGCCAGTCACGCAGAGTCACTCGAAGGCTCATCCGAATTGCAGTTTTCGCATCAACGTGACGCTCAATCATCATTGGAATAGTGACCGCCGACATAGCGAATACTACTGCCGACAAGCTCCCGCCAACGGCCAGATAGGCCAACAGCTGGGTTTGACTGAGCTGCGCCAGCACATCACCCCAGACAGTACTCGCTAAGCTGGGTGCGATATTATCGCCCAGCATAAGATACAGCAGTGCGCCGGACGCGAAGAACCAAACCAGTGCCAAGCACAAAAGCATGAGCGCGAATCCGGTCAGGTTGTCCCGGTTTCGACTGAGGGCCTGTAATGAGGACTGAAAATCGGTCTCTTCGCCGTGATCCTGACATCGCGATAACTCGCATAGACCGGCGGTCATGATTGGGCCGATCAAAAGGAACCCGGAGGTTACCGCGGCCAGGAAAAAAGGATGGCGCTCATAGGCAAGAATCAAAGTGCCGAAGACGGCCACCAGCAGACCGTAGGCCAGGCTGGCGCTTCGATGGTAGAGAAGGTCGTCCCAAGCTTCACTCAACCAGACAAAAGGTCGTGTTATGGGGACTCGGCGAACAGGAATGTTTTCGAGTTCTTCGGTGGCGCTGATCATAGTGCTCCTCCCCGTGGTATACACCACGTGTCTAAAGACAATTACGGAGGTCGGGGCAGGGTGTGAGCTGCTCTAAGCCGTTGCCAGAACAGTCTCTCTCAGATTAGCTCGCGCCTTTCTGTCTCGGCCGTACCGATGGACTTACCACTTAGGCAGCTGTAAAGCCCAAAAGTTTGTTACATTGCTAGCAGTATAGACCACTATTCATCAGTTTTGAATTTAAGTAATTCTGCGCCGCCATCGACCAGATCTCCGGCCTGGTAGTAAAAGGATTCAACGGTGCCGGCGTTGGGTGCGCGGATGGTGTGCTCCATTTTCATCGCTTCTATGACCAGCAGTGAGTCACCTTCACTAACCGCTGACCCCGGATCAACCATTAAGGTCACAATGGTGCCATTCATTGGCGCGCTCAGGCCGCCAGTAGTAGCAGCGGCGTCGGCTTCACCCGTATCGGCAGATATCTCCTGAAAGTGACAGGCACCCTCAGTCAGATATAGGGTGAAGCCATCATGAGTGCGCGCCAGAGTGCCTCTGGTGCGATGGCCGTCAACTTCAAGGTGTAGTGTGTCGCCGTGTAACTGCCCTGCTACCTGGGTTTCACGATCGCCAATGCGCACTCGATAACCATTATCAATTTGCTCCAGACTGGCCTGATGATCCTGTTGATGACAGTGCATCGATACTCTGTGAATGTGGGGTTCATTGAGTCGCCAGGCGTTACTACTGGCCCAGGGTGACCCGGCGTCCTGACCAGTTTGCACTGTATTGCATTGTTGTCGGTACAGTAGCAGGGCAATGGCCGCCAGCGGTAATTCCCGCTCCAGATCCTGATGACGCTGGTGAAAGATCAAATCACGGTGCCGTTCGATAAAACCGGTATCCAGCTCTGCCTCTTTGAATGGGCGTGATGTGGCCAGGTTGTAGAGGAAGTCCAGGTTGGTGACGGTGCCGCCAATGCGGTACTCCGCCAAGGCCGAGCTCAGTCGCTGCAGGGCTCGATCGCGAGACTCGTCCCAGACGATAAGCTTGGCGATCATAGGGTCGTAGAAAACGCTAATTTCGTCACCCTGGCGAACACCGGTGTCGACGCGCACGTAACGGGACTCCTCCGGTGCCTGCAGAAATCCAAGTATGCCTGTTACGGGTAAAAAGTCGTTTTCTGGATCCTCTGCGTACACCCGGGCTTCAAAGGCGTGGCCATTAATCTGAATTTGGTTTTGGGTGAGTGGCATGGGCTTACCACTGGCGACCAGCAGCTGCCATTCGACCAGATCCTGCCCGGTAATCATTTCGGTGACCGGGTGCTCAACCTGCAGGCGAGTGTTCATTTCCATAAAGTAGAATGAGCCATCTTCGTCCAGCAGAAACTCAACGGTTCCCGCTCCGCGATAGTCGATGGCGAGCGCTGCGGTTACCGCGGTGTCACCCATCTCGCGGCGCAGGGCGTCGCTCATACCTGGGGCGGGCGCCTCTTCGATGACTTTTTGGTGGCGGCGTTGTACTGAACAATCCCGCTCTGCCAGGTAGACTCCGTTACCGTCGTTGTCACAAAACACCTGGAACTCAACGTGGCGGGGTTTGGTTAGATACTTTTCCACCAGCATGGTGTCGTCGCTGAAACTCGCCATCGACTCTCGTTTGGCGGCATCCAGGGCCTCGTCAAATTCGTCACCAGACCAGACCTGACGCATACCCTTGCCACCGCCGCCGGCGGTGGCTTTGAGCAACACCGGGTAGCCCATATCCTCCGCCTCCTTGCGGAGTAGGGCAGGATCCTGATTGTCACCATGGTAACCAGGTACCAGCGGTACTCCGGCTTTCTCCATAATGACTTTGGCAGCCGACTTGGATCCCATGGACTCAATTGCGCCAGTGGGCGGCCCGATGAAAACCACACCTTGATCGGCGCAGTCTCGCGCAAAAGCCGCGTTCTCCGAGAGGAAGCCGTAACCGGGGTGGATTGCCTCGGCGTGGGTCGTTTGGGCTGCCTGTAGGATGCGCTCCGGGCGCAGATAGGAATCGCGAGCCGCGGAACCACCAATATGAATGGCTTCGTCTGCAAGTTGTACGTGCAGTGCGTCGCGGTCTGCGTCGGAATATACCGCTACTGTCGCTATGCCCATACGACGGGCAGTCTTGATCACCCGACAGGCGATCTCTCCGCGATTTGCAATAAGGATTTTGTTAAACATGATTACATCCTGTACACGCCGAAGCGTGACTCTTCTATCGGGGCATTGAGGGCTGCAGAGATCGACAGGCCCAACACCATGCGAGTATCCGCGGGGTCAATAACACCGTCATCCCAGAGTCGGGCTGATGCGAAATAGGGGTGACCCTGGCGCTCGTAGAGATCCAGAATGGGCTGTTTAAAAGCGGCTTCTTCTGCAACGTTCATGCCGCCGCCGTCGCGCGCCAATTGGTCCTGTTTTACCGTGGCGAGAACGCCCGCCGCCTGTTCGCCGCCCATCACGGAGATGCGTGCGTTGGGCCACATATACATGAACCTGGGTTCGTAGGCGCGTCCACACATGGCGTAATTACCCGCGCCGAAGGAGCCGCCGATTATCACAGTGAATTTAGGCACGTTAGCGCAGGCTACCGCGTGCACCATTTTTGCTCCGTGGCGGGCGATGCCGCCAGCCTCATACTGCTTGCCGACCATAAAGCCGGTGATGTTCTGCAGGAATACCAACGGGATTTTGCGCTGGGCACACAGCTCGACAAAGTGCGCGCCTTTAACCGCTGAATCGCCAAACAGAATGCCATTGTTGGCAATAATGCCTACAGGGTAACCGTGAATACGGGCAAAGCCGCAGACTAGAGTGACGCCAAACAAGGCTTTAAATTCGTCGAGCTCTGATCCGTCTACAATTCGCGCAATCACTTCCCGCACATCGTAGGGCTGTTTGGTATCGGCGGGAATTACGCCGTAAATATCCTCAGTAGGATGGACAGGGTCTACCGACTCGCGAACATCTGTCTCAATGGACTTCACCCGGTTGAGTCGACTAACGGCCCGGCGCATCAACTCAAGGGCGTGGTGGTCGTTGTTGGCGTAATGATCGGTTACGCCTGACGTGCGACAGTGAACGTCGGCACCACCGAGTTCTTCGGCAGTGACGATCTCGCCGGTGGCCGCTTTTACCAGCGGTGGGCCGCCCAGAAAAATGGTGCCCTGATTTTTTACGATAATGGATTCGTCCGCCATCGCGGGTATGTAGGCGCCGCCCGCTGTACACGAACCGAGTACTGCCGCAATTTGCGGAATGCCCTGTGCCGACATGCGAGCCTGATTGTAGAACGCGTGGCCAAAGTGCTCGCGGTCCGGAAAAACTTCATCTTGTAGGGGTAAAAAGGCGCCACCCGAATCCACCAGGTACAAGCAGGGTAAATGATTTTCAGCGGCGATAGTTTGCGCGCGCCCTTGTTTTTTTACCGTCAATGGATAATAGGCGCCACCTTTAACAGTTGCGTCGTTGACGAAAATCATACACTCCTGGCCGGCGACCCGACCAATACCAGTGATGATGCCAGCCCCTGGCACGTCGTCATCGTAGACTTTATAGGCAGCCAGCTGCGACAGTTCCAGGAAGGGAGTGCCAGGGTCCAGCAGGGCATTGAGGCGCTCGCGGGGTAATAATTTGCCTCGGGAGCGGTGTCTTTCGCGCGCTTTTTCGCCACCGCCCAGATGAATTTTCTCGACCACGGTGCGCAGGTCATCAACCTGGTCCTGCATGTTCTGGCGATTGGCGATAAACGCCGCATCCCGGGTATTGAGTTTCGAGTGCAACACGGTCATAACAGCGCTCCTAAGCAGTGGCGTTGAACAGTTCGCGGCCGATCAACATGCGTCGGACCTCGGAGGTGCCAGCGCCTATTTCGTACAGTTTGGCGTCACGTAACAGGCGGCCGGCGTTGGCATCATTGGTGTAGCCATAACCCCCCAATGCCTGAATAGCCTGCAAGGCCATTTGAGTCGCCTGCTCCGCCGTGTATAGAATAACTGCCGCACAGTCCTGTCGGGTTTCTTCTCCGCGGTCACAGGCTGCAGCGACGGCATACAAGTAGGCGCGAGAGGCGTTGAGACTCACATACATATCGGCGAGCTTGCCCTGCATCAGTTGAAACTCACCGATGCTCTGGCCAAACTGTTTACGGTCGTGGAGGTAGGGGATAACCTCATCGATGCAGGCTTGCATAATGCCTACGGGCCCCCCGGACAGTACGGTGCGCTCATAGTCCAGTCCCGACATCAGAATCTTCACTCCTGCACCTTCCTGGCGCAGGATGTTTTCGGCGGGCACTTCGCAATCTTCGAAAACCAGTTCACAGGTGTTGGAGCCGCGCATGCCCAATTTGTCCAGTTTGGGCGAGCGGGAAAATCCGGCGAAGTCGCGCTCCACGATAAAAGCAGTGATTCCCTTGGAGCCGCCTTTTTGGTCGGTCTTAGCGTAAATCACATAGACATTCGCATCCGGGCCATTAGTGATCCACATTTTAGTGCCGTTGAGAATGTACTTGTCCCCCTCCTTGCGAGCGTGTAGTTTCATGCTGACCACGTCGGAGCCCGCGTTAGCTTCAGACATAGCAAGAGCGCCAACGTGCTCGCCGCTGCACAGTGTTGGCAGGTATCTCAGTTTCTGCTCTTCACTGCCATTTTTGTTGATCTGATTAAGACACAGGTTGGACATGGCACCATAGGAAAGCCCTACGGATGCTGAGGCGCGACTGATCTCTTCCATTACAACGGAATGGGCAAGGTATCCCATGCCGCTGCCCCCGTAGGCTTCGCCCACGGTTATGCCCAATAAACCCATGTCACCAAATTTGCGCCACAGGTCTTGCGGGAATTCGTTGTCGCGATCAATGGCAGCAGCGCGCGGCGCAACTTCTTTTTGGCACATTTGGTATACCGCATCGCGCAGCATTCCAATGTCTTCGCCCAGACCAAAGTTGAGAGTAGGGTAAGCAGCATTCATCACTAAAGCGTCCTGTGAGTAGGGTTTTATGAAGCTATTTCTTCGCCCCGAAGCAGGGTTTTTTGGCACAGAGACTGCACCTCATCCAGGCCGGAGAGCATGTCATCAATATCTTTTTTCTGTTGTAGCAGCAGTAGGCGGCGGGCTTCCACAGTTTCTATCAGGGTACGCAGTTGGTCCGCATTATTGTGGTCCGGGTCGTACATGTCGATGACCTCGGCACTCTCCTGCAGGGTCATGCCGATGCGCTTGCCGCGCAGAATAAGCTTTATCCGCACTCGGTCTGCGGCAGTATAAACACGAACCTTGCCTTTACGCTGTGGGTGAATAAGCCCTTTTTCTTCATAGAAACGGATAGTACGCGTGGTGACGCCAAACTCTTTCGCCAATTGCGAAATTGTATAGTTGAGTTTGCCCATGCTCGCTACGATTCCCTTGCTGTCAGAACAAATATAAACAGAGTATGTCATTGCTTTACGTTAACGTAAACGTAAATAATTATAAAAATCGCAGCTCGAGTGTTTCTTAACCGGAGCTTCTCGATTTTTGCCTTAGTCGATTGGGTCCGTTGTGGTCAGGTTGTTTGTTTAATTGTTTGAAATATAGTATTTATACCACCAGTATAAAGCGGGTTCTTTTACGGACTACTCGCTTTTCAAAAGCGCTGGATAGCGTTGTGGAAAGAGCAAGGGACGTACTAATACATGTTAACGCCAGAGAAGGGTTTAAACCTTACGCAACAGATTGCGCACTACTTGGGTAGGGCCATCATTAGCGGCGAATACGGGGATCACAATCCGGTACCTAGCGAGGCGGTTCTCTGTCAGCAACTTCAGGTAAGCCGCAGTGCTGCCCGAGAGGCGGTGAAGTCACTGGCAGCTAAAGGTCTGCTTTCTTCGCGCGCGCGCCAGGGAATTCGCGTCTTGCCAGAGACCCAGTGGAATCTATTCGATGCGGACATACTGAGCTGGATTCGCGATTCCAACCCGTCCCTGGAATTATTGCGTGAGTTTTCGGAGCTGCGCATTGCGGTCGAACCCGAAGCTGCCAGGTTGGCGGCACATCGCCAGAATGAAGCGCATATCGCAACTATTCTCGCGGCCTTGGATAGGATGAGAGAGGCCGAGACAGGTCTGGATGATCCTCTTGAAGCGGACATCGCCTTTCACCTGAGTATTTTGAATGCCAGCGAAAACCGATTCTTTATGCAGTTGGGGCGCATCATCGATACAACGTTGAGAGTGAGTATCCGTTATACCAACATGCTGTCAGGCGTTCAGGCCGCACCGTATAGCGAACACAAGCCAATTTACGACGCGATCGCTGCAGGAAAACCGGATAAGGCGCACAAGGCGTCGCAGAAACTGGTGGGAGACGCTTTAAAACTGATCAACGACGCACTTGAAGGGGAGCGTTAAGCGCATCTCACTAGCTTACCACTCCGCGATCGACCCATCCTCGTGACGCCACACCGGGTTTTTCCAATCGTTACAGCTTTTTGAAGCTTCAATAACAGCTTCTTCATCTACCACCACGCCAAGCCCAGGACCCGGGAGCGGCTTGATGTAGCCATCGGTAATTGTGAAGTCTTCTTTGTTGACCACATAGTCCAGTAGCTCTGCACCCTCATTGTAGTGAATGCCCATTGACTGTTCCTGAATGACCGCGTTGTAAGACACGAAGTCCACGGCCAAACAGGAAGCGAGTGCTATAGGACCCAGAGGACAATGCGGTGCCAGGCCAACGTCGTAAGCCTCGGCCATAGATGCGATTTTAAGACATTCCGTAATGCCCCCGGCATGGGAAAGGTCCGGTTGCACAATCCCGAGACCACCGGTTTCGAAAACCCGTTTGAAATCAAAGCGACTGTACATGCGTTCACCGGCTGCGAGAACGATGCTGGTTTGCTGACACAGCAGCGGATATTGTTCCGCCTGTTCCGCCAGCACAGGTTCTTCAACAAACAGGGGATGATACGGTTCAAGCTCTCTAAGTAGTACTTTCGCCATGGGCACTGAAACTCTGCCGTGAAAATCAAGACCAAAGTCGATGCTACTGCCGAAGTTCTCTCTAATCGTAGCGACTCTTTCAATGACTTGCTCGATAGCGCGAAAACTGTCGATCATTTTAAGCCGGCCGCAGCCGTTGAGCTTGAAGGTGTCCCATCCCTGGTCCAACAAAGTCTGGATTTGTCTGCTCTCATCTTCCGGGTCATCGCCGCCAACCCAGGAATAGGTTTTCATTTTGTCACGACAGGTGCCGCCTAACAGATCATAAACGGGTCGTCCCAGATCCTTACCTTTAATGTCCCAAAGTGCCTGGTCGATACCCGCAATAGCCGACATAAGAATAGGGCCACCGCGATAAAAACCACCGCGGTACATGGTTTGCCACAGGTCGTTAATTTGCCTGGGGTCCTTGCCGATCAGGTAGGCTGACAATTCCTGCACCGCTGCTGCTACAGTTCGGGCACGGCCTTCGATGACGGGTTCGCCCCAACCCACAATGCCTTCGTCGGTGTCGATAGCCAAAAATAGCCAGCGGGGAGGTACAGCGTACAGTCTCATATTTGTTATTTTCATGACTTATTCGCTCTGTTACTGGAAGTTGCTCTGTGACTTGCCCAGGTTCATTCTTGGTCTTATCATGTACGCAGGCAGTAAAATTGTATTATAAATATGCTATATAAAGCAATGAAAGAGGTTGGGCCATTACTCCAGAAAGAGGTGTTACGCGATAGTCAGTAATGCTAAGTAGATAAACGATTGCGATCTGGATATTTTATAAATTCTGTAGCAGGGTCAAAAATGACGACGCCTATCAAAGACTTCTACGTACTGCGTAGCACTAACTGCAGTTTGGTACTGGATTGCACACGCAATGCACCGGTCATTCTCTATTGGGGAGCGAGACTGAGCTCTGCTACCAGTTCCGAGATGTTGGCTCTTTTAACCACCCGGCAGGAAGCGCCGGCGTCTGCCGAGCGCGAGGCCCCGTTGGCTCTGTCGCCCGAATTTGGCGCGGGCTTTATGGGGAATGCCGGTATTCAAATCCACCGGCAAGGGCGGCAGTGGGGAGTGTACTCGCAGATTACTGCCGTGGAGCAGGGTAGTGACAATCAGCTGCTTATAACTTCTGCCTGTGATGCAACCCGGATTCGTATCTGCCACCAACTCACACTGGACGTCACCAGCGACGTGCTGACCGCTACCACCGAGATCAGCAATACAGACGACGAAACGTTGTGGGTTGAGCGGTGCGATGCCCCCTGTATTCCGCTCCCGATGCACTACGACAAAATCCTTGGCTTTGAAGGGCGCTGGGCGAACGAATTTCAGACACAGCACGTTGACCGTTTCATGGGTGCGTATTTGCGCGAGAACCGCTCAGGGCGAACGTCTCATGACGCCTTTCCCGGCGTGATTATTCATACCGGACAGACCAATGAGGGTACAGGTGGAGCCTTTGGTCTGCATTTGGGTTGGAGTGGTAATCATCGAATATGTATTGAGGAAGAGTCCGGGGGCCGTGCCTATGCGCAACTAGGCGAGTTGTTTTACCCTGGCGAGCTTAGCCTGGAAAAGGGCGAGAGTTATTGCAGTCCAGTATTGTACGGTGCTCGAAGCCAAGACGGATTTTCGGGCCTGTCTCGCTGCTTCCACAACTATGTACGCGGCCATCTCACCGAGTCACGTATGAATGGCAAGCTAAAGCCTGTCCATTTTAATACGTGGGAAGCCATGTATTTTGACCTGTCCACCAAGAAGTTGTGCGCGTTGGCAGATGAGGCAGCGGCCGTCGGCGTAGAGCGCTTTGTACTCGATGATGGTTGGTTCAAGAAACGAAATTCAGATGCCGCAGGTCTGGGTGACTGGTTTGTGGACAAGGAGGTTTTCCCCAACGGACTGGGGCCTTTGATCACTCACGTTAATGACAGGGGCATGGAGTTCGGTCTGTGGGTTGAGCCTGAAATGGTCAATCCCGATAGTGATCTTTATCGCCAGCATCCGGATTGGGTCCTGGGCGCTGCATCAGCGCCAAATCTCATGGTCCGCAACCAACTGGTGCTAGACCTCACTCGCCCGGAAGTGCAGGAGTATCTTTACAGCTGTATCGATGCGCTAGTCAGTGAATACTCTATTACCTACTTAAAGTGGGATATGAACAGGAATTTGGATCAGCCCGGTGGCGCTGGCGGGCGTGCTGTTACCCATTATCAGACGCTGGCGTTCTACGGATTGCTGGAACGCTTGCGCAAGTCTCATCCGAGTCTGGAGATAGAGAGTTGTGCCTCTGGTGGCGGCAGAGCCGACTTTGGAGTGCTGGCCCATACCGATCGTGTCTGGACCAGCGACAGCAACGATGCGCTGGATAGGTTAGGTATACAAAAAGGTTTCTCGTTCTTTTTCCCGCCAGAATTTATGGGCGCGCACATTGGACCCTATGAGTGCCATGTCACCGGTCGGTGCATCAGTATGGCCACCAGGGCCGGCGTTGCTATGTTCGGCAATATGGGCATAGAAGCCAATTTATTGGAAATGAGCGACGAGGAAAAGTCTGAGCTAAAAGTCGCCGTAGCACTCCATAAGAAGCACCGCAAGTTAATTCACGGTAGCAATCTGGTGCGCCTGGACCTGCACGAGTACGAGAGCGGGTTCGGGATTGTCGCGCCGGACCAGGGTGAGGCGTTGTTTTCCTATGCCTTACTCTCGGGTATTCCTAACAGCGCGCCGGGACGGTTGCGATTTCGGGGGCTGGAAATCGACGCCCGGTATGAAGTCAATGTGATATGGCCGATAGCACCCAAAAGCTATTCGAAATCAATTCTGGATGTTATCAATGGCGCCATTGTTAGTGGCGACGCACTGATGCAGATGGGTATGCAGCTGCCTATTATGCAGCCTCAAAATTTGTTGATTATTCACCTAAGGCGTCTGATCTAGTTCTGTCCATACAGCGACATCCCGTGGCTTTAGGTTTATTTCCCCCAACAGGAATCTGGTGTTTTCTGGCAGTGTTAACTTACGAGTTTGTTCCGAATAGTTGAACGCGAACACCAGATTGCCGCGTCGTCTGATTCGAATGTCCTCCCCCCAGTTAATGACGGGAATGCCCAGACCAATGCATCGAGATGCGAAAAGCTCCTTCAGAAACTGTTGATCCGTTAGCGTTGCCAGATAAATAAAGCGACCGTCGGCGATAACTGCAGCTTTGCCATCATCATAGCGGGCCAATACTTCGCCACCTTTGCATTCAACTTCTTCTCGCCAGATAGTGCTGTCGTATTGCTGATTATTCCAGTGCAGTAATTCTGGGCAGTCGGCGCGCAAGGTCTCAACAGATAGTATCTGTAGAGGTAGAATATCCTGCAGCAGTCCGGGAGCGAGGTTCACCGGATGGCTGAAGTCAGCAGTTTTAGAGCCTGCACGCGGGCCGAAGATGAATACGGCTTCTGCTGCTTGAATACGCTCAACAAAATCGGCATCGACAATGGGGAGGCAAGGAGCAACGATCATTTTATACGGTGAAAAATCGGATTGGCTGGATATGAAGTCTACATCGAGGCCCAGTTCGCGCAGCGCCCGGTAGTAGGAAAGCTGCACCGTGTTGAAATCATAAGCCTCTGACTGACGCTCGATGTCAGTGACCCACTGCCCCTGTGCGTCGGTAATAATCGCGACATGCGCGACATGCGCGGTATAGGCCAGACATGCGAGGCTTTCAACTTCGGCGATACTCTGGGCGACCTGTGCCCAGGCCTCTGATTTCGAATTATCTGGCCGCAGCAAACCTGCGTGCATTTGCTCCTGGGCGAAGGCGGCCTGCCGCCAACGGAAGAAACACACGCAGTCTGCGCCATGTGCAAAAGCCTCCAGTGTCCAGAATCGAATCATACCGGGTGCAGGTCGGGGGTTATTCGGTGCCCAGTTTACCGGGCCAGGTTGTTGCTCCATTATCCAAAAGCCGCCACCACTTAAGCCGCGTGTTTGGTCATGGTAGTAGGTGGCAAAATCCGGGTGTCCGGTACGCATATAGCGACGAAACTGTTCGGCGGGTAAGCCCGCAAACTGTATATCTGTGCGCCCAAGTGGGTAGTTGTCATAGCTCGCAAAGTCCAGGGTCTCCGCCAGAGACCAATTATCAAAACCCGTCTCATTCATCGGAATAAAATTGTGGGTAACAAATTTTTCAGGAGCGTGATCACGAATAATTTCGGTCATTCGTTGGTGATACGCGATAGCTTGATCTGAAGAAAATCGACGAAATGCCAGAGAGTGGGCCGGGTTCGGTTCGGTTACCGTCCCCACTGGCAATTCGATTTCATCAAAGTCACGGTATTCCATAGACCAGAATACATTGCCCCATACCGCGTTGAGGGCGTCGATAGTACTGTAGTGTTGTTTGCACCACTTTCTGAAAGCATCTCGCGCTCTGCTAGAAGCGCTCACCGTGGTATCGTGGCAGCCCAGTTCATTGTCGGTTTGCCAACCCACTACCCCGTCGTGACTGCCGTAGCGACGTGCGAGTTCTCCGGTGATGCGCTCGGACTCCAGCCAATATCTTGTGCTGGAAAAGTCATAATGTCGCCTGGAACCGAAGCCACGACTGCGGCCGGTATGCGGGTCCACCGCAAGTACCTCAGGCCATTTATCAATCAACCACTTGGGTGGGGTGGCCGTCGGCGTCCCAATAACCACCTCCAGGCCCTGGGCAGCAAGTGTATCGATGACCGTATCTAGCCAGGCAAAGTCCAGTTCGCCGTCTGTTGGCTCCAGGCGCGACCAGGAAAACTCCGCGATGCGAACATACTTCAGGCCCAGCTCGGCCATCATTCTGGCGTCTGCGGGCCATTGGGCTGGTAAGCACTGCTCCGGGTAATAACATATTCCAAACATAGCTTCACAGGTCCAAGGGTCGTTTGTAGTGTGCCGGACTAGAGGGCAGTTCGATGGGGCGCGCTAGACAGTAAAGCCGCTGTTGCTCAAAGGTAACTCCCTGACCCGGGTACCGGTAGCAGCGTATATGGCATTGGTGACCGCCGCAGCCAACGGTGGTAACGCCGGTTCACCGAGACCGGTAGGCGGGTGGTCTGATTGCAGAAAGTGCACATCAATTTTCGGCGCCATATGCACCCGAAGTAACGGATAATCGTGAAAATTAGACTCTTTTATACGGCCACGACTGAAATTAACCGCCTGCGCTGCCATCGCTGAATAGCCATCGATCACCGAGCCCTGCACCTGGTTCTCGGCGCCGCTCATGTTGATGATGGGCCCGACATCAGCAGCCACTGTAACCCGGTGTAAAGTCAGCTTGCGCTTCTCATCGACACTCACTTGCGCCACCTCAGCGAAGTAACCTGCATGACTGAAGTGGAAAGCCAGTCCGTGTGCGTGTCCGGACGGTAATGATAAACCCCACCCGGCCTTTTCAGCCGCCAGTGCGATGACGGCCGCCGCGCGCTGGGTATCGAGCGGCGTGCCCGCACCTTCCCCGGCTTCCCGCGTCGGTCTGGACATCAGTTCCAGTAAAACCTCTAAATGATCCCGTTTCGCGGCCACCGCCAGTTCGTGAATGAAGCTTTGCACCGCAAAGGCAATACCATTGGACCCTGGCGCGCGCCACCATCCCCCGGGAATCCCGGTATGTCTCATGGTTTGGCTCAATCGGGTGTTATCTATTAACGGCGCGGGAAACTCGTTAGAGTTCAGGCTTGCACCTCGCGTGGGGGTCTCGCCATCCTCAGTAAAAGTGATGAAATGGTTATCCCAGGCGGTAATACGGCCACTAGCGTCCAGGCCACCCTTGAGCGCGTGAAACCCACCGACGCGATAAAAATCGAACGCGGTGTCATCCTCACGCGACCATTGTAACTTGATCGGGAGGCCCGCATGCCGTGAAATCGCCGCCGCTTCAGAGCAAAAATCATTTAGCAGTCTGCGCCCAAATCCACCACCCATCCGGATCTGGTTGATGGTGACAGCCTCAGGCTCGATGCCAAGTGAACTGGCAACAGTCTCCCTCGCCCATTGCGGCGTCTGGGTCGGTGCCCACAATTCACAGCGGCCATCTTTGAAACTTGCAGTGCAGTTCTGCGGTTCCATCGGGGCATGTGCCAAAAAGGGGTAGGAATAAAAGGCTTCCACGGTATTGGTGGCGGACGCCAGGGCCTTGTCCACATCCCCATGTGTTTCTAGCAGCGTTTCACCTGTCTGTGTTTTAAGTGCGTTTGCGGCTGTCACCATTTCATTCCAGTCGTCATCAGCGGCATCTGTTTCATCCCACTCAACGTTTAGCGCTTTACGCGCACTGAATGCGGCCCAAGTGGAATCGGCGACAATGGCCACTCCCGCGGAGAGCTGGGTGACGTCGCCATTGCCCGCCAGAATAAAAGCATCGACAACACCCGGTAGTCGCTTCACAGCCTCGAGATTGGCGCTTTTGACGCTGCCGCCTCTAGCCGGGCATTTCTCGTACACGGCGTACTTCATTCCAGCAACAGATTGGTCAATGCCAAACAGGGGCTGCCCGGTGACGATCGCCTGGTTGTCTACCCCGGTAATGCGCCGGCCGAGAATCTTGAACTCCGATGGTTTCTTTAGCACCAGAGACGCCACATTGGGAACCTCCAGTTTGGCCGCTGCCGGAGCCAACTCGCCATAGCTAATACGACGACCGCTCTGCGGATGTAGCACTGATCCAGCCTCTGTATGGCAGCGGGTCACAGCGACTCCCCATTCCTGTGCTGCGGCTTGCAGCAGCATCGCGCGGGCGGTGGCTCCTGCCTGCCTCAGAGGCATCCAGTTCGAGGGTATGGATAACGAGCCTCCCGCAATTTGCGAGCCGTAACGTGATTTATCAATGTCCGATTGAACGACCTCCACCTGCGCCCAATCGACATCGAGCTCCTCAGCGACAATCATTGGCAGCGACGTTTTTACCCCCTGTCCTACTTCAGGATTTTTCGCCGCGATGACCATGATGTTATCGGGACGAACCTGAACATAGGCGTTCAGGGTGGTGGTTACTCTCGTACCAGCTGCGTTTACCGTCAGGTGAAAGCCCAATACCAGACCACCACCGGCTACACCGCTCAATTTAATGAAACTTCGGCGGCTCAAGCCCTTTTCTGCCACGGTTAAGCTATTGGTCATATCTGCAAGCATTTTGGCGGCATCATTCATGACCCAACCTCCGGTGTTGTTACAACGGCATTGTAGGCCAGTGTTGTGGCAGCCTGCGAAATCGCTTGCTTGATTCTGGTATAGGTCCCACAGCGGCACAGGTTGCCTGCCATGGTCCTATCGATAGCCGCTTCGTCAGGCGCCGGATTGCTTTCAAGCAGCGCTGCGGCATTCATGATCTGCCCGGCCTGGCAATAACCGCACTGAGGAACGTCCAGGTCGATCCAGGCCTGTTGGAGAGGGTGCAAGGAGTCGCCCTTGGCAAGCCCTTCGATGGTGGTGATCTGCCGACCTTCCAGAGCCGCAGCGGGAATCGAACAGGAGCGTATTGCCATCCCGTCGAGGTGTACCGTGCAGGACCCACAGTAACCGCCGCCACAGCCGTATTTGGTTCCTACCAGCCCGGCTTCATCGCGCAGCAACCACAGCAGCGGAATGTCATCCGGCATGTTGTTGAATTCCAGGTTTTTGCCGTTGATTGCTAGTTTGAAATCGACCATCTTGTGCTTGTGTCACTGTCGTCAAATGGGCGCAAAGTATGCCACGATGAGGTGTCCCTGTCCCATTGTTATAGCCGCTTATTTATACGCTCGGGGCAATATAATATCGAAGTCAAAATCCGCTTGCCTCATTCGGCAATTAATAACACAATCTTCCCTCGCACTTTCCCTTGTTCAAGAAGTTGATGAGCTTGTGCTGCCTCGCCAAGGGGAAAGGTTTTCCAAATTTTAGGTGCGATTTCATGGTCAGCTAAGAGCTGAAATAATGAGGCAAGATCTTCTTTAAACCATGTTGGTTGACTTGCGCGTAAATCAGTAATGGAATAAAAATCTGCAGACCGACCTTCGCTTGGAAACCAGCTCCAGCGAAGTTGGAGCCACTTCCATTTTAGGAACTCTTTGACCATTTGAAATGAATCGCCTGCCTGGGCGTTCAAGGATCGCGAGTAGAAAC
>JBLIEI010000056.1:0-28955 GCA_047633055.1 Halieaceae bacterium | reverse complement strand
GCAGAATATATACTGCGGATTGCAGGCCCAACTTCAGGTGCGATACCTTGACCAACAAACTTCTCCACCCTCGTGAACTGTACTTCAGTGCCGAGCCTGCACGCATTCTTTTGGTGATGCCGACCTGGGTAGGTGACGTTGTCATGGCAACTCCCTTTGTTGTCGCGCTTTTCAAGCGTTTTCCCCACGCTGACATTACGCTGTTGATGAATCGCCATTTATACGGTGTTCTGGACGGTAGTCCGTGGGTGTCGTCCTGCCTGTTCTGGCCGCCGCGCAAAAATACACCGGAGGCCAAAGCGGAATACAAAGTGCTGCTGGCACAGATGCGTTCAGCGTCCTTTGACCTCGCGGTAATGCTGCCGAATTCCCTGCGCAGTGCTTGGGTTTGCTGGCGTGGCGGTGCCAGTCGCAGACTGGGCTTTAGTCGGGACGGCCGCGGTTTATTGCTGACCGATGCGTTACCTGTACCTAACAGGGAGGGTAAAAATTATCGTCCCATGCCCTTGGTGGATTACTACGCGGTGCTCGCGGCGGCTCTGGGTGCCGGGCATCCTGGCGATGCGCTCTCTTTATTTACTACGGATATTGACGATCAACTTGTTGCTCAAAGGCTGCTGGATGAAGGCGTTGATCCCGGCAAACCGTTGGTGGTGCTCTGCCCGGGCGCGAACTTTGGTGCGTCCAAATGCTGGGAGCCGCTGCGTTTTGCCGCGGTGGCTGATCGCCTCGTCGCAGATAGCGGTATTGCGATAGCAATAAGCCCCGGCCCTGGAGAGGAGCCGCTGGCTCGCGCCATCGCTGATGCTATGTCCAGTCCAGCCACGTTGTTAGAAACACCCTGTCTGACTCTGGCCGAGCTTAAATCCCTGATCAAGCGCGCCAGTCTATTGCTGGGTAATGATACCGGCCCACGGCATTTTGGCCGCGCTTTCGATATTCCCAGAGTGACGGTATTTGGGCCCACCGAGGCGCGTTGGACCGACACCAGCCACGGCAAAGAAACCATTGTGAGAGTTGAAGTGCCTTGCGGCCCCTGCCATAAAAAAATCTGCCCGTTGGAAGAGCAGATCTGTATGACCCGGGTGACGGTAGAGGATGTGACCCGAGCCTGCGAGCGGCAACTTGCAGCGGCTATTGCTTAAAGCTGATTCTCGACAAGTCGAGATTGTGAGCGCCCGGTTCCAATGCTCTCACGATATCCGGAGGTGGTTGCCCATTCTCCAAACTGTTGGCTTGCAGGTCGACGACCACTGGATTAGAAAGTTCGTCTTTATGCTTATCCAGCAGAAGTAGCACCCGGGGTCGTAATCGGCGGGTGCGGTATTCGGCGACAACCACGCCAATCTCGCCAGTAGATAGCTCCACCAGAGTGCCTGCTGGGTAGATCCCGATAGCCTGAATAAAGGCTTCCACCAACTCAGCCTGAAATAGTCTGTCTCTGGCCTCGTATATCATCTTTATTGCCGCAGAGGGAGACATTGCCTTGGCGTGGGCTCGTGGCGTTGTCATGGCGTCATACGTGTCGACAATGGCTGCGATGCGGGCGACGGGCGGTATCTGGTCGCGGGACAAGCCCTTGGGATAGCCGGAACCGTCGTATCGTTCGTGGTGGCAGCCCACCATATCGATGACGTCCTGGTTCATCATCCCGCCTTCCTCGATGATATCCATGCCGTGGGTGATATGCATGCGCATCGTCTCGTTCTCAGCGGGGCTCAATTTACGTTCTGCTTGCAGCAGGGCAGTGTCGACTCTTAATTTGCCGACATCCATCAACATCGCGCCCACTGCCAGGGAGCGCAGATCATGTCTCGGCAAACCCATTTGTCGGCCCAGAGATACAGCCCAGAGAGACGCGCCCAAAGAGTGTTGGTAACTGTATTGGTCGTGTTGCCTCATGCGTGCCACCCACAGGCAGGCGTCAGGGTTGCGGCTAATGCTGTCTATTACTGGTTCGACCGACTTGCGTAGTTTGATGACGTTGATTTTGCCGCCTTCGCTGACTTCCTCGAAGATATCGCAGACATCGCCAAGCAAGGTATTCAGGGCAAGTTGAGCGCGAGGGTGCTCATCGATGAATTCAGAGTTGTCCTGATAGGGCTTGATGGAGCGGCCCTCAAAGATGCGATCGACGGGTATGCGGGCGCGGTCCGGCCTCTTCTCATTTTTAGCGACGCGCATCGGCTTGACCTTGCGCTCAAGTGTGCCAGCACGCTGCCGACTTTGCTTGGTGTCGATCAGAACAAATTCGCATTCTTTGCGCAGGCGATCAACTTGCTCCCGATTTTCTATTTTGAAGCCTTGAATCAGGAACGTAGAGTCCAGCCATGACTTGTCCAGAGAACTGACAAACATGCCAAGCTCCAAGTCAGCGGTATAAATTTTGAGTGTTTCCAACACGGCTGCGCTGATCTCCTCAACTAAAACGACGACATATGATAGTTTAGCGGGGACCTGCACTGACTTGCATGGTTTTTGTTAGGAAAAGGCCAGAAATATCTGGCACCTCAAAGGTGCCGAATAATAGCTATTAAAAACAATTATCTATGGACCTTTTGTCGGTTTTTTCTACCGCTGGTCACGTCCATTAGAGTGTGCTGAGTGACCTTGCGCTCCCCAGTGCGGGAGGTGGTCGCATAATTCGTCACATTAGAGCCACCTACAAGAAGTAGTCGGGCTCAGAGCTCGTATCGGTCTTCAATGTGTTGAGGTGCTCTGGGTTGTCAATCAGGCTCTCAATCCACCAGTTCACGTCGTTGTAAAGGCAGGTCACCTTTTCACAGCTCACGGTCGCGTTGAAGTTCTTGACCAGGTCGGCGGTAGTCTCGCGGGTGGCATCGTAGGTTTCCACATCGGCATTGGCGTTTTTACCACCCAGCTTGCCGTGATCCTGGTTTCGATACACCGGGCAGTTATACAAGCCCAGAGGACTGAGCACCTGCCGAAAATACTGCATGTGACATTGCTTGGGCTGTTTTGCCAGGGCTTGGGTTCTGCCCTGCAACATTGCCTTCAGGCCGGTGCTCTGGTGCACGCGGAAACTGTCCGACTCTAGCGTTGCAGCCTTATCAACCTGCGCTTGGATACGACTCAAAGTATCTTCAAGATTCTTTTGATGGCGTATATCGATAACTTCCGCATTGTTGAGTTCGTCGCGAGTCAGGAATGGCTTGAAGCTGATATAACTGAATTCGTTGTCGCGGGCCAATTTTGTAGCGCCGGTAATTTCGTGCAGATTTTCAACAATACTGGTGTCGTTAATCTCGGCGCCCACCCACGTAACGATGTAGGAAAAGCCCACCGTGACATCCGGATTGGCGCGACGAATAGCCGGGACTTTCGCGCAAATCTGCTCCAGGGTGATCTTTTTGCGAGGATTGTGCATGGCCTGAAAGGTGGGGTCGGTACCCGAGTCCAGCGATAGACGTACCCAGTCCTGGCCATCCATGCAATCGGCCACCTTGGCGATTTTGTCGTTGCCGGTACCGTTGGATACGATGGCGATCTGCAGCCCCAGGTTTTTCATAAAACGAATGATTTCTTCAAACTTCGGGTAAAGGGTGGGTTCACCGCCACCGATGACAATGACCGATTTCATTCCGCGCTCAGTCATTAGTTCCAGCGAGGACAGCAGCTGGTCGTGGTCAAAACGGATGCCGGTGTTGAGAATATCCAAGTCGACACAGTGATCGCACTCAAAATTACAGGCGGTGGTCAGGTCCAGATTGATCGAAATGGGGGCGAAGTCTGGCACTTTGGTTGGGTTCAGTTCGGTGGCATCGGTATTTTTACCCGTGCGCAGGGCGACCTGCCAACGGACATAGTGTTCCAGTGCCTCGCGTGACCCTGGCAGAGTCAGTTTGGTGGCGAAATCGTGAATGCTTTCAAGCTCAAGCTGCTCTGAGCCGTCCTCTGCACTGGCTTGATTGGCGTTAAGGTCGGTCAAGGGAATTGTGTCGGTCAAAATGGCACCTCGGGAACTTGGTTGCTGGGTTAGTAAGCACAAAAAAACAATCTTACGTTTTGCGGCCAGCCACGACAACTATATTAGTGCCGCCAGAGGGGCGCATGGTCAGGCTGGCCAGGCCTGATTCAGTTGCAATAGATTGCGGTGCCCAGCACTCAGCAGGCCTCCATCTGTTGGCTTTCCGACGCTCAGATTAGTGAGAAAGTTGTCGGCGACCGCCCTCATCGGGTCAGACAGCTCTACTTTTCGTCCGCCTGCGCTGAAAAACTGGCGATATTCGGGTAATTCCACAGAACGCTCCGCATACAGGCCATTGATCCCTATCCATGCCGGTCGGGGTCGGGTGATTACAGTTTTAAGCTCCAGCGAGGCTTGCACACTGCCGCCACTATGGCGATAGCGGCAATTCAGCGTCAGTTCGTCTGGACTCTTACTTAGAAACTTCACCTCCTCACAGTCACCTGTGCCGGCCAGGGCTTGTAGCAGACTGATAAAATGCGGGGCGGCATCCGGAATCATATACGGTCCGATTGAGGTTGGACTCAGGCGCATGGTGAAGGAGTCAATGCTAGAAGGCAGGGGCCCGTGCAATTGGCTGAACGCGTGCAGTGAGAAGGGCCACTGAGTGACCATTTGCAGTAATAGCCCACGCTGCTGAAAAGCGCAAACCAGCTCGCCGATATCGAGCTCTAAGGCGGGCCACAGTAATGGTTTTTCCGCCAGGCAATGACAGCCAGCTGTCGCTACCTCCAGCAAATGCTCTCGGTGAAATTGCCACGGTGTACTCACCACAACGATGTCTGCATTTTCAGCAGAGACGGCATCAGCTATTGAGTCGTAGGGGTTGACCGTCAAACCCCAATCTTGCTTTAGCGCTGCCTGCGCCACGCGTGCAGAGTGCTCGCTGGTGCCAACGACACCCACCACCTGCGCGCCCGCATGTGCCATTGCTGCGGCCAGAAATGGTCCGGTACCCTGGCGTACGGAACGGGCACCGGCAATGATGGTGGTGGATGCCATTTTGCGTCAGGCGGCGTTGCTATCAATTTCGATCAAGGTGTTGCGAGGGTCTTCGGTGTCCCAAAAGCCTCGGAGCGAGAGCAGCTTGCCATCAGCGTTGACGTGATACGTGACCACGGCGAATACTTTCTGCCGCAGAGCTTTGCCGTTGCCTGCGTCAATGGTCGTAGTCAGCTCTACCAGATTGGCCAATTCGTCGCCGGCAGCATATGAATCCTTAATGTCGATTTCAATAACGGACGGGGCGATAAAATTATCCCAGAACGCTTCTCTGGCTGCCTGGCCGCGATGTCCCTTACCCTCCGGGTCAATCATCGACACACCGATGGGGTCTTCGATAATGCCATCTTCAGCGTACAGACTTAGCCAACCTTCGCGGTTCTTGGTGTGAACATAGTCCCTTGATAGCAGTGCGGCGCGGCGAGCGGGGTGCTCATTGTCAAACATGGTCGAGATCCTGATTGATGCCAAACATGAGTGTAGCTTTTTGCGCTCAACCCAGATACTGGCGAATGGCCAGATAGTCGACTAAAAGAGTGTCTGGATCAAAATGGTATACATCCGGCGCAACCTGCTTCGGTTCGAAAATCGCCTGAAGTTTACCCTCCGGGTTGATCAGGAATAGAGTTACGCCATGGTTTACCTCGTAGTCATTGCCACTGATGCCGCCTTCCGGGTCGGTGGTGGGGACAAGGATAGCCATAATTCCCAGACTCTTTTCAAACGGCAGATGTTTATTCTCGGGATCATCCAAGTGGGTAAGGCCAATAAACCGGGTATCAAAAAAGGACACATAAGCAGCCATCTGAGCGACGGTATCGCGGCGGTGGTCAACGGTGTAAAACAGTACGTCTAGATCCACACCGGGATGTTTATCCAGTTTCAGTGAGAGTGTGGCTAGTTGCGACAAAGTGGTGGGGCAAATATCGGGGCAAGTAGTAAAACCATAAGAAACCAGGTGCCACCTTCCCAGCAGCTCGTGATTGGTGAATTCTTGATTATTCTGCGTGAGTAAACTGAAAGATTCGATGAGCCTGGCCTCGGGGAGCAGAACGCCCTGAATCAGTGGCGGGGTAGGGGGCCGGCTAAGTACCAGCGTCGCAGCGATCGCGATGATCGCCACGTTGGCCAGGAGAAACCCTATGATTAGACGAGAGCGTGCAGACATCGGGACTGTATGCCATTACCTCATGCAACGTTATCGATCGAAGAATGTATGCCGCAACATGAAGGTGTGGTTCGCTTCAATTGACATTAAACAAATCAACACTACAATCGCGAACAGCGGCAGGAACAGCAAATACTTTAACGATAACCGCTCCCAGGCAATATGCATAAAGATGGCAATAATGAAACCGGCTTTAAGAAACATGAACATTATGATTAATGACCAGCGTAAGTAACCTTCGAATTGATACCAGTCCACCAGATAGGAAAATGTGCTGAGTACAAACAGCAGGGCCCATATCTTCAGATAAATCCCGAGCGGATGCTGCTGTCCGGCGGTAGCGCTCATACTTTTACCTCACCACAAATAGAAGAATGCGAAAATGAAAACCCAAACCAGATCGACGAAGTGCCAGTACAAGCCGGTAATCTCGACAATGGCATAACCCTTTTTCTCATAATCACCACGGGCGACCTTTTTGGCTACGATGGATAGGTATATAACCCCGCCGGTTACGTGCATGCCGTGGAACCCTGTAATCATGAAGAACGTGGCACCAAATTGCGCAGCACCCTCCGGATTGCCCCAGGGGCGAATGCCTTCCTCAACGATGAGTTTGGTCCACTCGAATGCCTGCATACCAACAAACGAGGCCCCTAGCAGGGCAGTTATCCCCATCAGCATAGCCGTTTTACGGCGATCGCCCCGGTAAGCGTAATTGACGGCCAGCACCATGGTGCCGCTACTGGTGATCAGTACAAATGTCATGATCGCGATCAGGATCAGTGGTAAATGAACCCCGAATAACGTCAGCGCGAAAACTTCACTGGCATTGGGCCAGCTATCGGTGGCTGACATGCGCACATTCATATAGCCGGTCAGAAAGACGCTGAAAATAAATGTGTCACTGAGCAAAAAAATCCACATCATCAACTTGCCCCAGGGCATGTCGAAGGCCTGCTTGTCGGAAGACCAGTCCGCGACGACTCCGGCCACACCCGGGTCGGTAAAGTCGCTGCTTATATCTGTATTTTCTGTCATCAGCTCGGCTCTCAGAATCCGCACATTGCAGCAAGTGCGTTAATGGTTGCAGGAGTACTGGTCAGCAGTGCGAACAGCACCAGCCAGACCGCCAAAAGAAAATGCCAGTAGGTGGCGCACAACTGCAGTGGACCACTTAAATTCTCTGGCGCATCGTCGTACCAAACACGAAAAGCCACGTTGGCCAGAACGATCAGGCCGCCCATAAGGTGCAGGCCGTGCACTGCGGTGAGCAGATAAAAGTAGCTGTTGGCAGGATTACTGCTAACGTAAAAGCCCATGGATTGCAGCTGGTCCCAGAGATTCAGTTGAGCCACCAGGAATAAAACGGAGAAGCACAGAGCCGCAGAGATACCGGCTATTGCCCTCCCGATTTTTCCGTGCTGGGAGCCCCAAAGGCCAAATTGCATGGCGAGGCTGGCTGCGGCCAGAATGCCAGTGTTAAACCAAAGTCTGCTAGCGTCGGTGAGCGGCTGCCAGGGCTGTCCTGCCAGCGCTTGAAAATCGGGATATTGTGATCTGGCAAGAAAGGTGATTATGAACAGGAAGAACAGCACACTGACAATAGCCATGATAAATTTCAACACAATCCGCGCAGCGTCCAGGGTGTCTACTTCCGGAATATGCGCAGCGGGGGCAGCCGGTGAAGCCTCCGCCAGCCAAGGTTTTTCGCCTAGAGTTTTGAAGATGTTCATGCTGTGCCTCCTTGGTGTTCACCGCCGGTTTGTTCTTCATCCGTCACCGGGTGATCCTGCGGGATGAAATCTTCCTTGGCGCCGGGCACGCTGAAGTCATAAGCCCAGCGATACACCTGAGGTAACTTCTCTCCCCAGTTGCCATGACGTGGCGGTACATCCGGCGTCTGCCATTCCAGAGAAGTTGCACCCCAGGGATTGTGGCCTGCTTTCTCACCGTGTCGTAGGCTCCAGATAATATTGACCAGAAAAATTAACTGGGCAGCGCCGACAATCAACGCCGAAATGGTGATGCTGGCATTCAGAGATTGCGCCGACTCGGGGATAAAGTCTGTGGTGCCCATGGCAAAGTAGCGGCGGGGAACGCCCAGGAAGCCGAGATAGTGCATCGGTAAGTAAATAGCATAAGTGCCCAGGAAGGTAATCCAGAAGTGCATTTTCCCCAGCGTTTCGTTGAACATGCGACCTGTTGCCAGGGGATACCAGTGGTAGAGAGCAGCGAACAACACCATGATCGGCGAAACGCCCATGACCATGTGAAAGTGCGCGACCACAAAATAGGTGTCCGAAAGCGGTAGATCGATAGTGACGTTACCCAGAAACAAACCGGTCAGGCCACCGTGGATAAAAGTGAAAATGAAGCCAATCGCAAACAGCATGGGTACCCGCAGATGGATGTTGCCCTGCCAGAGCGTTAGCACCCAGTTATACACTTTGATTGCTGTCGGTATCGCGATAATCAGGGTGGTGGTGGCGAAGAAAAACCCAAAGGCAGGGTGCATGCCGCTCACGTACATATGGTGAGCCCACACCACGAAACTCAGGGCGCCAATGCCGACAATGGCCCACACCATCATGCGGTAGCCGAAAATATTCTTGCGCGCATGGACGGCCAATACATCGGAGACCATGCCGAAAGCGGGCAGGGCAACAATGTACACTTCAGGGTGACCGAAGAACCAGAACAAGTGCTGGAACAGGATCGGACTACCACCGGTGTAATCGAGGTTTTCACCCAGCGACACCAGCGCTGGCATGAAAAAACTGGTGCCCAGTACTTTGTCGAGCATCATCATGATGGCGCTGACCAATAAAGCGGGAAATGCGAGCAGCCCCAACACGGTTGCAGTAAAAATGCCCCAGATGGTCAACGGCATTCGCATTAGCGTCATGCCTTTGGTACGTGCCTGCAGAACAGTAGTGACGTAATTCAGGCCGCCCATGGTAAATGCAACGATGAATATCGCCAGTGAGGCCAGCATTAATATAATGCCCCAGTCGTAACCCGGTGTTCCTGGGAGAATCGCCTGCGGTGGATACAGGGTCCAGCCCGCACCGGTCGGCCCTCCGGGAACAAAAAAGCTACTCAACAGAACGATCACCGACACCAGATAAAACCAGTAACTCAGCATGTTCAGATAGGGGAAGACCATATCCCGAGCACCTATCATCAGCGGGATCAGGTAGTTGCCAAAGCCCCCCAGCAGCAATGCGGTGAGCAAATAGATCACCATGATCATCCCGTGCATAGTCACAAACTGCAGGTAGGAGCTCGGATCGATGAAATCAAAAGTCTCCGGAAAACCCAATTGCAAGCGCATCAGACCGGATAAAACCAGTGCGATCAGACCGACAAAAATCGCTGTACCACCATACTGAATGGCAATTACTTTATGATCCTGACTCCAGACATATTTAGTGATGAACGTCTGCGGGTCGTGCATTTCATCCGGCTGGTCGGCAATAGCGACATGTTGCATGCTGTTGTCCTCATCCTTTTTTTATAGTTGGCTCTGTAATGCGCTATAACAAGCCCGTTATAGCGTGCCCAGATAGGCCATTAAGTCATTAACTGATTGCTCGTCTTGTATTGAACGCGCCATGAGCACCATCTGGTGGCCATAGTTATCGTCTTCATGCGTACCACGAATACCGAGGCGGAAGTTTTCCAACTGCCGTTTTAGATACCAGTCATCCTGTCCGGCCAACCGTGGTGCCTGCAGCGCAAAATTGCCCTGTGCGTTGGCGCCGTGACACGCGCCACAGGAGGTGTAGTGTCTAGCGCCGCGGGACGGATCACCGCCCAGGGTATTGCCGCCTGATTTTGCGTCCAGGGTAGCGATATACGCTGCCACACTGCGCACCGCAGTGTCATCGGCCAGCACGCCAGCCATGGGTGCCATCTGCTGCCCGAAAGTATCTTTTTCGTGGGCGCCACGCACGCCATTTTTGTAGTAATGGAGTTGTCTTTCCACATACCAGTCCGGCAGTCCAGCAAGCCGTGGCGCATTCATAGCGATATTACCTTCACCCTGTTGGCCGTGGCAGGAGGCACAGACCATAAAACTGGCCTGACCAGCGACCGGATCGCCCTTGGGAATCCCCTGAATGTCAGTCCAGGTACTCTGCTGCGCCAGCCATGCCTCGTAATCAGTGGCGTCGTCAACGACTACATGGCCGCGCATGGTGTAGTGGGCGATGCCGCAAAGCTCCATGCACAAAACGTCGAACCTGCCGGTTCGGGTTGGCGTGAACCAGACATAGGTTACGCTGCCCGGCACCAGGTCCATTTTGACTCGGAACTGGGGCACCGCGAAATTGTGCAAGACGTCCTTTGAGCGCAGTAAAACTTTGACCGGCCTGTCAATTGGGAGGTGTAGTTCGCTGTCGAGAATGACGACATCATCAGCTCCGGCCTCGTCGTTAGGGCTTATGCCTAGAGGGTTATCCTGGCTCACATAACGTGAATCAACTTCACCCAATACACCGTCCTCACCCGGAAGCCGATAGCGCCATTGCCATTGCTCTCCCACCACTTCTATAACATCGGCATCTTCAGGGACGTCAATAAAGTCGGCCCAGACAACCAGTCCCGGTGCCAGCATCGCTGCGACGCCTATGCCGGTGATCACAGTGAGCCAGGTTTCGAGTTTCTTGTTTTCAGGTTCGTATGCTGAGCGGCGGTCAGGATTGTAGCGATAGCGGTAAACCGCGTAAGCCATGAATAAGTTGATGGCAACGAAAACAATGCCGGTGATAATGAAGGTGATATCTATGGTTGTATCGACCGTGCTCCAGTTGGAGGCGATTGGGGTAAACCACCATGGGCTGAGCCAGTGAAAAACCAGAGAACCCACAACTAGCAGAACCAGCGCGATCACTAATTTCATATTTCCTCCGCTTTGGGCTTCTTATTGGTTGTCTTGCCTAACGTCTGCTTCTGTAAGGAGTTCCGCGTTAGCACGCGTGATGAGCGCCCCTGATCAAGGTAAAGTTTTCATAATTCCGTAAAACTTTTCCTGCGCTTTAACCACGACTCTGGGCGTGGATGCGCCTTCGCCAGCGGCGGAAAGTTTCGGATGCTGGCTAGTAATCTTGCGCAGAGTGTCTTCCTGTTCCGGATCCACGTCGACAAACAGCACATGCCGACCTGCTTTTAAGTCTTCATCGAAACGCTTGAAATCAACATGGGGTTCCTGAATACCTATCAGGCCTCCCTCCCAGGTACAGAAACCCAAGACAACGACTGCTAGAAAAATAGCGGGAACCCAAGTATAGGTGTCTGTGAGTCCTGAGAAGTACGCGAGCGCAAGAACAGCGGCGGCGCCAATGACGCCTACCACTGCGCCCATCTCGGTGCCATGGACAACGTCTCTTTTCAGAACTGCTTCTACCTTGTGCAAGTTGTGTTCTTCAAGTCCGGCATCATCCTCACTTAATACGTGAATCTGCGGATTGCCGATACCGGCTGCCTCCAGGTCGTGTTCAATAACTTCCAGGTCGTCCAGATCATCACTTATGTAGTAATGGCGTTTCATGCAGCTCTCTCTTTATTAGTTTTAAGCCAACACAGATTTCAGTGATTTACGGCCAAAGAAATCCGCCGGATCATCTGAGATCCTACCAAATGCCGCTCTAATCCCTGCGAGGCAGGTTTAATGCAGCTTCGTGCGAGTATAGCACCGGCCTTAGAGCAGGCTAGCCCGACAAGCGGATGTTCGTTTTTTTAGTCCTTTTAATAATATTAAAGCTATATCAATAGACGTTTTGATTATTAAAATAGGCTAAAAATTAAACGTTCAGCGGATTTCGCTGCAATTAAGCGCATGTTTAAGAAGCTTTTTAGACTGTTTACTACTAAAAAATATTTTTTTAGATTCCAAAAAGAATTAAAAAAGCGAGTACTTGGCAGTGTGATAGCGTATTTGTGTGGTTAAAGTGACCAGCCAACGCCACGGGCAAAGACCCTGTAAGCCCATTTGATTTGACCGATTTAGCCATGCCAGATGCACCGCGGCCGCGCTACGATGGTCACACGAATGATGACGAGGATTAGTGTATGTCAAAAGTCTTGATTACCGGCGCAACAGGTTTCATCGGCAACCACGTTACACGTTTATGCCTGGAGCGCGGTGATGATGTCCGGGTCATGGTGATGCCTGGCGAAGACCGATCGCCCTTGATCGGAATGGAGGTGGAAGTCGTTGAAGGTAACCTTCTGGACCCGGAATCGTTGGTACGCGCCGTGCAGGGCATCGAGCAGCTTTATCATTTGGCCGCACTGTTCGCTATCTGGACCAAAGATCCCGACCTGCACTTTAAAATTAATGTTGATGGCGCCCGGTCAATTCTTACCGCGGCCCACAGGGCCGGAGTCGAGAAAATCGTTGTTACCAGCAGCGTCGCTGCGATCGGTATCGTGGGTGAGGGTAAGTGGGCTGATGAAAACACAGCGTTCAACTCCTGGCCTTGGGCCAGTGACTATATTTTGTCGAAATACATCAGCCATTTGATGGTGAGGAGTTTGATTGCTGACGGCCTGCCGGCAACGCTGGTTCTGCCGGGCATGCCTTTTGGGCCCGGTGACCGTGCGCCCACGCCAACTGGCACTATGATATTGCGCACGCTCAAAGGGCAAATGAAAAATTATTGGGATGGCGGCGTGCCCGCGGTGGATGTGCGGGATGTTGCCGCTGGCCATTTGCTGGCCATGGAGAAGGGCCGCATAGGCGAGAGTTATCTGCTGGCCAACCGTGACGGCAATATGCCGAATCGCGAATTACTGCAATTGATAGGCCGGGTCGCGGGTGTCGACAATGTTGCTACCACCGAGGTGTCTGCAGCAACGATGTTGCGCGTGGCGAAGGTCGTTGAATTTTGGTCCAAGCTAACCGGGAGGGCGCCCATGACAACGTATAAAAACACGATGTATGTTGTGCAACATGGGTATGTTGACCCCACCAAGGCAATAGAAGAGTTGGGTTTGCCGCAGACCCCCATTGAAACTGCAGTGCGCGACTCGGTGGCCTGGTTTCGCGAGAATGGCTACGCCTGAAAGTATGGTTATTCAGGTCGCTGCTACGCGAGCAAGCAAGTACAATCTTCCCCCATAAGACGAATTGGGGCGGCGTTGTTCTGAATAGAACGATAATTATATGAGTGAGCTGAGGAAAGGGTTCTGGCCGGCTCGCAGCCTCCCCCTGTTCGCTCTATTTTTGTTGGCGCTGATCCCCAGGCTTTACGGCGCCCAAAGTGTGGGTTGGGGGTGGGACCATCCCAGCAGCTTTACGTTAATAAATTTCGACGAGGGCGGCTCTTGTCGGGCGGCTCTCGACGGCTTCGACTACTCAAGCTGGGTTGGTGGGCAAACTATCGCGATTGCCGAGTTCCTCGGTAACGGGCCTCCTGCCAATATCGCTGGCAATGCGGCGTTGGTAAAACAGTATTGTCATAGCCCACCTCATATTTTGATAGCACGCAGTTATTCTGCAGTCACGGGTGCTCTCACGGTTGTTGTGCTTGCCATACTTGCGCTGCAGTTAATGCCCCAGCAGCCTCGCGTAGCCTGGACCGCCGGAGCTCTATTGGCATTGTCAGGTTTCCACGTCAGTGAATCACACAGTGCAACCGTGGATGCCCCGTCAGTATTTTTCATCTATCTGTTTTTTGTTTTTGTTGTTGCAGCCCACCGTCGCCGTACTGCAGGGATCGTGATTATCAGCCTTGTTTTTCTGGTTCCGGCGCTGTGGACGAAATATTGGGTTTTTGCCGCCTTTGCGTACCTCTCGTTCCTGCCACATTCTGTGTGGGCTCATATTATCCGGGGTTTGAGTCCTGCCCGCTTGGCGGTACTCATTGCTGCAACGGTCGTGGTGTTTGCGTTGCTTACTAACGCTGCTTTTCAGATAGTGCTGTGGTACCCGCTAATCGCACTGTTTTACCTGCTGGTTCCATGGCAGAAAATACCACTCACAATGAAGTTCTTTTGGTTGTTAGTACCGGTTATTGCATTCGCCCTCACTCGATGGGATTTGTTTGCTGCGTACACCACCGGGAATGCAAGCACGCCCTTTGGTACTGGTTATGCGGCGATCGGTTGGAACAAGTGGCTGCGCAATCTTGTTAATGCGCCAGTGGTTCTCGTCGTAGGGCTGGGGTTACCAGCATGCTTTTTTATTCCGCTGGGTGTTCGAGCTGTACTGGAAAAACCAGAGAAGTATGCCGTGTGGCTTTGCCTTTCCCCGGTCCTCTTGTTTTTACTGTTCATGATGTTTCTTGCACCGGTGACCTATTATCGTCACTACCTGCCGCTCATTCCTCTAGCGGCTTTGCTGGCTAGTATTGGGTTTTGGCAATCCCGTTGGTCGCAGCGGCGCTGGGTACGGGTGTTGTTCCTCGTGTGGCCGGGGCTTTTGGCTGTCGATATTGAACAGGATTACTATCGCGACCCCCGCATTGCCCTGCGTCAGTGGTATGAACAGCATCAGCCTGAGCGCGTTTTTTTCAGTTTTTATGTCAGTCCGCCTGCGGGGACTATGACGGCACAGCGACTATTTTCGCCTGAGCATGCGGCAGATAACGGCGCTGTTATGCGTCAGGCCCAGTACCTGGTGCTGAGTGAGAACTGGTATGACACAGCCTTTGCCAATGAGCTCAACGGGCCACGAGTACATAATCTGGATCGGTTGGTAAAAACGCGGCCCGATTACGCACGATTCTATCGCAGTGCACTGGACGATAATCGCCAGTATTTGCAGTTGAGCGACTCTTTTGATGTGCAAAACTTTATGCCAGAACTGGTTCTACACACCTACTTTTACGGCACTTTTCAAACCTTTGTTGGCGACATCAAAATTTGGACAATAACGGGTGACTGATTCAGGTCGGCTGCAGCGGTTTGTCCTGGTCGGTGTGGCGACCGCGATAATTCATTATGGACTGCTCTATACAGGGTTTGAAATAGTGGTGTTGACCGCTATTCTAGCCAGTAGCGCGAGCTCTTCATGATTTGTTTTGGGTTTATGATGAATGGCCTGTTGGTGTATGGTTTGGGTATTCAAGGTTTGATTAGAGTTTCCGGCCCAGACAAGGACACCATTTGATGCTGTCGATTATCGTTCCCACACATAACGAAGCCGAGGTGCTGGAGACCTTTCATCGTGAGATCCTCGCTGTGCTTGAAACCGCCGGTGAGGATTATGAATTGATTTATGTCGACGACGGCAGCACAGATCGCTCTGTAGAATTAATGACGGGGTTCCGTGAGAGTAATCCGGCTGTTGCTGTTCTTGAGTTAAGCCGAAACTTCGGCAAAGAAGTCGCTCTGTCAGCGGGCCTTGATCATGCCGTGGGTGACGCCGTAGTTTTAATTGATGCGGACCTACAGGATCCGCCCTCACTGATACCCGAATTTTTGCGGGAGTGGCGCAGCGGCTACGATGTCGTCTACGGTCTTCGCGCCGTTCGCGAGGGCGAACCCTGGTTGAAAATATTTACCGCCAAGTGGTTTTATCGCATCATTAATATGCTCAGTGATGTCGAAATTCCTGCGGATGTAGGTGATTACCGCTTGCTCAGTCGTCGTGCCGTCGATGCCTTAAAAGCCATGCCTGAGCGTCACCGGTATATGAAAGGGCTGTATGCCTGGATAGGCTTTCCCCAAAAAGCAGTGCCCTATGTGCGTAAGCCACGTGTTGCCGGTAGCACTCACTGGAATTATTGGCGACTTTGGAATTTTGCTTTGGAAGGGATAACCTCCTTCTCCGCATTGCCGCTCAAAGTGGCCACCTATCTTGGGATACTGACTTCGGGGGCATCGTTTTTCTACGGTTCTTACTTTCTGCTACGGACGCTGTTTTTGGGCAACGCTGTACCCGGTTATCCCTCGCTCGTTATGATCATCCTCTTTCTGGGGGGCATTCAACTGATCTGCCTGGGTATCATTGGTGAGTATGTGGGGCGTACTTATACCGAAGCGAAAGGGCGCGCACTTTACTTCCTCAAGGGCTATCACCCCAGTGATGCCTCGCGGCGCGACGCTACAGATTAGCCGGCAATGAAATGAACGCGTTAGAGCGACCCCTTTGGATTGCAGCTGGATTGCTGTTGTTCCTGTCTTTCGGCTTTACCGAGATGATGGGCTCGGACATGTGGTGGCACCTGGCCGCGGGTCGGGAGCTGTTTCAAACGGGCACCCCGTGGATGGTGGACGATTGGTCCTATACCGCCCATGGCAACGACTGGTTAAACCATGAGTGGCTTGCCGATATTGTCTACTACAGCTGGGTTACGCTGTTAGGTGTTGAATCGCTGGTCTATTGGAAGTGGTTGATCATCCTGGCAACCTTTGGCACGCTGCAATACGCCCTTGCCCGCGAAACTGGTAGCCAGTTTGCGGGCTTTCTCTGCGCCGCTATAGCAATAGCTATTGCAGCGCCTTTTATCGATGTACGGCCTCATCTTTATACGCTGCTGAACTATGCAATTTTGTTGGCTCTGCTGTTGGGCCGGCGAGCATCCCCCTGGCTGCTGGCGCTACTATTTGTGATCTGGGTCAATCTTCATGGTGGGTTTTTCTTCGGCCTGATGGCGCTGGGAATTCTGCTGTTTCCCTGGCGTGAGTTCAGCGTTGCCAATATCAGGCGCGCTTTTTTGGTGGGGTTGGCCTGCGTTGCCGCCAGCGTGCTCAATCCTTCCGGCATCGAGGTGTTTCTTTATCCCTTAAAATACGCATTCGATACCTCTTCCCCTTTTCGGCAGCTGGGGGAGTGGCTCTCACCTTTCCTGCCGGGAGGAATCCGCGCGCCACTGTTTCACTACTTTATGTGGGCTACGCTACTCGGCTTGCTATACGCATTGCCAGCAGTGCGTCGCAGAGCAGAAGTCCCGTGGGAGGGCTTAGTGTTAACCGGTCTGACCCTCGCCATGGCCATCACCAGCCGTCGCTTTATCCCTATTTTTGGAATTTCGCTGGCGGTCATGCTGGCTCCCCTGGTTGCCATAGGATGGAGTTCCCTGAACCTCAATCGGTATCGAGCCGGCTTGGCCAGTGTCTCGTTGTTGATCGCACTCTTCAGATTGTTGCCCTATCCTCTTAGTGCGGGACCGGCGTTCCACTACCTGGTCGCGGAATACAGCTATCCCATTGATATGATGGATTTCGTTGAGGCCAATCAAATAAAAGGCAAAGTCTACGGTCTGTACAACTGGGGGGGCTATATCCACTGGCGGACCGACGGGCGTCTGAAAGTCTTTATCGACGGTCGTGCAGATACCTTGTACAGCGCTGAAACCTATAATGAATACGTGGAGGTACTGCGTGGTGCGCCCGGCTGGATGGCAGACATCGAACGCAGCGGCGCCGAATATATCATCTGGCCCAATGGTCGCAATAATGGCCCCCAAATGCTTAAAGACCTGCTGTCCAGCGGCCGTTGGCAACCGGTGTATCGAGATGCTGCTGGTTTTATGCTGGCTCGAGCAGATATGACTCTGGCAGAGGATTATGCCTCGGCAGATGCGGGGCCTTACCAGACACTCAGCTATGCCTATGGCATGGCGGTAAGTGGCGACGCGGGTAAGGCAGTCCAGTATTTTGAAATGGTGCGCGAGGACATACCCTATCAACAGCAGGTGTGTACCTCTCTCGCTTCCCTTTACCGTGGAGCCGACCAGCCAGCGGCTGCAGAGCTGGTGCTCGACGAGTGTTGGGCTATTTTTCCCTCCGCTTATTTGCGTTAAAGCGAAGACACACAAAGGTTGAGCAATGCAGTGACTGCCCTTATAATGCCGACCTAATAGGACTATAGCTCAGTTGGTTAGAGCACCTGCATGACATGCAGGGGGTCCACGGTTCGAGTCCGTGTAGTCCTACCAAAACAAAAAAGCCCCACAGGGGCCATAGCGGGCCCAAGCCCGTTGTGATCAATCCGCCACTACAGCTAACGGTTTCTTAGTTCGCGGCGCAATATTTTCCCCGTTGGGGTCATTGGCAGACTATCCACATATTCTATTTCACGCGGAACCTCGTGCTTTGCGAGGTTTTTCCTTACCATACTTTGTAGACTTAAGGTGAGGTTCTCAGAAGGCGTCACCCCCTCCGCCAGCACGACAAAGGCTTTCACTAGCTCTGTTCGCTGGGGGTCTTTTACACCAACGACTGCCGCCAGTTTCACCGCATCGCTTTGCAATAGGACATCTTCGATCTCAGTGGGTCCAATGCGGTAACCCGAGCTGGTAATGACGTCGTCTATTCTTCCGTGAAACCAGAAGTAACCGTCAGCATCGCGGCTGCCCAGGTCGCCTGTGATCATCCAGTCACCGGTGAACTTCTGCCGGGTCGCTTCAGGGTCATCGAGGTAGTGTGAGAACATGGCTGGGTGTGGGCGTTTTATTGCTATATTGCCGTGCACGTTTTCCGGCACTTCTTCGCCCTCGTCATCCACTATTGCGCAGACTGAACCTGGTGCGGGCTTACCCAGTGAGCCATGTCTTGTTGCCATCAGGCGACAATTCGTGCCTATCATGCCGTTGCATTCAGACTGGCCAAAGCCCTCGTTGATGGTCAGTCCAAACTGCTGATCGGCCCACTGCGCGAGTTCGTTGCCCACGGCTTCTCCGCCGGAAAGCACCACGCGTAAATTGAGGTCACGCTTGGCATTGTCACCGTCGGATTGTCTCATCAGCTTGAGCATGGTCGGCGTCAACAAAGAGACAGAAACGTGGTGATCGGCCAATACGCGAAACCCCTGGTCGGGGTCGAAGCCTTTCATCTCGGTAGAAATGACTTTGCAGCCGTGAAACCAGCCGATTAACAGTATATCTACGAAACCTGCGACCCAGGCCCAGTCTGCCTGGGACCAGAGCACGTCGCCCGGGTGGGGAAAGTAATCGTAGAAATACTGAAATTGCGGGACATTACCCAGCAGGGTGCGATGTGGCATGACGGCACCTTTAGGCATGCCGGTAGTGCCGGATGTGTAGTTTATCCAGGCGGCGTCTTCTGAATGTGTGTCGACGTTGCTCCAACTGGTGGGGTGCTTTTCCAGGGAGCTCCAGAATTCCAGGGTCTGATCCAGCTCGGCACTTCCAACGACGATAACGTGTTCGAGCTGCGGACACTCGTGGCGGATAGCGGCCAGATTTACGTAGCAGCTGGAGTCGATGATGCATACTTTTGCATTACTGCCCACCAGTCGATGACGGAGGCCGTCCGGGCCGAACAGCACGGATGCCAGGCATGATACGACACCCGATTTGAAACACGCTGTGTGGGAAATGGCACAGGCAGGAGATTGAGCAAGACAAATAAGAGCGCTGTCGCCACGGGTAACGCTCAGGGATTCTAAAAGGTTAGCGAGCTGATTGGAGAAGGCCTGTATTTGGCTGAAAGAGTAGGAGATGGTTGAGCCATCAGCATATTCGTGGGTTATCGCCTCGCGGTGCGGGTCGTCAGCCCAGCGATCGCAAACTGCATCGGCGATATTAAAGCGCTCCGGAATTGACCAGGAGAATTGCTCTATCAGTTGCTCATAGCGATCAACGATGGGCAGCGCGCAGAGCGATTTGTCTACCGGGATATCAGTCATCGGCTTCTGTCTCTCCATAGAGTTTTTTACGCTTGGCAAACGCCGCTTTGGTACCGTCTTTCTGGAGTGTCTGAAAAAAATCTATGTAAGAAGGGTTCTGATGATAAATGGCATCTAAATCCGCGCCGGTTCTTATCGATTCCTGAATGCCCATGTTTTCAAACCAGGTGTTTGCTACTTCCTTAAGTATTGCCAAATTGTCTGAGGGCGCTTTGGCTATTTTTGTTGCCACTTTCAAAACGTGTTCCGCCAGCTCGTCGTGGGGTACGACTTCGTTGACCAGCCCTATCCTCATTGCCTCGTGCGCGTCTATCAGTTTTGAGGTATAGAGCAGCTCCTTGGTCTTTCTCAGGCCTATAAGAATCGGCCAGAACATGATGGAAGGAGGAATGCCCAGATCACAGGCAGCAGGGTGTCCAAAACGCGCCCGCTCGCTGACAATAGCCAAATCGGTGACTGCGAGTAATTCTCCTGCTCCAGACAAGCAATCGCCCTGTACCTGCGAAATAATCGGCTTGGGGTAGCGCCACATACGCAGCCAATAATCTACAATTTCGTGAACGTCACGCCTGTCGCGTTGCAAATCCACCTGCCCGTCAGCATCGCCGGGATACTGGCTGGTTATCCACGCTTCTTTGTTCAAATCGTAGCCAGCAGAAAACGCCCGTCCGTTTGCCTTGATCACCACAACGTGAACGGAGTCGTCCTGCCTTACAGATTCAAGTGCCTGTTCAAGTTCGCGCATGACCACTGCAGATATTGGGTTTAGACGATCACCTTGATCAAAGGTAATAAAGAAAATTCTATCCTTTTGATCGGTGAGTATTGTCTGATAGGTATTCATGCTTTGCCTGCCATTTAAGATGGGTGGTGCCAACGTTATGCAACGCTAGCGAATACTCCGGTTAAACGGAAGGCGCTATGGACAGAAACGCCGCTGCAATATAGAACGCTATACTACCGGCCTTGGCACAGGCGATTTATGGGCAGGGGTTTATAGGAATGATTCTCTTCGCTGTTTCGCCCGCTACCTCTCTCACTAATCGGGGCACCAGATAACCCGGCAGCGCAGCAATCACTTCGCGCATAATGCCGACGGCACTTTTTTCGTCGACCTCGAAGTGATGTGCGCCTTTTATTGGATCAAGTAGATGCAGGTAATAGGGCAGTACGCCGTTGGCATGCAGGGCCTGACTCAGCTCGATTTGAATGCTGGCGCTGTCGTTGATACCCGAGAGTAACACCGCCTGATTTAGCAAAGTGACATCCCAGGATCTCAGATGTGACAGGGCAGCACTGACCTGCGCGTCGATTTCCTGAGCATGATTGCAGTGGTTCACGATCACTATTCTAAGCCTGGTATTGGTGAGCACCGCTCCCAAACCTGCAGTAATGCGCGCGGGTAATACAATGGGTAGGCGGGTGTGGATGCGCACGGTAGTGACATGGGAGATTGCCTCAATGGTATCGATAATCTCCTGCAGGTACCGATCGCCAGGAATCAATGGATCACCGCCACTCAAAATGACTTCAGAAATACTAGAGTCTTCGGCAATGTATGTCAGCGCCTGCTGCCACTGGTCACGGCTATTACGATTGTCCTCGTAGGGAAAGTGCCGTCGGAAGCAGTAACGGCAATTTATCGCGCAGACGCCGGTCAGTAGCAGTAGCGCGCGGCCTTTGTATTTGTGAATGATTCCGGGATGCGGATTTGCGGCTCCGGTTTCTTCCAGTGGGTCAGTGGTGAAGCCAGGTGCCTCTAATAATTCCTGCGCAGAGGCCAAAACCTGCTTGAGCAGCGGGTCATTCGGATCGCCAACGTTCATCCGGGCAGCAAAAGCTCTTGGAACTTTAAAACTGAAATCTCGACCGGCCTGTTCTGAGAGGTCAACTTCCTCCGGCTCAAGTCGCAGCAACTGCAGCAATTCATCCGGGCTGGTGATTATGTCGCTCAGCTGGTCGTGCCAGGATTCGATGGTGGCTGCGGTTTTAGCGAGTATTTTCAAAGGTCCGTCTGTTGTGAACTGCAAGCTAGACAGTCTACCAGCAGATGACCTGCAGAGCTGCCAATGCGTGCAGTAGTGCGTATTAGCCGATTCGATCCCGGATGGCATAGAACAACATGCCCGCCACCAGACCCGGCCAGCGCAGCAAAGTACCGCCTGGGAATGTACGTGAGGGTACGGATGCCATCACGTCGAAGCGCTCAGCCGTACCATTAATCGCCTCTGCCAGTAACTTGCCGGCCAGCGTGGCGGTGGGTACACCTTGTCCTGAATAGCCGTGGGCGTAAAATACCTGGCTGGACAAACGACCGAAATCTGGCATGCGGTTCATCGTAATCGCTAGCGTGCCGCCCCAGCCGTAATCGATGGAAGTATGAGCGAGTTCGGGGTAGATCTTCAGCATGTGTTTGCGTACAAAAGCGGCAATGTCGGCGGGGAATCGGCGACTGTAGGTCTCGCCACCACCGAACAGCAGGCGATTATCGGCGGAAAGCTTCCAGTAGTTGACGACAAACAGGCTGTCCGAGATGGAGGTGTCATCGCGGATAAGCTGCCGAGCCAGCGCCTCTGACAGAGGGGCTGTTGCCAGCATGTAATTGTTGATGGGCATGATTTTACCGGCAGTACGGGGCTCCAGCTTCTCCAGGTAACCGTTGCAGGCGAGCACCAGAAATTTGGCCTTGACCGTACCCTGATCGGTAAATACTTCAACTTGACTGCCCTCGCGATAGGACAGCACCCGGCTGCCCTCATGCAGCTGTGCACCAAGACTGGCGGCGCCACTCGCGAGCCCGAGAGCATAGTTTAGAGGGTGCAGATGGCGGGAGCCGAGATCGAGGGTCCCGCCGTGAAAATTCTTACCAGAAGTCATCTCGGCCAGTTCCCGCGGGGGAACATAGCGAATCTGGTCATAATCATAGACCCCGCGCAGGTGATCTACGTCCTCCTGTAACTCTGCAACATCGCCGGATTTTGAGGCCACATGTAAGTTGCCCGTTTTCAGCTCGCAGTCAATGTTGAACTCCGCGATTAGCTCACAAACGGTATCCACCGCCTCCAGGCCGAGGTGCCACAGCGCCGTGGCCTGCTCCAGCCCCACCCATTTCTCCAGTTGGTCCTGCCCTGCGCGTTGGCCGGTGCCTACATGACCACCGTTGCGTCCGGAAGCGCCCCAGCCGATTTTGTTGGCCTCCAGCAAAATTACCCGATAGCCAAGCTTGCGCAGGTGAATTGCATTGGAGAGGCCGGTGTAGCCGCCTCCAATGATACAAACGTCTGTTTCTGTTTCCCCCTGCAAAGCAGGGTAGGCGAGCTTCTGATTGGCCGATGCGGCGTACCAGGAATCGATATGAGCTAAATTTTGCATCGCTATATGATAACTGTAGCAGCCGCTTTCCCGGATAACACGTTAGGGTTAGCGCACTTGAACCATCGTTCACAGAGCTGCGATACTAATGTTTTGGTTCTTATGGAATACATATGAATACCGACGCACGGTTAATTAAGGATTGGCTTAAACAACACCAGATTTCGGAGGTGGAGTGCCTTGTTCCCGATATTACCGGTAACGCCCGTGGTAAATTTATTCCGGCGCAGCAGTTTCTGGATATGGGAGATCCCAGGTTGCCCGAGAGCATCCTCATTCAGAGCGTCACCGGCGAGTTCTCAGCCGCCCACTGGGATTTCGTCGACCCCAGTGACAAAGATATGTTTCTTAAGCCAGATGTCAGCACTATGAGAGTCGTGCCCTGGGCTCGCGAACCAACGGCCCAGATTATTCACGACTGTTATACCCAGGACGGCGAAACTCATCCGCTAGCAACCCGAGGTATACTGCGCAAAGTGCTGAAACTCTATGAAGATGAGGGCCTTAAGCCGGTTGTCGCGCCGGAAATGGAATTCTATCTGGTTGATAAAAACACAAATCCTGATACCGTTTTACTGCCGCCCCACGGCCGCTCTGGTCGTAGAGAGACTGCGCGCTTGTCCTACAGTATTGATGCCGTGGCCGAATTCGAAGACTTTGTTGAGGACATGTACGACTACGCGGAATCGCAGAAATTGCAGGTTGATACCCTGATTCATGAAACTGGTGCCGCGCAGATGGAAATCAATTTCCTGCATGGCGACACTCTGAGTCTGGCGGATCAGGTGTTCACGTTTAAGCGTACGGTTCGGGAGACAGCGCATAAGCATGGCATTTACGCGACGTTTATGGCCAAGCCGATGCAAACGGAACCCGGTAGCGCCATGCACATTCACCAGAGCATTCTGGATGTGGAATCGGGAAAGAACATCTTCACCACAGCTGAGGGCGGCCATTCTGACGCGCTGTTCTCTTATATTGGCGGCTTGCAGCGCTATACACCCGAACTGATAACGCTGTATGCACCGAATGTAAATTCTTATCGTCGCCTGGCTCCAGACATTGCTGCACCGATCAATCTGAATTGGGGTCTCGATAATCGTACGACGGCTTTTCGTGTCCCCAACGCATCACCCGCGGCCACTCGGGTTGAAAACCGTTTCCCGGGCGCAGATGTAAATCCTTATCTCGCTTTCGCGGCAACGCTGGCCAGTGGCTATCTCGGTATGAAACAGGGGCTTAAACCCAGTGCCCCGCATGAGGGTACTGCCAATGAAAATTCGGTGGAGGTTGCTAGAACGCTGGAAGAGGGGCTGCGCTCCTTGCAAAATTCGCCGGAAGTGACTGACATATTTGGTGAGCTCTTTCTGCGCGCTTTCACGGCGGTTAAGCTCGATGAGTTTGAGGAGTTTAACAGGGTGATCAGCTCCTGGGAGCGAGAACACCTGTTGCTGCAGGTGTAATCGGGAGATATTGCAGTGAGCGACAGCGCCTCTTATTTTACCTCTGACCGCCGGTATCGGGCATTTACCGCGGTCAAATACATTACCTATGCGCTACTCAGCTTTAATATCTATGTGTTCCTGACTGAGGAACTTACGGCTGCGCAAACAACCTACGTCGATGGTATTCCCCCCGGGCAGTTGATTCAGGCTTTTTCGGCTTCGATTGATACCTCCGCTTGGGTCCTTCTACTGCTGCTTTTCGAGCTTGAAACGTCGGTGCTGGACGACACCCGCCTTCATGGCTGGGTAAAGTGGTCGCTGCACGGTTTTCGCGGTCTGTGTTATCTAGCTATCGGCTATGCGTTTACGGGTTATCTCGCTGAATTAACGACTATATTGAATACCACGCCACTTGATAATATCGATTTTTGTAGTGTGATTGATCAGCGCTGGTCACTGTTACTGACCCTCGATGAATACGCTGTAGTCGATGCGGGAAATTGTGCTGCTATTACTGCCGATTCTTTGCGAATCACTAGCCACAACATCGTCGCTGAGCCAAGTGTGTTACAAAGCAGTCAATATTTGGCCTGGGCAGATGTGATCAACTCTGCCACCTGGATTCTCGTGGTTATTGTGCTTGAAAACGAAGTGCGCCTGCAGTTGCGGGGTAATTTGTCGGCGCAAATTATCGACAGCACCCGCTATCTGAAGTATTTTCTCTACGGCGTGCTATTCGGCGCAGCGATCTATTGGGGCGTGGTGGGCGCGTTTATCGACTTCTGGGATGCCAGTCTGTGGTTGTTCGCATTCCTTTTTATTGAGCTCAACGTATTTGAATGGCAGCATGAGACCCGCGAACAGCGTCCAACCGACTCCTAGGAAGCTACATGTTTACAGAAGATGACCTGTCCAGTCTGCGCTGGGACCAGGGCCTAATTGAGATTATTGATCAGACCCTGCTGCCCCACGAGCTGCAGTGGGTTGAGCTTGTTGACCTTGCCGATTACTGCCATGCGATAGCGGCTATGCAGGTTCGCGGGGCCCCGTTGATCGGTATTACCGCAGCCTACGGCTTGGCCCGGGCGCTAGTTGACGACCCATCCAATAGCGGTCTTACCCTGGCCTGCGCTACCCTGTCAGCAACCCGTCCTACTGCTGTTAATTTACAGTGGGCACTAGACCAGGTATCCGCAGTCGTTCAGTGCCTCCCCGACGCAGAGCGCGCCGCCGCTGCTCTGGCTGTAGCCCATGCATTGCGCGCGGCCGATATTGCCGTTTGCGAGCGGATAGGCGAAACAGGCGCTGCAGCGCTGCCTGTAGAATCCGGAAAAACATTGAATATCATGACCCATTGCAATGCCGGCTGGCTAGCGACCATACAGTGGGGTACCGCGCTGGCGCCTATTTATAAAGCGCATGCGCAGGGGCGGGCAGTCCATGTATGGGTCTCTGAAACCAGACCGCGCAACCAGGGTATGAATCTCACCGCCTGGGAGCTACAGCGCGCGGGCATACCCTGTACCATTGTTGCTGACAACAGTTGCGGCCTATTGATGCAGCGGGGTGAGGTGGACTGCGTTATCGTTGGTAGCGATCGCACTGCTGCCAATGGCGACGTTTGCAACAAAATTGGTACCTATCTCAAGGCACTGGCGGCCAAGGCACACGATATTCCGTTTTATGTGGCGCTGCCAGCGTCTACCATCGACTGGCAGTGCCCCTCTGGCAGAGAGATACCGATTGAAGAACGCGGGCCAGATGAGTTGTTGACGGTGCTGGGGCGCGATGCAGGTGGTCAATTGCAGTCGGTGATCTGTGGTCCCCAAGATGCCATAGTAGCCAACCCTGCGTTTGACATAACACCCGCAGAATTAGTGACCAGTGTGCTAACTGAATATGGCAGCTTTGCAGCCAGTGAAGGAGCACTGGCCGAACTTCGCAAGCAAGTGTCTTAGGCTTTTTCATCCAGACCGATGTGTTCGAAGCGGGGATATTCTTGCCACTTGAATATCTGCACGTGATCGCAAATCATACAGCGGTGCTCGATGTCGCCCGTTTGTGGGTCCATATCCCCCGTCTTTGCCATCATACCCTGGCCACAAGCGTCACACAGATAGGTGACTTCGATAGTGCGCACTTCACGTTTGTTTTCAGCCAAGTTTGAGATCTCCTGCAGCGGTACCCGCTGATATGTCCACGACCCACTATGAGGCTGAACAAGTAAAGATAGACTGCTGGACGGTCCCTCGGGAATGTCTCCGGGTACGCACTTGCGGTCTAAGGTAGCTCTCGCGGTCCGCGAGCTACAGGTCGTCGAACTCCAAGTCGTAGTCACCGAGTTCATCGCGCAGGCGTTTTTCGTCCAGGCGCAACTCTGCTCGGCGTCGCTGCTCTGCCAGACGCTTTTTATTCGATGCGATTGGTGTCGACTCCTCCAGATCGTTTTCCGATATTTCGTCCAGTGCAGGATCAAAAATATCGTCCAATGGGTCGCCTATCGCGGGTTCCTGATTTCGCTCCCTCATAAATCACCTCCGGATGATTTACATCAGCGCTGTGTGGGGTAACAAGCCTCGCTACCGTGAAGCGAGTAAATCAAATTTTACGACTTTAATCGAATGTTTTTTTACGAAGAATTTACTGAGATTTCTCGCTGTTTGGGAGAGGCGACCCCGGTCCTTCCCTGGAATCCATGCGTTGGATTTGCTTTCCATGGCAGCTCTTCCTTGAGCCTAAACGTTACCGGGGGTCGCCGTAGGTCTATGAGCAAATTACGTGCCACACTTGGAGCAGGCACCGCGAGGGTGGGTAAGAGCCCTATAGTTATTCTTGCGTGTGTCGGACATGTCGTGACACGTCCGTCATTGCTATCGCGCTAGCAACGCCAAAATAGACCGGGCAATCTGGTCCGGATTGCTATTGTCTACGTCAATGGTGTCGCTGGCATGGTGTGCGTAGAGCGCTGTGCGTTCAGTATAGATCTGGGCAAAGCTCTGTCCGCCCGGACTGGCTATGCCGCGCTCGGAGGTCGCTGTAACCCGTGGTAGCAGCGTGTCAATTTCGGCCTGCAGATAAATTAATGGTCCTGCTCCTCGCAATCGCGTCATCACGGACTCGCTATAGACCGCGCTGCCGCCAGTGGAAATTACTGAACGATGCAGATCGACAGACAGCAGAACCTCTTCTTCAATCGCGCGTAATTTCTGATAGCCACTGCCGTCCAGAATCTGTTGCAGGGTTGCTCCCTCACGCACCTGGATATCGAGATCGGTATCGCAAAACCGCAGCCCGGTTAGTTTGGCGAGAATGATCCCTACGCTACTCTTGCCGGCACCGGGCATGCCGATCAGGCTAAGGGTATGAATGTTGGTGGCTAGCTGTTGCAAACGTTGAAAACTCTTTGGAAAGACCCTGCCATTATCCTGCTGTGGCCGCTAGCGGCAAGTATATTTCCTCGCCAGTGTAGGCTCATTTAACCCTGGGTCGCGAGTCGAGGTTCGCTGGTCCAGGGTTAAGCGAGTCGGGCAGGGCGGGCTGGCGCAAACTGAGTAATACTTGCCAGCCTTTGCGCGTAGGCGCGAGGACGAACTGCCAAGGTAGCTGCGCGAGTAACCCTCTCGCGAACCAAGCCATGCAAAGGAGGGCTAGGATTGCGGCGGCAGTCCATGCGAGTTGCTGCTTGCTATAGTTTGGTTTGTTGTTAGCTGAGCCCGTACCGGTGCCGCCCACAGTAATCTCCAGCGCGGGAAGCACCAGTAACTGCACGCTGGCATTGACGCTGTCCCACCACAGGTATTCCTGCGACGGCAGGGTGTAGTTGCCAGTTTGCTGGGCCACATAGCTGATTTTTTCTACTCTGAAAGCGCTGGACGCGCCCCGGTTACTGCGATTTTCCAGTTCGGGTGGCAAAGGGTAGGCCGCTAGACCGGGAGTTTCCGCTGGCGAAAATCCCGGCAGCATCATGGCCATCACGTCGCTGGCTTCGAATCGGATCTCCCGCTCAAAAGCGTCGCCAGGGCTCATTGTATCGAGATTCCGGTCCACGCTCTGGCTCACTTTGAAGCTGGGGCTGGCAACCCAAAAATCGGCCTGCGCCAGTGCTTTCGGAACAGCCGCAGTAAAACTCACACCGGGAACCTCAATTGCCCCCTTTATGTCGCCTGCAGTCTCATCGTTGACGGTGACCGTTACAGTTAAGGGTGGGATAGTGAATTGCCCCGCACGTTGCGGATAAACATCCAGAGTCCAATGCTGCACCACCCACGTCGCCCCCATGCGCTGTTCAGTGGAATTGCTGGCAAAGGATTCGGTTTGCAGGATGACCAGCCCGGGCACTTCGGGCAACGCGATGCGGGCTCCGCCGCCGAACCAGCG
>JBLIEI010000055.1:0-29691 GCA_047633055.1 Halieaceae bacterium | reverse complement strand
CCGTCCACATGCCGCAATTGCCGAACCAGCAAGTCTCGATATCAGTCGCATCCAGCGCTCCGGCATCGCGCAGCACATCGAGGTAAACTTCCCGGGTAAGCGCCTTGATGCTATCTTGCGGACGTTTGCCGAAGTTCGTGCTGACAGCACCTATTACGTAGACGTTGTTCATGATTTACTCCAGTAAGGCTCACGCAACTCACGCTTGATGACTTTGCCCAACGCATTGCGGGGAAATGCATCGCGTATCTCCATGGCCTGTATACGCTGTGTTTTCGCCAGCTGTAAATTGGACCATTCACCAATGGCGTCGAGATCGGGGGTCGCGCCAGGTGCTGCAATAACAAGCGCCATAGGGACTTCGCCCCACTTGTCATGCGGGATGCCGATTACGGTGACTTCCGATACGTCGGGATGCTGCCCGACTACTGTTTCGATATCTTTCGGGAAAATATTGAAACCGCCCGACAGGATCATGTCTTTTTTCCGGTCCAGAATATATAGAAAACCCTCCTCATCGACTCTTCCGATGTCGCCACTCCTGAGGAACGTTCGGTTACGCTCATCGCGCCATATTGCCGCAGCGGTAATTTCCGGCTTGTTGTGGTATTCCCGCATCAGGCCCCCGCCGTAACCAACAATCTCTCCTGATTCGCCAGGTGCGACTTCCTTGTCGTCGTCATCGATGATGCGCAGATCAAAGCCGACAACAGGTGTGCCCACCGAGCCGCTGCGATCCATTTGCTCGGGCCTGCAGACCGTAGCGAAACCTTCGGAGAATCCGTATAGCTCAAACAATCCAGGGGTAATGCGCTGGCGAATCTCGTCCCGCGTATCGGGGCGCAGGGGTGAGCCTGCTGACAACACATGCCCCAGCGAAGAAAGATCGTGATCAGCCAGTGCGGGGCATTCCAGAGTGGTCACGAACTGGGTGGGCACCATGAATGAATGGCTCACTCGCTCACGTTCGACCAAAGCCAGCCAGTCCTGTGGGCTGAACTTCTCCATAACTACAATTGTCGCCCCCATGAACATCGGGGGTAGCAACATAAACCAGGTACCATTTGAAGATAGCGAGGTTGTTGCTAATGCAATGGAGTATGGCGTAAATCGGAGTTCCAGTGCGTTGGAATAGGACCAGTGCTGGCGGGCGCGATGCGTCTGCACAATGCCCTTTGGCTCACCGGTTGTACCCGAGGAATAAATAATATTGAACTCGTCGCCAAGGTCATAGCGAATCTGGGGTTCAGACACTGCGGCACCGTCCAGCCACTGCGACAAATCCTGCCAACCATCGGCCTCAAGACCGCAGCCAATCTTGCCATCGGAGCGCAGGTCGTTTCCTGAGTCGGCAGCGGCGCGGGCTAATTCACCCACCTCACCGCCGGCAAATAGAATTTTTGCGCCTGAGTCCGACAGCAGTGTGGCGACCTGCTGGGCGGTTAGCATGGTACTGATGGGTACCACGCAGGCTGCCGCTTTGGTAATGCCGAAAAGTATTTGCAACATCTCAGCCGAGTTATTCATAAGGATAGCGACCTTGTCGCCCTTACCTATGCCCATCGCCAGCAGCTGATTGGCAATGCGGTTCATACCTTGATTGAACTCGCGCCAGGTCAATCTGTCCTCACCACAGACCAATGCGAGATGACTCCCGCGGAAGCGGGCGTGGCTTGCCCATATCTCCGGCAGAAATACTTGCGTGTCGTCTAATTGAGCCATGCTTCCCTCTAAAATCAACCAAATGATCGCTTGGTGCGAAATCTGTCACATGTTAACATAAACGCCTTTATGGAGCATCCAATTGAGAGGGAAAATCATGCCTACGGATGGGTCGACGGCGACCGATATGCCCCCAATGTACGATCCACGGGATCCTGCTACGATTAACGATCCTATCCCCGTACTGAGAAAATTGCAGGAGTCCGAGCCCGTTTACTGGTCGGACGTTCTGCGCGGCTGGGTCATTACGCGCTACGATGACGTCAAGACTGTATTGCGCAACGATAACTTTTCGGCGGATCGCATCACCCCGTTTTTTGAGTCTCAACCACCGGAACGACAGGCGCCGATAAAAGAACTGATACGCTATCTTAACACCTGGGTTGCGTTCAAGGATCCGCCTGAGCATACCCGTTTGCGACAGCTGATGCGGACTGTTTTTACCCCCGCAACCGTCGCTGAGATGTCTGATTTTATCGAGTTGGCGGTGGATCATCTGATTGCCGGCCTTCAGGGTAAGCGAGAGATAGATTTCATCGAGGAATTTGCCTATCCGCTGCCCGCGATGGTGATTATGGAGATGCTTGGCCTGCCCCAGTCAGATATGGATCTGCTGAAAGACTGGTCTAACAAGATGCAGATGTTCATAGGCAGCGCAACGACATCGCCACAAAAATATGTGCTGGCGGAAGAGGGCGCAATCCAGATGGCGGCCTACTTCAGGGAAGTGATACGCGACCGCGAGGAGCATCCCGGCAGTGACATTATTACCAAGTTACTGGCCATTCGCGACTCTGACGATACCCTGACTGAAGACGAAGTCATTGGTACGTCTATGTTGTTCCTGTTTGGTGGGCACGAAACCACGACTAATCTTATTGGCAATGGAGTGCGTGCGCTTCTGCAGCACCCGGACCAATTGGCGCTTTTGCGCGGGCAGCCGGATTTGATTGATAGTGCCGTCGAGGAAATACTTCGCTACGACGGTCCAACTGGTGCATCAGTGCGCATTGTGAAGGTGTCACATCAGTTCCACGACAAGTGGCTGGAAAGCGGCCAACGCGTTTTTGTCATGATTAATGCTGCGAATCACGATCTGCGGGCGTTCGAGCAGCCAGGCGTATTCGACATTAATAGAGAAGCAAAAAATCACCTCACGTTCAACTTCGGACCACACTTTTGTATGGGTGCCCCGCTGGCTCGACTCGAGGGTAAAATTGCCATCAGCCGCATCATCGAGCAATTTCCAAATTTGCGATTAAGCGGTGCTGGTTGTGAGTACATGGACACCATGGTGATGCGCGGTGTGCGCAATATGATGGTCGAATTACACCACAGCGCCTAGCTCAGGCGCTGTAACCTCCATCTACACCGATGATTTGCCCGTTGATATAGGATGCGCCGTCACCCAGCAGGAAAGCCACCAGGTCGGCGACTTCACGCGGTTCGCCCAGGCGGGGCATTGGCGTGCGCTGCAGACACAGGTCGATGACATCGGCCGCGATTTTATCCGTGGCAAAGGACGAGTGCACAATGCCGGCATCGATTACTCCGGGTGCAACCCCATTTACGCGCACGTTGACCTGACCCACCTCGCGCGCCAGCTGCCGTACGATGCCCATGATTGCGGTCTTGGGTATGCCGGACATGCCGTCATTCTCCAGCGTGCGCAGCACAGCGGTGGTAAGTAATTGCACGATAGCGCCGCCTTCGCGTTGGGCGAACAGGCGCGATGCTGCCGTCAGTAGGTTGAATGCCCCGTTGACGTCGGTTTGCATGATACGGTGAAACTCTTCAGGGGCTACCTCCATCAACGGGCGTAGTGGAATTGCCGGGCCCACTGCGTTGACTACGCCCACCAAGTTTCCGCCAAGGGTGTCACCTGCAGCGAGAAATTCGTCCACCTGAGCGAGGTCACGAATATCTACCATTCGCGCCGAGGCAGTTCCTCCGGATTGTCTGATGCGTGCGACTAGCTCATCGGCCTTGTCCTGCCCACTGAAGAACCCGACAAGCACGGCAGTATCGAGACTGGCCAGCTTCAGGCAAATATGTTCACCCAGTCCTCCACTGCCACCCACGACAGCAACTGTTTTGATTCCCACTACTAGTTCCCTCTGTGCGAAGACAGCGCCCTGGAATATACCTTCCGTAATGACGCGATCACGCGTTGTTGTGTTTAATAAGTGCGGCCATTGTACGCTGCGCACTGCAGAGCTCAAGGTCTACTTTCAGAGTCTCGTTATCCGCATCACGACGGTTTTGCTAGCGCTTTCCGGTATCGATCATAAAGGGTTTTTACACGCTTTACGTAGGTTCTGGTTTCCTCATAAGGCGGAACGCCTTGATGGCGCGCCACCGCTCCGGGGCCTGCATTATAGGAGGCAGTCGTCAGTGAAATGTTGCCGCCATTATTCTGCATAAGCTCAGCGAGGTATCGAACTCCACCACCAATATTCTGGTCTGGCGACATTGGATCTACGACACCCATATCCTTGGCTGTACCGGGCATTAACTGCATAAGGCCCAGTGCGCCCACCGGCGACGTAGCATCTGGTTTAAAAGCTGATTCGGCATGTATCACCGCTCGTATCAACGCTGGATCAACGCGATAGCGCATTGCGGCCTTACTGATCGACCCCTGAAATAATTTTAAATGAAGAGGGGTGTTGTGCCAATCGACCATTGAGTCAAGGTTGCAGGCATGGCAATTTCGATTAATCTCGATTACTTGGTAGCGCTGGTGCATTGGGGCACGATCAGTAAACGACGTGACACCCTCGCGATTGGTATACGTAAAGACTTTGAGGGACGGCTGTTTGCTTGAGGCTGCTTGCGTTTTCGGATTACTGATGAGGGTGGGCGCGCCACTTTGCGCCTCTAGGCGTGTCGTAAGCATACTAACTAAAATAAGAAAAACAGGGATGAAGCTTTTCACATTATCAAGATTTATTGACATACATGGAGCAACTCTAGCTGGGCCTGCGGGGCAAGCAAGCCTGATTTTTCCCGGCGTATTGGCGATACCTACTGATTGAACCGCCTAATTGCTAGAATTGATGAATAACTAATGCGCACTGCGCGGGCCTAGTGATGCACTTTGCACGCAGTGGCGAACTAGATCTCACGCAGTTGTATTTTTAACACTTTGCCACTCGCGTTTCGAGGCAGAGCAGAAATCTGTTCCAATTCTCGAGGGATTTTATAGCTTGCCAACCTATCCTGACAAAAGGTCTTGATGTCTTCGACAGTAATGTGAGCTCCGGGCGCTGTAACCACCCAGGCTTTAAGTCGCTCACCCCACTGCAAGTCAGGAACTCCGGTTATAGCGACCTCGACCAACGCCGGGTGCTCTACGAGTACGTTCTCAATCTCTCTCGGGTAAATATTGACTCCGCCGCTAATTATCATGTCCTTCTTGCGATCGACAATATAGATAAAACCTTCTTCATCCCGCCGCGCCAGATCGCCAACGGTGACCCAGCCATTAGCGAATGCTTCTTGCGTTTCCCCGTCGCGGCGCCAGTAGCCATTAAATAGGTAGGGGCTTTGAGAAAATAATTCGCCGACTTCATTGGCAGTACACTCCTGTCCCTGCTCATTGCGAATACTAACGCTCGTTGAGGTGAAGGGAAGTCCGACGCAGCTACGTTTACGCATCTGATCGTTGGGTCGTAAGTTGGTGACGATGCCAGCTTCGGTTGAGCCATAGGTCTCGTGAAGCAGGCCATCGCCAAAGTAAGATATTATCCTCTCTTTGGTCGCTTGTGGTAGTGGTGCTGCATTCGAAATTATTGTTTTCAGGTGTTGCGGGCGATGTAGGTCCAGGTAGGACTTTTCAAGCGCAAACAATTGGTGGAAGTGGGTTGGCACCATAAACACACCGGTGATCTTATCACTGGCCAGTTGGGCGAGAAGCTTTTCAGGCTCAAATTTCGGCATTATCTGCGCATAGCCTCCGAAAAATATCGTTGCCAACGGAAATACCATGCCGGCCCCGTGGCAGAGTGGAGCAACGGCGAGAAAGCGATCATCGGGAGAGTAGCATCCATACTCAACTGCCATCCCGTAGCAGGTCAGCATGCGCGATCTTGAAGAAACTAATACTCCTTTGGGTTTGCCAGTCGTGCCTGATGTGTAGGGTATGGTGAATGGCAGCCACTCATCAACCCGCGGTGCTTCGATCATGGGCTTGGCATTGGTAAGCCAGGCATCGAAGTGCTCTCCGAAAACGATAATCTCGTCTATATGAGCAAAACTGCAGTCCCGAACCTGTTCTTCATTGGCAGCATCTACAAACAAAACACGAGCGTGAGCGTCATCACAGATCAATTGGATTTCAGCGGTCGTTAAACGCGGGTTCACCGTCGCTACAGCGACTCCTACCTGTGAGGCACCAGCGATTAATTCAATATATTCGACACAGTTGAGGGCCACGATAGCTATGTGGTCGCTCTGCCCAAGCGCTAGGCCGCTGATGAGCGCGGAGCTAATTAGATCCATCCGTTCAACCAGTTGTGCGTACGTGCGTCTCGATGTGGGGTCCGACATGGCTATTTTGCCGGGGTCGCGCTGCATTGACGAGCGGATACCGTCTGCCAGTGACAGTGGCCGATACGATTGGGGAAGGTCCGTCTGAGCCATCGTGCGGTTCTCTTTATCTAACCCGTTCTAATCGCTGGGATCACAGTGCGGGGTCTGGGTTTGAGCAGAAATGGAACATCACAACCATTCGCCTATAGGTTGTCAATGCACCGATAGTTTTCGGTTTAGCCAGCAAAAATTCATCGAGGCAAAAGTTACCTTGATAACAAGTGTACAGTTGCTCATATGTATGTAAACTAATTGTTCACGCACATGAACCTGGTTTTTTATATGCATGAGCCCAATGAGTAGTGAGATTGTCAAATCCTGCGCGCGTGTGCTGGAAGTGTTACGGCTATTCAGCGAATCCAAACGCTCGTTGAGCGCGGCGGAAGTTTGTCAGCATCTTGGCTATCCAAAATCCTCGGCCAACGCGCTTCTAAAGAGCCTGGTTCAACTGGGCTACTTGTCGCTCGACACAGAATCCATCCGTTATTTTCCTACCTTACGAATCACTCGTCTTGGCGACTGGATCCCAGGGGTGTTGTTAGGCTCAGGAGAAGCGAGTGGAATGTTGCAATCGCTGCATAACGCGACGCAGGAAACCGTAACTCTGTCGATGCAAAATGGCCTGTACATGGAGTTTATTCGGGTCATCGTTGGTGCCTTCTCTATTGCCTTACAGATGAAAGAAGGGCACCGGGCTCCACTCTTTGGAACGTCTGTTGGTACTGCGGCACTGAGTGCCAAGGAAGATAGCGCGATTCGTGACCTGTATGATCGGGCCGCAGGAATGCAAGAAGAAAATCACCCCACCGACTCCCTCGAAGATGTAATGCAGGAAGTTAGGCTGGCTAGAGAACGAGGCTATGCGATCGCATATGACAGACTTCTTCCAGATTCGGGCGCGGTCGCCTGCCCCCTCTTTTTGACCGGTGTGGAGCATACGTTGGTGATTGCTGCCGGTGGCCCAACTGAACGCATTATTCGCAGTGAAAATGCTATCGCGTCTGAGTTACTGCGCCTGCGAAATCAACATCAGTGGCGGCAAAAACAATCCAGAAAGAGCGCTTTTAAGTAAGCTAAAACGTATTTCAGACTGATTCCATTTTTAATATGAGACAATCCTAATGACTGGATATATTGATATAGTGTGCAACCTCTACGATCCCGAAGCGGTGCGCAAAGGCCAAACAGGATTGGACGATGCGTTCAAGAAGCAGGTGCGCATGGACAAGCGGCTCTGGGGTGGAATTCGTGTTGGCGACTATATTAAGAAAATGGATCGCGCCGGTATTGAACGCTCACTATTGATCGCTGTGCGTGCCGGCGATTTAAATGTTTCAGGCTCCTTTGAGATCCCCTACGCACGCGTAGCTAAAGTGTGTAACAAGTATCCGGATAGCTTTTCCGGGCTCGCAGGCATCGATCCCTTTCGGGGCATGCAGGGACTTCGCGATCTGGAAATCGCCGTGAACGAACTTGGATTTGTTGGCGCACACCTTTATCCGCACTGGTTCGGGCTCGCACCTGATCACGCCAAGTATTATCCGTATTATGCGAAGTGTTGTGAACTGGATATCCCCATCATGATGCAGATAGGCCACAATCTGGTTTACTCTAAAAAGCGTAGGCTTCCCAGTGTGGGTCGTCCAATCACAATCGACCAAGTTGCCATCGATTTTCCTGAGTTAAAGTTGATTGGTATTCACGTCGGAGTTCCGTGGACTGCTGAAGCAATTTCAATGGCTTGGAAGCATGACAATGTCTATTTGGGCGGTGATGCCTATGCTCCTAAGCATTGGCCGCCGGAGTTCATCCATTACGCGAACACCTACGGCAGTGACAAAGTTCTTTTTGGCACCGATTGGCCTGTTATTGATCCGGAGCGTGCGGTGGCAGAGATAGATGCTCTCGAGTTTCGCCCAGAGTCACATAAAAAATTGATGCGAGAGAACGCGCTGAAAGTATTTAGTCGACTACCCGGTGCGGGTAGATAAAGGGGCGGTGGGTGGCGGCAAGTGCTCGTCAGTCGTGGTCTGCCCAGGCAGTTTCTACTGAGGTCGTATCGGTAACATAGCCAAACAGCATTGCTATGGCTTGCAGGGCGACACTGTGACGCTCATCGTCAAATTCGGCAACGGCGTCTGCCACCACAAACGTTCGGTAGTCTCGTTGACTGGCATCACGTACGCTAGTCTCAACACAACAATTGGTCGTAACTCCGCAGACCACCAGATCTTCAATGCCCAAACCTCTAAGCCATGTTTCTAATGGCGTAGCGTAGAAAGCACTGGCTCTGTTCTTGTCCAGTACGTAATCACCGTCATGTGGTGCTAGCAAGGGCAAAATTTCTGCGTCTTCCGATCCAGCTATCAAGGCCTTGCAGGTTTCCAATGCCGGCATGAGCTCTTTTACCAGCAAACCTCCGTCACGATAGTCAGCCCTATATACATAACGAGTGTAGATAACCGGGACCGACTGCGCGCGCGCTGCTGCTATAAGGCGTTCACAAGGCTCAATGGCGGATTGTAAGCGTTCTATGGGAAGCCCCATCCGATCACAAGATCCGCCCTTATTGCAGAAGCCATTCTGCATGTCGATTACCAGTAAGGCGGAATTCTCAGCTTTTGGGAGCACCTGTCTGCGCCTCCGATTCAGTTAATATACACCAAAAAAATTGAGTAGGAATCTGTTGGAGCCCTGCTGCGGACCGGTACAGTTGGCTATGGTCTTTTAAATATACCTCAGAAGTCAAAGCCTACCTCCAGTCCAAAACGACTGCGGTTTCCCGGTGAGAAGTACGAGCCGCCAAACTCCGGCGCGGGAATTACCTCTGCAAGATATTCTTCATCGGTAACGTTGTTAGCGAATAGTGTAACCCGCCAGTGCTGCCCCTCAAGAGTGGCTCGCAGGTTTAGCAGTTCATACGACTCGCGTTCTGTGTTTGAAAAGTTGCCAATACCAAGGAACTTCGCTGTTTCGAGATCGAACCCGAAGCCCTGGAACAGGAATACCGCGGAAGTGGGTATATCCGACTCTTGTACGGTTGAGAACCAGGTCGGGCCAACGGCTCGCACATCTGCGCGAAAGCTCAACTCCAGGCCGTTATCCATTGGATAGGAGAATACGGTGCCGAGATTGCCGGTATAGTCGGGTGTATACGGCGACTTGCCCCCTTCAGTGCCTGGGCGCGCGCTATTTTTCTTAATCTCACTATCGGTGATATTAGCGGAACCATAGAAGCTCCAGTTATCGGTAGCCGCAAAATTGAATGCCAATTCCGCACCCATGATCTCGACCTCGTCGATATTCGAGACAACACGCAAAATACCGAATGATCCAGCAAAAAACTCGAAGAACTGCATATCATCGACTTCCGTGTAATAAGCGGCTGCATCCAGTGTGAGGCGACCGTCCATCAGTAAGCCCTTGGTGCCTACCTCGAAGGCGCTTGAGGTTTCTTTATCAAAGTCATCGGAGATACTTAGCTGGGCATCAATGAACGGATTGTTAAAGTCTGCCTCGATGGTGGCTTCACTACCCTGATTGTTGAAACCGCCAGACTTGAAGCCGATACCCCAGTTGCCAAAGAAGGTCCATTCATCTGAAGGGACATAAGCCAGGCTGATTTTCGGCTGCAATTGCTGATAGGTTTCTGATTGGTCCTCGAGCGGGCCGAAGTCCAAGCCCACATTCAGTGGCTGGTCGCCTCCGCGCAGATACTGGTTGCGTGCGTCGGGGTCAACCAAGTTGGTTGCCTCGCGCTCCTCCCGGTCGAAGCGCAAAGCTCCCGACAGGGTCAGCGTTTCACTCAAGTCATAGTCCAGAGAGCCAAAAATCGCGTAAACTTCGGTATCGAAGCGGTCGTGTGATAGTCCCTCAGTGGGATTGATTGTGTCAGGCCCACTGTAGGGCGTACGCAGAATACCCAAGCCTTTGTCATAGCCCAGGGTTACCGCCACCTCGCGTTCCAGCCTCAGGTAATAGGTTCCCAACGCCCAGCGTAGCGCTTCAGTCTGATTTGAAGCCAGCGTGACTTCGAAGCTGTAGTCCTCCTGGTCACGCCTTTGGTACTGGGTTCCGTCACATACTGCGGGGCTAAATGCGCCAAGTGTAGATTCTTCTGGTGTCGGTCCTATAGCAAGCGGTGGTGCCAGTGTTTCACCAGCGGCAAAAAGCTCGGCGACGCTATCCTCACATTCTGGAGCATCATTGAAAAAACCAAAGGCAGCGACGCCGCCATCAACTGTGAAATCCTGCTCCACGTCGGAGTACAGTCCCCAAGCAGTCAAAGTAGCCCAGTCAAGATCCCAGTCGAGCTTCATCGAGAGTTCGAGAGTGTCCTGCTCGGTCTCGGAGCCATAGTTACTGTTGAAAATTTCTTCTCGATCGTCTGGATCTTCATTAAACAAAGGGTTTGCCAGACCTTCGGCGGCGTTGGGTAAGTTGAATACCGTGTTGAATCGAATCGCGCCGGATTCGACCTCAGAGTATCGCGCCTTCAGGTCGAGCGACATGCTTTCGCTGAGGTCCGCCATGATGCGTCCGTTGACGACGGTAGAGTCCAAAGGGTCGACTGTGGCTCCCCGGGCCTCTCTTGCAGGGCCTTCGTTGCGGTAAAAACCGTCACTTTCAGCGTAGTCCAGTGATAGTAAAGCACCCACGTTGTCCGTCAGTGGACCCGAGAGGGAGAGGAAGCCTGAGTTAGTATTATCCTCGGCAACAATGCCTTCACCGCGCACCTCGAACTCTTCACCAGGGGTCCGTGTTGCCATAACGATGGCTCCGGCAGCAGCGTTACGGCCGTAGTAGGCGCCTTGTGGCCCCTTTAGGATTTCTATCTGGGTAACATCACCCTGATTTTGCGCCAGCACTGCGGTGTTGGTTTTTAGAATGCCATCAACGACGAGTCCTATATTGTTTTCCGCATCCCGAGCACCGTTAAGGCCGCGGATATTGATCTGGGTATCACCCACCTCCGCAGTACCGGTGACGATGGATACTCCGGGGGTAAGGTTGACTACATCTTCAATCGATTCGATGCCAGCCGACTCAATGTCTGCTGCAGTGAATACATTCACTGTGGCAGGCACATCCTTCAGGTTTTCTGCTGAACGACGCGCGGTCACGACAATAGTCTCCAGCGTTCTGGTCTGGGCATAAGCGCTGTTGGTCGTACCTCCTGGCACCACTTCCAGAGTAATTGCTGCCAGTGTCGCGACTGCAATTGCCGTTCTACCGCTCCCAATTTTTTTCATTGCCATATCGCTACCCATCCCCTGGAGATTTATTTGAAATTGATTGTTTCGCTTGTAAAAGCGTCGAAGTCAGAATCTTTACATCAAAATGCGGTGTCGATAATGAGTTTACCCCCAATCTTTTATACGTAAACTCATAGTTCACGGATATGAACTTTGTAATGCATGCGAGCCACGTTAACTTATACTTGCTTGGCTTTGTCCAGTAATTGCCGGACAAGTCACTTACTTCCGGAGATATCTTATGGCTCGCACCGTTAAACTTGCCGCTGCTCATGTTGCGCCTGTATTCATGGATGCACACGCCAGCGCCGAGAAGGCTGCCCAGTGGATCGCCCAGGCTGGAACTGAAGATATCGACCTACTAGTATTTCCCGAAGTGTTTCTCCCGGGCTTTCCCTACTGGATCAACTGTTATCCGCCATTGGTACAGGCTGGAATCAATACCCGCTATCAGGAGGCGTCTGTGACCGTCGACGGTCCCGAGGTGGCATTGTTGGTCGAGACAGTTAAGGCTGCCGGTGTGACCGTGGTAATCGGCGCCAGTGAACGACGCCAGAATGGCAGGACCTGCCACAATAGTGCGTTTTTTATTACCCCGGAAGACGGTGTTGTTGGTGTGCATCGTAAGCTTCAGGCGACTTATGCGGAGCGCTACATATGGGGACAAGGCGATGGCTCAACGCTGATTGCTCCGGATACACAAGCAGGTCGAGTCAGTGCTCTGTGTTGCTGGGAGCACACCATGAATCTGGCCCGTCAATCGATGATAGAACTTCAGGCTGAGGTGCATGCGGCGCTGTGGCCCAGCCTGTCAACACTTGCCGGCTTCGAGTCACTCGCCGATCTGCAAATTGAGGCCATGATGCGTAATCACGCATTCACTGGTGGCTGCTTCGTCGTCGCGGCCGCTGGTCCGGTGACTCAAGATGCGCTTGATTTTATGGCATCTGAGCTTGGACCTCAGGAGTTTCTCGGACTAGGGGGCGGTTGGAGCGCGATTATTCATCCCTTTGCACCAAATGTGGCAGGCCCGCATACTGGATGTGAGGAAATGCTGGTCAGTGCGGAGGTAGATCTAGACGACATTCACGGCGCCAAGCTTTGGCTGGACGGTACCGGACACTATGCACGGCCAGAGATATTGAAGCTTGTGGTCGATCGGCGTGCTAAGCCGACAGTTGAGTATGTTGATGAAGACGGCGGGATTGCCGGGGCTGAGTAATCGGCAGCCTAAAATTGCAGGCAAGATTGAGTTGTCTGACTGACAATGGAAAACGTTTTAATTGCGCCTGGTCTCTCACGGGATTAGACGATGCATGACCTCTAAAGGAAAAAATATTATGTCGATGAGTCAGATAGAACAGCAACCACACGGCGCTTTACCCAAGCCGACACACGACGAGTTGGCCCGCCAGCAATTTGTGCGCACCTTTAAGGAGCATATTGTCTCCGATGTTTTTCCGGGAAATCGCATCGCTTATGATCGACGCGCCAAGCCGGCGTTTGAAAAGGAACATGGAGCAGAACCTAAAGACATGCGTGACGTTGCCAAGGTAATGCACGATGACCCTCATTTTCGAATGTTCAGTGCTCTGCTGCGCACGAGTCAGGAGATGATGTGGTCTTCAGCGCAGCTGCCGGTGCAGCGTACTCTGCCTGAACTGGTTAAGACCGCCGCATCCATTGAGGCGCCACTAGGAACACTTACATTGGATCCTTCAGTGGCACTTCCGGGCTACCACAATGCCGTAGATATCCATTGTCAGCCCGGCGGTTACCATACTGAGTACATGGCTGACGACGTAGCGCAGGGAGCCATCTACGACCGAGCAGTTTATTTGTACGCCATGGGCCAGCTAGGCCGCGACAATGCAGATATGGGTGACAGCCTTGTTTACTGGTTGAAGTCCAATTCGCCTGATATGTCTCCACTACGGATTTTGGACATGGGCTGTTCGGTCGGTCACAGTACTCTGCCCTATACTGACGCTTGGCCAGACGCTGAAGTGCATGCAATCGATGTTGCCGCTCCGATGCTCCGGTATGCCCATGCTCGCGCTGAAGCAAAAGGGGCCAGGGTACATTTCTCCCAGCAAAACGCTGAGAAAACAAATTTCGAGGACGGCAGCTTTGACATCGTTGTCTCGCACATTCTATTGCACGAGACCTCAGAAAAAGCGATTCATAATATTATTGCCGAATGCCAACGCCTACTGAAGCCGGGCGGCATTATGTTACATGTCGAAACTCCGCCCTATGAGGGTATGGAACCGTTCGAGGTTTTTTTATACGACTGGGACACGGCCAATAATAACGAACCATTCTGGCGGCGCTCACACCAAATTGATCTCAAGAATCTGAACGCCAAGGCAGGGTTTGATCCGGAGAATACGATTACCGAAATGGTGCCCAGCGCCTACCAGATGGCTGCGGCCGAGCGAACGAATACCTTTCAAGGTGGGGATTTTGGCGGCGGTGGAGTCTGGTTTATCTATGGATGTCACAAATAACAAGCGGGAGAGAAACCATGTCAGATGACAAGATTCAATTAAAGCGTAAAGCGAAGGGGCAGCGGCCGCTATACTTTCATGATCCGGATATCGACAGGCTTCTGGCGATGCTCATGGGACTGGTAGGCGAAGTGTCGGTGTTGCGTGATCGTTTAGATACGGTTGAGCGTCTAGCGCAAGAGCATAATCTATTTAGCCAGCAGCAGATCGAAGCTTTCGTGCCGTCTGAGCAAGTTTTGCAGGAAAGAGCGCAGTTGCGTGAAACTCTTTTAGGAGAAGTCACGCGTGTAGTTACCGGCGACATCGAAGATCTACAGAACCTCGAAATGACGACCTACGAGAGCGCAATTAAACTGGTAGAGGACGCCCTCTAACAGGAGTTAGTAACGTGTCAAAGCCCGATCTTCCAATACTACTTAGTGCGTTTCCTCACCGCCGCTCACGTTAAGTGACTCACCGGTGACATAGGAGGCGCCATCGCTGGCTAGAAAAGCCACCATCGCGGCGACATCCTCGGCCTGGCAGTGACGTTTCATAGGAATGCGGTTTTTCATGGCTGCTAAGTATTCGGGTACTGATAACCCCTGCAACTCCGCGTAATACGCATTCTGTAGCGCGCCTAGTTCGGTAGTAATGTGGTTGGGGCAAACTGCATTGACGGTTATTCCGTGCTCCCCCAATTCACAGGCGTTGGAGCGAGTTAGTCCTACCAGGCCATGTTTTGAGGCCACATAGGCAGCCAGATGGGGGAAGCCTGTTTTGGCAGCCTGACTGGCGATATTGATAATGCGGCCACCGTTACCTGCGTTAATCATGCGCCTGGCTGCTTCTTGAGAGCATAAGAAGGTGCCGGTGAGGTTTACATCCATGACCAACCTCCACTCTTCGACTGGCACGTCGACGAAGGCCTTCATCAAGTAGCCTATACCGGCGTTATTAATAAGAACGTCAACCTGGCCATAGGCTTCTATGGCCTGATCAAATAGCCGTACCACCTGTTTTTGATCTCTGACATCGCAGGGAATGGCGATGCACTCCGCGCCAAGTCCGACGATGCTATCCACCACAGATTGCATTGCGGCAGTGTTAGTGCCGTTGGATTCTTCATTATTGTCGTCACCAAGGTCGCTGACAATTACCCTATAATCCAACTTCGCCAGGAAGGTCAATATACCGGCACCAATACCCTTCTCGCTGCCCGCGCCGGTGCACAGTGCTACCCTTTTAGTTGTAGAGGTCATAATTCTTTGCCTAACTGAGCTTGTCAGTCATAAGAAACTGTGGGTTGTCGGCGAAGGACTGAAATTGCGCGGCGACTTTTGTCATCACATCCGTACCGATATCCTGGGAAAATGCATCGCCGTCGTTGATCGCAATTAACTCAATATATTGAAAGGGCGCTGGACTGTCGGAACCGAGTAAGCCGCTGCTGCTAAATACGTCGTACTGGTCTACAGATCCCAGGTTTCGGACAACAGGAAGGTCTGTCGAGCGGGCCCACTCCTCGTAGTCTTCGCGCTTAACGCCTTCTTTGAGGTTAAATAGAACGATAATTGTGGCCATGGGCAATCCTGTTGATGGGGCGATTTGTCTGCAGTTTTTATACACCAATTTCTTTCTTTACTCAATTTTAATGAAAGAATAATGTTAGTATGATTTTTTTGAAAATCGAATAGTTTAGGAGTGCTTTGTCTGCTTATCCCGGTCAGGAAATAGCACCATTAGCTAACGCATGAGTGTTTTATGAGTGAGTACAAACAGTTATTCTCCGCATGGACGGTCGGAGGCATACCGCTGCGCAATCGCATTGCCCATGCCGCCATTCTCACCCATCTGGCCAAGGACGGCAGGCCCACTGCGAAGTTGCTTAATTATCTGGGCAGTCGTGCGGAAGGTGGCGCTGCAATGATAGTGACGGAGCCACTGGCCATGTTATCTCGTGTGCCGCCAAGCAATCGCGTGCATGCCTTCAGTGACGACGCCTTACCCGACTTGAAAAAAATGGCAGCGGTGGTGGAGGCTCATGACACACGGCTTATTGCACAGATACAGGACCCCGGGCGTGGCCGGCATGAGGTCGGTCGCAACGAAGCAGCGATTGGCGCCTCTGCGTTGCCTGATGATCTTAGCTGGACTGTGCCGCATGTGCTTACCACACAAGAAATCGAGGTCTTAATTGATGAGTGGGCCGCATCCTGCCATCGTTTGCAGCGAGCCGGATTTTCCGGTGTCGAAATCTCCGCTGGCCATGGTCACTTGTTTCATCAGTTTCTATCGCCAAGTGCGAATAAGCGCGGCGATCAGTTTGGCGGAGATCTTCGGGGTCGCGCATTCTTTTTGACACAGCTCATCAAGCGTATTCGCCAAGCCTGTGGGCGGCCCTTTATCATAGGCATTAAATTGCCAGGAGAAGATTACATAGAGGGCGGCATTGATCTTCCGGAGGCAAAAAATATTGCTGAAGAAATTGCTGCATGCGAAGCGATTGATTACTGGACCTTTGCTTGGGGCGCGCATTCGGATTCGCTGTGGACCCACCTCCCGGGCGCAGAAGGGCCGCGTGCACCCTACCTGTCAAAGATAAAACAATTGCGCAGCGCCGCTCCTGATATTCCTACCGGCGCCCTCGGTTACATCACCGACCCTAATGAAGCAGAGACGGCGCTTACCGATGGCACTGCCGATATTGTATTCCTGGGCAGGGCTATGATTGCCGACGCGGCATGGGCTGAAAAGACCCGGCAGGGGAGAGAGAGCGAGATCAGGTATTGTGTCTCCTGCAATACTTGCTGGCGTGCCACCGTTGAAGGTGGTGGAGTCGCATGTGACAATAATCCGACGCTGACGCTAAAGGGCGAGGCTTTCTGGCGCCCGGACAAGGTCAGCGAGAAACGTCGCGTTGCGGTAGTGGGTGGCGGTGTGGCGGGACTCGAGACTGCCTGGGTAGCCGCAGCTCGAGGGCACGAGGTCACCGTATTATGCGGCAACACCGGCGTTGGCGGCAAAACGCGGTTGCATGCCACTCTGCCCGGTGGTGAAAACCTTAGCAGTGTGTATGACTATCAATACTTGGCCTGCCAGCGTGAAGGCGTCACCTTCAAGGATCAACACTTGGCCTCTGTGGAGGGTATTCGGGCGTTGGCTCCGGATATCGTGGTGTTGGCCACCGGTTCCACGATGCTGGTGCCGAGCTTTATTCCGCAAGAGTACGCCAGTGACGGGCTTATCCCGGACCTTCGCAGCCTTGTAGCCGACCTTGCAGACACTCATTTTATGGAGAGGGGCAGCGTCGTGTTGGTTGACAAAGACCATACCGAAATGACTTACGCTGCCGCTGAATTTCTATCTAAGCGTTTTGAGAAAGTGATCATTGTAACGCCCAGAGATCGTATTGCATCCGATTGTTCGCTGATCAATCGTCAAAAAATCTATCAGAGTCTGTACTCTTGTGGGGTGAAAATTATTACCAGTGCTGAGCCTGTGGATCTCAATGATCTGGAGCGGGGCGTTCTTCGAATTCGTAATATCTACAACGGCGAGTTTGAAGAATTGTGTGAAGTTGCCGCGATTACATACTCCAACTCACGTCGTCCAAATGATCAGCTGGCCAGGCCACTTGAAGATGCCGGCTACCCGGTCGTGCGGGTTGGAGATTGTTATGCGCCGCGGTCATTGTTAGCGGCGACGGGACAGGGTTTTGCAATCGGCTGTGAACTGTAACAGGGGTGTTAATCCTTCTTATACTCGAACTATCGATAACATAATGACATTCTCATCGAGATCATTGGGACCGTTGATGTTGCCACTGCTCTGGTTCCCCAATTTACCCAACAAGGTCATAAAGTTGTTTATGGTTCGCGTGACCCCGCCAAAAAAAACGTTGCGACACTAACCGCGAAGCCTTTGATTTCCATTTAGGCCGGCTTGAAAAGTGATCGGCAGAGATAATCTGCCGCCATAAATTGCTACCCATAATTGATTGCGGCGCTTCGATTCCTTAGAGTAAAGTAGTCAAGAGAATCTCGCTTGTTCTTGTTATAAGCCGCTAGTAATGTTCGTTCTACCAACCTGATCATAGACCTAAAAGGAACACTATGGCCGTCTATCTTGTTACTAGTTGCGACATCACGGACCCGGAGAAATATGCACCGTATGTGCCCAATGTGATGCCAATACTTGAGAAGTATGGTGCCGAGATCATCGCCGCCGACAAAAACACGATCACTGTCGATGGCGATGCGCGCGACCTGACCGTGGTTATGAAGTTTCCGACGTCGGAGGTATTGAACGAATTAATTTCTGACCCCGACTACCAACCGTGGCTCGCGATTCGACTGGCTTCAACTACAAATCGAGCGACGCTCATCGTCGGTGAGTTCGACCCGTTACAGTTTTAAACTACTCAGGGTAACAGGCGCTCATCCATGCTTTCGATACCTTGCGCCTCGTTGCGTCGAACGATAAGGGCTTTTTCACGGATGAACCGTGTCAGGCCGCTGGGCCCCATACGCGACTGGCCCGCACCGGAATAACCGAACGCATCATGGGCTGCATCATGCACATCCACGGTCACCGCAGCATCATTGATGCCCACAGCACCTGCGTTGATTTTGCGGGCTACTGCAATGGCCTGATCTGTATCTTGACCGAAAACAGCGGCTGAGAGTCCATATTCGGTATCGTTGGCGAGCTCTATAGCCTGTTCAACTGTGTCATAGGCCATGACAGGTATCAGTGGACCGAAGGTCTCTTCCCGCATGACCTTCATCGAATGATCAACGTCTGTCAGCACAGTGGGCCGAATCCACTGACCGCCGCCGTGGGTTTCAATTTTTCCACCACAGTGAATGGTGGCGCCCTTCGCTAGGGCGTCATCAATATGGTCTTGAATGATGTCAGCTTGGCGTGAAAAAATCAGCGGGCCAATATGGCCTTGTCGAATGTCGGGGTAATTCAATTCAACTTTGTCCGCGCTTTTGCTCAGTGCTTCGACAAAATCATCAATCTGCTCTTTATGGACGTAGATCCGCTCCAGCGACTGGCAGGCTTGGCCCGTCGCCTGCACCGAGGAACGTAGTATGGCTCGCACGGCCAATTCCATGTCTGCGCTTGGCAAGACAATCGCCGGATCTTTGCCACCCATCTCCAACGATGCTGGAATAAAATTGCGCGCAGCTGCCTCGGCGACTTTTCGGCCTGTTGCTACACTGCCGGTAAAAGCAATGACATCAGCCCTATCCACCAGGGCTGCTCCGGTGGTGGCGTCACCGGCAATAAAACGAAATACGCCAGCCAGTTGCAGATGCCTGTCAATTGATTCTTGTAGAGGTTGGATAAAGCGCGGTGTGACTTCGCTGGGCTTTACTATGACCGCACAACCGGCCATCAGCGCCGGGATAGCGTCTATCATCGATAGCAGCAAAGGAAAATTCCATGGACTGATCACGCAGGCTAATTGGTAGGGGACGCGCTGTCCCAGAATGCCGGCACCGTCTGTGACGGAATCCCGTTCCGCGCTGTCAGCCATTAGCGCCGGTGCCGTATATACCAAACCCATAACGATATTACGAATACTCTGAATTTCGATCATGGAGAGCAAAAATCGCCCGGTATCGGTAGACAAGGCATTGAGCAATTCACCAAATTGGCTATTCTCCGGGTTGAGTAAATTTTCAACCCAGGACATTATGACTGCACTGCGGTGCTCCAAACCCGCGCTGGCCCACTCGGTCTGATTTTTTCGCAGTTCAGCCGCTATATGATCCAGCTCTGTCTCGACCGGCGATTGGATTTTATAGTCGGCTTCCCCGCTACGCGGGTTGCGTATGTTGAGCTCTCTATTCATTGATTATAACCTGCTAGTTCATTGCGAAACGAGTGGAGACGTTCGGCGTCGGTGGCGATAGATTTTAAAAAACCATGAACCGCTGGTAACGGCATGGTGCCAGCTTCATCCATAAGGACTCCCTGACGATGATTTTCTTCTTCGAATTTGTGGATTTGCGGCATCATCCGGCTTTCATAGTCCTCAGCTGACAGTCGCAGGGAGTCTTCTTTTATTTTTGCGGCACCGGCTTCAATTGATTTTGCCAATTGATCGACGCACTTGAGGGCAATATTCATACCCATCCCCCGTGCAGGGTGCATGGAGTGAGAGGCGTCACCGATGACTACAATATTACCCTTGACCCACTGCTGTGCGCTGACCCTATGAACCGGATAGAAGGTGGCCTGTGAAGGGTTGCTAAAGCGAAGATCCGGAATTCGCGTTCCCAGCCAATCGATGATCTCCTGTGGTCCGGCCTTGTGCCAAGCTTTAAGCGCATCTTTGGGTACCGGGATACCCAGTTTCCAGCCACCCCCGGTGCGCGGAACGGCCAGCACTGTGCCGAAGTCGCATGCGTAGGCTACAATGTTGTTGCGAGGGTCGGAACCTGCGGGCTTAGCAAATACTATTGCGAGGGGATTGATGTATTCATAACGCTCACATTCTATTCCCGCGGCACCGCGCACGCGTGAACTTCGTCCATCTGCGCCGACAATCAAACCTGCCTTGATACGAATAGTCCTTCCATCTGCGTCCTTGATGATGGCTTGGGTCTGGTCACTGCCTTGCTCCAAACTCTGAAACGATGCGGGTCGCATTAACGCAAATCCAGTATTCTCAGCGGCAGCAGCCAGGAAGACATCGCTTATTTTTTCGTGATTTAAATAGAGATAGTAGGGATGCGGAATGTCCAATGTGTCCACCGCGCCATCAAGCAGCAGCTCGCCGTCTGCAGACTTCCACAATGTGCCCATTCGTTTTCCGGCGCCGGCCGCCATGAAGCGATCTAGCAGGCCCCAGTGCGCGAGAAGCTCTGCCGTGTAGGGTTGTAGATGATCGCCGCGGGCGGTATCGATAGGACCATCTTTGCGTTCCACAAGAATAATATTTAAGCCAAGTGGAGCCAACCGGGCCGCCAGTGCAGCACCGCTGATACTGCCACCGATGATCAAGACATCTGTGCTCACGGTCTCATTTTCAGTAACCATTATACGATTCCCATTCCGGACTTACGATTGGGCAGAAACATAGCTGCTATGACTGAGACAACCAGTAGTGGACAAATGATCACGGTAAAGCCGAGTTGCCAGCCGACTAGTCCGACCACGAACGGCACGACCATTGGGAAAACCGCAAAACCCAAGCTCAATGGTGCTGAGGCGCAAGCAGACAATGCACTTACACGCACTTCCTGTGGGAAAATTTCGGCGATGAGCACGGGCAGCACAGCAAGAGAGCCGTAGAAAAGCGCGGCGGTCGCGGCGTACCAAATGGTATCTTCGAGACGTGTTTCTGCTACCCACATCAGGCCTGTAAGCGCCAGTGCGCCTCCCAGGGCCCAGATTACAAATACATTACGTCGTGTGAGCAGATACTCACCGACAAAAGCCGCTACCAGGTATCCGATAATACCAATGCCATTCGACATACCCACTAGATCTGCCGCCTCAGACGGCGTGTAACCGCGGACATCAGTGAAATACGTCGGAAAATAGAAGGCAGAACCTGCGTAGGCTCCACCAAAGGCAAAATAGGTGGTGATGCTGGCAACAGACTTCCGCCTGTGTTCAGGTGAAAATAACACTTTCAGGGCATGCGGGGTTTTACCGTCGTTGGCTGGCGGTTTTACGTCTGGAATATTACGCAGCATCCAGTAAAAGAGCCCAGCGATCGGAATGACGAGAAACGCCGCAAAAAACATCGCTCGCCAGCCATGGCTAGCGAGTAGGGGGACAGCAAAAATTGAGGCTAGAAACCAGCCAAGTGGATACCCACATTGCAAGACTCCCATCGCCAGGCCACGTATCCGTGGCACCACGTTTTCTGCCACATACGCGTTGGTAATTGGTGACAGACCGCTACTGATGCCGAAGCCAAAAGCACGAAACAGGGTTAGCATGACTACCCCGCCGGCAAAGCCCTGTAGACCGACTAATAATGCAGAGACAGAAAGATAAAAACATAGCATGGGACCGCGGCCAAATCGATCAACAGCTTGCCCGACAAACAGCAGCAGTATCGAAGAGAGAACGAAAGATATGGTCAGAATAATACCCACAGCCTCGAGAGGAAGCTGGAACTCTTCAAGAATCCCCGGTATCGCATAAGCAAAAAATGCCTGGTCCATATTTGTCAGCGTCCAGGCCAACAGACTTACGATCAGTACCTTGGTGTTGGTGGCAGTTCCCAGTATGCCGCCGGACGTCGTCTTTTCGATTTCATCATGATTCATAGGGTATTTCCAATTTCATGACTGTTACAGATGGCAGCCATCACGGATCGCCGCGTGTAAAAAAACACACATATATGCAGTGTCATAATATAGGTCTACTACCTGTGTTGCGAGGTTGAGGTACAGAAAATGGATACGAAAGATGAATGATAGTGTCGAAGAACCTGCTCAGGTCGATAAGTAGCTTTCCAGGCGCGGAACTCCAAAGCTAAGCCGTTGCGTCATTGATTTATGCCCAATATTTTTTCGGTCTAGTATTGATAATAGCTTGTCCATTTCCAGTGGCTTGAATCTTGTAGTAGATTAATAGAAGTCGGGGCAGTGTGGTATTAACCCATCGTGTGCTCGCACCTTTAGTTGAAATTGTAAATTAATCATAGCTTTTCGAAGCCTTCGAAATAGTTTTTAACGCAGAGCGTACTGAATATCATGAATGCGGATATAGATACTTTATTAGATAGTTACATTTGTGCCTGGAACGCGATGGATTTCGATATTTTGCAATCGCTATGGGATGCTGATGAAAAAGAAATTTATTACTTGGCGGAAGAAATTGAATGTCCGTTTTACACTCTCAAGGATGTTATCGAGTACTGGAGCTATGCCGATTCAAGCATAGAGTGGTTATCCATGACGGCGGCGAACAGAGGCTCTAAACGACTCACCAATGATCTCTGTGTTGTTTACTATCAAATGCACGTAGATCTTGGCATGAAGGACTCAAATGCAATGATGCCTAAGCCAATAGGTGTCGATTTGAATGTTAGCGCTATTTTACGCAAAACGAGTCAGGGTTGGCGTTTTATGCATTATGTAGAAGCCCCTTTGGGGGCTTTGCCATACATGCTCAGCTTGTATAGCGCGAATACTCGGCCGCGGATTACTGAGCCTGCGGATTAGGCAAAAAAAAGCCCGGTCAGCTGATGCTGTCCAGGCTTTAAAAGAGGGGTTTTCATGCCTCTGCGATGACTGAAACCCTATCGGAGGAACTCCTACATGCTATAGGTAACTGAGAACATGTACTCCCGTGGGGGTAGGTAGATAAATCCACCGAGTTGCCGCGCTCCAGAGTTAATGTCCGTTTCATCAGTCAGGTTGCGTGCGGAAAGACGTAATTGCCAGTTCTCGCCGTAGGACATTCCAACGTAGCCATCGGTGCGATCGTAGGCGGAGATGATGAAATCGTTAGTCGCGCCAACCTGGTAGTCATCTGTGCTGAAGTAGCTTCCTCCAATCATGAACTCGGCACCTTGACTGCCTAATGAGATCGGTAATCTATAGTCGAAGCCAACAGTGTATGAGTAGTCCGGCGTTTGCGGTACGGTGACGTCCGTATTGTTGAAGTCAACTACCGCCCGTGCGGGCGCTGCACCCGGATCAAGGTTCTTGTATTCGCTGTCCATGAATGCGCCGTTGGCGAACAGGGTCAGGCCATCTGCTGGTGCCCAAGTGATCTCGAATTCTATACCGGCGACTTCCACATCACCTGCATTCTGAATCGGAAAGGATGTTCCACCGTCAGTGGTCGCGTTGATCTGAGCGTCGTCCGTGAGCGCTAAAAAGTAGTTCGCATTGACCCGCAGGGTGTCGTTAAACATATCGGCCTTCAAGCCGAGCTCATAGGTCCAGTTCGTTTCTTCGAAGTAAGGGGTCTGAGCATCCGCCAGGCCAAAAATGTTAATGCCGCTGAAACCGCCAGACTTGAATCCGCTGGATGCTGACGCATAGACCATGCCGTTATCGATGATGCCGACATCAGCAAAGGTGTAGTTCAAAGCGAAGCGGGGTGTGACTGCGTCGTACGTCTCACTCAGTTCAACAAAGTCTTCGGCCGGAATCGGAAAGATCGCCGAAGGCAATCCTTCGAAGGCGATGGCGAAGTCCTTATCATCTTCCGACCAGCGTATGCCAGCCGTGGCCGTTAGCGCGTCGGTAAAGAAGTAATCGGCCTGCGCAAATAGCGCGATTGAGTCAGTTTCGGCTTCAATGATGCTGTTTGAGGTCGGTGTGAAGAACTGCCATGCAAACTCCTGATCAGCGGTTTCCCGGAAGAAGTACGCGCCGGCTATATAGCTCAATTTGTCATCCATCGCATTTGCGGAGAATTTGAACTCTTGGCTGTATTGATCCACCTGCGCGTTCGAACCCGCCATGATAGCGCCTGCACCACTGAAGTCGCTGGTCCATTCTTCGTCGGTTTCTACGTAACCGGTGATCGATTGCAGCGAGCCACCCCAGAGCTCCCAGGTCATTTTTAAAGTAGCAATGGTCTGAGTAAGTTCGGCTTCAGGCTGTGAGGCTATGCCGGGCTGGCGGGTTACGTTCGGCGTGCCTACCTTGTAGTCGCCGAATGTCGGTACGATATCGTCAGTGCTGTAAACTTGGTCATCCCCTCGAGTTGGGGTCGTGCCGGAAGGCTGCTGGAGCGCGTCGTTCACGGCTTCTGACCAACTTATCGTTCCCACCGCGTCAAAAGTGTCGCTACCCGTAAAGCGCAGTTTGCCGCGCAGTGCCGAGTTGCGTTCCAGACCAGTGTCCTCGTCAGTTACGACGTTCTCAAACTGGCCGTCCTTTTCGGTAAACTGACCCGATAAAGAGGCTGCCCAAGAGTCATTGATCTTGGTGCCGCCACTGACGCCGACTCTAACCTGATCCCAGTTTCCGGCGCCCGCTGTGGCGTTGAGCCAATCCTCTTCGCCTGGGTCGCGGGTGACGAATTTGATCGCACCGGAGATGGTGTTGCGGCCGTAGAGCGTGCCCTGGGGGCCCCGTAAAACTTCTACGCGCTCGATATCCGCCAGTGCCACGTTATTGGCGCTCAGACGCGCGATATAAACGTCGTCAACGTAAATGCCGAATGGAGATTCGGCGACGACCACTGACGCGTCCGCAACTAACGAACCGCGCATGGACGGGGAGAGGCTGGTCGGCGTAGTGATGTTATTTGTCATTTTGAGGCTGGGCACAAAGCGCGCTATGTCCTCTGCCTCCGCCACCATACGGTTCTCCAGACTCTCTGCAGTCAGTGCGCTCACTGACACAGGTACTTTCTGCAGCGAGGCAGACCGGCGTTCTGCGGTAACAATGACTTCTTCAAGACGGCTCTCGCCATTCTGTGCCACTGCAATCACGGGTACACCCATGACCAGCGCGAGTGCGGACATAGTCCATAATTTTTTATTCATCGTAACGTTCCTCATAGGTATAGATACTCTCATTATCTTGATTAAAATTTTTCGGATTTTTGCTTACCCTGTCTTTTTTGTGCCTAGTTGCTCTTTGTTTTAGACGCCAGGTGCTCTTTTAACAGCGCTTGCATGGCCTCTATACGACCTTCTGAATCGATATAGGGAATATTGTGCATGGCCACTTGCTCCAGACGCAGCATGTCTGCGTCAGAGAGCGTGACATCGCAATCGGCGAAGTTACCCTTAAGGTACTCCCAGGGCAGGTATACGCCCGTCCACGGGTGATCAAGTGCTGCCGACTTTGTCCATAGCTGTGCCGCTGCGCAGTAGTTAATGGGCACTTGGTCTTCAATGGTCTGGATAAATCCAAGCACGAAAATAGCCTGGCGATAGCCGGCATCGGCCGATGCTTGTAGGAACGGCAGCGATTCTTTGCCTTGGCCCGCGTAGTACAGCACACGTCCCAGCTGGTAATTACTGCGCGCATGCGCGGGATAATCCGCGACGGCTTGGCGGCAGGCCTTCTCTGCTGTGTCTAAGTCCATCTCCGAGCGACTGACTCCGGCAACAACGCCATCCGGGTCCAGGCCGTGACCGGCCTCCCGATCGCACTGCGTCACGGCGCTAGCGAGATTGGGCAAAAACAGGATTAGAGCGAGAAGCGCGCCAAGTATGCATTTGGGCAGAGTCTTACCGAAGGTAAGGGCTGTTGGCATATTATTTCTCCGAGTCACGTGCGGCACTAGGCGACGCTGCCGACGACTTGATGTTGTGAATGTTCATGCGCCAGTCGCTGCCCGAGAAGCCGACCGAACGTCATGGCCGGCGTAACGCTCATGCCGCCGGTGAAGGCATCTCCCGAGGTTGCCGCCATACCGAGAATCTCGCCGGCTGCATACAGGCCCTCTATAGTGGTTCCTGATTCGTCTACCACCTGCAGTGCTGCGTTTACACCCAGTCCCGCGAAGCCGACGATGCTCCAGCCAACATGCTCTACCGCATAAAAAGGTGCCTTTCCTAGAGGTAAGGGGCGATGTTCTCGCCCAAATGCATCGGGTGCGCCAGTATCAACAGCCTTGTTGAATTCCCCAATGCTGCGCTGCAGAGTCTGCGCATCACAATCAATTTTTTGCGCCAAGTCTGACAGAGAGTCTGCGCTGCGAAAGGCAGGGTCTTTGTTAAAGCGCGGTGCAATTTCGTCCCAGCTGTGTTCAGTAAAAAAAGACGGCGCTAGCTCTCTTATGCTTTCATCAAATATCGCCCAGAAGCGCATTCCCGGTAGTTTGAGCAATTCGCGCTCCCGGCGATCAACGCTTGGCTCGTCCTCACGCATAAAGCGCTGTCCGTCGGAATTTACGTAGATTTCCCAGGGCTGACGGAACTGCGGGTAGGTCTGTGTGAGGAACGTATAGCCACCATGGGCGCTGGAGTCGGGAACAGCGGCGAAAGTTGGCAGGTAGTAATCACGATTTACAATGCGGGCGCCGATGTTGCGTGCGGCCACTAAACCTTGCCCCAGAGAATGTTCATTGGCCCCACCGTAAAGTGGCTTACCGCCGCTGAGTTCCGTAAAGAGTTCCGGGTTTGACGCGTAGCCTCCGGTGGCAAGCAACACGCTACCAGCAGTAATGTCATAGCGTTTACCGGCGTGTTCCAGGGTCACCCGAACACCGTTGCTGCCACGGCTGATTGACAACAGCTTCGTTTCCAGGCGCAGATCGATCTGATGTGCCGCTACGCGTGCTTCAAGCTGGGGTTTGAGAACATGCCATATGGCGAGTCCGCCCGCTTCCGCCCAATAGGTGCGTGGCGTTTCATAGGGTTCGTGTCCGTAATGCACCACGGGGTGCTCAGGAAGAACTTCAAGTCCATTGTCGAGTAGCCAATGGAGCGTGTCAGCCGCATTGTCTACTGCGAGCCTAACGAGATCCGGGTTTGCCGTGCCTTTATTGATGCGCATGACGTCGTCGAAATGCTTCTGTGGGGAATCGTCTATTCCCTTTTCAGACTGCAGTCGCGTGCCAGCGGCACTCATCTGACCGGAGGATAAATAGAAGGTGCCACCAGCGCGCGAAGCGGCATCGGCGAGAATGACGTGGGCGCCAGTTTCTGATGCAAAGAGCGCCGCTGGAACTCCAGCCGCGCCAGCGCCAACGATCAATACGTCAACGTGCTCCATTAAATGTCCCCTGTCGAGCTGCCCAGCGACAGTAGAATATATGATAAAATTGTGCCAATGACTACATAAACATCCGATTTAGTTTCATTTGATAGACGCTAAGTCTCGATGATAGCGCCCGCGGCGACGGCGCTTGTCGCAGCGTATTTAAATAATACAAAAGCTGTCATTTATATGGCTCTATGAACATTTGTGTTTTATATTAACGTGTACCTCAATCCGTAGTAAGAGAGTCATAATGCCCGATGCACTGCAGCACGACCTGTATATTCGCGGAACGCGTGAGCAGGCGGCCAAACAGGATTTTCTTGTTAGTTTGCGTAAGTACGTGCTCACCGATGTGGCCAACGAGCTGCGCGATCGCTATGAAACCGATATAGGGCCTGCGATGGAAAAGGCAGGCGCCGAACCCTCCAGCGGCCCCGACGTACACCGCGCATTGAAGCCCGACCCGCTGTTCCGTCTTTACTCTAGCATTCGTTACAATACTCAGGAAATGGTATGGCGCTCGGTGCTGCGGCCCCTGGGAGAGAATCGCGCCGAGTTGGGCGAGAAAATTGATTCAACGACCCGCGGCGAGACCCTGGGCAGTTTAAGCCTTGATCCGAATCTGGAGATTCCGCGCAATGTGACCGCAATCGATGTGCACCTAACTCCGGGTAGCTACCATCGCGAAGATCCGCAAGCGCCGTGGATGGCCGGCGCGCTATACGATCACGGCCTAAGCGTCTTCTCTTTCGGAATGATGGGAAGGAACCTCGATGATATTGGCCAGTCAATGTCGCAATACATCAGCCACAAATTCCCGGACTTTCAGCCCAACACTATTCTCGATGTGGGGTGCACGATCGGCCACAATACCTGCGCGTGGAAAAAGAGCTTTCCGGATGCGCGCGTGGTTGGCTTGGACGTCGCTCCAGCCAGTCTGCGTTATGCGCACGCCCGTGCAGAGACGCAGGGCACCGCGATAGATTTTGAGCAGGCAAACGCGACGGCGCTGCCGTACGAAGACAACAGTGTGGACGTCGTTTTTTCTTCAATGTTTTTGCACGAGCTTTCGGTCAAGGATATTCGCAAGTTCTTTGCCGAGGCGAATCGGGTTCTGCGCCCGGGCGGTCTGATGCTGCATATGGAGTTGCCACCTAATGATTCCCTGGAGCCTTACGACGCGTTCTATCTTGATTGGGATGCCTACTACAATAACGAGCCGTTTTATAAGGCGTTTCGTGACCAGGACATCACAGCGCTGCGTGAAGAGGCTGGATTTTCCACAGACAAGCACCTGCAGTTCATTACACCGCAGTATTCGATGATGTCCCAAGAGGGCTATGCGGAGGCCATACAGGAAGAACAGGGCTTCAGTGACAAGACAGGGCGCCTCGTCGACGGCATTCAGTGGTTCGGGTTTGGGGCATGGAAGTGATGCGTGCGATAGCGAATACACAGGGATGGTTGTGATGACTGACGATCAAGATATTCCAATGGATACGCGTGGCTCGCGCCCGTCATTTTTTGACAGCGTTAGTCAGGATGTATTTATGACCGCTTTGCTGGAAACCATGAATCAGCTGTGGGCTACGCGTGACTACGCCTACGGGCTGGAGAAGCTGTTGGTGGAGAAGGGCGTAATTGCCGAGGGTGATCTCGATGCTTTGCGCTGGACCACAGAAGAAGAGGCTGCTAACGACGCGGGCAGGCAAGCGTTTTTGAAAGACGCCTTCCGTGCGGTAAATGCTGATTTCACGTCGATAGAAAAGCGCAGCAAGCAGATTGATGATTTCGATGAGACGGAGCTCAGTCTATGAATACATACGATGTGTTGCTGTTTGCACACTTGCTCGGGTGGGTGTTCTGGTTGGGCACCGATGTGGGCGTTTTTCTGGGTGCGAAATATTTTGAACGCGCTGACTTAAGCGCTGAAACCCGGTTGACGGTGCTACAACTGGGTATGGTATTAGATCGATT
>JBLIEI010000054.1:0-30346 GCA_047633055.1 Halieaceae bacterium | reverse complement strand
GAGAGCCCTGTGGCAAAACGGGTAATGCCAATCAATCTCAGCAGTCCCGCCAGGACCAGCAGCGCTAGCGACAGACTCAGCGGATAAATCAACAAAGATAACAATTTAGTCAGCTCAAAAGACATCGCTACACCTCCCCTTTATTATTTTGGACTTGTCAATCACTCCCTCGAATTGATCTATTTTGCACATCTAAGATACTTTTCCTTCAGCGTATGGGTCGTACCCCGGAATTTACAGCGCCCACCGGAATATTGCACGGGAATGTCATTCGGCGTTAAGCTTAACGATCCAACTTTGGATAGGAGAGTACCGATGGAGTTTGTTGCCCTGGTCGCCCTGTTAATTCTGTGTGAATACATCGTGTTCATGGCCCTGTGTGGCAAGGCAAGAGCCGACTCTGGCCTACTGGCACCGGCTACCACTGGCGATGAAAGTTTCGAACGGGCCTACCGTGTGCAGATGAACACCTTGGAACAAATGGTTATCACTCTGCCTGCAATGTGGCTGTGTGCGTACTTTTTCATGCCGATCGTTGCCGGGGTGCTGGGCCTGAGTTTTTTTGTCGGAAGACTGGTTTATCGTGCCACTTATATCAAGGACCCTGCAACGCGTGGACCGGGGATGATAATAGGCTTTTTATCCAATGTTCTGCTACTACTCTGCGGCTTGTGGGGCGTTCTTACGCCGCTATAAAATGTCGCTATCGCAGTATTATCCGCCAGGTAATCAGCAACGACTAACCACTAAAAGGATGACGCAACACAATCGTTTCCACCCGGTCAGGACCCGTAGAAATTATGTCGATAGGCGCGCCGACCAAATCCTCAATTTTATTGATGTAGTCTCTGGCCGCTTGCGGAAGTTCATCCAGTGTTTTTGCGCCGACCGTTGACTCCGACCAACCCGGGACTGTCTCATAAACTGGATGCAGTCCCTCGTAATCCTCTGAATCAACAGGATTGGGCACCGGCTGGCCGTTCTCACAAACGTAACCAATACAGATTTTAATAATTTCCAGACCATCCAGGACGTCCAATTTAGTCAGGCACAGCCCGCTGAGCGAATTGATATTGACCGCGTTGCGTAGCGCAACCGCATCGAACCAGCCACAGCGCCTCGGTCTACCGGTGGTAGCACCAAACTCGTGCCCTTTTTCGGCCAGATGGGCTCCGGCATCGTCGAACAACTCTGTTGGAAAGGGTCCTGAACCGACTCTGGTAGTGTAGGCCTTGGTGATACCCAAAACATAGTCCAGGTAAAGTGGGCCAAACCCAGAGCCTGTCGCTGTACCACCGGCGGTGGTATTAGAGCTGGTTACATATGGGTAGGTACCGTGGTCAATGTCGAGCAAGGAGCCCTGAGCACCTTCAAACATGATGTCCTCATTATTGGCACGACATTCATGAAGAATAGCGGTTACATCGGCCATCATCGGCAACAGCTCTGCACCCATTCTCAAGGTGCTGGCGAGGACCTCGTCGAAGTCAATCGGTTGCACATGATAGTAGTGTTGCAATTGAAAGTTATGGTACTCGAGAACCTCTTTCAGCCTACGGGCAAATCGCTGTTCATCTTTAAGGTCCCCCAGGCGCAGACCTCTGCGAGCTGCCTTATCCTCATAAGCAGGGCCTATACCACGGCCGGTAGTACCAATTTTATCGTTGCCACGTTTGGCTTCTCTCGCCTGATCCAGAGCAATGTGGTAGGGCAATATAAGCGGACAGGCTGGGGAAATTTTTAGGCGATCACGAACAGGGACACCCTTTTTTTCCAATTCGCCCATTTCCTTTAGTAATGCCTCTGGAGAAAGCACCACACCGTTGCCAATCAGGCACTGGACGCCCTCGCGCAGGATACCTGAGGGAATCAGATGTAAAACTGTCTTTTGGCCGTTGATGACCAACGTATGGCCAGCATTGTGACCACCCTGAAACCGGACCACTACACTGGCCTGGTCGGTTAGCAAATCAACGATTTTTCCTTTGCCCTCGTCTCCCCATTGGGTACCGAGAACTACTACATTTCTGCTCATGTGTTTACTGCCCGTGTATCAAACTTTATGTTAAAGGGGGCGAACGACCCAGCTCCCATCCTCATCAACTATCTTCCGGTCGCAGCGAGTGCTGTGTTGCCCGGAAGGGCAGTTGATAACAATCTCCCCGGCGCCGCGCAACTGCGCGGTCAACTCCTCTAACTCTATATCCCTAACGTCGGGTAGGCTGATCGCGCCAGCCGCTGGCGAGGCCTGTTCGAGCAAATTCATCAGAGCTTTGAGATCGGTAGAAAAACCTGTGGCCGGGCGTGCCCTGCCATAGACCTTCCCTACATCGTCATAACGACCACCATTAGCCAGAGCCTGCCCGTGCCCCGCTATGTAAGCGGCAAACACCACACCGGTGTGATAGTGCAGCCCGCGCAACTCAGCCAGATCAAAATAGATCGCTAAATTCGGCCGCAATTTCCTGACATCCAAGGCCACCCTGGTAAGCGCCTCAATGGCTGGCATGGCCTCGGGAACCGCCTCTGAAAACAACTGCCTGGCCCGATCTAGTACAGATTCTTCCCCGTGCAGATCTATCAAGGAGACGATAAGATCTGCTTGCGCAGCAGACACCCCTACCAGCGCCAGTTCCAGATCCGGTCTAGACTTGCGCTGCAGCGCATCGAACACCGCCGCCTCCTTGCTATCGCTCAGATCGGCGCTAGCCAATACGGCCTCATAGATCCCAACATGGCCGAGATCCAGGGTTACGTTCTCCAGGCCGCAGATTTCCAGAGTAGCCAACATCAGGCGAATCACCTCGATATCGGCAGCCAAACTGCCATCCCCGTAGAGCTCTGCTCCCAGTTGTATTGGGGAACGCGACGCCATTAGAGATTTCGCTTGCGTATGCAGCGTAGAGCCGGCGTAACACAACCGACTTACGCCTACCTCTGCCAGACTGTGTGCGTCTATACGCGCAACTTGGGGGGCGATGTCAGCTCGAATGCCCAGGGCGCGGCCGCTAATTTGATCGGTCATTTTAAAGGTTAATAGATCGAGGTCTGCCCCCAAACCCACCAATAAAGACTCGGTGAATTCCATTAGCGGTGGAATTACCAGTTGATAACCCCAGGAGCGGAACAAATCGAGCAAATTACGCCGCAGGCGTTCGATGGCCTCTGCCTGGGCAGGCAGTACCTCTTCGACCCCGTCGGGTAATTGCCATCGATCCACTGTCGTCATCTAATTCACCAGATATAACATTAAAAGTCCGAACAACATGCTGCCGAGGCCAAATAGCCTGAGCACACGATCGTCTAACTGCGCAACCTGCGCAATGGCATTTCGCCAGCGCGCAGGACTAATGAACGGGAGTATGCCCTCGATAATAAATACCAGCGCCATAGCGATCGGGAGCACCTGCCAAAATTCCATACTGTTTCTCGGTCAACCTGACACAAAAAACCGCGGGTTCAGCGTTTGTGGGCAAACGCCGAATCCCACGGTTGCGGAATTCTATCACAGCCGGTGCAGATCGCACCTGTGCATTTTGGCGACTACTTGCCGCCGCCGGAATCCTTCAAATAGCGGAAAAACTCACTGTCAGGCTGCAGCAGCATGATATCACCTGAGCCCCGGAATGAATCCTGGTATGCCCGGAGGCTTCGAGTGAAGGAGTAGAACTCCGGATCCTGATTAAACGCTTCGGCATACACTCGGGTAGCTTCGGCATCACCATCACCGCGAATCTCCTCCGAGTCGCGATAGGCATTCGCCTTGAGAACCGTGACCTGACGATCTGCTGCCGCCTCGATACCTTCGGCCAATTCCTGACCCTGAGAACGGTGTTCACGGGCTTCTTTCGCCCGTTCAGCGTTCATTCTTTGGTATACAGATTCAGAAACATCCGGCGGCAAATCAATTTTCTTTACCCGCACATCGATCAATATCACACCAAGTTCGTCTTGAGTAAGCTGGTCGAGTCCCACCATCAGGGCCGCCATCAGCTGGTCCCGCTCACCACTCACAACCTCCTGAATACTACGAATCGCGACCTGATTACGCAGACCATCGTTGATGCGCTGTGCCAGCAGGCCCGCGGCTCGTGATTCCTCACCGTTGGTTGCAGTATAAAACTTGGCCGTATCCGAAACGCGGAATTTGGCGTAAGAATCTACGATAAGCGCTTTCTGCTCTTGTGTGAAAAATCGTTCCGGCTGGGAATCCACAGTCAATATGCGGGCGTCAAATTTGCGCACATTGTTGACGAAGGGAATTTTCCAATGTATCCCCGGCTGAATATCGGGGTTCACGACTTCACCAAACTGCAGCAAAACGGCACGCTCGGTTTCTTTGATAACGTACAGCGCGTTACTGCCTAAAAACAGCAGCCCTAACGCCAGCAGTATCAGTGTTACATTACGTCCAGACATTATCGACCTCCTCCTCGGTTACCGCTGACGGCTGCGTCACGGCGGATTTGCTCAGTCACGGCATTGGTCAGTTCTCGAATGTTGCTGCTGTCGACATTCAGATTACGCTGCGCACCCATTGCGGCGGCAGGTGCCATTTTATCCAGCGGCAGATACATCACATTATTGCCGCCCTCGACATCAACCATCACTTTATTGGTGTTCGAATAAACACGCTGCACGGCATCGATATACAAACGTTCGCGCGTCACACTCGGAGCCTTTTCATACTCAATTAGCAGCTTGTTAAAACGATCAGCTTCACCTTCCGCGAAGGCGATAACTTCTTCCCGGTAAGCATTAGCTTCTTCAATCTGCCGCTGAGCGCCACCACGCGCTTCTGGCACGATACCGTTGGCATAGGCCTGGGCCTCGTTCTTCACCCTTTCCTCGTCTTCTCGGGCCTTGATCACGTCATCAAAGGCTGCCCGAACCTGGGTAGGCGGCTTAGATTCGTCAACGTTAACCGTGCTCACTAAAATACCCGTCTCATAACTATCGAGATATCTCTGGAGTCGCTCCTTAACTTCGAAACCAATCTGCGCACGACCTTGAGTCAACACGAGATCCATAGAAGTGCCACCTACAACGTGCCGCAGCGCGCTTTGAGATGCATGTTGCAGCGAGATTTCGGGATCCCGTACTTTAAGTACAAAATCTCTCGGGTCATTGATGACATACTGAACAGACAGTGCCACTTCGACGATATTTTCATCCTGCGTCAGCATTACTTCACGAAAACTCGCAGCCCGTATTTTAGTGGTATTGATCGTCGTGACCTCGTCAATGAGTGGAGGGTTCCACTGCAACCCGGGTTGCACGATTTCGTAGAATTTACCAAACCTGAGTACGACACCCCGCTCCTGTTCATCCACGGTGTAGAGTCCCATACCCGCCCAAACGATCAGTACGACTATAGCCAGCACGCCGAACATAGAGGCGGACATACCACGGCTACCACCAGACGAAGGACCGCCACCGAATAAGCCACCTAGCTTCTCCTGCAGTTTTTTCAATGCCTCATCGAGATCGGGGGGCCCTTGGTTACCACCACCCCAAGGATCCTTGGGTTTGTTGTCACCGCCACCCGGTTCATTCCAGGCCATAATTTACTCCTAGTAAAAAGTCGAAAAAGATTATCAAATTTTAACGCCTGAGGAGCTGTGCTCCAACGACATTAGTCTATTCCAGTCAGCACGAGGTAGGCGAACATTCAGGTGCGCCAACCCGTCCTCGCTGTGTTGCTCTGTTTGCACTGCACCCAACTGATAAAGCGCTGCCCGCAATTTACCCTGATCAGGCTTAAGAGTCACCTCTTCTGACACCATATCCTGACCAACTAGCTCAGCAATAGCCTGCAGAAGTAGCTCCCGGCCCTCACCAGTGACGGCACTAAGCCAAACTCTTTCAGGTCTGCCCGACTCGTCACGATCAATACGAGGCTCCTGCTCTAACAAGTCAATTTTGTTGTATACCCTGAGCTGCGGTATTTCATCGGCACCAATTTCAGCAAGCACCTCTTCTACCTGCAAAATATTGTCGTTCCGTTCTTCCGTCGCAGCATCAATTACGTGTATCAGCAAGTCTGCATTACGGGTTTCTTCGAGCGTGGCTTTAAATGCCTCTACCAGCTTGTGAGGGAGGTGAGCGATAAAGCCAACAGTATCAGCCAATACTACCGGGCCGGCATGCTCCAGCTCCAGCTTTCGCAACGTCGGGTCCAGGGTCGCAAACAACTGATCGGCGACAAAGACCTCTGCGTTAGTAAGCTTGTTAAACAGAGTGGACTTGCCCGCGTTAGTATAACCGACCAGCGATACGGTCGGTATCTCGGCTCGACGCCGGGATCGGCGCCCCTGATCCCTTTGCTTGTGTACTTTCTCCAGGCGGGCGATGATTGATTTAATGCGGACACGCAGCAAACGACGGTCTGTCTCCAGTTGGGTTTCACCGGGCCCACCGCGCAGACCGATACCGCCCTTTTGACGTTCCAGGTGAGTCCAACCGCGCACCAGTCGAGTGCTCATATGCTCAAGTTGGGCCAGTTCTACCTGTAGCTTACCCTCATGGGTACGGGCGCGCTGGGCGAAGATGTCTAGGATGAGACCCGTGCGGTCAACCACGCGACACTCTAGCTCTTGCTCCAAGTTACGTTCCTGGCTAGGACTGAGAACATGATTGAATATCACAATCTCCGCCTCGTGGAGAAGCACCTCGGCAGCTATTTCAGCAAGCTTCCCGCTACCCACAAACGCGCGCGGATGTGGGGCATCCCGGGAACCCATTACATAGGCAACAGGATCTCCACCGGCAGACAATACAAGTTCCTCAAATTCTCGCGGATCCTCACGCTCAACCTCGCTGGCGAGATTAAGGTGGACAAGTACAGCTCGCTCGCCGGAATCGGGTCGCTCAAAGAACATTGTTACCTCGGCGTGTGGCTAAGATACTGCTACCGCAGACAACAGCGAGGCTGTGGCAAATGAACTCAGCTGTCGTCAACGTCGTCCTCTTCGGGGGGATTTTCCATTGGTATGCGTACCACCCGGGATGGCACTACAGTCGATATAGCGTGCTTGTAGACCATCTGGCTGACGGTGTTCTTAAGTAACACCACAAATTGATCGAAGGACTCTATTTGCCCCTGCAGCTTGATACCGTTAACCAAATAAATAGAAACGGGAACCCGTTCCTTACGCAGTATGTTCAGGTAAGGGTCTTGTAGCGTGTGCCCCTTTGACATGGCTATCTCCTACTAGGCTCAAATGGAGCCGAAAAATAAAACTGGCGTATTATCATGCACCAGATGCGGCTATATGCCACGAAGGACAAACGATGTGTCCTCGCTACCGCTGAGTTCATTATAGAGCAGCAACAGTAAAGTATATGGGGACTTACGTCAGATAGTTCAAGATCAGATCACATGGATCATCGAAAGTTTTCTTCCCCGACGGCTTTGACAGCGTGGATTGGGCTACGTTCCCGAACTCATCAGTGTAAATCCATTCCAGGTTCGGCCATTTACGCAGCCACGTTAGCTGCCTCTTGGCCAGCTGCCGGGTGGCAGCTGTAGCCCTTTCAACCGCTACCTCTAGCGAAATTTCGCCGTCCAGGTGCTGCCAAAGCTGGCGGTAACCCACCGCACGTATGGCCGGCAGATCGGCATGAAGACTCTTTTGCGCATACAAGCCTCGCACCTCCTCAAGGAAGTCCGCTGACATCATCTGCTGGAAGCGCAGCGCAATCCGCCGGTGTAACACGGCCCTGTCACGAGGGCATATTGCGAGTTGCACGACATCGTATCGATCCGTCGGCACATCCTCAGGCTGAACTTGCTGCCACTGGCTGATAGGGACACCGCTGGCGCGAAATACTTCAAGTGCGCGCGCCAACCGCTGTGAATGATTCGGGTGGATGCGCGCCGCAGTTTCAGGGTCAACCCGGGTCAGCTCTGCATGTAGGTCGGGCCAACCCCGCAATAGTGCTTCAGCCTCTATCTGAGCCCGAATTTCTGGGTCAGCAGCCGGCATGTCAGACAAGCCCTGCAAGAAAGCTTTGAAATAGAGCATCGTGCCACCCACCAGCAGAGGTGTCTTGCCACGACTGCAAATCTCATCAGCCAGCATATTGGCATCCACCGAAAAATCGGCAGCCGAATAGACCTCAACTGGATCGCGTATACCGACAAGATGGTGCGGGTAGGCAGGCTTGGCGCTGCCGACATCCAGGCCCCGGTAGACCAACGCGGAGTCCACGCTGATCAACTCACAGTTCAGACCCTGCGCCAGCGCAATAGCCAGATCGGTTTTGCCGGACGCGGTAGGCCCCATCAGGCAAAGCATCCGTGGTTTGGGCATACTAGCGTCCGCGCAGAAAAAGCTTATCGAGTTCTTCCAGGCTGAGCTGGGTCCAGGTAGGTCTACCGTGGTTACACTGGCCGGAGCGCTCCGTTTCTTCCATATCCCGCAGCAACGCATTCATTTCAGGCAACGTCAATCGCCGGTTGGCACGCACCGACCCGTGACAGGCCATGGTCGACAATATCTCATCCAGATGCGCCTCAATTCGATCGGAGCTCCCGTATTCGATAAGGTCGGACAACACATCCCGCAGCAATTGCTCCACGTCAGAATCTCGAAGAGTCACCGGAATCTGCCGAATGAGCAGACTCTCTTCACCACCAACGTCCACCGCCATACCCAGACGCTCAAACAGCGCGGCGTGATCCGCAGCCACCTCAACCTCGCGCTGACTCACCGCGACCGCCTGCGGCACCAGCAGCGGCTGGCTTCTAATGCCTTCACTATCACGCGCCAGCTTGAGCCGCTCATAGGTAATACGCTCGTGAGCTGCATGCATATCCACCAAAATCAGGCCGATGGCATTCTCTGCCAGGATATAAATACCCATCAACTGGGCCAGCGCATAACCCAGGGGAGGAACGTGCTCCTCCGCCGACTGTTCTGGCATACCCGGTTGCTGCGCAGGCGGATGTAATTGCCCGTAACTGCGAACCTGCTCCCTTGCTGCACCTGCTGGGATCCCTGCCCCGGGCCGATAGGTAGCCGAGCTACCAGAACCTGCAGACGCGCCCCAGCCCAACCCGCCCTGACTGGAAATCTCACCGGTGAGTGTATTGATGGTGCCCCCCTCTTCAGCCGCCACAACGTGCTCCGAAACCTGGTCAGCCGGACGCACATCCGCCAAAGCGCGGTGCAGACTGCTGAAGATAAAGTTGTGCACAGTTCGTCCATCGCGAAAGCGGACCTCGTGCTTACCAGGGTGAACATTGACATCGACCAGCGCGGGATCCAGTTCCAGATACAGCACGAATGCTGGATAGCGGCCGTGATAAAGCACGTCGCGGTATGCCTGCTTAACAGCATGGACCACCAGTCGATCCCTAATCACTCGGCCATTGACAAAAAAGTATTGCAGGTCGGCCTGACTTCTCGAAAAAGTGGGCAAACCGACCCATCCCCAAAGTTTGAACTCCGGCAAGTCGGTCTCTAAATAAATCGCCTGCTCCATAAATGCAGGACCGCAAACTGTCGCCACCCGACGCCGCTTTTCGCTCTCGCTGGACCCTGCGTTCAGGTTGTGAATCACCTTTCCGTTATGCCGCAGACTGAAGCCAACATCAAATCGCGACAGAGCCAGACGTTTGACCACTTCCTCAAGATGCTTGAATTCGGTTTTCTCGGTACGCAGAAATTTGCGCCGGGCAGGGGTGTTGAAAAACAGGTCCCGCACTTCGACACTGGTACCACGAGGATGAGGGGCAGGCCTGGATTGCACTTCCATCTCGCGACCTTCGCAGATTGCCACCCTCCCCTCGCTGCCGGCATCACTGTTATTGCTGGTGAGCGCCAACCGGGACACCGAACCGATGCTCGCCAGAGCCTCGCCACGGAAACCAAGGCTAAGCACCCGTTCCAGATCTTCCAAAGAAGCAATCTTGCTGGTCGCGTGCCGCGACATAGCCAGCGGCAAATCTTCAGGGTCAATTCCCACCCCGTTATCGCGAATTTTGATGAGCTTGGTGCCACCCGCTTCAATATCGATTTCTATGCGAGTAGCAAGGGCATCCAGACTATTTTCCAGAACCTCTTTAACCACCGAAGCCGGGCGTTCGACAACTTCACCGGCGGCAATTTGGTTGGCCAGCCTGGTCGACAGGCGTTGTATGCGAGGCATTCTTGATCCGAAGTATCAGGTTGTTGGAATGGTTAGCTTTTGGCCCACCAGAATACGGGTATCGTTGAGACCATTGTGATCTTTAAGATCATTCACCGAGATATTAAATCTTTGAGCGATGTCCGACAGTGTATCACCGCTGGCAATCGTATATTGTCGACTGCCCTGCTGCTTTTGCCATGCTAATAGCGTACCCGCGGGCGGATGATCGAGAAAATAATCTTTCACCCCCGCGTGAATCATTCGTGCCATTTTCTGCTGGTAGCTAAGAGTGCCCAACCTACTGGCCTCAGCAGGGTTAGAAATAAATCCTGTTTCAACTAATATGGATGGAATGTCGGGGGACTTAAGCACCGCAAATCCGGCCTGCTCCACCTGCTTTTTATGGAGGTGCGCAATCGTATCCATTTTACGCAGAACGCTGGCACCCAGTTGCAAACTGGTATCAAGTGTCGAGGTCATAGACAGGTCGGCTAACACCCCCGCCAGCAAATCATCCTTGTCCGACAAGCGCACCCCGCCGACCAGATCGGCAGCATTTTCACGCTGAGCCAAATAACTGGCCGCGGTACTCGTTGCCCCTCGGGTCGATAGCGCATAGACCGAGGCCCCGTGAGCCTCCTTGCGCTTGAACGCATCTGCATGCACGGACACAAATAGGTCTGCCTGGCGCTTGCGAGCCAGCTCGCGCCTGCCGCGCAGACTAATGTAATAGTCGCCACTGCGAATCAGGGTTGGTCGAAACCCCGAGTCGTTGTCGAACAACCTGTGCAGTTCTTTGGCAATACTCAGCACCACATCTTTTTCACGCAGGCGGCCGGGTCCCAGAGCACCCGGGTCTTCACCTCCATGTCCGGCATCAATAGCGATAATAATGTCGCGTTTAGCTGAGGGTTGAGCAACGCTTTTCTTGACCGACGCTGTGGCCTTTCCGATCTGATCGTAGAGGTCCAGTACGAGGCGATCGCCGGCCTGCTCATTGGACCTGAGGACAAAACTGCGGGGGTTAACCTGAGTCGATATCTCGAAAACAACGCGCAGATCGTCACCATCACGCACACCTGTGCGAATCCTGCTAATCGGCGTATCGGCGAAGTTCAACCCCTCAAGGCTGGCGGTCAGTTGAGTATCGGAGAGATCGACAACAATACGTCCAGGATTTTCGAGCACAAGTAATTTATGCGCCGCCGGGCCGTCGAGGTCGAAAACAACACGCGTGTGGTCAGGCGCGCGCCACAAACGCACATCGTGCACTTGAGCCGCCCACACCACGGGTGCCAGTAAGTAACCCAGAACCACCAGAATCCGGAACAGCCTGTTCATGTCACTCCCGCCCGGCACAGAGTGTGTGCACAGGGACGTCGTCGTTATTGTTGGTTTGGATTTTAGCCATCTCCCCCGAGATCGCTCAACACACCGACACCTGCCGACGTGGCTCCAGTAATCGTGACACTGCGGCCGAGACCCTCTCGCTCCATGGTAATCACTAAATCACCCGGGGGCAAAATTCCCTGGCCCCGTTCCGGCCACTCCACCAGCGCCAGTGAATGTGGCCCGAAATAATCACGAATCCCCATAAACTCCAGCTCTTCGGCAGACCCAAGCCGATAGAGATCGAAATGGTAGACCGTGAGACCCTCAAATTCATAGGGCTCTACCAACGTGTAGGTCGGACTCTTGACCGCTCCCTCATGCCCCAGCGCCTGCACTATGCCACGCGCCAGAGTAGTTTTCCCCATGCCCAAATCACCATTGAGGTAGACCGTCAGGCCCCCTCTCAGCACGAAGGCCAGTTTATCGCCCAGCGCAACCATGGCCCCTTCATCCGGAACTGTATGAGTCACTTCCACCATTCAGCCCAGCAAAGACCGCAGAGGCGGTAGCAGGTCGGAGGCTATTAATCCCCGCATACCCTCTTCGGCTGCAATATCGGCAGCAGCACCGTGCAGACAGACTCCCAGGCTCGCTGCATCTGCTGGCGCCAGTCCCTGGGCCAACAACGCGCCAAGTACGCCGCTAAGAACATCTCCCATGCCGCCGCTGGCCATTCCTGGATTTCCATAATCGCTGACTCCCACGCGTTCGCTGCTCGCCACCAGACTCCCGTTACCCTTGAGCACGACAACCCCACCATAGCGACGCTGCAATGCGCGAACAGCGCTAAATCGATCCATCTGGACCTCCCCGCTACTGATATTGAGTAACCGGGCAGCTTCTCCGGGATGCGGTGTCAACACCCAGCCCTGCTGCGGAACTTCAAACGAGCCCCGGTCACCAGCCAACAGATTCAAGGCGTCGGCATCTATGACCATCGGTTTACCGCTCGCTACTGCGACCTGTAGCATTTGCTCAGACCAGGCTGTCGTCCCCAGTCCTGGCCCGATAACCAGCACAGTGGCCGAATCTACCATCGGTTGCAGCTCAAGCCCTGAGCGCACGCCACTGACCATTAGCTCAGGGGTCCGTGCAACCAGTGCAGATACATGCTCAACACGCGTGGCGACCGCTACCAGCCCTGCACCGCAACGCAGTGCGGCTTCGCCAGCCAGCGCAGCTGCTCCACTCATGCCCTCGCCACCTCCAATAATCAATACTCTGCCATAGGAACCTTTATGGGATAGCGCTGGGCGCACTGGCAACTGTTCCAACAAGCTGGCTAGATCAAGCAAATAGTCTGCTGTAGCAACTGCCTCGTAGACACCAGGAGGAACACCCAGGCTGGAGAACTGCAGCTCGCCAACATGATCCTGGCCGGCCGCCGTCACCATGCCACGCTTTAACCCCATGAACGTTACGGTAGCATCGGCCTTCACCGCACCGCCGAGAATTCTACCGCTATCGCTGCATAGCCCCGACGGGATATCAATAGCCAGCACCGGCACATCGAGTGAATTAATCTCATTAACCGCACCCGCAAACGGCTCGCGTAAATCTCCGGAAAGGCCAGTACCGAGCATCGCATCCACAACCACTCCGGAATTAGCCAGACATCCGGCATGAAATGTCCGAATTTCAACACCGTTGCCGACGGCCTGCTGCAGCGCGAGTGCAGCGTCACCACTAATTTTGACGTTGTCTCCCAATTGCCACAGGGTGACATCAATACCGCGCTTATGGGCAATATCCGCCACTAAATAACCATCGCCACCGTTGTTGCCAGTGCCACAGAGAACCTGCACCGAATTCGTTTCGGGCCATAGGCTTAGCAAGCAATCAAAGCTGGCTTGAGCCGCCCGGCTCATCAGTGTAATCCCCGGAATTCCCTGACCTTGAATCGCCGCTGAGTCCAGTGCCTGAATCTGTTGGGCTGTGTATAAACGCTCCAGACCAGAGTAGTCCATGCCGAATAAAACCATAGGTATGTAGCCGCCTTGCCAACGTTAGTCGCTATTTTGTGACAGAATTATACGCCTTACTTTACATCTGGCGCAGCTCAATGACAGCTCAGTTCTCAGAACAAACGTTACAGGCACTGACCGGTCGCATTCGCGACTGGTCAAAAGAACTCGGTTTTCAGCAGATGGGAATCACTTCTGTGGACCTGGGCGACAATGAAGCCTACCTGCAGAAATGGCTAGACGCCGGCTACCACGGCACCATGGACTACATGACCAAACACGGCATCAAGCGGTCTCGCCCTGAGGAATTGATACCAGGGACCTGCAGGGTATTGTCGCTGCGCATGGATTATCTCGCCCAGGGTACGCAACCTTTGGAAATTCTTGAATCCCCCGACAAAGCGTACATCTCTCGCTACACTTTGGGCAGGGATTATCACAAGCTTGTGCGTAAGCGTCTGGCCAGATTGGCGGCTAAGATAGCGGCTGAAGCCGACGGCAACTACCGCGCCTTCGTCGACAGCGCACCGGTACTGGAGCGTGCTATCGCTGAGCAAGCGGGCCTGGGGTGGATTGCAAAAAATACAATGTTGATCAACGAGTCTGCAGGCTCCTGGTTTTTCCTCGGTGAGATTTATACCGACCTGCCACTACCCGTAAGCCCGGCACAGACCTCCAAGCACTGTGGCAGCTGCACCGCCTGCCTGGATATATGTCCCACCCAGGCGTTTACCGGTCCATTCAGTCTGGACGCACGTCGCTGCATCTCATATCTCACCATAGAGCATAAGGGCAGCATTGACCTCGAACTGCGTCCGTTGATGGGTAATCGCATATTTGGCTGTGATGATTGTCAGCTGGTCTGCCCATGGAACAAGTTTGCCAGCCCCTCTACCGAGACTGACTTCGCTCCCCGGCACGGCTTGGCAGACGCGAGCCTGGTCGAGCTTTTCCTGTGGGACGAGGCCACATGGTTTCGTAAAACCGAAGGCTCCGCTATCCGCAGGATAGGCTTCGAGAGATGGCTTCGAAATCTGGCTGTGGCGCTGGGCAATGCACCCACGTCTGAAGAAATCATTGCCGCCCTGCGGGCCAGGCAGAGCTTCCCCTCACTTTTAGTTACCGAACATGTGAATTGGGCCCTAGATCAGCATGGTAACGCGGGCGCAGTTGACGTACCTTAGTCTCACGTAAGTTATAAATACAATACTAATGACAACCGGAATGACACAATACGATGCCAGTACCCACAAGGGACTGGTGCGAAATCACAATGAAGACTGCTTCGAAGCCAACCCTGGACTTGGACTATGGTTGGTAGCCGACGGGGTGGGTGGCCACGCCCATGGAGAGGTTGCTTCGGCCATCGCCAGAGACACTATTCGCGACAGTGTGGCAGCTGGGGCCGACCTGATTAGTGCCATTAAAAAGGCACATCACGCGGTTCTGGATGAAATAGATAATAAAGATCACGGCAGCAACATGGGTTCAACCGTGGTTGCACTCTTGCTGAACGGTGAAGACTACGAAATTGCCTGGGTGGGGGACAGTCGGGCCTACCTCTACGACGGCGCTGTGCGACAACTCACCAGAGATCACAATCCTGTGAGCGAACTGCTGGCCACCGGCATTCTGACTCGCGAGGAGGCCGCCAATCACCCCGATCGACATGTGCTAACCCAGTCACTGGGTGTTTCCCGAAGCGTCGACCTGGACCCGGGAAAGGTCACCGGAAAGCTGGCCGCCGGACAACAAATCATACTGTGCAGTGATGGACTTTCAGACGAGGTCAGTACCGTGGCCATGGCCGGTCACATGAAAAAAACACACACCACGCGGGCCCAAGTCGACATCCTGCTAAACGCGGCGTTGGAGGCGGGTGGGCGAGACAATGTAACCGTGGTGGTCATCGGTGAGCCCGCAATGCCGATAACCGCGAAAGACAACAGGGAAGACCGTCCGGATCTACAAACCACACAGGAAATACCGATCGTTGGCGCCACTGCCGAGCCAGTGAATCACAACGGTAAAATACTATTGCTGGCCGGTGCCATGTTGGCCGCAGCCATCTGGTGGATATTTTAGGCCCGCACTGGGAACCGACTCGCTGGTTACTTCGAACGGTGTTTCTGCAGGTCTTTTTCCAGATCTACTGCCTGAATAAACGTAGTCTGATTCGTGGCATCACTTGTACTGCGAGGACGCGAGAAACTCTCGGACACTCTAAAGATAATGTCGTGAAACCTGAGTTCGTCTTCGTTGTGCAATGACTGTCGCCCATCAATGGCTCTGCCATTGACTACGGTACCATTCGAAGACCCCAAATCTTCAACAAATAGCTGGTCTTCAGAAACTTCCAGCCGTGCATGTTGACGCGACACGTGTGGGCTGACCACGGCAATATCCGAATCCAGAGAACGACCGAGAACTATCGCCTCATCGACCCCGAAGCTGAGTCCGGACAAAGGGCCTGTTTCTGCCACCAGGCTCCAATTGAACTCTTTGGGCAGCTCACCCTTACGAAAATAGTTGCTCACCCCGTCACGGCGCCGCTCGTTTATCGGCGGAATGTTGGCAAGTATGCGGCGCTCAACAAAGGAACTGGTCAGTACGATACCGCTGGGCGTGATCTGAAAAAACCAGGCTAGTGCGAAGCTAACCGGAAAACCCAAAACCGCCAGATAAAGAAAATTACGGGAGGCTTCGTCGGAATCAAAGCCCATAGCGGGGAACAGAATATCCCCAACCTGCAACGCTCCCCAACACAAAACGATATACACGATTAATGTTCTTACCACCTTGCGGCGACGCAACTCCCGCATAAACGATCCCGAAGGTTTAGCTTGCTTCTTCGCGTCGCTATCTGCTGCAGTCATGTCACTTTTCCCTAAGCGTCATCGAAAGTTGCCTCAATTGAGCACAAGACCCCGATAACTGGGATCGGACTCACCCCCAACCGATAGCGCTAGTTTACATCGAAAGAACAATCGGCAATACGGCAAACGCAAGTCTCCGCACTATTTATTCTTATTCCAATCTCAGGAAGTGTTGACGGTAATAGCGCAGCTCTTCAATTGACTCCCTGATATCGTCCAGCGCCTGATGGGTCGCTGATTTGCTAAACCCCGCCTCGAGATCGGGACGCCAGCGCTGCATCAAGATTTTCAGGGTGCTGACGTCCAGATTCCGATAGTGAAACCAGACTTCCAGATCCGGCAAGTGTTTTGCCATGAAACGCCGGTCCTGACCAATCGTATTGCCGCACATCGGTGACGTATCGCGTGGCACCCACTCATCCAGAAAAGCGATTGTTTCGCGCGCCGCAGTCGATTCATCATAGGTACTGGATTTGACTCTCTCTACCAAACCAGAGCCATTATGATGCGTGGTATTCCACTCATCCATATTGTCCAGAATAGAATCTACCTGATGAATCGCTATCACCGGCCCCTCGGCGAGAGTGTTGAGGTCACTGTCCGTCACAATAGTTGCCATCTCGATGACGACATCACGATCCGGCACCAGGCCGGTCATTTCAAGGTCTACCCAAACCAGATTGCTGGCATTTTGCATTCGGGCTGCCTCCCTTTCACAGTATTTAGGCTAAGAGTGTAGCAAATTGCCTCGACAGACCAAGCACCTGCATCAATAATAACGAAATGAGTAAAAGAAAACTTACCAGGCGACAGGCTTGGCGCGTCAACAAAATACAGGAAGAGCGCACCAAACGGGCAGCTGACAAGGATGGGCGTGCAGTAGAAGCACTGGCCGCTGGTAATCTGGGGGCTGAGCGCGAAGGATTGATCACCGCGCACTTTGGCACCCAGGTAGAAGTTGAATCAGCGCCTGGCAAGAGCCACCGGTGCCACATGCGAGCCAACCTGGAAGGCCTGGTTACCGGTGACAAGGTAATCTGGTGCCCGGGCGAGCCCACCGGCGTTGTCGTGGCACAGCTAGAGCGACAAAGCGAATTGCGACGCCCCGACCCCTACGGCAAGCTAAAACCAATAGCAGCCAACATTGACCAGATTTTTGTTGTTATCGCGCCCTACCCGGAACCGCACGCCAATCTGATCGATCGTTACCTCGTGGCTGCGGAAAGCGTAGACATCGAACCGATTATCGTTCTCAACAAAACTGATCTACTGGCCGACGATTCAGCACTGCAGCAACTTATGGGCCTCTTGCTGGATAGCTACCCTGGCCTGGGTTATCGGATCATTCGAACCTCCATTAAATCCGGAGGAATGATGGAGCTGCACCAGGCATTGAAGGGTCGCACTAGTGTCTTTGTAGGCCAGTCAGGCGTAGGCAAGTCATCCTTAGTCAACACCCTGCTACCCGATGCAGATTTGCGTGTAGGCGCACTTTCCGAAAGCACTCTCAAGGGCATTCATACCACCACCACTGCCCAGCTATTTCATCTACCCACCGGTGGCACCCTGATCGATTCTCCGGGGATCCGGGAATTCGGGCTGTGGCACATGACCAAGGAACAAGTTGAACAAGGCTTTATCGAATTTCGGGACTACCTGGGCACCTGCAAATTTCGCGACTGTCAGCATCAGCAGGAACCGAATTGCGCGATTCTTACCGCTGCCGATACAGGCGGAATTTCTCTTGAAAGGCTGGATAGCTACAGAAGAATAATAGCAAGCCTGGACGAGGACTAATCCAGGAACGGAGTGAGTAACTGGATCGTCAGGGATAATTCGATTGTGAACAGTAGAGTCGCGCTTGGGCTGTATCGAATAAGCGCTAGCGATTCAGCGGCACCCAAGCGATCACCCATTCAAGATCTAGCAGCAGCCAGACCCTCTCCCAAACGCGTTGCGGTACCCGCAACATACCGATCGTCCCAATCTATTACGCCTTTCGTAAACAACAGTATTGCTGTTGAGCCCAGCTTAAATCGTCCCATTTCGTCACCCTTGCCCAAATTAACTTCATCGGGCAGATTGGCAAAATCAAGAGTTGAAGGCGTCGAAGTTGGCGGCGCCACTTGACCTGACCAGACTGTCTCGATACCGGCTACTACCATGGCTCCCACCAATATCAGTGCCATTGGCCCAAGATCGGTGTCGAAATAGCAGACCAGTCGTTCATTGCGGGCAAAGAGGCGCTCAACATTTTCTGCAGTAACACCGTTCACCGAAAACAACTTCCCGGGAATGTAAGTGGTTGCAGTGAGTTTCCCCGCTAATGGCATATGTACCCGATGGTAGTCTTTGGGAGAAAGATAAATAGTCGCAAATTCCCCTTCATCAAAAAGGGCCGCCCTGGCAACATCACCGCCCAACAACTCCTGCGCAGTATACCACTGCCCTTTCGCCTGGAATATCCTGCCCTGCTCAATAGCCCCCAACTGACTGATAGCGCCATCCGCCGGGCAAACCACTGTATCGTGTGCGATGGGCCTTGAACCCTCCGCTAGGGAGCGGGTGAAAAACGCGTTGAAATTGGCATACGCTTCCGGGTTCGGCTCCTGCGCCTCGTCCATATTGACCTTATATTGTGCTATGAATTGCTTTATAACCCAGTTTTTGAGCCAAATGGGGTAGCACAAATCCGCTAAAACGCCAGTTGCGCGAGAGAGCAGATGTTGGGGTACGAAGTGTTGGAAAAAGATGAAAAGTCTGTCCATGAGCGGTAGTGTATCGCCTTAAAGGCAAAAGTACGTTGTTCTTGAATGTGAAGATTTGGCTACTGATAATTTTATTAGTATCTGACACAGCCTGGGCCCAGGCCGACTCAGAGGCGCGTACTGCTGTCGCCGGAAGTGTCGAAGCTAAACCCGAAACCCCCGAAGATCAGATTGGCGGTTGGCAGCCCCTCGCTCCCGATGAGAAAGAAATCCTCAAGGAAATGCAGGTAAAACGCGCGGAAGAGGATATCAATTGGGTAGACGATAGCCACGCCTACGTAACTGATCAAACACAGGCTCTCACGGAGTGGATGGATGAGTATTTTGGGGATGCCGATAATGATCTGGAAAAGGCAGAGTCTTTGCTCCGCCTTGAGATCACTGACGACTGGGAATCTGATGAAGGTCATGACTTAAGTGTGCGTTTGCGCGGCAAATTGCAGATGCCACGAATTTCGCGGCGCCTGAATTTGGTATTCAGCGGTGACGACTCCGATGTGATCGACGAAGAAGATCGCGAATTGGAAAACCGGGTGGCGTTGCAGTATCAAGTAGGCGAGGAAAAGGCAAGATCGCGAGTCGACCTGACCATGGGATTTGCCTCCGGCAACCTGCGACCGGGCGTCAAGTACCGAAATGAAGCGTCCATCAATGATCGCCATAGCTACCGCTTCCTGGAACGACTGCAGTACGAGGACGACGAGGGCTTCTTTTCCATTTCACAACTTGACCTGAACCGCGTGCGCGACGAAGACAGCGTGTGGCGATTTAGCAACCGCGCCATCTGGGGCCAGCATACTGACGGCGTGGAGTGGCGAACTCGACTTTCTTTGCGCCAACGCTATAACCCGGATGCTAAAAAGCCCTACGCTATCAATTATTTCGGCACCGTTCGCAGAGTTACCCGACCCGACAGCTACGTAAAAAATTACCGGGTGGGCCTTACCTGGCGAAAGCGGGTCTATCGTGATTTCCTGTTTATGGAACTGGAACCTACCTACAACTTCCGCCGCCCTGATCTCGAAGAAGACAGAGAAGGCGCGTGGGGGTTTGAGATGCGATTTGAAATCGCTCTGGAGCGCGATCTGCGTCGAATACGCAAAGCTATGGACCCGCACGACGCAGATGATTCGGTGGAAAACTTGACCTCCCCCTTTACTGAACCCTTCCAGCAGGCCAGACCAGCAATAAGCCAGGCTCCCTAAAGGTTCTCTTCGGCAAAGGCCGCCAGGCGGGACCGGACAATACCGTTAACATGCATAATCCCGGCATGTGGATAGGACTTACTTTTCTCCACCAGATAGGTCAAACCCGATGTCAAAGGTGAGATATATTTATTGTCGATTTGGGCAAGATTACCCAAAACGACAATTTTTGAGTCAGCTCCTACCCGACTGATAATCGATTTGAGCTGGAACTGGGTCAACCCCTGGCTTTCATCAATGATTATATAAGCGTTGTTAAAGGATCGGCCGCGCATAAAGTTGAGCGATTTGAACTGGATGTTGGCCCGCTCCTTGACGTAATCGATACTGCCGTTACAGGACTCATCCGTGCCGTGGAGAATTTCCAGATTGTCATCGAAAGCCGCCAGCCAGGGCGCCATCTTCTCCTCTTCAGTCCCCGGTAGAAACCCAATATCCTCGGCTATCGGCGGCGTAGAGCGGGCGACAATCAACTTACTGTACTTTTTTTGCTCCAAAATGGCGTGCAGGCCATAAGACAGCGCCAGCAAGGTTTTGCCAGAACCCGCAGGTCCAGTCATCACCGTCATATCGACATTGTCATCGTCGAGTAGAGCCATGGACATGGCCTGTTCCAAGTTACGCGGCACCAGCCCCCAAAACCGCCTGTGCATCAGATTATCGCGACTGTCACAGCGCAAGTAGACAAATTCTTTGTCGACCCGCTTCACGAAAGCAATGAAGTCCTGGTCATCGTGGACAAACATATTGGGGTAGGCGCCTGGTAGCGATTTCCTGGGTATACGGTGAAGCGTACAATCCCCCTCCCGCAGCGTATCGACCTCGGAAATAGTAGACCAGAAGTCGCCCTCAATGTGTTCATAACCGCGCGACAATAAATCGATGTCATCCAACACCCGATCGCGACGATAGTCCTCAACATGCAGCAAGCCCGAGCCTTTGGCCTTGATCCGCATATTAATATCCTTGGTTACCAGACAGACAAACTCATCAGGGTTCTCCGCCTGCAGGCGCAGCGCTACATTTATGATGCGGTTGTCATTGGCCTGATCCTGGGTCACATCCAGGAACGGGATTTTAGAGTCGTCGTTGAGCAACTGATCCGGATAAATGGCCAGGGTGCCACAGGGCATCCCTTCCAGACTGCTACCAGGTACTTCTACGCCCTCCTGAATTGCCTGTGGACTGGCCGAGTCCACGACCTTGTCGATGATGCCAATCGCAATACGCGCCTCGCTACTGACGGTTTTATCACGCCTGTCCTTGATCTGATCGAGTTCCTCAAGCACGGTCATGGGGATAACCACATGATGCTCCTTAAAAGCTGCCACGGCTGTTGGGTCGTGTAGCAACACGTTGGTATCTATGACATACGTTTTCCTGATAACGGACTTTAGGGTTGTTTTCTCTACTCGCAGGGCTGCTGGGCCTGATTCCATGAAGGAGTCCTCGTTAATGATTCATAAGCAAAAGGTCTAAATAGCACTAAGCATGGGGCTGGCTTGTCCCGCCAACGCGTTGGTTGCTGGGGAGGTATTACAAACTTTGGGTGGTCAGTCGAGAGGGGTGAGCCGGACCCGAGCACTGGTGGCTCAATGGCAGCGCTAATGCGCTTACTGTACGAGGACGCTGTTCGGTAGAGGCTGTCGCGACTGCCCTGCGTCCGGAAGCTCTTCAAAGGCGCGTCCCGGGGATTGCGTTGCCGTCACTCATGTAACGGCGTCATGTGATTATTAAACCGCGGGACAGCAGCTGTCAATCATCCTGTTCAGATAATTGCCGCATTGCCTGTGTTCAGCGATGCATCGCTGACAGCAGGTTGGTTTTGCAGTACGATAGGTGGCTGTCTTACTGAAAATAAGTTGCTTTCCTCCCATGCTCAACCACGACTCCCTCTCCCAGCTTAAGGGTCTCAAAACAAAGATGGAGGCCGACAAAGAGTGGGCTGAGGCCGTAGTCAAAGGCACTCAGGCACGCTATGGCTTTGCGGTTCTGGACGACGGGCGTGAGATTTTTATTCCGCCCGATGAAATGCTCAAGGTATTCCCTCATGATCGTGTCCGAATCTGTATCCACCCCGCCAAAGATAACAAGACCGTTGCCGATATAGAACGGCTAGTAAGCAGCCCGCTGGAAGACTTTACTGGCCGTTGTGTGCGCAAGGGCAAAGCAATGTTTGTGCAACCAGATTTGCCGCAACTAAAGCGCTGGCTGTTCATTCCCCCACACGCGCGCAACGGCGTAAAAGAAGGCGACTATCTTCGCTGCGGGGTACTCCGTCATCCCATCAAAGACGGCAAGCCCCAGGCAAAAGTACTGGATATAATCGGTGACGACAGAACACCGGGCATCGAAAATCTGTACTGCATGGCGCTACATCGGTGTCCCGCCGCATGGCCAACCGCTAGCCAAGAGCAATTGGAGACGCGGATCAAAGAGTTCAAACCTCTGGAGACGGATCGCCGCCGGGATCTTACGGGTCTGGAATTTGTTACCATTGACGCGGCTAAAACCCAGGATATTGACGACGCTCTATACGCCGAAATCAGCAGCGATGGCTGGACACTCTATGTCGCCATTGCTGACCCCACTGCCTACATTACTGCAGACTCTCCCCTACGAGAGGAAGTAGCTGTCAGAGGCACCTCAGTCTATTTCCATGGCGACGTGTTGCCAATGCTCCCCGAGATTCTCTCCCAGGATACCTGCGCTCTCTCTGAGGGGCTGGAACGCCCTTCGCTGGTGTGCAAAATTTCGGTTAGTGACGATGGCGAGGTGGGTAACTTTGAGTTTATTGAGGCCACCATCAAGTCCCGCGCCAAGCTGTCCTACTACGCAGTAGATCGATATCTCAGCGGTAATGCCGACGACCTGATGAGTCACTCAACCCCTCTGGAAGCCCTTTATCAGGTGTATCGCGCCCTGCGCGCCCAGCGTGAGAAGAACGAACTGGTTATGGAGGATCGTCGGGAATTTCGCTGGCAGCTCAACGACCAAAAGCGGATTGAAGCAGTGGAACCCTACGAAAAATTGCTATCGCAGAAGTTGGTGGAGGAGTGCATGGTCGCCACCAACCGCAGCGCGGCCAAATTCCTCACTGAGCATGGCGCCAGCGGCCCTTTTGTCAGCCACCCTGGCTTTCGTCGCGACCGGCTTGAGGAGGCACGCAAGTTCCTGACGATGCATGCTCCCGAATTGGGGGACACTGATCTATGTACAAGAGTAGGCTACCGCGATGTAATGAAGCACCTGTCTTCGTCCGGGCACTCACTGCCATTGCGCGCCATGGTCAACCGCCTTTTGACTCGTGCTGAACTGAGTAATAGCAGCTCAGTTCATATGGGTATGGCACTGGACGCTTACACCAACTGTACCTCGCCACTGCGTCGCTATTTGGACTTTTTGGTCCACCTACAAATTAAGTCCATTCTGCATGGTGAGCCAGCGACCCTGGTCACCGCAGAGGCCTTGTCAAACCTCTCCGAGCACATAGCCGCGGGCAGGTCAGCGACCGGTAGAGCAGAGCGCTGGCTGGCCAGCATCTTCCTTGTTCAGCAGGCGCAGGAGGCAAACCGGATTTTTCGCGGTAAAATTGTTCATGTCAATAGCAGCGGGTTTAACGTCAAGCTCGACGACAGTGGGCTCGAGGGCTTTGTCGATCTTCGCAAAGATCCGGAAAAATTCAGCTACGACAAATGGACAGCGAGTCTGACTAGCACCACACGTTGCTTTCAGCTGGAACAGACTGTTGAGCTTGCCTTTACCAACGTGAATGAAGAACAGAATTTTCAGGTATTGTTCGCATTGCGACCCGGTTGTGGCCTAAAGGCGCAGAAAGAAAGCGACCAAACTACCGCGGGCGCGGCAATGGGTAAGGACAATAGCTAATGCGTTCGCAGTGAGACGCCTGAGGACTGGCGCAGGCTATCCACAATCGCTACTGACAAACCATTAGCGAGACAATCTTTAACCTGGCTTACCAGCGAAATCATCTCCGAAACAGCCAGGGCACGCAGGTAGGCTCCCATCTCTAGATGACTGTCCTGCACGAGATTCGCGTCGACCAGACGCAGAGCCTGCACTATCGAAAGCTCACGGTCACTAAACGCTACCTCACCGCCAAAAATCAGTTTAGTAAAGGTATCAATTATCAGCATTTCGCTGAGTGGTTCTCTATTACTGGCTACACGCGCTCGTTTCATCGCCATCCTCGGCGGGCCTCTGCAGGCCCAAAACACACTTGAGCCGTCAGTATGATTGAGAAAAGATGAAGTTTCGATTAAAAAATAGGCAATATTTCACAATTTTTGATCAAAATGCAGCCAACTACCCCAATTAGGACTTATCAGAAGTCCGCATGGGGATGGAGCGAGCTAGAAATCGGCGCGGCCAGGCGTTCTGGGGAAAGGGATGGCGTCGCGCACATTTTCCATTCCGGTAACGTAATTGAGTAGTCGTTCGAAGCCCAAACCAAACCCGGCATGGGGCACTGTGCCATAGCGACGCAGGTCGCGATACCACCAGAGCTCCTCGCGCAGATGGGGGTCCATACGCTGGTCGAGGACATCCAACCTTTCCTCGCGCTGGCTGCCGCCAATAATCTCGCCAATCCCAGGTGCCAGTACATCCATCGCTGCAACCGTTTTGCCGTCGTCATTCAGGCGCATATAAAAGGCTTTGATCTCTTTAGGGTAGTTCATTACCACCACTGGCCGACCTACATGTGTCTCCGCAAGGTAGCGCTCGTGCTCCGAGGCCAGATCGACACCCCACTCCACCGGAAACTCAAATGATTGCTTACTGCGCTTGAGGATATCCACGGCCTCACTGTAATCCATGCGCTCGAAATTCTGATCAACCACGCCACGCAGGCGCTCAATAACGGTATCGTCTATGCGCTGCTGGAAAAATGCAATGTCGTCCTCCCGTTCCTCGAGAACGCGGGTAAACACGTGCTTTAGAAGGCTTTCTGCGAGATCAGCATTGGCGGCAAGGTCGGCAAACGCGATTTCCGGCTCCACCATCCAAAACTCCGCCAGATGTCGACTGGTATTGGAGTTTTCAGCGCGAAACGTAGGCCCGAACGTATAGACCTTTGACATGGCAAGGCAGTATGACTCAAGCTCCAACTGCCCGGACACGGTCAAGAAAGCGTCACCGGCAAAGAAATCCTGTGAATGATCAACCTTGCCTGCAACGTCCCGCGGCAGGTTCTCCAGGTCCAGCGTGCTCACCCGAAACAATTCACCAGCGCCTTCACAGTCACTGCCAGTAATAATTGGCGTGTTAATCCAGTAAAAATCATTGTCATGAAAGTAATTGTGAATCGCGTTAGCCAGGGTATTGCGGACTCTGGTGATGGCACCAAAGGTGTTGGTTCGGGGCCGCAGGTGGGCCTGGCTGCGCAGGTATTCGAAGGTATGTCGTTTTTTTGCAATCGGATAGGACTCAGCATCGTCAACCCAGCCCACGACTTCCAGGACTTCAGCCTGAATTTCAACAGTCTGGCCTTTACCCTGAGACTCTACCAGCTCGCCGCTTACAATCACTGCACAGCCAGTAGACAGTTTTAAAATCTCATCGTAGTTTGCCAGTGTATTCGGCACTACCGCCTGAATAGGATCAAAAGAGGAACCGTCATGCACTGCCAAAAATGAAATACCCGCTTTCGAATCTCGCTTGCTGCGCAGCCAACCGCGTACGCAAACTTGCTGGCCGGTGGCGATCTCACCTTTGAGAGCGGCCTCTACCGCTGTGACTTGTGCCATTTCTATACTCCAGGGGGTTCAGAATGGCGGCGAGGATACCCAATTGAAGCGCGGCACACCAGCCCGCGGCATAGACATTACTGACTGGCGAGCTGTTTCTGCTTGACGACTTCCAGCTGCGTTGTATACGTCTCAATATCTCCCCTGAGGTAGGTCAGGTCAATGGCTTCGGCAATGTGCTCGGTGGCCCCATCGTAATCGCCCAGGCGGTAGTGAATTATTCCAAGGGCGTAGATCATCCGGCTGTCCCTGGGCATAAGCTCCAGGGCGTGCTCGTAGTGCCGCTTGGCCTTTTCCCAATCGTCTTCCTCGCCGGCCTGATCGCCCAGCCAGGTGTAGTAATAGGGGTTGCTGCGGCGATAACGTTTGATTCGCTCCGTCCAGTAACCGTGTTCCGCCTCGCGCCCTTGCTGATTGTAAAGCACCACCAGATTGTTCATTGCTGAGCGATCGTGAGAATCAAACTGAAGCGCGTAAAAGTAACTCTGCTCGGCATCCTCGTACTGGCCTGCCAAACGGTAGATTGCCCCAAGATTAATCCACAGATGGCCGGTTTTTGGGCTCAACTGAATTGCCCTTACCGCGTGTAGCCATGCCTCTTCCAACCTCTCCTCTGCCAGCGCGCCCATGGCGAAGTTGCTATGGTATAAAGCCTGAGCGTCAGCGTCCTTAATGAGCTTACTGTCAGCGATATCAGCGGATTGTAGCGGATCAATATCGACCATGAACTCCTCGCCCTGACGGGTTTTGACCAACACGTTGACATGTAATCTCACTGCCACGCGCTCGCCCATACGCGTCCACTCCGGTTTAACTTCCAGCCACTGATAACTGGCTCTCAGACCCGCTTCACGGGCCATTGCCACAAACATATTTGCATAAGACAGACAGTTGGCCGAGCCCCGATTAAAAGCGTCCGCCGCGGTGCCACCAGCAAAAGGATCGTAGTGCATATCAAGCACATCCGCGCTCTTTATCGCCCGGTGCAGATTGAACAACCGCTGCCGCTGGCTTCCTCTCTTACCGGCATAGTTGGCCACGAAACGGCGCATGCCGTCGTCAAGAGCCAACAGCTCAGGTGTGCTAATCAGTTGATCCACGTCACTCACTGTTAGTAAGCGATCGGGCAGTTGCAGGGGAGGAACATTGTTGGCGTTAATTCTTTCGAAGGGGCTGGACGAACAGGCAACCACCAGAAGCAGCAATAAGCAACTGACATAAGCCCTCCAATGCTGCCACTGAACTGAGCCGCAAGCCGAACTAGAAGCTGTCATCCGCGAAACGGGAGCCATTTCTTCTTCCCCGGTAAACATTGACCTAATGCACCGCTTAAGTATAGCGCATCTCATTTATGTTCACCCTAACTGCCATCGGCAGAAGGCAGCGTTACCCTGATGATGACATTGGTAATCGCGCTAGCCGTGGGCTGATCAGGCAGCCGTGTGAAGACCGCACTCGCGGCCGTCAAACACCTTGGTAGGATCAAAATAGTGCCTACAGGTGGGGAGCCCTCGGCTCTCCATGTAGACATCGACATCTTCTTCTGACCAGTAAAATATCGGCGCAACCTTAATAATGCCCCGACTGTCTCTGGACACAACGTCCAAGGACTTACGGTGTTCAGTCTCTTCCCGACGTATGCCAGTTAACCAAATTTCTGGCTTAAACTCATTGAGAGCCCGGTTAAATGGCTCCAATTTTACCTGTTCGGTGAAAACCTGATGCCGTTCCTCTTCATCCACAGTGGGTATGCCGCCCATAATGGCATTGCGCCGCTCCGAGGTTATCAGGGGCGAATATACATGGATGTCCAAGGCCAGATCCTTGATCAGGCGCTCCGCCACCACATAGGTATCGCGCAGGTTATAACCTGTATCCACCCAAATCGTGGGTACAGATTTATCCACTTCACTCACCAGGTGCAACATAACGGCCGCATTGCGCCCCATGCTGGTGGTCGCAATAGTGGGCACAGACTGGGCCAACGCCCACTGCACCACTTCCTGCGGGCTGGCATTGCGCAAAGAGGCGTTAACACTGTCAAGGTCGAGATCTACCACGTTTTAGGCTCGGATATTCTTGTTGGAGCACGGACTTTAATGAATCAGACGAGGGCTGACAAATAACTATGCTTTATATGGTTATGCTAACGACATGACCGGAAGCGACAGTTTCTATGGCACTCCCCCACAATTGCTGCTATTTGATCCAAACCCAATACTGAATACACAGTGAAAATCGACCGGAGATCTACATGTCAGCGAACTTGTGCACCAGGCTTGGGATTGAATATCCCATCTTCGCCTTTACCCACTGCCGCGACGTGGTGGTGGAGGTAAGTAAGGCTGGCGGTATCGGCGTGCTGGGGGCCGTGGGCTTCAGCCCGGAACAGCTCGCCGAGGAACTCGACTGGATAGACGCGCATATCGGTGACAAACCTTACGGAGTCGATGTCGTCATTCCTCAAAAGTATGAAGGAATGGAAGCAAGTTCCCCCGAGGAAATGGAGCGCGAGTTGTGGAAGATGGTACCCGATGAGCACATGGAGTTTGCCCAGCAGCTGCTCGCCAATGCCGGCGTGCCCGCCTGGCCGGACGGCACCACATCCATGGGGCTAATGGGCTGGACCGACGCCACTGCAACACCCTTGTTAGCGGAGGCTCTCAAGCGACCTCAGTGTAGAATGATCGCCAACGCTCTGGGCACCCCCCCGGCGGACAAGATAAAAATGGTACAGGACTCTGGGCGGCTCATTGGCGCCCTGTGCGGCAAGGTTAAGCAGGCCGTCGCTCACAAAGACGCTGGACTGGACTTTGTTATTGCCCAGGGTGGCGAGGGAGGCGGACATACCGGTGATGTCGGTTCCATTGTTCTCTGGCCGCAGATCATAGACGCCCTGGGTGAGACCCCAATGCTCGCGGCTGGAGGCATCGGCAATGGGCGCCAAATTGCCGCGGCGATGGCCATGGGTGCCGCCGGTGTCTGGACCGGGTCGCTGTGGTTAACCGTCGAGGAAGCGCATACCCAGCCGGCTCAAAAAGCCTCTCTACTCAGCGCCACCAGTGAAGATACCATTCGCTCGCGCTCGTGGACCGGTAAAACCTGCCGCATGTTAAAAAGTGAGTGGACCGAGGCCTGGGATAGACCCGACACCCCCGAGCCTCTGGGCATGCCCCTTCAGGGGATGGTCACCTCGGATGGAATGCGCAGAACTGCAACCTATGCGGGCATAGGTGAGTGTCAAAAAGTTGCGTTCAACCCCTGCGGCCAGGTCATAGGTCAAATTAATGAAGTGGAATCCTGTCGCCAGGTCATATATCGACTACTGGACGAGTACGTCGATGCCGTGGCGATGGCTGGCAGACTGCTACCAGAGGTCTGAAACGAAACAGGAGGGCTTTTAAGCAGCTTTGGAGACGGTCTTCTCCAACTCGGCGTGTAAATCGAGATACTGTCCGGTCAACTTGTGACCAGGGGCAAGATCGATCAAAGGCCGGTGAGCCCGGTGGGACTCCTTCATCTTGACTGATGTATTCAGGTAGGTGGACAATACCGGGAAGCCCTCTTCCTCCAGTTCGTTGACCAACTCTGCAGGCAACTTGGCCTGAGAGTTAAACTGGTTGATAACAATGCCCTCAACCTCAAGATCGGGATTATGATCCTCCTGCAGTTCAGCGATGTTATCCATCAACGAATAGAGACTCTGGCGTGCAAAACTGTCACAGTCGAAGGGCACCAGCACCGTCTGCGCAGCAATCAGCGCTGACTTGGCGTAGAAGTTGAAATTCGGCGGCGTATCAATGTATATCCGATCATATTCTGTACTCAACTTTTTCAGAGCGTCACGCATCTTGTAAATTTTGTAGCGAGACTCCAACTCTTTTTCCATCTCTGCGAGTACAGGGCTTGAGGGCATCAAGTACAGGTTTTCATAGGGGGTTTCCCAGACGAAAGAATCCGGATTTTGCCGCATTTTGCGCGAACCCACGGTCTGTTTGAACAATCCCGCAACGCCCTGGGCTTCTGCCGGGAAGGCGTCGCCGTCAATGGACCCCACGAGGTAGTGAGTGGTATTGCCCTGCACGTCCAAATCAACGACGAGGGTTCGATAACCCATAGCGGCGCTTATGGCAGCAAGGTTACAGGTTATGCTGGTCTTGCCAACACCGCCTTTTTGATTAAATACGACGCGAATCATGTGGGTTCACTTTGAACGGAGACTGTTGATTACGGTGG
>JBLIEI010000053.1:0-30867 GCA_047633055.1 Halieaceae bacterium | reverse complement strand
TTCTTTTTATGAAAAGCTTTTTCCAGCTTCGGCGCGTAGTGAACAACCCATCAATTCAGCGTATTATGATTTATCTTGATACCAAGTTCAGCCATCATCTCCTCAATGTTTCGATAGCTCAGTGAATATGCACAGTACCAACGGACACGCTGAAGGATGAACGATTGAGGAGTGTGTCTACCTTTGAATGAGATCATGCATTGCTCAGTTTGGTATGATCTGCAAAGCTCATTCTACCCTGAACCTCTATGGCTTCACCGGATGCGACAGAACCACCACGTTGGCCATCCGTGAAACGCAGGACACAATTATCAAAGCGGCAGTTGGGCAATTTAATGCCGCCGGGGCCTCGCGCGTGTCTAAAAATCGGATTGCAGAGATAGTGGGTGTGAGCCTCGGCAATCTTCACTACCACTTCAGTGACAAGAGGAATCTTATCCTCCCGATCTGGATGGAAACGGCGGAGGAAATCAACAGTTGGTCAGTGGCGGCGATCCTCAGATATGACGCCTGCAAGAGGCAGAGTCTTCTCATCGATGATCTCACCGGCTTTCATGACAAGCGCGATGTCCTTGGCGTTAGTGATGTCCAGTGTTGGGTCAGAATTGAGCAAAACCGCATCCGCCAGCTTGCCGACGTGAATAGAGCCAAGATCATCTCCACGACCAAGAAAGACAGCGCCGTTCAGCGTAGCTATACGGATAATATCCCCGGCTGATATGCCTGCATCCTGCAGCAGCTCCATTTCGCGGTGTACCGCAGGGCCAATAGTCTGGTCAGTGCCAAGGACGACCACACCGCCGGCCGCGTGAATCTTGCGAAGATTCTCTTGTGCTACCGGTGTCATGATCTTCATCCACCAGGTCCATGTGCGAGCCTTCCACTCCTCATAGGTTTTTGTTTTTAGCGTCTGGATGTCTTGTGCGGAGAGAGAGGCCTGGTATAACGGCTGATCAAGGTACTCAGGGTGCTCTGCGAGTCGACTGTAATTCTCACCAATCGCAAGGGTACTCGCCATGGGCACTTTTTTGGCACCCATGAGTGCGGCGAACTTGTCCGTGATAGGTCCCTGAATGACTGGATGGGAAAGGTTGTCGATGCCGGCGAAAATCGCCTCGCGAGCGCGCAGCTCACTGGAGGCGTGCACGGTAGTTCGAATCCCTTGGTCGCCATAGTACTCTATGATGCGTTGCATCAGGTCAACAGGTAACAGAGGGATCATAGGTCGCGCACCCCAGCCTCGCTCCTCCAGCGTTAGCTTCAGAATGTCCGGTTTACGCGCAATGTGTTCGTCCAGGGCGGCCTTGGCCTCGGGCCAATCGTCCACGGACGTGTAACCCGGCCCGCTGCCATGGCTGCCCGGATAAGTAACGATGCCGCCTGTGGCGAATATTCTTGGGGACTGTATCGCTCCAGAGCGTTCCTGGCTGCGCAGCAAGTAAATATAGTCCGGGTTGTTACCAGAGTCGTAGACCGACGTCACACCGCTGTGTAGATAGCTCGCAAGTGCTGCACGGCCCGCGTCAAAGTCGCTGCCTGCTGCGCGTACCCCGTCGGGCTCAAGTTCCCAGCCACCCTTGAGATGGATGTGCATGTCCATCAGGCCCGGGATCAGGAACTTGCCTGTCCCGTTGATTCGTTGGCCATCACGTTCAGCTGCTAGCGCTGTTGGTATAACATGCGTGAAGCGTCCGTCCTCCACAACGACGCTCATGGCTGGTTGCGGCGCTCCGCCGGTGCCATCAATCAGAGTAACATTGTCAAAGATATGGACCTCAGCCAGGGCGCTGGAGGCCAGCAGCAGCACCGAAAGAATTGTCGAGCAATGAAGTCCCAGTTTGCGTACGCTCATCTCCCGGCCCCCTTGAAAACGAGTCCATCACGCATTACAAAATCCACACCGAGAACGGCATCGATAGCCTCCAGAGGATTGCCCGGCATGGCAACGATATCCGCAGCCATGCCCGGTACCAGGGAACCAACATCCTCGATGCCCCCTGCTTCGGCGGCGTGAACCGTACCGGCCATGAGCGCCTCCATCGGGCTCATGCCGATGTTGACATACTCCACAAACTCGTTTGCATTTTCTCCGTTTGGTGACACACCGGAATCCGTACCAAGTGCGATTTTAACACCCATATCGTGAGCAAGGCGGGTCATGTCCTTGGGCTGGCTACCGAGCTGCAGTAACTTTTCCATCACAGCGGGCGGCGCGTCCTTGAAAGGTCCCTGCTTAATTTTCTCTGGTGTGTCTCCGACGTAGCTTATTGGATAAACCGTAGGGATCAACCACGCGCCGGTCTTGAGAAACAGTTTCATCGTATCTCGATCAGCCCACATGCTGTGCTCAATTGAGTCAAAACCCGCTCGTAACGCTGCCTCGATGCCCTCCTTGCGGTGAGCATGGGCAGTAACCTTACGGCCCAGCGCGTGGGCAGTTGCGGCTATGGCGTCGAGTTCAGGCTGGGTGAACTGCTGCCCCGTTCCGGCGGACGTCTCAGACAAAACCCCGCCTGTAGCGGTAACTTTGATCACATCGGCGCCACGCTTGACCATCTGGCGCACCGCGCGCATGCAATCATCGGCACCGTCACAGGTGCCAGTAGCGGGCAGCGCTTCCAGAACCTCTTCCCGATAGCCGTGAAAATCGCCGTGGCCACCGCTGGGGGTAATCGCAGAGCCCGCCACCAGAATTTTAGGGCCCGGTACGAGACCCTCACGGATCGCGTCTCGCAGAGCAAAAATAGCATGGCCCCGTGAGCCAAGATCTCGCACCGTAGTGAAGCCTGCCATCAAGGTTTTCTCGGCATTTTGGAATCCGACCAGCGCGTAGTACGCATCGGGCTTACGCACGTAGATGTCTCGACCGGCCGGTGTAGGATGGGAACTCAAGTGTACGTGCAGATCAATGAACCCCGGCATGACAAAACGATCTGACAGATCGATTACCTGGTCCGCAGAAAATGCTTCTCCTGGGCTATAGCCTTCGAGCACCTGCTCAATCCTGCCGTCCCTTACAACTATCGTAGCCTCAGTCAGCGGTGGCTCTCCGGGTTCAGCCAGCAGCACGCCCGCGTGCAGCAGTGTCGTTTCTGCCACCGCCGCATTGGCAGTCAGCCAGAGCGAAATTGCTATACCCGCTGCAAAGAGGAATCGGTTCATGTCACGCTCCGGCCGGGCCGCCCCGGCAGCTGTTTAGGTGGAATGTTCCGCGGCTCGATCGCCGCGGTGCACTCAGAATGTCTTGCGCAGTTCCACGCCCATAGTCCGCGGCATATTGGTCCACTTCACGGTGAGCAGAGAGTCCTCGACCCGCACACGCACGTCACCCTGCTCATCGAAAACGTTATTGACGTAGAAGGCTATGTTCAGACCATAGTCTACGTTGTCCACTCCGAAACGCAGGTCAACGATCTGGTAGTCCTCCTGCTTGCGGTTAAAGCGCGAGCTTGTATCCAGTTCGGAATTGGAATCGCCACGATAACTCCATGCGCCACGCGCGAAAACCTCCCAACCATCGCTATCCAGAGGAAAGTTATACTGCGCCATCGCATTGGCCGTGAACTCCGGTACGAAGGGCAGCTCATCGCCGTCCCGTCCGGGGGCAACCACCTCATTGGAGGTCTGGTCTTCCTTGAGTTCGTGAGAGAACAGGTAAGAAAAGCCACCAGAAAAATAGAGCGCATCTGTCGGCTGGGAAATCAGCTCCACCTCCATGCCCGTTACCTCGGCACTACCGGCATTGCCAATAAAACCGAAAGCCCCGGTCGGATCACTACCTGCCACCTGGAGATCGCTCCAGTCTACGTAGAAGCCGGAGATATTCAGGTTGAGGCGACCATCCATCCAGGTCGTCTTGGCGCCGATTTCGTAATTCCATATATCATCAGCTTCGTAGCCAGGGGGTACCGCCACCACACCCTGCTGGTTCGTTCCACCAAGGCGGAAACCCTGGGAAGCGAGTCCGTACAGCACCATATCCTCATTGGGCGTGTAAGAAAGCTGCCACTTCGTGAGCACATCATCTTCCTTGAACGCGCGCTTGTCAGCGACGGGGTTGAAGGAACTTGGTGGGAACAGCGCGAAGGGGAAAAACTGGAGGCCGGAATCGGTCTGTTCGGCCTCAAACCAGCGGGCGCCTGCCATAAGCTCCCACTGATCGGTCAGGGCGTAGGTTATCTCGCCGAATACGGCCACCTCTTCGATCTTACGCTGATTATCGCGGGCAAAAACACAGGGATTACATCCGTCTATACCTTCACCGGGTGATCCGTCGATATAGCCAGAAGGCTGGCCCGGGTTAAAGGTCAGACCTGTGCGCTCTTCTACGACGGGGACGAAGCTGCGAAAGCCCGATTCCCGTTCCCGGTAGAAGACGCCGCCCATCCATTGCAAAGGTGAATCTGTGGTGGAGTTGAGGCGCGCCTCAAAGGACATCTGTTCCACATCCTGCGTCTGGTCGGTAAGCGCTGGAAACAGGTCGCCACGGTTGGCTGGCGGGTCGTCCGGACTGCTCGGCTCAGGAACGACACCGAGGCGGAGTAGGACCCAGGAAGAATCGCGTTTAAACCCAAAGTCCCTATCGTAGTATGAGCCTGTGGCAACCAGGTTAGCGCTACCCAGGTCCCAGTTCATCGTCAGACTGTACACCTCCTGATCGTCGGGCATCCGGGTCTGGGCAAAATCACCATTGAGGAACTCTCCGGTTTCAAAAGCTGCGATTTTGCGAATATCCTCAAGGGGCTGCAGGTCATTGTTGACAAAATCGAGGTTATCTGGAGAGTCAGAAAATGACGGGTAGTCATTGTAGCGATCAGTACCGCCGTTCTTCCGATCCTGTATCCACGCCATAGCGTCCAGGGTGATTCGATCATTCGGAGTGAAACGCAGCATGCCGCGCAGGCCTTTGGTTTCGTACCAATTGTAGTTCTCTTTGTTCAAACGCTGATTATCGAGGTAGCCGGCCTGATCGTCGTAGTAACCTACCAGTCGCAGCGCTAACTTATCCTCGACAATCGGCAGGTTTACCATGCCATAGGCCTGCGAACTGAAGCCGTCCGAGTCAACCTGGCCGGAACCCAGCATAATGCTGCCGCCAAATTCGCTGAGGTCTGGCTTATTGAGAATAAAGCGCACGGTGCCCATCTGGGAGTTCGCGCCAAAGGTCGTGCCCTGGGGACCCTTCAGCACTTCAACCCTTTCGAGATCGTAGAGCTTGAGGTCGCTGGTTTGTGAGCCGCTGTTGCCACTCGCACCCTGAATTCCCGGCAAGGGAGTTTCGTCGTAATAGACCGCCACCTGTTGCTGTCCCGCCGACTGGATCCCGCGCAAAACGTAGCGTTTCTGCCCGGCACCCTCGTCACTAAAGGTTAGACCCGGCACCTGATAGGCGAAATCGTCAAAGTCTAGAACACCCATCGCGTTAAGTGTATCCCCGCTGAATGCAGTGATGGTCGCTGGGACGTCCTGTAGCACTTCCGCACCGCGCTTCCTTGCGGTAACAACGATCTCTTCAAGAGCACCTGCCTGCTGTGCTTCCACGCGGACACTAGTCAATAAGGGCGGTAATGCCAGGGCTACCGCGAGGACAAGTCCGATCCTCAAATTGGAGTTTGCGCAAGTATTACTCATGGTCATCATCCTCTCGAGCTGTTTTTGACTCGCGATGCCGACGCCTGTTTTTTGTCGCCGTGATATCTAAATCGCGTACCTTTAGAGCAAACGACTATATCACCGATACTTTGGGACGTAGAAAACAATAATAGGGCGAACTACCTAGAAAGACGAGCGAGCAGGCTGAGATATTGAAGATCTCCTCGCTGAACGAGGTATCACGGTTAACCGAGAAGCAATCCGCCTTTGGTGCATCAAGCGGTTCCGTCGCGAACAGTTCGATTCACGTGAAATGCAGCAAGTCGGTTTTCGACTTACGCAGCTAGGGCATAAAACTGTTCTATGGGCGATAGAGCAACGATCATGTTTTTCTTCATTTGCCCTTTCTTGAGCATAGCGACAAGCTCAACTCCAGCCAGTGTACTTTGTGCTGAATGGAAGATTTTGAAGCCTAACATCGATCGAGTAATCCGTTTTACGCCTGCTTTTTTGTCGCCAATTTTATCTATATTGATTAAATCTGGCTTGCCATTTCTACCGATGGCTTTGCTGAAAAAACGTAGAGCCGCTTCGGTGTCACGCTTAGCGGTGAGAAGGAAATCAGCGGAAGGCCGCCCCATGTATTTCCTTCTTTATCGACTGCCCGATAATAGTAGCGCCACTGGCCCCTTATTTTGCAATAGGGTTGCGGGATGCCGGACCAATCCATTCTCCAGCGATCACCTGGTCGTTTTTTCTTTTTATGAAAAGCTTTTTCCAGCTTCGGCGCGTAGTGAGCAACCCATCAATTCAGCGTATTATGATTTATCTTGATACCAAGTTCAGCCATCATCTCCTCAATGTTTCGATAGCTCAGTGAATATGCACAGTACCAACGGACACGCTGAAGGATGATCGATTGAGGAGTGTGTCTACCTTTGAATGAGATCATGCATTACTCAGTTTGGTATGATATGCAAAGCTCATTCTACCCTGAGCCTCTGTGGCTTCACCGGATGCGACAGAACCATCTCGCCTGTACGAAGTTGGGTACAAGTAGATTGCTGTTCTCGATCCACCGCTTAAACTCCTCGCCAAAACATTGCGCAAGATATCGATCTTCTTCTTGCGCCTGCCGGGTGAGCACCGTACATAGGATGACGCACCGAGCTGTAGAAGCCACCGCTGACGACCAGGCCGGTAGGAGGTTCAGTGCTGCTGGATGCGCGTAAGAGCGAGTAGTGGTATAAGGTGATTGACCCACCTACTAGAACAATTCCCTGGCCGATAAGAACTGAAATTTCTCCATAACTCAGTAGAAGATTCAAAACAAAACGATCAAACAGCGCAGCGATAAGTAGCACGCCGCAGACAATCTTGATGCGCCACCAGAATTTCGGCGGCGGAGTTGATTCTAATTGCATAATCGCTTGGTCACCTCACGATAGAAAATCGTGAGGCTTTGAACTCAATTTTTCACGCTAATCGTTTTGGTACTCACTGCCGCCTTACGAATTTCATCTACGTCAAAAGGCATCGGCTTATATCCAAAGTCGGCATACAGTTTCATTTGATCGTCAGTGTGCGGGCCTCGTTCACCATCGGGCGATTGCCAGCCGCTTTGGCCGGGTGGGATCACATCCCAAGCGTTTATACCGTTGCCGGTGGCGACAAAGAGATTGTTCTCGCTGCCTCGATTCATATAACTTGGCAGCGTATGCACCGCTGTTTCGCGCGCCTGGGGGACTCCTCTAAAATTATAGGGTGTCCACTGCATTGGCGCGGCTGCAAGCTGCCAGTCATCGATATTTTGACCTTGCGCCGTCTCCAGAGCAGCCAGACTCTTTACAAAGCTGGCGCGTAATACCGCGCCGGGGTGTACGCCGTTAAAGAAGTCGTAATCTGCTTTGTTCCAGCTGTCGCCGGACAGACGATCCATGTTGCGCACCACAGCTTTAACACCAATCGGTGGCCCCATAGATGCACCCAGAGGGCTGTTAGGATAGTTGGTGGCGGCGTAAAGGTGGAAAGAATTTTCGCCAATATCGTCTGCAAATACACTTATCATCAATGTTCTGGCCCAGGCCTCCATCAGGGCAGGCATGGGTCCGTATTGGCCGCTCTCATCTGCCGGCCATTGTTTATCCCATGCGCCCAGTAGACTCAATGCCGCCGCAACCTGATCGGTCTGAGCCTGACCTTCCCAGGCATCAAACAGCATCGGCAGCAGAAACGGTGCATTTACATCGGCAAACGTAATATCCCGGTTGATATCCCGAACATCCGCTACATCAAGTTTGGGATTTCCCGTCGAGGTGTCACGCTGCAGTTTCTCAAATATCAGACTCACTCGATCTGCCCTGCTCCAGGTATAAGTCCACAGGTCTGAACTGATCCAGTCCGCTGCTGGTCGGTTATTCCAGTTGGCGATATAGCCCTGCTCGGGATTACGCACTGCCGGGTTGTCGCTGTAGGGCCTAAGACCCTGCCAGTCCCATTGGCCGTCCCCGACAGCGGGTAGTCGTGGGTCGTGGCCCTCAGCACGTGCGGGATAACGACCACTGTGCACGTAGCCCAAATTGCCAGTGCTATCCATGGTGTACATATTTATATTGGTGGCCATTGTACCAATACGCTGGTGGGCTGCGTCCAAGCTGGTGTCGGTAGCCAGAAACACCCAGGCCATTAAGGTGCCAAGCTCACCACCTTCCCAACTCCTTGACCGCGCCCAGGCGACATGTTTTCCGGGTTGGTAGACTTGAACCATACCGTGCACGGAGCGACGGGCGGTCGCAGTAACCGGCTCACCGTCTTTAACCGCTATCGTCTCTGACCAACTTTCGAAGGCCTTCCAGCCACCCTGGTGCCAGTATTGCCCTGGCTTTTCCGAATCCAGGGTGAGTACGTATTCGTCGGTCTGGTCGCTAATACCCGCGGTGCTACCCCAAGCGATATGATTATTGTGAGCAAACAGAAGAGAAGGCAGTGCCAACAAGGTATTGCCCACAACGTTGAAATCACCACCATGCAAGCCAATGCCGTAGACGTAGCCGGGCACACCAAAACCAAATTGAGGTCCGTTTACCAGAGCCGCCGCGGCATCTTCGAGATTTCTCACAGACCAGTAGTTGCTGGCGCCGGTGAATTCGGGGCTATGGCTGAAACCGTGGGCAGCGATGCGTTGCCTGAATTTGGCCAGCTGCTTTCCATTGCTGGTCATGCCGCTGAACCGGCCATTATCGGCCAGGACAACACGATGATTGGGGTTAGCCTGTGCTAGCCGATCCAGGTAGCGAGGCCTTGGCTCGGCCGATGTTACTTTCGCTACGGTCTGTCTCGGAACGGTGGTTGGAGAAGTATCATCTACCAGCCACTTACTGGCATTGAATATACGCCAGGCCGTGGCCTTGCCGTGTCGTGCTTCCAGGTCTTGCAGCAATACGAGATTATCCCTCTCGGAATTGAAGTCTGCATAGCGGTGGGCAATAGAACCGACAAAAGCCATCGCAACATCGTAGGCACTCCAATGCTCAGGCAAGAAGTCGTGATCGCTGAATTCGACCGGCAAAAGATCACCGGTTTGCGCAAGCACTTCATCGATACGCACGTTAAAACCAGCCGCATAGCCAGACAGGATATCCTGATGTTCCGCAGGAAGGTTCTCCAGCTGCAGAGCAACGCTGCGGTGGTCATACGTTGTGCGTAAGTGAACGTCCAGCTCAGCAAATTCCTGACCGAGGACTTCCGCCACCCGCCCTTCCGCAGTCCGTTTAAGCATTTCCATTTGAAACAGTCGGTCGGTGGCAACGGCGTAACCGAAGCCGAAGTACACCCCCTTATTGCTGTCCGCCACAACTTGTGGAGCGCCATACTGATCGCGGTAAATGGTGACCGTCTCCGGATCGAGATTGGCCGGACTGGTCTGCTGCGCACCGGTATTACAACCGATTAGCAGCGGCATCAAAAATAGGTAAATTGTGGATCGGAGTCTCATTGTATTATTCTCCTGATTATCAGTTGTCGTTGAGCGACATTCCCGGAGTGCTTGACCCTGAATGAGAAAAGGGCTTCCGTGGGGGAAGCCCTTATGGTTACTGCTTTAATGCTCTCCCTAAATTCCGCGCTGGCCTACATGCTCCAGTTCACCGAAATACCGTAGGTGCGTGGTGGCCCCCAAACACCAATACCACCGGGGCCGATAACATACGTATGGCTGATGTAGTCCTCATCGGTCATATTCCTGACCCAAGCAGCGATTTCCCAGCTCTCGTCACTGGAACGCCAACCCACTCTGCTATCCCATAGATTTTGCTCATCTTGAACAATGCGGTCATCCACATAATCAGTTTGCTGCTCGTCAGTGTGACTGTAGGACAAACGGAAGTTTATATCACCGATACTGGTCGTCGTATCGTAATCCAGAGCCAGGTTTCCCGAATTTTCAGGCGCCCGTACCAGATCTGTTCCCGAAGCATCGGTAAGACCAGCGGCAGTTTCTATCAACAGATCGTCTACCTCGGTGTCGAGATAGGCGTAGTAACCGCTCAATCTAAGCTCTTCAGTGACATACCAGGTGAACTCCACCTCTAGGCCGGCAATATCTGCAGAGCCCAAATTAGTGGTGATGAAGGTGCCAAATTCCGACCCTGCTACCGGGCCAAAGCGAACTACCTGCAAATCTTCATAATCGGTATAAAACGCCGTGGCGTTCAACCGCAGAGTGTCGTTCAATAAATCGCCTTTGAAGCCGAGTTCAAAGTTGGTGGCTGTTTCAGGATCTACCGGATCAGAAGCCACTGCCTCAACGCCCTGAGACCCAGCGAAACCACCGCTTTTGAAGCCCCTGGACACCGAGCCGTACCACATGACCGAATCACTGGCAAAATACTTGAGTGCAATCATAGGAGAGAAATCATCCCAGTCATCAGAGGGCTCAACCAGAAAAGATTCCGCGATAATATTCAGGCTTCCTCCCAGACCTTCACACTCGGGGAAGTTCTCGAAATCCGTGCCCGTGCGATCCGCGCCACAGTTCACCGACTCGGCCGTGTAGTCTTTCTCATCTAAGGTAAAACGTGCGCCTGCGGTGAGACTCCATTTATCGCTTAGGGTATAAGTGCCCTGCCCGTAGACTGCGTAGCTGGTGGTCTCATTGGCCGTACGGGCATACTCGTTGCCGATAAATTCCTGCGAACCGATATCCGTCTGCGTAAATGGGTTAGCACCGTCATAGCTTCCAGCGGCTGTAATTTTGAACTGCTCTACGCGATCGGTTTCCTCTTCGAAGTAATAAAGTCCCAAGGTGTAATTGAACTTGTCACCCACAGACGAGGTCCAGCGGAACTCCTGAGAAAATGTGTCAATGTCCTCAACAATAGCGTCGATCACTTCATCGAAGGGTAGACCAAGACCGCCCAAAGGCGCACCTACCGAGGCCATCGCCCAGTCAGTCTCAGCGTGGCGGAAAGCGGTAATACTGGTCAGAGACCCGTTGTCGAAATCAAAGTCGCCCTGCAGACTGATCCCGCCGGCTTCACGCTTGGAGTACCCCGGTGCCGGACCCGCATTTTCCCAGGGGCCATTGACCCCATTAGCGGCAAGAATAGCTTCCAAAGGCGCATTATCTACAACTGGAGTGCGCCCCATATCAGCGCGGTCATCTTCCATGTAGTCTGCGGATAGCAGCCATTCAGAGTTATCTAAATCCCACCTCAGCTGACCACGGACAGAATCCTGATCTTCATCCATTTCGTCATCGCCAGTAATCACATTTTCCACAAAGCCGTCGTGTTCACGATGGTTAAAGGTGACCTTACCGGAGAGCGACTCCGTTAACGGGCCAGTCACCATTCCTTGATAACGCAGGATGCCTTCGTTGCCGGCAGTTGCACCAAATTTCGCTCCAAATTCATCGGCGGGCTTTGAGGTCACTACGCTGATCGCGCCGCCAATCGCGTTACGTCCAAACAGCGTACCCTGCGGACCCCGCAATACTTCGATACGCTCCAAATCGTACATATCGAAGTTGATGCTGGCGCCGCGACCAATATAAACACCGTCCAAAAACATCGCTACTGAGTTATCGAGTCCTGCGCCATCATCAGCCGATCCAATACCACGCATGGTGACATTCGCCTGCCCCGGGGAAAATTCGGCATAACTTAAACCCGGTGTGTTCTGAGAAATAGTGTTTATATCAAAAATATCTGCGCGTTGCATAAGCTCTGCGCTAAGTGCGGTGACCGCAATAGGAATTTCCTGGATGTTCTCAGCGCGATGCTGAGCCGTCACAATGATTTCCTCCAGCTGCGCTATTGCGGGCATAGCCGAAGCCATAGCCACGACTGCACACAATGCACTGATACGGCGTGTGGCTATATAAAGTGCGGTTCTCGGGCGGGTGTTCTGCATATTTGGTCTCCGTCAAGGGATTCACTGCAGCTCTATTGATAGAATTATCGCGCTGCATGCAGGTGAAACACGCCGGGAGGAAGAACCCTCCAGTTTATTTTTTGTTTTTTTACGGCGGAATCTGAATGCGGCTAGAGAGAAGAGTAACGCAGGCTGACTCCGTAGGTTCTTGGGGTCCCAAACAACGCGTAATCATTGCCCCCGAGCAAATACAGGTGGGCAATATATTCTTCATCGAGTACATTTTTGGCCCACAGCGATACTTCCCAGTTTTTGTTGCCCGGCGTAAAGGTTAGTTTGGTGTCCAGCAGGTTATACGAGGGAGAGACCGTGACGATGTTGTCGGGCTCCTGATAGTTTTTTGACTGGTAACTGTAGTCGAGACGCAGGCTCAAATTACCCGGCCGCAGCGGCCACTGATAACGCGCAGAGAGATTGGCAGTATGCTCGGGCGCCTGGCGCAAGCGATTGCCAGAAAAGTCGCGCCCGTCAACATCGAGAAAGTCGTCATACCGGGCGTCAAGCCACGCGTAGCTGCCGCTCAATTCGAGATTTTCGGTCGCATGGAATATGGATTCGACCTCAACACCCTGGAGATTAGCCGTGCCCGCATTGCTGGTCTCAAACAGACCGAAATTATCGACCGTTCTGAATTGTGTGACCTGTAGATTCTTATAACGGCTATAAAAACCCACGACATTTAATTGCACACGATTATCGTGCCAGCGCGACTTTACGCCGAGCTCATAGTCCCAGGCCGTCTCCGGATCTATTTCGCGCATTGCGGTCTCTAGCGTACCGGGTACACCCTGAAACCCACCATTTTTAAAGCCCCGTGCCACCCGTGCAAACAACATCACGTTGTCGCTGCCGTGCCAGGACAGCGCTGCACTGGGTGAAAAATCTTGCCAACTCGCCGAGCTGTCCAGCTCAAAATCTTCTAGAATAATAGCCGGAGAGCCCCCGTTCCAGGACTGTTGGCTCAGATCCTTTTTATCCAGCGTATAACGCCCGCCGAGAGTCAACTTGGTGGCGTGGCCAATATGATAACTGACCTCACCAAACACAGCGAAGCTCTTACTGGTGTTTTTTTGGTGCGAGCGCGCGGTGGCGTCGCTAATCTGAAAGCGTTCTTTGCGGTTGGTCTCCTCCTGCAAATAGTAGACACCGAGCAGGAAATTGCGTCCGCCGTCATCGCCTGAAGACCAGCGCAGCTCCTGTGAAAACTGCCTGTGGGTCTCGTCGACATAATCTGTGATGGGCGCAGCGATAACAGAGTCAGGCAGGCCAGTGGAATCTTCCAACCATTCGAACTCACTGTCGCGGAAACCTGTGATTGAGGAGAAGCGATGTTTTGGACCCTCCCAACTGATGCGACTGGTCAGGCCCGCAATCCGACGATCAGTGAAGCCAACTACACCGTTTGTAGCATGCTGGGGATCTCCCCCTAGATCGGTAAACAGTTCTGTCGGCAACTGTAAAAGAGGAACTTCTGCCCCATTGTTATCGAGCAGAGGCGATCCATCGGGCCCGCGCTGCACTGCTGCGTTGCCGGCATCGTCCAGCACCTGCAGTGGCACTCGACCAACGACTGGAATACGTCCGGTGGAATCCAACTGTTCCCTGCTGTAGTCGTAGGCTAAATACCAGTCGAGATCTTCCCGTGGCAGATACAAGAGCTTGGCCCGTACACTGTCGTTGCTTTCGTCGTGCTGATTATCCGTATTTAAAACCACGTTATCCTGCCAGCCGTCGCGGCGCGCCGAGCTGATCGACAAGCGGCCCAATAGATCAGGAGAAGTCAGCGGACCGCTCCATTTTCCACCCACTTTTTGGGCGTCCAGATTTCCTGCACCCAAGGTAATTTCCCCGCCGGCTTGATCCACCGGCAAGGCGCTGACCATGTTTATCGCGCCGCCGATTGCATTTTTACCATACAGAGTACCCTGGGGGCCGCGCAGCACCTCGATACGCTCCAGATCCAGCACGTTAATATCAATAGTCGATATACGACCGATATAAATATCGTCGAGAAACAACACCACCGAATTATCCAGCGCCGCACCATCATCATTTGAGCCAACGCCGCGCATATGAATATTGGGCTGTCCTACGCTGAAGTAAGAAACACTTAGCCCAGGCACCCTCAGGGCAATATCACCAAGATTTTCGATATCAGTTTCATCTATTAGTCTACTGCTGAGTACGGTGACCGGAATCGGAATTTTCTGCAGCGGCTCGTTACGCCGCCTGGCCGATACGATAACTTCCTCGATAGGCCCTATTTGGGAAGTCTCGTCCGAGTCTAGCTCGGCAACCCGATCCTCCAGAGACTGAAACACGTCGGCGTGAGCCATTGAAATCGAAACCATGTCTCGATCGATAAACTTAAAGCCAAGATCACTGTCTGCCAGCAAGGCTTGCAGCGCTTTGTTGGCGGTCATTGCCCCTTCAACGGACGGTGCCTGTTGATCGCCCAATTCGCTGCGGGCGACCAAAAGGGAAATACCGGTGGTACGGGAAAAGGCCAATAAGGCCGGGGAAAGCGCTTGCGAGGGAATTGCAAAGGCGTAAGCTCGGGTGCTGATAGCCGGTTCACTAGCGGCAAACGCGCTACCCATCACGCTCAATATTAGAAATACAGACCGCAGGAATTGCAACCTGTTCGCCATACTACGCTTATTCTGTTCGTGGCTGTATTGAGGTCAGATCATCCGTAACGGATACTACCTGCACCGGAAATGTGGCCTCAAGTGCCGCCAGGGTCGAGGTCCTGTTTTGTAGATTGATCACTCCGACAATTTCCATAGCAGCCAGCGATGGATCATCTAACGAGATAGTGCCAGGGAAATAGCGATTGAGGTCAGCGACAACATCCGCAAGTGTGTTGCCCTCGTAAATCAGCTGGCCCTGCCGCCAAGCGGCGACAATATCGCCATCAACACTGGACACGGCAATTACAGGTTGGTTCTGCTGCAGTAGAACCTGCTGATTTGCGATGAGAGTAAGTTCAGCAACAAACTCCGCGCCGTCCAGAGGGCTTTGATTATCTTCGGTGGCAACCGCTACCCGCCCTTCAATGACGCTAACAGTGCTCCCGGAGTTGATCTGACGAATATTAAATTGCGTACCTAATACCCGCACCATGCCACCGGCAGTTTGTACCGTGAGAGGTCGCGCGCTATTGGGAGCGATATCAAAATATGCCTCACCCCGCTGTAAAGTGAGCAGGCGACGAGATTCCTCCATGCGTACAAACACCGAAGAATTCGTATTGAGCTGCAGCAAGGAGCCGTCGTCCAACCTGAAGTCCAGGCGCTCACCCACGGCGGTCACGTAATGTTGCTCAATCACTTTAGCTGGAGAGTAGACATAAAAAACCGCCATCGTGGCCACTGTAAAGACAGAAATCACTGCACCGACCTGCCCCCAGCCACTAAAAATGACAGCCAACCAGCCACGGTTGTCTAGTATGTCATCCACAGGCAGTCGCTTGGCCAATTCCAGGTTGCCCCACAACTGTTCTATTTCAATATAGGCTTGCTGGTTTATCTCGTCTGTATCCAGCCACGCAAAGAAGGCCGCTTTTACCTCATTGGTGACCTCACCGGATTCCAGCCTGGCAAACCATTCCGTAGCCTGTTGCAGCGCAGATTCTTTGTTTACTTCAGCGTTCATGTGAGGGGAGCGAGTACCAGTGTTGTCGGTGCAAATAAAATACCTGTAGGGAGTATAACAATTGACGGCGCGGTTCCCTCACCGTTAATTGGAGTCCCACTGCACTTTTTTTCGACACTGACCCAGTGCCCGTATCATGTACTTTTCCACAGTACTGACCGAAATGCCCATTTCCTCTGCGATTTGCTGATAACTGAGGTGGCGCGTGCGGTGCAGGAGAAAGGCGCGCCGACACTTACGCGGCAGGCCATTCAAAACACGCTCAACCTGCTGCAGTTGCTCTGTGGCGGCCGCAGCCCGCTCCGGAGAGGCAATCATACCCTCACGCTCAGGGTTTAGATTCGACTCTACCGAACGCTTGTAGGCTTCCTGGTGCTTGCGCTTTCGAATACGATTTAGAGCGAGGTTCGACGCGGTTTGGAACAAATAGGCGCGCACATGCTCCAATTTCTCGGCGTTTTCAACGCTCATAACCTTGTAGAAAGCATCCTGAGCGAGGTCTTGCGCCTCATCGGAATCCCTTACTTTAGAGGATAGAAAACGCACCAGGCTATCGTAATTTTCCTGAAATAGAAGCTCGAAAAATGTGTTGCTGCTGGTCTTCATGCCACCTCTTTGGGTTTCCAAATAACCATTGAGTTGCAGGACCGCAGCGCACTAAAGGCAAAGGAGCTGGCCCTACCAGACCATTGCGAACCTGTCTGCAGCACAATATAATACAAAAAAATAGCGAAAATCAAGCTTTACGTATCGTTTTGGCCGTCACTTTGATTAAATTCAGGCACGAAAAGGTTCCTCTTTTCACCCGCACGGACAATACCCGTTACACCTATCATTTCCTGGTCCATCATTTGTCCAAGGGTTTGCTCATCATCCGGTGTTTCGGCAATAAAGCGCGTGCCATCGTCCAGTAAACCGATCACCAGCGCGCGCTCTACGCCTTCGCGGCCATGAAGGACTGTATAGGTTTCGATTGTGCCTCGGCCACTTGGAGCTTCGGTGAAGGGTGGATGAGGCGCATCGAGAATCGCCTGCTGATAGTTGGCCGGCGTTTCGCGCTGCCAATCTTCTGATACCGGCGTGGTGGAGTAGATCCCCATCGAGTGCTTAGTAATAAACCAGCCATTGGCATTAAGGAGACCAAACTTACCGCGATTACTGCGCAGTACATCCATCATAGTCGCAATAGAATGTGTGACGTAATTATTGCCTGGCCCACCGAAATAAGGCAGTCCACCGGTTACAGTCAGGCCACGCTCATCATTGTGGGAGATCCCCAATTCGTCACAGGCAATTTGCACTGCCGATGGGAAGCAGCTGTAAATATCAAAGTATGCCATGTCATCAATCGTTTTCCCTGACATCGCAAAAGCCCTCTCCCCCATTGTTCGAATGGCAGGTGATGAGTGGTAATCGACACGCTCACTAACATTCCAAATGTCGTTGACATCGGCACAGCCGTGCAGATAAACCATCCGATCGTCTTCAACACCCAGTTCGCGTGCTTTAGCTAGCGAGGTCATAATCACCGCCGCACCCATATTCACCTGAATAACGGAATTCAGAAACTTGGTGTAGGGAAAGCCCACATAGCGATTTTTTTCACCGACGGTGGCGATGTCTTCAGAGCTGCGCTCAGTGGGGAACCACGATAGGGGATTGTTCACCGCCACCGCGTTAAAGCGGTGATACAGGTCGCCCATCTTCTTTCGATGATCACCCAGACTCAAGCCATATTTGACCCGCAGCGCATTCTCGAACAAGGGGTAGACTGTAGATGGCATGTGCATGCCGTAACCCATCTCATGGTCGCTTGCCGCAGCGTGTGAATCGCCGAGCATCCAGGGGTCGTCACCTGATTGGTCGATCCATGCATCAAGGTCGAGACCCTTTTTTAGTCTGCCTATCATGGTGTGCAGCGCCTCGGCGCCCACCAACAATACAGTTGACTCTTCGCCCTGTGCGATTTGTTCCGCATAGCGGTTAACCAACAGCTGCGGCGTATTACCACCATTATAAGTGTAGCGTTTTTCAGCAGGGTTAATATTCAGCGCGGCACATACAGCCTGCGGCACATTGCGGACCATACCGCCCGCCTCGCTACCACTTTCGGGACTGTCTACGGTGAGCCCCATGGCGACAATTATATCGATCGCTTTCAGTAGATCCTCGCCAGGTCCGGCATCTAACGCCGCTTTTCTAGAGACTTCGGCCATCAGGTCGATCGGTGTGCCGCCTTCTTCTGGTGGACGCTTGTCAGTTACCTGACCGCAGCCGATTAGCACCGGCATGTTAGCTTCGTTCATATTTTTCCTGGGTAGTTGCTTTCAATAGAGTGTTGATTTTACTGGTGTGCGACCTGGCGCCTGCTATCGCAATTTTGCCAGCACCCTACCACCAAAGTTCTCAACATCTTTCGCAATGTAATAAAGAACAGGGACCAGGATCAGCGTAACAAACGTAGCAAAAAGCACACCAAAGGCTACCGAAATAGCCATAGGCTTTACAAACTCAGACTGAATTGATGTTTCCAGCTGAATCGGCAGCAACCCCAGAAAGGTGGTAAGCGACGTCAATATCACTGCCCGGAATCGCTTGGGGCCGGCCTCCGTAACAGACTCCCGCCAGTCGTGACCCTCATCCTGATAATGGTTAATAAAATCAACCATCACCAAGCTGTCATTCACTACAACACCCACTAGCCCAACAATACCTATAACGGACAACAAACTGATATCAGCGCCCAGAATAAGATGGCCGAGGATCGCACCGATCACGCCGAAAGGAATCACCGACATAATTAGTAGCGGCTCAACATAGCTTTTTAGCGGTATCGCCAGGGCACCAAAAATCATCAGTAGCACGATCACAAAACCGAAACTGAGAGCTGACGATGTACTCTCCTGATCTGCAGTCTCCCCGTCAAGAACGTACTGCATACCCGGATATTTAAGCTTTAACTGCGGCAGCACATCGGTAGCCAGCATCTGGGCGACTTTGCCCGGCTCAACGAGGGCTTTGTTAACATCGGCCTGAACATTAACCACCCGCTTTCGATCAACTCTGTTTATCGCACTAAGTCCGACCAGCTTTCGCGCTTTGCCAACGACCGAAAAAGGCACCTTGCGCCCATCGGGTAAGCGTATCCATAAGGAGTTAAGGCTATCGATCTGCGCACGATCGAGCTCGGGCAATCGAACGTAGACACGTACTTCGTTACGCCCTCGCTGCACTCTTTGCACTTCCGCCCCAAAAAAAGCCTGGCGCACCTGTCGCGCAAGATCGGTCGTACCCAGGCCCAACGCTTCGCCCTCGGGGGTTACCTGGATATCCATCTCACGGCCGCCAGCATTGAAGGTATCGCTAATGTCCTGAACTCCCTCAATCTTCGCCAGAGAATGCTTTAGATCTTCTGCAGCCTCGCGTAATTCCTCAAGTTTTAGCCCGCTGATCTGTACATCAACTGCTAATCCACCCGGGCCAGCGTTTGCTTTTACTGCCAGGGAGCGAATTCCCTCGAGAACACCCAATTCCTCACGAAACCACTGTGCCAGCTCCACTGAGCTTATGGTGCGTGCTTCACTGGGAATCAGGTCGATATCAACCCTGGCGCTGGTATCACTCTCGGACAAAACCATTAACTGACGGACCACATCTTCGCTCTCTTTTGTGACCTCAAGATAACGCTCATTCATCTTTACCGCGGCGACTTCAATGCGCTTGGCATAGTCGTGGGTCTTGTGCCAGGACGCACCCTGAGGCATTTCGAGGGAGACAATGATTTGATCAGAAGGAACAACGGGAAAGAACACCATACGAATAATGCCCGCGGGCACCAGTGCCAGGGAAACAATGAGTACCGCAAGAAAAACCGATAAAGTTGTATAACGATGATTCAGGCACAGCTGCAGAAACCGCCGATACGGGCCCGAAGAAAACTGGTTCATGTGCGAAGAACAGAAGCCCTGCACTGTTTCAACCGGCACCCGCCATCCTCGAGTAGCTTTTACGCCCACCCGCACATGACGAAGATGCGCAGGTAGAATCAATTTAGTTTCAATGAGAGAAAAGAATATGCACAAAATCACCACCGGCCCAATGTGGCTCATCACTCGGGCAAAACCTTCAGTTAGAAATACGGTGGGACCAAAGGCGACCATCGTGGTCAAAGCGCCGAATATGGTAGCAGTCGCGACACGGCGCACGCCCTTCACCACACTACTAACACCGTTCTGCTCCGCCTCCAGGCTTGCATAAGCGCTTTCAGCGGTGACGATGCCGTCGTCTACCAAGATTCCCAGCACCAAAATAAAGGCAAAGACCGACAGAACATTGATTGAAATTGGCAACCCTAGGAAATAAATCGTCGCAAGGGTTCCCATCACCGCAAACGGAACCCCAACTATTACCCACAGCGCGAGCGTTAAATTAAGAAAGAGGGCCAGCACCAATATCACCAGTACAGAGCCTTGCAAGGCGTTACGCAGCATCAAATCAATCCTGCCACGTAAAATTTTACTCTGATCAATCCAGCCTACTATGTGGACGCCTTCAGCTAGCCTTTCCTGTTTCTGGGCAACATAGTCCCGCAGTTGATTGGTAATTTTGAGGACATCCTGATTACCCACTCTGTCAACAATTAGCGTAATCGCGCGACGCCCATTGAGCGTGCTCAAGACCGGCTGATCCTCAAATCCGTCGACGACCTCTGCAACATCACCAAGTTTTACTCGGGTGCCATCGCTTCGGGTAAGCAGCGTTAGCGCAGCAAACTCTTCGCCAGTGTAAGCTTGTGATACCGATCGCAGATTGATGGAGCCATCGGCGGTGCGCACGGTGCCACCGGGCAAATCGCGGGAACGGCTTTGAATCGCTGACACCACTTGATTAAAATCGAGGTCGTAGCGTCGTAGATTTTCATTCGAAACCTCTATGGAAAGCTCATAATTGCGCTCGCCAAGTACGCGAATTTCGCTGATCTCATCCAGCGAGAGAATCTCCTCACGGGTTTGCTCAGCCAATTGTTTCAGGCCAACTTCGTCTAAATCGCCGTAAACGCTGACACGCATACCGGGGCCGCGAGAGATCAGCTCGTCGACTATCGGCTCCTCGGCATCCAGTGGAAACCCCTGAATTCCGTCAACACGCACCTTGGCCTGATTAAGCGCCTTGCCAATATCACTTCCTGCTTCCATCTCCACGGTGACAACACCGAGGCCTTCGGTCGCTGTGCTGCGAATTTCCTTAACACCAATAATGTCGCGCAGAGCTTCTTCCACCTTGAGGACAATGCCCTGCTCTACTTCCATCGGCGAGCTACCCGGGTAGGGTATCGTTACCGTAAAAGTATCTGTGGGAAAGCTGGGGAAAACTTCTTTGCGGATGCCGCCTGTAGCGATAAAGCCAGCAACGAGAACGATTACCAACAGAATATTGGCCGCAATAGGGTTGCTGGCCATCCAACCAATCGGTCCACTCTCGTTCAAGTATCGTGATTCAGGCATTAGAGTGCTCCACGGACCTTCATGCCTTCAAACATAATATCCAGACTAGTGACCACTACCATGTCTCCATTCGCCAAGCCGCCATTCAATACGACAAAGTCTCCCTCGCGGCGCGCTATCTGCACAGGCCGGCGCTGCAGCGCATTATCAACCAGCACAAATACGGCGTCACCGGGCTGCAGGACTGAGTTCGGCAGACGGACTGCCGAGCTAATAGGTTTACCGGGTATTTCCACCTTCACGAAGAGACCCAGTGTTAGCCTATGATCATGAACACTGTTGTCGTAGGGCGACGTAACTTCTACCACCACAGGAATCACCCGGGTCTCGCTGTCTACTCGAGATTCGATACGTAGAACCCGCCCCTGCCACTCGCGCTGCTGGGCTCCCACCTCAACGGAGATTGAAACAGGTGTACCTGGCTGTGCATCGAGAAATCCTGCATCCGCTGCGGGTAACGGTAAGGTCACCTCGACGGTATCACTACTGAGCAGCCGCGCCGCTACTTGACCTGTGTTGACAAACTGCCCGAATTCGACCACCTGACGATCTATGACCGCATTGAAGGGGACACGAATTTCTGTGTAAGCCAGATTCTGCTCCGCTTGAGCAATTCTCAGGCGGCCAGCCTCAATATTGAGTTTGCCTTCCGCTTCGGCTGCTTTTCGTTTCAGGGCTACCGCATCTGCGAGCGCCATATCGGCCGACGCAAGTGCTGCGCGCGCTTCCGCGAGTGCAAGACGATATGCTGTCGCATCGATTTTCAGCAACACTTCTCCGGCCTGCACTCTTTCTCCAGGCTCGAAATTGCCTGCCACCCAAACCACTCGCCCCGTCACCTCACTGGCCAGTTCCAGCTCATATTTGGACTTGGCATTACCATAGGCAACAATAGACACAGGCACATCGGTCATTTCGACTTCAATGATCTTTACAACAGGTAGCGCAACCTCAACCTTTTTGGTCTGCAACTCATCCCGCGTACCGAGCATGGCCTTAGCCACTAGCGCAGCGACAACTATGACGATAAACGGTATGACCAGTTTTTTAACTCGGACTAACATGCTCACGTTTCCTGACGATATTGATCAAACTGGATGTATCCAGCGGTACAGTAAGGACAGAACACATCAATAAGATGGTACGTAACTCCCTGGAAGCCGGATTTTCAGATAATGGTCCATTCAGCACAGCATTCAGTAAATGCTTCTGCTGCCCATGCTACAAGCGGAGAGTAATGTAATGCCGGTAGCAGCCTACTCAGAGGCTGCCACCTAAAGATCAAATGCCGATGGAGTTCCCGAGCTCTGCATTTACCAGGCCACCATCGACGGTGAGTGTAGTGCCGACCACGTAGTCTCCAGCTCTGCTCGCCAGGAAGATCGCAGCGCCGGCCAGGTCTTCTGCATTGCCAATACGACCAAGGGGTATTCCTTTCCCTATGACCTCAGCATGGTCTCGCGCTGCTGTGTTCATATCAGACGCAAAAGCGCCGGGTGCCAGGGAGGTGACGACAATATTATCACTGACGAGACGTGCCGCGAGGCGTTTCGTGAGTTGAATAAGACCCGCTTTGGAAGCTTGATAGCTGTAGGTCTCCCAGGGATTAAGGCGCTGGCCATCTATCGAAGTGATGTTAATAACTTTCGCCGGGTGCCCGCTCACGCCACCCGCCTTGAGTAGTTCATATAAGGCCTGAGTAAGAAAGAAAGGGGATTTCAGGTTGAGGTCCATCACCTTGTCCCAACCCTTTTCAGGAAACTGTTCAAAGGATTCGCCCCATGCCACGCCGGCATTGTTCACCAGGATGTCCAGTTTTTGTTCTTTTTCCGAAAAAGCCTGTGCCAAGGCTTGTGCACCCTCTACGGTGGACACATCTTGTGGCAGCGAGTGACAGTTTGGGCCTAACTCCTGCGCTGTCGCCTCACAATCGGCGCCCTTGCGGGAACTGATATATACAGTGGCTCCCTGCGCTATGTAGGCTTCTGCGATAGTCTTGCCCAGATTGCGGGATCCGCCAGTAACCAGGGCGACGCGACCTTCCAGTGAAAACAGTTTGCTGGTATCCAAAATTCTTCTCCTCGTAGGGGTTAAAGCGGCGACCCTGCCATTGCTGACGGTGCATGCCTGAAAGTCAGGTGGCGATTATGCCATTTTATACCTGGGTTTTGCCATCTCCATGGATTTAACGCCCTCACTGGGATTCCAGACAATTACCCGGCAAATTCACTCATCAGATAAAAACCTGATCGCCACACCTTGTCAAAATCAGGCACTTTATCGATTCAAAAACGGGAGAAAATCATATGACCTATAAAATCATTGGCTTTACAATATGTAAGATCAATTCGAATTCGAAAATTTGTACGTGTTACAGGGATGGCAGATCCGGCAACAGTTGCCGTATCGTCTAACATAAACCACATGTCTGGAGTCATCCAGGGAGAGATCAATATGAACGCACCAAGCAACGTGACCGGCAAGGATGAATTGCAGAGAATTTTTGAGCTGCAGACAGAAAATCAATGGCATGTACGTCGCAGCACTGCCACGCACCGTATTGAAAAGCTGCACAAACTCAAAGTGACGATCCAGGCACATGAAGTTCAAGTTAAAGACGCGCTCTATAAAGATCTCCGTAAGATCGACGCTAACGCACAGGTAGAGCTCGACGCCTGCTATGCTGACATTGACGATGCTGTTGACAATCTCGAAGAGTGGATGTCACCCGTGGAAGTAGAAACCTCTGCCGCATTTGCCGAGGCAAAGGCCAGAATCGTTTATGAAGCGCGCGGTATTGTATTACTCTTTGGCCCCTGGAATTTTCCTTTCAATCTGGTTTTCCAGCCGTTGGTCCCTATTATCGCTGCCGGCAACTGCGCCTTAGTAAAGCCCAATGAGATGTCGTCCCATACCAGCGCAGTAATCGCCAAAATCATTCGTGAAACCTTCGAGCCTGCGGAGATTGCGGTGTTCGAAGGTGGCGTCGATCTCGCTAATGATTTGCTGGACCTTCCTGTGGATCACATCTTTTTCACCGGCAGCCCCGCGGTTGGAAAGGTCGTCATGGGCGCTGCCGCCAAGCACTTGGCGTCCGTTACCCTGGAACTGGGTGGCAAGAACCCGGTGATCGTCGACAAAGACGCCAACATCCAGGACGCGGCGGGCAAGATTGCCTTTCTCCGAAACATGAACAGCGGCCAGGTGTGCTTATGCCCTGAAAACATCTGGGTACACGAAGACAATAAAGACGAGTTTGTCGCTGTCGCGCAGGCCACCTATCAGGCGATGTTCTATGAACAGGGTGAGCTGAATAAAGAGCTGCAGGGCAAAATCATAGATGAGCGAAATCTTGCAAGAATCAAGGGCTATCTGGACGATGCTGCCGCCAAGGGTGCTGAGGTCGTTTGCGGTGGCACGGTGATCGAGGAAACGCTCTCGGTACATCCAACTATTCTTACCAATGTGCCAGAGGATGCGCTGATTCAATCCGAAGAAGTCTTCGGGCCCATTCTTTCAGTCTTCACCTACCACGATATCAGTGAAGTCTATCAATCACTGCATAAGCAGCCCAAGCCGCTGGCACTCTATATATTTTCCGAAGACGGTAGCTTTGTCAACGATGTGCTAAGCAACACCACATCTGGCGGTGTTACCGTCAACAGTTGCATTATGCATTGCGCCGAGCACCGCCTGCCCTTCGGCGGTGTCAACAGCAGTGGTATGGGCCGCTATCACGGGGTGCATGGCTTTAAAGAGCTCTCCCACGAAAGAGGTATCCTCCATATGACTGTATAGGGAACCTGCGACTTCATAGGCTTCAGGAGACGCCTGGAGGCATTAATGGTCAGGCGAAACAGCTAGCCGCGCGGCTTGAGGCGGGCGATTAAACACTAAACGGTACTGGCTCCTGTGGACCCCGTTTAGCGCCCGTTAAGATGGGCAATTTGTACTGAAAAATGACTTGCATCGCGATTAAAAATAGTGACAATTGCGTTCCGATTTCACTTGTCAGTGTCGACGCTAATGTCCGTTGTCATACGCTCCCTATTCAGCGTCTTTCTTTCTATTACGATTCTATTGATCGGACACGGTTTACAACAATCGCTGCTCCCGCTATACGCACAATCGATAGGTTGGTCTCCAGCAGAAATTGGGTTGACGGGTTCTGCTTATTTCTTTGGTTTCATTGTAGGCTGCTTTTACGTCCCCAAGCTCATCCGAAATGTCGGTCATGTACGTGTGTTCGCCGTGTGCTCAGGTTTGGCGATTGTAGCGATATTGATGACCGCCAAGTGGCAGCATGTAGCTATCTGGGCGATGTGCAGAGCGCTGACAGGCTTGAGCTTCGCAGGGCTTTATATGATTTTCGAGAGTTGGTTGAACGAACAATCTCCTAATCATTTACGTGGATCAATTTTGTCGTTTTACGGCTTTTTATCACTGGTCGCAATGGCCCTTGGACAGTTCCTCCTGTTTGACCTGGAAATCGGGGAAGGGTCGGCGTTAGTTGCGATCATACTGGCCCTCGCAATCATTCCAGTCGCCTTAACCCGAAGTCCGCAACCGCAAATTCCAACCGAAGTCAGCGTGAGTTTTTCCGCTGCGTACCGAGCCTCACAGGTAGCGCCTGTGATGGCTGCCGTGTCCGGGTTCGTGATGGGGTTGATTTGGAGTAACGGTGCTGTGTTTGCGAGCGCCCATTCATCGTCCATAGACGCCGGTGCCAGTTTTATATTGTTTACCCTGATAGGCGGCTTAGTGTGTCAACTACCGGCCGGACGTTTGTCAGACCACCATGACAGGCGTTGGGTGATGCTTGGTCTAAGCACAACCGCGTGTATCTGCATCGCCGTCGTGTTGTCGCAAGGCCAGCTAAGTGATTTTTCTCTCAATTTTCTGGCATTTGTCTTAGGCGGTACAGCAATGCCTATGTACTCATTGGCAATCGCGCATGCAAATGACAATGCTGAGGGGAAGTTTCTCGCCATCGCGAGTGCTATGTTGGTCGCGAACGGCCTGGGATCGACAATTGCCCCCTTAATTTATGCCGGGTTGAACCAAGCTGGCTATATTGATGTTTACTTCGTTATGATCGGAATTGTCTATCTGCTAGGGGTCATATGGATCGTTCTCAGACTGAGTGTTCACGAGTCGCTGGGTGAGCATTATGAACCCTATCAAAACATCCCAAAAACGACTCTGGGTGCGGCGGATCTTGACCCGCGGGTTAGCGAGCATGAGTTGGAATAAAGGGAATTTTTTAGAATTTGGAGCGCTTACTCAGACTCATGTTGAGTCGTCTCATTTTTTTGCTTTTTACCAATCAGATAGGATGCTGATGAGTCTACTAGCGCTCGTTGCTTTAGCGCGTTTCGCCCAAGTAACATCCGAAAACGCATATCATCCCGTGCCGTCAACGTGACCTCGATAGGCCAACTGTACTTGCCCAGTGTCAGTGTTGTCGAAATGACCCAACGCTCTTCTCGGTGGCCGCCAGAATCAGTTACGGTTCTTTGATCAAGAATATCGGCTGTACACGCGAGAACTGTCTCAGAATCACGTTGATGTGGGTGTAGCAAAAACTCAACCCGCTGAGTACCCTCTTCCCAAAACGGCCGCACTTCGAATGCGTGTAAAGCGGATGTTCGAGCGCCGGTGTCTACCTTTGCCTTTATCCGAGATACCTCCAAATCTGGCAACCCCACCCATTCGCGCCAGCCCAACCTCAATAGATCACCCATGCTGATACTTTCCCGACCAACTTACAACGTGCGGAGTAGATTCACGCCAGTGAACGAACACCAAAATTGGCGTATTTTGCAAAAGCCTAAATCTAGCATGGAATCAGTAATGCTCTTAGTAAAATTGGCGAGGCATTTATGAGAAGAAGCCCGGTCATGCGCAAAAGGACTCATCACATACACCTACCCTATATACTCCGCTACTCAGTATTCGGTTTAACCTTAAAGTCTGCCAAGGTGTGCAGGGCGAATTCGTCATTTCTTACATAATATCATGAGGTTATATATTCCCACCTTGGCAAAGCTCATCAACAGTCCATCGCGCTCCATACGCTCTACCGGTCCACGCACTCAGGTTAGATACACGCCCAATGATCGGGAAATATCGGGCGAAGCTGCCGAGAAATAAGCACGGCATCACGGTGCGTGACAAGCCGGTGATAGTTGATAGCGCGATAAGCGTACTGTGCAAAAGCCTCGATTCATGAGCGGGAAAATTATGTTACAGAAATATTTATTTTTTATGACAACTTTTAACAAAAGTGTAACAAACTCATCGTAGTCTTCTGCAAACTAACACTCGCCCACTCCAGATGGCGGGGTGCGTATCGCCATTACATCTAAAAATCAGAGTAGGGAGAAGAGCATGCGTCCACAAATTTTTCGCGCCAGAACACTTGCTATATTAATATCAGGCTTGTCACTCAGCATAGCGCCCGCACTGCAGGCGGCCGATAAGGCCTTGCTGGATGTGCTGTTTGAGAACGGTGTCATTACACAGGTTCAGTACGACAATTTGATGCAAAAAGAGTCACTGACCAGTAAGGATATTCTGGCGCCAGCGGCCACTACAGCTGAGGTCTCAGTCGGCAAAGAAGTCATAGTTGAGAACCTGGGGCCGAGCAAACTTGATGACCAAACCGAGTTGGCGATTGCCGATGCAGTAGCCCGCGAATTGGAAGCTAATACTTCGATTGTTGCCAGCCATGGCAGTAAAGGCTTTCGCTTGGCTACTCGCGACGGCAATTGGGAAACCAACCTGCAATGGCGCGGCCAGTTTCGTTACAGTAACCCGACCGGTGCTGACCCAAGACAGTTGGACGACTTTGAGGAAGAGGACTCCTCGAGTTTTGAACCACGACGCTTGCGCATGAAAATTGGCGGGCATGGCTTTCAGCCTTGGCTGAAGTATTACTTCGAAGTGGATCTACAGCCTGCTCGTGATGTCAACGCAGACGCCACCTCATCGGGGGCCCGCGTCATCGACTGGCGGGTGGATATTGCGAAACTCGACTGGCTCGGTGTCCGCCTGGGTCAGTGGAAAATAGATTTGAACCGTGAGCGAGTTGATTCCTCCGGTCGGCAGCAGTTTGTTGAACGCTCCATTGTAAACCGGGTTTTCACGATCGACAGACAGGTCGGAATACAGCTCAAAGGCCGCCTTTTCGAAGGTACTGGTGCGGACATGCGCTACTGGGCTGGCGTTTTCAATGGCGAGGGCAGAGGCGTTCGAAACGACGGTAACGATCACCTCTATATGGCTCGCCTGCAATGGAATTTTATGGGACGTGATCTAGCGTTTCGACAGACTGACGTGGAGTACACAGAACGTCCCACCGGCAGTCTGGCCTTTGCAACGTTCACAAATGAGGGCGCCTGTACCCGCTGGTCCTCGTCCGGTTGCGGCAATTTGGACGGCTTTTTGCGCCCCGGCCAAGCAGATCCCGAACAGTACCAGATCGATCAGTATGTGCAGGAATTTGCCTTTAAGTACCGCGGACTTTCCATCCAGCAGGAATACCACCGCAAGGACATCGATGACCAGGTTCTCGGAATAACCAGTGAATTGACCGGCTTCTACGCTCAGAGTGGCTACTTCTTCCACAATCTGATTCCGACCTTCCCTGCAGAACTGGAACTGGCCGCTCGGTACGCTTACGTAGAAGAACCCAACGAGGTTGATCGTTTATTCGACAACGAGCGGGAAGAGTTCTCTCTCGGTGCCAACTGGTTTTTCGCCGGGCATAACAACAAACTGACGCTGGATTACTCCTACCTTAACCTAGATGATGGCCTGATAGGGCGGAACGAATCACAGAGTCGTGTTCGACTGCAGTGGGACGTCTCTTTTTAAGTATCGGTAATTTACGCTAGAGACGCTTACGCCAAACGAAGCACCGAGCCCGCGGAATGAGTGCCGTGAGAACGCTATTGATGTTGCTGACTGTGTGGCGTCAGCCACCATGGTACCAAATGACCTGATTCACTAAGAGCTACATCTGCTACTTTTAAACTGAAGTACAGGAGTATCATCGTGAGGCTGTCAAACACCCAAAATACGGCCAAGGATATTCGCCGCAACGCCCGCCGGAAGTTTTCCAGTGAGGGAAAGATTCGCATTGTCCTGGATGGCTTGCGAGGCGAATGCTCTATTGCTGAGCTATGCCGCCGAGAAGCCATCAATGTGTTAAATTGCATCCAAAATTGATCCCTAGATCAATATTATGCCCTAACGTTTCACATAAAACTGATCCGCCTGACATCACAATCAACCATAGTTAACATGCGTTAACATGAAGAATACCAAAGACATCATACTGACATGCGCGAGAGACCAATACTTGTCTGACGGATACAAGGGCCTTTCCATGCGCAAGATCGCGGATAAGGCTGGCATCAGTGCCACAGCCATATACAGACATTTCAGTAATAAAGAAGAGCTGTTCCACCGTTTGGTGAAAAAAGAGTTTGCCATGTATACCCAGTATTTGATGCCAGCATTAAAAGAACCCACTGCGGAAAAGCGCTTTAAGAAAACCATGGAATATGCTCTCGACTTCATTCTCGAGCAACCCAAGTATTTTGAACGGTTTTGACAAATTAACTTCTCCGTACCAAGGTATGTGGCCCTTGAGCTTCAAGCAACTGCCCTGCTCCACGCTTCAAACGCACTTGTCCTCAGCGAGCGATAATGCTGAGCACCTACAAGGTGCCTGCTCAGATTGAACAAGTTCTGCACGGCAGCATGGCTACTGACGAATCGTTGAGCCTGCCGCATTGATTTGAACCGCCGCATCGCTCGCTCCCGGAGTCTCGTAGACTCATGTGACTGCTCGGCTCGATTATTCTCATATTGCTCAGTACTATGGATCGTCTCTGGAATCAGCTCGCGGTGCGCCACTCCATAACTTCGCAGCTTATCCGTCACAATTTTCCTGGGCTCCCCTCCATGACTCCTTATCAGCCGCTTGAAAAACCGCCTTGCCGCAGCACCATCACGTCTAGCTTGGAGAAAAACATCTACAACTTCGCCATCCTGGTCAACCGCTCTCCACAGGTAATGCTGCTTGCCATTGATCTTCACAAAGACTTCGTCGATGTAGAACGTGTCGCCGAAGCCGCAGTGCTTTCGTTTCAGTCGGCGAGCGTACAGTGCTCCGAACTTTATGCACCAGAGGCGAATCGCTTCTCGACTTACTACAATACCGCGTTCAGCCAGTAAGTCCTCAACATCCCGATGGCTCAGATTGAACCTATAGTAGAGCCAAACGGCGTAACTAATAATATCTGCAGGAAATCTGTGGCGTTTATAAGTCTTCATATGCCGATTCTACCAGTAACCGGCAGTTAACTTGCCAATACCCTCTCCAGGCAGTCTATAGCATTTCCTGCAGCAATCTCACTGGGAAACAATAGCCGGAGACTGCAGTGCAAAGTTGCGAGTACCCCGATAAGGGAAAATATAACGATAGCCCAATGGGTCGATTGTTGTCGAAAAATAAGGCCCGCTATCGAAAATGTTGCGCAGATGATCCATAGCGTAATACGAGGGCATGATCAAGTAGCGGCATTGTTTGCCGAAGTTGTCCCCAGATATTTCTCAGAAGATGAAGTCGCGGTCGTAACCGGTGGTGCAGATATCAGTCAAAAATTTGCGG
>JBLIEI010000052.1:0-32505 GCA_047633055.1 Halieaceae bacterium | reverse complement strand
CTGGGAATACGACGCTTTGCGATTGATACCGGCTTTATTGTGTTTAATGACTGGACCTACCCCAACTTCATCAAGCTCATTGACGAGCTTGGAGTTAGCTACCGCCCCACGACGATGGGTTTTAGTGTCAACGACCCTGAAACCGGTCTTGAATACTCAGGAACCAATCTAGACACGCTTTTTGCCCAGCGAAGAAATTTATTATCGCCAAAGTTTATCTCCATGGTGCGGGACATTCTCCGCTTCAATAAAGAGTCGGTCGCCGACCTTGAATCCGGCGATTTGAGTACCGAGGAGACTCTGGGCGACTACCTACAGCGGAACCGATACAGCGAATTTTTTAAGCGCCAGTATCTGGTGGCAATGGGGTCAGCAATTTGGTCTGCAGACAGCACCACCATTATGGATTTTCCGGCCGCCTTCTTTTTGCGATTTTTCAAAAATCACGGTCTGTTATCGGTCAAAGATCGCCCTCAGTGGCACGTTATCGAAGGCGGTTCCAGAGAGTATCTGGCGCCACTCGTGGAAAGTTTTGAAAGCAGAATCCATACTAACTCAGCGGTAGTAAACATCACCAGACCGGCGGGCGAGAAAGTCAACATTACGCTGCACAACGGGCAAGAGTGGCAATTTGATGAGGTTGTCATAGCCACTCACTCAAACCAGGCCCTGGCAATGCTCTCTGAACCGACAGCAGCGGAAAGAGATATACTGAGCGCACTGCCTTACAAGGCAAATGAGGTTGTGCTGCACACAGATACGCAGATGTTGCCGAAAATAGAAAAGACCTGGTCTAGTTGGAACTACAGAATGGCGCCGGGTCAACAGAATGCTACAGTCACCTACAATATGAACATATTGCAGGGTATCGATGCTCCCGAAACCTTCTGTGTCACCCTCAACGATTCTGCGGCGATCAATCCCCACAAAGTACTCGGTAAGTTTGAGTATGATCACCCCGTTTTTTCGGTTCCTGGGATCAAGGCTCAGGCGCGCTGGCAAGAAATCAACGGGCCTCTCAACACATGGTACTGTGGCGCATACTGGCAAAATGGCTTCCATGAAGACGGCGTGGTTAGTGCACTGCGTGTCGCCAATGCGCTGAACGTGCAAGGTCGAAGCCAAGGATGAAGTCTAGAATCTATACGGGGCTGGTGCGCCATCGGCGTCATTTACCTCGGCCCCATAGGTTCAGTTATAGGGTATTTATGCCTTACATTTGTCTGGATGAACTGTCATCGGTGTTCCGCAATAACCGCTTCTGGTCAGCAACCGGGTTGGCTCTGGCAAGGTTCAAGCGCAGCGATTTCTTGGGCGACCCGGAGCTTCCTTTGGATCAGGAGGTTCGACGGAGAATTAAGGAAGAAACGGGCGTCCTTCATCAGGGCCCCATTTTTTTGCTTGCCAACATGCGGTACTTCGGAATCCAGATGAATCCGATAGCCTGCTACTACTGTTACAGCGAGGATGAAAGCAAACTTGAATTTCTGGTCGCCGAAGTCACCAACACACCTTGGAACCAGCGACATAGCTATGTGCTACGTGGCCCAGAGCAGGGCAACTGGTTGCAAACTGAGTTCAACAAGGCATTTCACGTATCGCCCTTCATACCCATGAATATGCGCTACCGCTGGCGCAGCAATGCGCCTGACAAGCGGTTGATCCTCCATATGGATACTTTTAACAAAGAGGGCAAGCTGTTCGATGCCAGCTTAACTCTGTCTTCTGAGCCCATGACCCCTAAGTCGCTCAACAAAATACTGTTGCGTTTCCCATTGATGACAACCAAAATTGCACTTGCGATTTATTGGCAGGCCTTACGCCTGTGGCTGAAACGGATCCCCTTCTTACCGCACCCCGACACAAGAACATCTGGAGCATAAAGTGAGTTTTACAAGAGTTAACCCCATCAACTTACTGCCGCAGGCCTGGCGTCTAACGAGCGTAGATGTGCTATCGAGGAATGTATTCACTAGGGTCTTGAAAAACATTCAGGTGGGGAGTCTAACCGTCTTCGATGGAGATGAGACCTTGCAGTTCGGAACACTCGGGATAGAGGGAGAACCCCAAGCACAGGTCACCATCCACAACCGCAGTGTCTTCACTAGAACCTTGACTGGCGGGACCATTGGATCAGGTGAATCCTATATGGATGGTGATTGGTCGTCCCCTGACCTGACAGCAGTTACCCGGTTGTTCAGTGCGAACATGGCGGCGATGGATGATATGGAGAGCGGCCAAAGCTGGTACGTGAAACTGGCACTTAATATCTCACACCGATTGAAACGCAACAGCCGTGATGGCTCGAGAAAAAACATCTCGGCACATTACGACCTAGGCAATGACTTTTTCCGCCTGTTTCTGGACCCCACAATGATGTACTCGTCGGCGGTTTATTCGGAACAGGCGAACACTCTGGAACTGGCGGCCCAAGAGAAACTCGCTGAAATATGCAGACAGCTAGATCTTTCTGCGAACGATCATCTGTTGGAGATCGGCACCGGCTGGGGCGGCATGGCGATATATGCAGCAACCCACCACGGCTGCAAGGTGACGACCACCACCATCTCGCAGGAGCAACACAACCACGCCACAGCACAAGTGAAAGCGCTGGGTTTAGAGCAACAGATAACCGTACTCTGCGAGGACTACCGCAACCTTTCAGGTAGCTATGACAAACTGGTTTCCATCGAAATGATCGAGGCCGTCGGACACGAATTTTATACCAGCTATTTTGAATGTTGCAGCAAGTTACTCAAGCCCGAAGGTAAGATGGTCATTCAGGCCATCACCATGACTGATCAGCGCTTTGAAAGAGCCAAAAATAGTGTGGATTTTATCAAGCGTTACATCTTCCCAGGAGGGTGCCTTCCTTCCATCAGTGTGATCGCCCACCACATTGCCAAAGATACTGACATGCAGATTGTGCATTTGCGCGACATTACGCAAGACTATGCGACCACCCTGGCAGATTGGCGAGATCGCTTTACGGAGCAGATTCCCAAAATTCGGGACATGGGTTTCGACCAACGCTTCATACGCATGTGGGAATTCTATCTTTGCTACTGTGAGGGTGGGTTTCGAGAACGGATTATCGGGACGGTGCAGGTCGCCTTTACCAAACCCGGCTACCGACTCTCCCAGTGACACGGTAGATGTTTAGCGTGCTGCCGGTCGCTCTATATAATGCCACCAAGGCGCCAGCAATTGCCGATAGTCCGTCTGTCGGTAACGGCTATCGATAAGTAGCGCGTGCCCCCTATCCTCGCCATCTCGAATCACCCGTCCCAGGGCCTGATTCACTTTTTGTAAGCCAGGATACAAGTAAGCGAATTCAAACCCGCGCCCATACTCCTGCTGAAAGTAGTCGCGCAACTGCTCAGTTTCCTGTCCAAACTGAGGCAGACCCACGCCAACGATCACCACTGACGACAGGAGATCGCCGGGCAAGTCAATGCCCTCGCCATAAGCGCCTCCCAGAATGCAAAATGCCACCACATTTTTCTGCTGTGCAAGTAGCTCCGGGAGGGGTTCACTCGCCTGGGTCTCAGATCTGGATCTCTGCACCCATTGCGTACGCTGCGACAAATTCGATGCATCGCCTTCCATTAGAGAAAGACAATCCCCCAAATAGCGATAGGACGGAAAGTAAACGATACAATTGCCGCCGTGCTCGCCCAACCAACGATCAATCCGCTTGGCGAGCGAGGCCAGAGAGCGCTCGCGCTGGCGATAGCGTGTATCGATGCTTGCGTCGATGATTACTTCCAGCTGCTCGGGTAAAAATGGCGACTCCAGTTCCCGGCACACCGCGTCCTCAGCTAAACCCAGACCAGACCGCAACCAGTCCGGCGGTGACAGCGTAGCGGAAAAGTGAATACTTGCGTGCAGCTGCGCCTGTCGCTCCGCCAGTAGCCGCGACGGGGCAAGACAATTCAGTGCGACTTTAAGACTTTGCTTACCATGGCCCCGACTCAATTCAAAGCGAAACTCGGGTCCCCATTTTTCAGCTACACGCAGAAACTGTAACACCGAGAAATAAAATGTCATAAGCTCGGGGTTGCGCTGCAGCACGGTTGCATCGGCGGCCAATCTCTCTCCTACACTGGACACAAAATCCTGTAAGGCCTGCGACAACTTTTCATCAATGGCATCGCCGCTGTGGTAATCCGGCTGCAGCCAATCCTGTCGCTGTAAACTCAATAGGGCACGATTGATACGACCCAGCGCCGACGCCAAGCCTGGCACAGAGCTTCGGCGAGCTGCCATCAGATCTATTTTCGCCAATGACGCGCTAAACATATCCCGCGCTCTCATCGGGAGATTGTGAGCCTCGTCAACGAGCGCCGTCCAGCGCAAATTATCACCGGCCAGTTGTGCGGAAAGCGTCGCGGTGAGACTGTACAGATAGTGTAAATCGGCAATGATTAGGTCGACCCAGGGGATGAGATCAATTGCCAGCTGGTAGGGACAAAGCTTGTGCTCTCTGGCAACGATTTCAATTTTTTCGCGCGTAAGCTGGCCTAGATGAATTGCTGCCTCGCGAGCGGCCGGTAGTTTATCGTAGTACGCCAGCGCATAGGAGCAGTCGTCTGCATGGCAGGCTTTGCCGGGAGAAAAACAGACAGAGTCCTTCGCGGTGAGGGATAAGCTGCTTATTTGTAAACCCGCAGACTCAAAGACCTGCAACGTTTGCTCGGCAGTACGCCTACCAACAACCTTGGCGGTAGAAAAAATAATGCGGTCATGTTTTCCCGTAGCCAGCGCTTTTAGCGCGGGATAAAGGACCGCTGCTGTTTTACCAATACCGGTGGGAGCTTCCAGCATAAGCTGCCCCGACTGATCGATACATTTGTAGACAAGCTCCGAAATATCCCGCTGGCGTGGCCGAAAATCGGTGTAGGGGAAATTCAGTGCATGCAGGCTTTTATCCCTGGCTTCGCGCAGCTGCGCCAGCTGCAGCAGCCACGCACAATAGTTTTCAACACAGCGCTGAAGAAACGCTTCCAGTTCGTGGCGGCTGTACAACTGCTCAAGGGGATGCTCAACATCTGAGTCTAACTGCAGCCAGGTCAGGCGAACCCGTACTTCCGATAACAGTTCTTGGCAGCAAATAAGCGCGGCGTATAAGCGAGCCTGAGCGAGGTGTAACCGGATTACGGCTTCCGGAATAGTCGAAGGTTCGACTCGGCAGGTTTTAATTTCTTCCACCATGCACTGGCTAGCATCAAAACCGTCTGCACGGCCTCGCAGATGTAATTTTATGCCAGCTACCGTGTAATTTTGGGAAACTGAAAACTCTGGACAATAGCTTTCTGGGCGGCGGCGATAAATACGCTGATGGCCCTCGGTACCCTCTGCTCCTGTCGGCGACGGCGTAAAACGGTGATCAATGTCCCCATGCCTCTCGCAAAACGTTGCCAGCTCTTTAACTGATACGGTGTGCTCAATCATCAGACCATGTTACCTGTGCCACAGCTGCGGGTATCTTTTCCTGTTGAAAAAAACGCAGCCAGCGTTTCTGACTTTCCTGCAGCTTGTCTCCAGGACCTTTTACCTCAATCATTGTGTAGGCCCCCGGCTGATCGCCAAAGGCGATCAGATCAGGAAAGCCGCGTCTGTTTTCTCCGGGATCAAATGCCACACGCCGCCAAATAGAAAGCAGGTGCTGCGACGGAATGCAGCGACCGGCTTCCGCGACCAGGGATTCTGGCAACCACCGCCAGTTAACCCCCGAGCATTGGTAGCCATAAAATCTTTTATAGGCCGCTAACAACTCGTCCTCCAGATTTAGTTGCTTAAGCGATGTGAATCTCGCCTCTATCTCCTCGCGACGCCGCACCAGGAAACCCTGCTCGTTAATGTCCCTGGGGGCCCTCTGGTATGGGTTAGAAAATACCCCGGGCACAGGCGCGAAAATTTGTTCCCAAAAAGCCAAGGCAAAGAGCGCGTTCATCAAACTGTTCTCGACATAGTGCACCTGCGCCCAGGTATCACGAAGCGCAGCAGCCGAGGCCAGTTCCAAAGAGCTCGAGCTCCGTGGCAAGGTCAGCCTCAGCTCCACAAAGTGATCCCGTCGCCTGGCAGGAGACGGCTTTGCCATCTTCTTGCACAGCCTAGGATAAATTCTGCCGACAGCGCCCAACTCATCCTCACACCAAGGCTCGCGACGAATAGCTTCGCACTGGTCCAGAGCCTGCTGCCACTCACCCTGCGCCTCCAACACACGAACTAAACGCTCGCGTGCCGGATGGAGTTGGCTACGCTTATAAACAGCGAGCGCCTGATCCAGTTCCTTCGCACGCTCCAGGTCCCGAGCGACTCTATTGCACAATCGATACCAGCGATGCTTACTGGCAGGAAACTTGAATTGCATCCGCAGGAGCAGGCGGGCCATTTCTAGTAGCGTTTCCGGATCACGAACTGCAGCCCACTCATAATGGGTGGTACTTAGATCACCGCAGACAATATATTCATCGACTGCTTCACGACTGGTAAAGAAGCGATTTTCCCGATCAATAGAATACGGGTAGTAACTGGCCACGCCCAAATCACTGAGTACAAAATCTGTTAAGCCCTGCCTGCGATTGCCAAAAAACAACAGTTCAAGAAGTGTGATGACTGCCCCGCCCAGCGGCTCAAGAATGGCACCTCCGGCTAGCTCATAAATGAGTCGCCAGTGGTCTTTCGATTCTAGTTCTAAACCTTTTATCAGTAGCAACAAATCAACCTTACTGACTTGAGAACCCAGCTGGGGCAGTTGCCGGGAATAGATCAAATATAGCTCGCTGCGCGTGAATAATTGGCCTAGCTGCTCCACCTTCAGCTCAGTAACCCGTTGCAAGAGCCCCGCATCGACCAAGACCTTCGCTGCGATTTCTATATCGCCGCATTCCCTATAAGACAACTTCGATAGACGAAACAATGGCCCTACTCTGGAAACCAGCCTGACGTAAAGGCATAGCGGCGCCTGCGGTAAGCCCTGCAAGCACTGAACAAAGTCTAATTCCCCTGCGGACAATAGATCAGCATACTGGGACTCCACCGAGTCGCACAACCGGAGAAAGTTATGGACATAGTAAAGAGGGTCGAGTTGGATCTCCGTCGATTCCACCAAATCGGTGCCCAATAGGTCATCCATTGCGGTTGGCGGGCGCTTGTGAGTGCTGTAGAAACACCGCCGGAATGATTAATGCCAGACCAACCAGCGTGGCTGGATGAACGGCTTCTTCGAGAATGACTGCAATAAACACCAAGGACACAAGCGGCGATAGAAAAATAAGATTGGCTACCCTGGATACAGCGCTGGTCGCTCGCAGCGCCGCAGACCACAAAGCAAATGTGACCCCCATTTCAAATAGACCAACATAGACGGTAGCCAGCATACTGCTGACACTGACAATTTCCAGCGTCGAGAATACTGCACAGATAATCAACGCAAGCGGCATAGAAAAAAGAAAGTTCAGGCACAGTGATACGATTGGATCACACTCATTGCGCGTCTTCAAGATCCAGTAAAAAGCCCATAAAACCGTACTCGCCAGAGCCAGAGCCACGCCGGGAAAACTGTCGAAAGATAACGTCAACAGGTTACCCCGGGTGGCGATAATCAGTACGCCGCTATAAGCTACACACACGGCAAAAATATCTCGTTTACTGAGGGAGTGGCCAAGCAATGGCACGGCCAATACGGAGAGCATAATAGCCCAGGTGTAATTAATCGCCTGCGCTTGCTGTGCGGGCAACAAATCATAGGCAGTGAGAAGTATCAGGTAATACGCAAGCGGATTGACTAAACCCAAGCCTAAAAAGGTTAAGGGGCTGCTGCGGCCGTGTTCCATTAGCACCGCAAGCTTGCCCTGAACTGCAACGATTATCAGTAACGCTAATGCTGACCAGGTGACGGAGTAAGCCACCAACTGCAGTACGTTCAACTCGCGCAGGGCGAGCTTAAAGGCAGTAGCCGCTGTCGACCAAAGCAACACGGCCGCCAAACCCAACAACAGGGCTTTTCGTTCATTGCTCATAGTGAAAAGCCGGTGTAGAAGGAGACCCGACAGTCACGAATATTGGGCGCAACAACAATGAAACCACCTCGTTAACCAAAGCCTGGACATTAAACACTGCGGGGGATCGATATCTTACGTGATGATAACCCGCGTCGCAGCAGCCAATGAGAGTGTATCCACTCACTGTACCAGAGCTCTAATTTAGTGCATTCTTCAGAGCAATATTCGGATAGGCAGGGCATCAGCCGCAATTTCACATGCAGGCGGTCTGTAAGGGAGCGATCAAAGATTTGAGTGGTAACAGACACGAAAACCCAAAACTGACTCCGATACTGGCAGCCACGCCCATAGTATTTCTAATCGCACTGTTGGCCTGCTCGGTATACCTGTTTGGCTCCGACTCCTCCTACGGGGCCAATCAAATTGTGCTGGTCATGGCGACCGGGGTAACAGCAATTGTCGGCTACCGCACCGGCATATCATGGAACCACTGCCAGGAAGGGATTATTGCCGGCATTGTCACCGGCCTCGGGGCTTGCCTGATTCTATTGGCCGTCGGGATGCTCATCGGGACCTGGATACTCAGCGGGACTGTGCCGGCGATGATTTACTATGGCGTTGATATCCTCAACCCAGCCATATTTTACGCCGCCAGTGCCCTGATTTGCGCAGTGGTTGCGATCAGCATTGGTAGTTCCTGGACGGTTGCGGGCACCTTGGGGATCGGCCTGATGGGCATTGCCGGGAGTTTCGATCTGTCGCCCGAAATTACTGCAGGCGCCATCATATCCGGTGCCTATTTTGGCGATAAACTCTCACCGATGTCCGACACCACCAACCTGGCATCCGCCGCCACCGGCGTCGATTTGTTTGACCATATTCGCCACATGCTGTGGACCACTGTCCCCAGCTTTGTTATTGCCCTATTGATATTTTCGCTGTTAGGCAGCGGCGATGGCGCGACTCCCGAGGAAATAAAAGAACTGCAGAAAAGTCTGCTCCAGGAATTCTCCATTGGCGTTCATTTACTGGTGCCGTTGTTGCTAATGTTGTTTCTGGTTTACAAGCGCTTCCCGGCCTACCCCGCAATTGTGGTCAGCGCCCTAACAGGCGCACTATTTGCGGTCGTGTTTCAGCCCGAGGTGGTGATAACGCTGGCAGGCGATACTGCCAATATGCCCACCGCGCTGCAGGTGCTAAAAGGTGTTTGGACAGCGCTATTTGACGGCTACACGGCTAATAGTAACAATGAGTTTCTCAACGCGCTACTGAGTAAAGGCGGCATGAGCAGCATGCTAAATACGGTCTGGTTGATTATCTGCGCACTGGGCTTTGGCGGCATTTTGGAGCGCACCGGTATTCTAAACTACCTGTTAACCCAGGCCTTGCGCGGGGTAAAAAGTAACGGTTCACTGATTACCACAACCGTCGGGACCTGCATCAGCACAAATATTCTGGCAGCTGACCAATATATCGCGGTGGCACTGCCCGGGCGCATGTACAAAGATGAATACGAACGCCGCGGTCTATCCCGCCTCAATCTGTCTCGCACTCTAGAGGACTCAGCCACCCTGACCTCGGCGCTGATTCCGTGGAACACCTGTGGCGCGTATATGTCGGCCACCTTGGGCATTGCCACCGTCAGTTACGCACCCTACGCCTTCTTCAATTACTTGTGCCCAGTCATCGCTATCTTTTACGGCTTCGCCAATATTTCGCTCAAGCCGCTGGAACCTGCAGATGAACCTCAGGCTGAGGTCGCCTGAGCGACAATGGCGAAACTGGATCACGACTGGGACTTCCCCGATCCCCACACAATCGCGGTCACCGTCGCTGCCGAAGATATCGACGGCCTGCAACATACCAACAATACGGTTTATATACGCTGGTGCGAGCTGGCAGCCTGGTCGCACTCAGCGTCCCTGGGGCTCGACCTTACCAGCTACCAACAGCTGGACAGGGCAATGGCAATGACCCACTGCGAGTACCAATACCTGCAGGCGACCAGGCAGGAAGAAGAGCTGCTGGTAAGCACCTGGATCACCACCTGGGATCGCCGCCTGACGATGCATCGGTGCCTGCAAATTATCCGGCCGGTTGATGGTGCCACCATTTTGCGGGGCTCCATGAAATTCGTCTGCATTGAACTGAGTAGCGGCAGACCCAGGCGCCTGCCCCCGGAGTTTATCAAGGCCTATGGCCCTGCGGTAATCAGCAACGATCCCAGCTAAAACTCAGGGTCTGGCTTATATCGCCCAGGCACTCTCGCAACATTAGCAGTCTATCCAGACCCACAGCCACACCGCTGCAATCCGGCATTCCTACCGCCATTGCCGCCAACAGTTTCTCATCAAGAGGCCGTGGTGCAGCGCCATCTAGCGTACGCTGCTTATTGTCCCGCTCGAAGCGCGACCTTTGCTCGCCGGCATCGGTCAGTTCAAAGTAGCCATTGGCTAGCTCCAGGCCATCTACATAGAGCTCAAAGCGCCTAGCCAAATTTATGCCTTCAACCAGTTCAACTCGGGCGAGCGCTGCTTGTGAGGCAGGATAATCATAGACAAAGATCATACCGCGCCCGCGAAGACTAGGCTCTATTTCGTGGGTTAATAGAAGGTTCAGCCAGCAATCTCGATTACCGCGCAATGCACCCGGATCGGTAACCGCTCTGACTCCGGCCTCTAATTCCGCTACCTCGCAAGTAAATGGATCCAGATCAAGCACCTCCAGGAAAAGCTGGCGATAGCTGAGCTTCTCATAGCCTGACCGGCTGAGCACGGTCCCCACCAAATCGGCCACCTGGTCCATTAGCTGGTGATGGTCAAAGCCCGGCTGATACCACTCCAGCAGGGTAAATTCAGGATTGTGTCGCCGTCCGACCTCGCCGTCCCGGAAAGCCCGGGCGATCTGATAAATGGGTCCCGAGCCCGCGGCCAACAGCCGCTTCATCGCGTATTCAGGGGAGGTCTGCAAATAGCGCGGTTGAGAAACCGAATTGCCAGTCTCAACTATAAGCGGCTCAATAAAAGGATCGGTAATCCCTGAACTGCAAAGCAGCGGGGTTTCGACTTCGAGCACGCCGCCATTAGTGAAGTATTGACGGATTTCCTGATAGAGCGCAGCGCGAGCCTCGAGTGTCGCGATCGCCGCATTAGGTTGCCAGTGGCCCACCCCCGTTCAGGACTTCCCTGCGCGGCTGACATAATCACCAGTGCGAGTATCGACCCGGACAATCTCGCCCTCGCTCAGGAACAGTGGTACTTTCACTACGGCCCCTGTGCTCAATGTCGCCGGCTTGGTGCCGCCTTGAGCGGTATCGCCTTTAAGGCCGGGGTCAGTTTCCGTAATTTCCAATTCAACAAAGTTCGCCGGGGCCACAGACAAAGGGGTGCCATTGAAAAGAGTGACCTCACAGCGGTCCTGTTCCTTGAGCCAAAGGTAAGTGTCACCTACGGCTTTAGCATCAGCCTGATGCTGCTCAAACGTATCTGGCTCCATGAAATACCAGAATTCACTGTCGTTATAGAGGTACTCCATGGTCTGATCCATGACATCGGCACCTTCCAGACTTTCCCCTGACTTAAAAGTTCTATCCCAAACTCTGCCGGTATTCAGGTTGCGCATGCGGACGCGATTAAACGCTTGCCCCTTACCGGGTTTAACCAATTCATTTTCGAGTATGCTACAAGGCTCGCCGTCGAGCATAATTTTGAGGCCCGAGCGAAATTCATTGGTAGAGTAGTTCGCCATGGTGGTCGCGTTCCTTTGATCCAGAAAAGCGCTAATCATACCTCACTGGCATTAACTTTTGCAGCAGGTAGCGGGAAGTGGCAAGGATCTTGTCAGATGCGTTATCCTTAGTACCGGAAGGCTGGGCCCTACCAATACACTATGAAGTCGAGGCTTGTAAAAGATGGTGGACATTGCATCCATTAAGCTGCAACTGCCAGATCAAGACTTGGAGCAATTCGAGTTGTTTGAGCTGACGGCTAAAGCCGCCCACCGGTGGGTTCAGGATCTCCCCGTGGCCAATCCACGCCAGAGCGTGCAGCAGCTGCAACAGGTAGTATCTCAGCTAAATCGCCTGACGCTGTCGCCGAGCCTGCGCTTCAACCTATTGGAGGCAATGCGTGCCACCATTCTGGTTGCGACCTCAGGCTTGTCTCGCAATATTTTGAATCAACCACTGACGCTGCCTGAAGAGGCCCGCCAATTGGCCCAAATGGCTGATACATTGTTCGGGCTTGCGGGTTCCGGTTATGCCCTGGCCGCAGTCCACACAATCCAACAGCAAGAAACTGTTCGAGACGTCAACCCAGCCCGTTTGGTCTGCGAGACCCTGCATCGCGCAATCTCTTTCAACAGCCGCAAAATCTTGCAAAGCTATCAACTCTACCAACCCATTGAAATGCAGGGATGGTTATCGCTGCATCAGCTCTATGCCCTCGCTGAGCGCCAACAGCTGGCGCACCTGCCCATTATTGACCCATTGGCAGGCGATACGTCTATCACCGCAAGCTATCTGCAGCCTCTCTTAATGGCTTGCTGCAAGCCCAGCCAGCTTCGCCAAAGTGAAATTGCTGGTGTATACCGTGGGCTACACGAATGGAGCCAACTGGCGCGCATCGACGACCCTGCAACCGGCAAAGGCCTGTTTCTTATCGACCTGAATTCGGACCAGCCTCCGTTATACAGCGAGCTATTCGTAGATCACCCCGGGGCTCAATGTCGCTACGTTAATACCGAAGCGCTCGTCACCAGCCTGGACAAGCTCAGGCGACAAAATAAGCAGGGAGGTAGCAAGGGGATATCATTCGACAAAGACACCCATATTCCATCCAACCTTCTCGAACACCTGATCGACTCCATGGGGAGTATCAGCAAACGCAATTTTAACCGCGGCGAGCTAGGCAAGAAGCTCTGGGTAGGAGTAGGCCTGAGCAATGTGCATTACCATCTGGCTGGCGGCGTCATTTTTGAAGATCTGCTCCATGGGGAAAACTTCACAGGCTCTGTAGGCGACGACGTGATTTCAAATCCGTTCATGGTACCGCAGCGATCGCGCGACCTTTGGGGCCAGGCCAATCCAAAGGAGGATTTCGATCGCCTTGAAATACCGGGGGACAGCGACAGCCCGCTGGCCCACGAGGTCAGTGTTGATACCGAAACCTACGCTGCCCTGGAGCACCAGGAGACAGACGCCGCCCAGAATATGCCCTATCCAGCGCACCCGGCAAGATCTGTCAATGCCAGCCCCGGGGGCTACTGCCTGGAATGGGAAGCCGCTCTGCCTAGAGACATCAAGATCGGCGACCTCACCTGTGTCAGAGAGGACAGTTCGAATGAATGGGTGGTCTCGGTCATACGCTGGATCAGCCAAATACAGGGTAGCCAACCCCTGATGGGTGTTGAACTGCTGAGCCCCCGGGCCATGCCTTACGGTGCGAAAGTGAGGCAGAAAGACGGCTCCGAATCACAGCCTATGCGGGCCCTGTTACTGCCAGAGATCAAGCTGGTGGGGCAGCCCCACACTCTGATCACGCCGCGCTCGGGCTTTAAAGAGCGGCAGAAGATCACGCTCTTAAGAGGTGGAGAGGAGTTTTTGGTGCAGCTGCTACGTCAGATAACGGCTACCAGCACTTACATACAATTCGATTTTCGATACATCAGGCAGCTGGAGACCGTCAAAGCGGAGCCGTCGGGCAGTACGCTCGCCGCCACGCCCTTCAACTCCATCTGGAACAAGCTCTGAGCCATGCTTATCAGGGTGAGTTCTGGTACCGGTCCGAGATCCCCAACAAATAGAGAATCGCATCCAGGCCCAGGGTAGAGATCGACTGCTCCGCTGATTGCTGAACCAGCGGCTTGGCCCGAAACGCCACTCCCAGGCCGGCAATACTCAGCATCGGTAAATCATTAGCCCCGTCACCCACGGCGATCACCTGTTGCAGGTCAATGCCCTGCTCTCTGGCCAACTGTCGCAACAGGGTAGCCTTGCGTTCGCCATCGACGATTTGTCCTGTCACTTCACCAGTCACCTTGCCATCTTTAATGTCGAGCTCGTTGGCGTAAATGTAGTCGATACCCAACAGTTGCTTCAGATGACTGGCAAAATAGCTGAAACCACCCGATAAAATAGCGGTCTTATATCCTAGGGCGTGCAGCGTTGAAATCAAATGTTCAGCGCCCTCGGTAATTTTTAGCTTTCGCGCGACATCTTCGAGCACAGATTCGCTCAAGCCCTCTAACAATGCCACCCTCTCCCTGAAACTGGCCGCAAAATCCAGTTCTCCTCGCATGGCGCGCTCGGTAATGGCACTGACCTGATCACCGACCCCCGCTGCCTTGGCCAACTCATCAATGACCTCAGCTTCGATTAGCGTAGAATCCATATCGAAGGCGACCAGACGGCGATTGCGGCGATACATAGTGTCCTGCTGAAAGGCCAAATCCGCGTCCAGTCCCGCTGCCACCTTCAACAGCTGACGGCGAAATTCCTCCACATTCGGCAAATGACCCCGCACCGAAAATTCGACACAAGCCTTGCTCAACAGGGGCAATTCCCCCAGGGGTATTCGTCCAGACAAGCGACTGATGCCGTCTATGTCCAAGCCATGGCAATGCACAACCGAGCTGACTCTGGATAGCTGATCGGCGGTAATCTTACGGGCCAACAAAGTAATGATATATCGAGAGCGCCCCTGGGCCTCCACCCACTCCTGGTAACTGCCATGGGAGACGTCACTAAAACGTGCCATCAGGCCTCGCTGCTTAGCGAAACTCTTCAAAGCAGCCGTAATTTCCCTGGCATGCTCAAACCCGGGGGTTTCCACCAGCACGCCGATAGATAAAGTGGCATGAATAACCGCCTGGCCGATATCCAGAATATTAACCTGGTGCTCTGCAAGAATTGCCGCAATCCCCGCTGTCACACCAGGCTGGTCCTCGCCTGACAGGGTTATCAGCTGAATATCGCTCACAATATGGTATCCAAGGAGTAGCAAAGACCTTATTTTACCTGTTGCTGCAGTACGGGGGAAACAACTCAGGCTGAATAAGAGGCCCCGCAGGCTGGTTCTGGTTTATACTTGTTCGCTCGTTTCAGGGAACCTGTTATCACGCGTGAAAGATCGCATAAAAAATACCAGCTTAAGCCAACTCTTGGCTTTAATGACGGCGGGGTTTTGTTTGCTGGTAAGTCTCGCCCTGGTGGTGCTGGCGGCAACCTCGAGCCAGCACATGCAGGAATCGCAACAAGCTGGCTACGGTAAAGCGTTGGCCAGTCAAATTGCGCACCGCATAGGCGCGGCTATGGAAAGCGGCGATCTACTCAAGGTCGCGGCCTCACTGCAGAGATTTATTGAAACTTCCTCGGCCGAGCAGGTCGCAATTTTTGATGTGGAAGGCAAAGCCCTGGGACAGGCTGGCACCGCTCAGGGTAAATCCGTACAACAATATAAAGCTCCCGTGCGCATAGAAAATGATGTCGCTGGTGAGGTCGTTATTACCATCAGCAACGACAATGAGGAGGCTGCGCGGCTAAGACTACTACTAAGCCTGCTGGGTCTGGCAATATTGCTTAGCCTGGCAGTCTACGGTGCCAGCCATCAACTCGGGCTTACATTTGCCGAGAGATTAAACCGATTATCTCGCCGCTTGGAGCTCGAGGGCACAACAACCAGAGGTGAACCGGTGAATGAGCTTTTCCAGCTGGCCAGACGGGTTGATGCACTGCCCATGGATTTACTTCGCACTCGCAGCTCCGCCGGCCCGCGCGACGAGCACTATCGCTCCACTGCCGCGCTCTACCTACACCTGCAAAGCCTTTCTCAGTACGTAGACGCTCTGGACGAACACAGTCTGCATCGCTATACGGATCGCCTACACCGGATTATTTACGCAGCCGCCGGTTTTTATGGCGGCGAGCTTCAGGTGAGTCGCCAGTTTGGTCTGGTAGTCTATTTTAACGGTGACACCAACGCTGGCAGCGGACCCTTCCGAGCCGCGTGCGCAGCCTGGCTGATTAAAGCAGTATGCCACCAGATGGAGAAGAACATGTCGCTGTCACTGTCCATCGCGATGGCCATTGGTTCCAGCGAGTTGGGCGTTGGTGATAGCGCTGATATTTACCCGGGGCTATACATGCAGGCAACGCTGGATGAATTACAAAACGCCTGCACTGAGGCAGGCGACAGGGTTCTGCTATCGCCGGTAATCAGTGATGACATAGACATCAGCGCCCGACTGGAACAACGCACCGATGCCTGGGGCAAGTACAGTGCACTCAAAAAATTTGCCGGACAATATCAGGATCTGCTGGAGAGGCAATTACGGCTCATTCTAAAACGCCTGGAAGAGCCGGCATGAATCTTGGCTCTGCTGCAATAGTTTCAAGGGTCTAACGCCATCCTGTCCACTTTCTGGAAACCCCTGGGTAATTTGTTGCCTCTTCTGCCGCGTTCACCCGTGTAGTGTTCCAGCTCGGAGAATTTGAGGTTCAGATGGCGCTTACCCGCGTAGACTACCAGCATATCTTTCTCGTTTAGCACCTGAACGCCTATCACAAACTCTTCGCGACTCTGCACTCTGGCACTGGGAATACCAATAATTTTATTGCCCTTGCCACGCCCCAACTGCGGTAAATCCTGCAGTGGGAAAACCAACATGCGCCCTTCATTAGTGATTGCCGCCACCCAGCTACCGTCTATCGTGACAATAGGCACGGGCTGCACCACCTGACTACCCTTGGGTAGGGCCAAGGCCGCTTTGCCGGCACGGTTCTTGGTTTGCAAGTCTCCCAATTTGGCGACGAAGCCATATCCCGCATCGCTGGCCAACAGGTACAACTGATCCTCAGCCCCCATCATCAAGCCTTCAAAGGTAGCACCTGATGGCGGATTGATCCTGCCGGTAACCGGCTCGCCCTGCCCCCTCGCGGAAGGCAAATTATGGGAGGTCAAAGAATAAGCCCGGCCGGTGGAATCAAGAATTATCACGGGTTGATTACTGCGGCCATGGATCGACATCTTGAAACCATCCCCGGATTTATAGCTCAGGCTTTCCGGATCTATTTCGTGACCTTTAGCGCTGCGAATCCATCCTTTTTCAGACATCACAACGGTAATGGGGTCGGCCGTAATCAGCTCGAGTTCACTAAAGGCTTTGGCTTCATCCCGATCCACCAATGGCGAACGCCGATCATCGCCATAGCGCTCCGCGACTTCCGCTAGTTCCTTTTTAATAAGCGTTTTAAGGCGAACTTCACTGCCCAGCAGTTTCTGCAACTTATCGCGTTCTTCAGCCAGTTCATCCTGCTCAGCACGGATGATCATTTCTTCCAGCCTAGCAAGATGACGCAACTTTAAATCCAGGACGGCCTCAGCCTGGATATCAGTAATTTTGAATCGCTGGATCAACGCTGGTTTAGGCTTGTCCTCAGTGCGGATAATGTGGATAACCTCATCGATATTGAGGAATGCAATCAGATAACCTTCCAGAACATGTAAGCGCTTGAGAATTTTCTCCAGCCGGTACTGCAGCCGACGGCGCACAGTTTCGGTACGAAATTTGAGCCACTCCCTGAGAATCTTGTCCAACGATTTAACCGCTGGACGGCCATCGATACCAATAATATTGAGATTGACCCGGTAGCTTCTCTCCAGATCGGTAGTAGCAAATAGATGGCTCATCAAGCTGTCAAGATCCACCCGGTTCGATCGCGGGATTATGACCAGCCTGGTGGGATTTTCGTGATCCGACTCGTCCCTTAAATCTGCCACCATAGGCAGCTTCTTAGCCTGCATCTGTGCTGCTATCTGTTCCAGCACCCGCGATCCCGATACCTGGTGGGGAATGGCGTTGACTACGATATCGCCCCCCTCTTTTTCCCATACCGCACGCATGCGAAGGCCGCCGCGGCCACTTTCATAGATGGAGAAAATATCTTCCCGGGAGGTAATAATTTCAGCCTCTGTGGGAAAATCAGGCCCTTTTACATGCTCGCACAGCTCCGCCAATGTAGTCTTGGGGGCTTCGAGCAAACGAATCGCCGCGGTCACCACTTCCCGTAAATTGTGCGGAGGAATGTCAGTAGCCATGCCCACTGCAATGCCCGTGGTGCCATTGAGAAGTACATTCGGCACCTGAGCTGGCAGCACTGTGGGTTCATCCAGGGTGCCATCAAAATTGGGCTCCCAATCAACCGTGCCCTGCCCCAGTTCAGCCAACAGTACGTCAGCATAAGCGGTCAGCCGGGACTCAGTGTAGCGCATGGCAGCAAAGGATTTGGGGTCATCCGGTGAACCCCAGTTGCCCTGCCCGTCCACCAGCGGATAGCGATAACTGAAACTCTGAGCCATCAACACCATGGCCTCGTAGGCCGCGCTGTCGCCGTGGGGGTGAAACTTACCGATTACATCGCCCACCGTGCGGGCAGATTTCTTAAACTTGGCGGATGCTTTCAGCCCCAGCTCACTCATGGCATAAACAATGCGCCGCTGCACCGGTTTTAGGCCATCACCAATATTTGGTAAGGCACGATCGAGAATGACGTACATGGAGTAATCCAGATAGGCCTTCTCTGCATATTCCTTAAGCGGCACCTGCTCGATGCCGTCTTCGTCGATTTGCTCAATATCAGACATTAATCACTGATCCGTGAATGAATATAGTTATTGTTCGCCAGCGGTAGGTATCTCCGATAGAGCAGGGCCGCTGACCACATAGTTGATCGGAATTCTTTCGGTTTAGCCAGGGTCCCTATCCGCAAGCCCCACTAGCTGAGCGTTAAGATTAACGATAGAATTTGCCATATCCACAATCAGGCTATGGACAGTCGCTGGATTGCTTTTTATCAGGTCTGTGAACTGATCTTTTGGCACCTTTACCACCGAGCAAGCTGTTTTTGCTCGCACAGTTGCGCTTCGGTCAGCGTGAGTGAGCGCCGCCATTGCGCCAAAAATTTCGCCCTCTCCAATGCGCCCAACGATGACGTTATTGACCAGCACGTCAGCAACTCCTGACGTCATATTGAACACGTAAGCAGCGCGCTCCCCCTGATGAATAATTACATCACCGGGCTCAAACAGTTCAAAGCCCGGGGTAGATGAGGTTTCAGGGCGAGTCTGGGCCGCCGTCAGGCGTAACATCATGCCCGAATAGGTGATAAGCATACGGGTCCACAACTTTACTCCCGCCGGATCACTGAATACGCGCTGCATAAATTCTAAAGCTGAATAACTGTATAAAGTCGCCCCCGCTTCACTGCCGTACATTACCGACAAGTCCTGCTTGCCGCTGCCACCAATGTCTGGCAACAGCATATCCCCTTCCTCAAGAATAAGGATGGTGCGGCCCAGATAACGTGCGGTAATCGAGCCGCTATTCACCACATAGAACTTGCCGCCATCAAAGCCGCGAAAATTGCCGGCGGGCGTAGTTTCAACCTCTATCGACACTGGCGGCGCATCGACGATATCAACGAGGGCACCGACCAACTCTTTGAATTGTTGGTTGAGAACCGGGAAATCTTGCATTAATTCAGCATTTGCCAGCATAGGCATGCCCTTATTTGATGTTCATCGGAAGCTCTTTTGGCCTCTTTTTAACGACTCGACAGCGGCATTGATGGCTGCAGTCACCCCAGCATACGCTGTGCACTATACTAACAACTAAACGGGTCGCGTAGAACGCACAAAAGCACAAAATGTTAGCCAGTGGGGCTACCCCCAGAAAGGGCTTGAGCGTACCATTACGCCCGAATTTACTGAGACTGATACCATGAAAATCGCTGCTAAAACGGTCGCCAGCTTTCACTACACCCTCTGTGATGATCAGGGCAAGGAGCTGGAATCCTCCCGAGATGGCGAGCCCACCGCCTACCTTCACGGTTCCAACAACATCATTCCAGGATTGGAGCGGGCGCTGGCTGGGTCCAGCAGTGGTGATACGCTGCAGGTAGAAATCAAACCGGAAGACGGATATGGCCTGCGCAACCCAGAGCGCAAGCAGAGAATTCCCGCCAAACATCTTTTGCATAAGGGCAAACTGCGTCCGGGGATGACCGCACAACTGAACACCAAAGAGGGGCAACGGCCAGTGACGGTAATTAAAGTAGGGCGTCACAGTGTTGACGTGGATACCAATCACCCACTGGCTGGCCAAACTCTCAAGTTCGACATCGACATTATCGAAGTGCGAGGCGCCAGCGCTGACGAAGTCGCTCATGGTCACGCCCACGGCGCCGGCGGTCACCAACATTGAGTGATTCGATAGACTGGGCTACGAACACATTCCACGAGCTTAGTCCTCATGCGCTCTATCAGATCCTACAGTTACGCCAGAACATATTTATTATCGAGCAAGACTGCCTGTATCCGGATCTGGATGACCTGGATCAGGGTGCTATGCATATAACCGGTAGAAACGTGGAGTCACTGCAAGCCTACCAGCGCTGCCTTGCCCCGGGGGTTTGTTGTCGGGAAAGCTCCATAGGCAGGGTCATTGTGGCACCGCCCGCCCGTGGCACCCAGCTAGGCCGAGAATTGGTGCAGCGGGGAATAGACCACAACCAAAGCCGGTGGCCAGATCACGGTATTCAAATCGGCGCCCAGGCGCAGCTGACAAATTTCTACAGCAGCATGGGCTTTATCAGTCTGGAGGATGAGTACATGGAAGACGGGATACTCCATGTGCACATGTTGCTGTAGTAATGCCATTAGGTCTGAGTGATTCGATCATTCATGACCGACCTGTTCTGAACTTATTCAGACGTTGTTCAGAGCTGCGCTAGTTAAGATTCAAGGAGAAAAGTCACCGGGCCATGGTTGACCAGACTGACCTGCATATCCGCACCAAAAATTCCTGCTTCAACCTTATGGTGTTTTTCACGAAGCATGACCAGGGTATCGTCATAAAGCGCCTCGGCCATGATCGGGGGCAGTGCCTTTGAGAAGCTTGGGCGCAGCCCTTTGTTGGTGCTTGCAGACAAAGTGAATTGAGATACCAGCAAGACACTCCCGCTGATATCCACCACACTGCGGTTCATTCTGCCCTCGTCGTCCGCAAATATCCGATAAGCGAGCAGCTTGTTCAGCATCCGCTCCGCCGTGGCGATGTCGTCGCCCTTGTCCAGACCCAGCAGAACCAGCAGACCAGCATCTATTTCTGCCACCTGCTGGCTGGCGACACAGACACTAGCCTGTGACACCCTTTGCAGCAGGGCCTTCAAGGACTAGCCCCCGCGGCTGGCGCGCCTGCGCTCATGCTCCTGCAGTAACTTCTTACGCAGGCGAACGCTGACCGGCGTTACCTCAACCAGCTCATCTTCCTCGATAAACTCAAGAGCCTGCTCCAACGTGTGGCGAACTGGCGGTGTCAGGTTAAGCGCTTCGTCGGTGCCCGATGCCCGCACGTTAGTGAGCTGCTTAGCCTTGGTCGGGTTCACTGTGAGATCGTTGGTACGACTGTGCAGGCCGATAATCTGACCCTCGTAAACATCGATGTTGGGGTCAATAAACAAGCGGCCGCGATCCTGCAGATTAAACAGGCCATAGGCCAAGGTCTTACCCTTGACCATCGACACCAGCACGCCGTTCATGCGGTGAATAATTTCCGCCTCTTTGACCGGACCGTAGTGATCGAATACATGGGTCAGGATGCCACTGCCGGACGTCAGGGTGAGGAACAACGAACGAAAACCAATAAGGCCTCTGGCGGGCACAATAAATTCCAGCCGCACTCGGCCCTTGCCGTCGGGCACCATGTTTTCCAATTCTGCGCGGCGCTGGCCAAGCTCTTCCATAATCGCGCCCTGGTGCTCCGCTTCACAATCCACTACCAGCTGCTCGAAAGGCTCCTGAGTCACACCGTCAATTTCACGCTGGATAACTTCCGGCCGTGAAACGCCTAGCTCAAAGCCCTCACGCCGCATGGATTCAATCAACACTGACAGGTGCAGCTCGCCACGACCAGACACTTTAAACTTATCCGGACTGTCACCGGGCTCAACTCGCAAAGCAACATTGTGGATAAGCTCCCGCTCCAATCGTTCCTTCAGATTGCGGGAGGTAACATATTTTCCTTCCTTGCCGGCAAACGGAGAATCATTGACCTGAAAGGTCATACTCACTGTGGGCTCATCGACGGTCAACGGCGGCAGCGGCTCCGGTGTATTGGGGTCACATAGTGTGTCGGAGATATTGAGCCCCTCAATACCGGTGATGCAGACAATATCGCCGGCCTCTGCGCGATCCACATCGACTCGCTCCAGACCAGAATGACCCATCACCTGCAGTACCCGGCCATTGCGGCTGTGCCCTTCCATATCTACGATTGATACTGGGGTGTTGGGTGTCAGTCGGCCACGGGTAATACGTCCAACTCCGATCACGCCTACATAACTGTTGTAGTCCAGGGCGCTGATCTGCATTTGAAGAGGGCCATCAGGATCAACCTGCGGCACCGGAACCTTGTCGATAACAGCTTGAAACAGCGGCTCCATATCGGGGGCCATGTCTTCGTGATCATTCCCCGCAATACCCTCGATCGCAGAGGCGAAAATCACCGGGAAGTCGAGTTGCTCCTCGGTCGCACCCAGTCGATCAAATAGATCGAAGACCTGATCGACAACCCAATCAGGGCGAGCCCCGGGGCGATCGACCTTGTTGACCACAACAATTGGGTTCAGTCCGCGCTCAAAGGCCTTAGAAGTTACGAAGCGAGTCTGCGGCATGGGGCCGTCGACGGCATCAACCAGTAGCAGCACTGAATCTACCATAGACAATACCCGCTCCACTTCACCACCAAAGTCGGCGTGCCCAGGGGTGTCGACGATATTGATTCGATAGTCCTTCCATTTTATCGCCGTGTTCTTGGCCAAAATGGTTATACCGCGCTCACGCTCCTGGTCGTTAGAGTCCATGATGCGCTCAGCCCCCTCCGAACGGCGGTCGAGTGTCCCAGACTGGCTAAGAAGGCAATCGACCAGGGTCGTTTTACCATGGTCTACGTGCGCAATAATGGCAATGTTGCGAAGATTATCGATCAAGGGTATTCCTCGGGGCTGTTGGGAGCTGTAAAAAAGGCGCGGATTATACCCTAAAGGCTGAGCGGCGACAGCAAAGAAAAGTGTCGTTCTCGGAGAATTACTTGACAAAAAATTTCATAGCGGCCATAACACTGGCTATCGCGCGACTTCTGCATGTTAGGGATGCATGACACTAAAGTGCGCCATACTGGCGCATAAGTGCACCACACTGGTGCAAGCCTACTCCTAAGCCAGCAGGCAATAAACAAAAATATCTATTTATCAACACGTTGGCGCTTGCCCTTTATTGGCACAGCTTTTGCTCTATGTAGGGCATGCCCTGAAGACACAGTTTTGAGTCGAGCAACGAGCTCGCTTAAAAAAGACAGCGCTTTACAACATGAGTCACTGCTGTGGCTCACTTAACATCCTTACTGGAGGACCAAAGATGTCCGAGCAAACTCTCAATCTGATAAAAGAAAACGAAGCCCGCTGGATCGATTTGCGCTTTACCGATACTCGCGGTAAAGAGCAGCATGTCACCATCCCTCACGGCGAGGTCGACGACGATTTTTTCGAGGGCGGCAAGATGTTTGACGGCTCCTCTATCTCTGGCTGGAAGGGTATTAACGAGTCAGATATGATCCTGATGCCTGACGACAGCAGCTCAGTGATGGACCCATTCACCGATGACGCCACCGTCATTTTACGCTGCGATATCGTTGAGCCAATGACCATGCAAGGCTATGAGCGAGACCCTCGTTCTGTTGCCAAGCGCGCTGAAGAGTATCTTCAGTCTACCGGCATCGGCGACACCGCGTTCTTCGGGCCGGAACCAGAGTTTTTCGTTTTTGACGACGTTAAATGGCATTCAGACATGAGCGGTGCCGGCTACAGCATCAACTCTGAAGAGGCAGCCTGGGCATCAAATCAGTCTTTCGAGGACGGCAACACTGGTCACCGTCCCGGGGTCAAAGGCGGTTATTTCCCCGTGCCGCCGGTCGATTCACTGCACGACATTCGTGCGGCCATGTGTTCGGCAATGGAACAAATGGGACTGCATATTGAGGTGCACCACCACGAAGTGGGCACTGCTGGCCAGTGCGAGATCGGTGTTAAATTCAACACGCTGGTCAAAAAAGCAGACGAAGTTCAGATTCTCAAGTACTGCGTTCTCAACGTAGCTCACGCTTATGGTAAAACAGCAACATTCATGCCCAAGCCACTGGTCGGTGATAACGGCTCAGGCATGCACGTTCACATGTCTATAATCAAAAATGGCGAGAACACTTTTGCCGGTGACGGCTATGCCGGCCTCTCAGAGACAGCATTGTTTTACATCGGTGGCGTTATTAAACACGCCCGTTCGTTGAATGCCTTCACCAACGCTTCGACCAACTCCTACAAGCGTTTGGTCCCAGGCTTCGAAGCGCCGGTAATGCTAGCCTACTCGGCTAGGAACCGTTCAGCATCGATTCGAATCCCATACGAACCCAGCCCCAAAGGCAAGCGCGTAGAGGTTCGCTTCCCTGATCCAACTGCAAATCCTTATCTTTCCTTCGCCGCCTTGTTGATGGCTGGCCTTGATGGGATTCAGAACAAGATCCACCCTGGGGACGCAGCAGATAAGGACCTTTACGACCTGCCCGCTGAAGAAGCTCTGGCTATTCCAACGGTTTCATCAAGCCTGGAAATGTCACTGGCTGCATTAGATGCAGACCGGGATTTTCTGACCACAGGTGGAGTTTTTACGGATGATATGATCGATGCTTACATTGCACTGAAGAATCAAGAAATCGAGCGTTTGAACATGACCACTCACCCTGTTGAGTTCGATATGTACTACTCTCTCTAAAGATTTGAACAGTACAAAAGAAGCCCGCCTCGTGCGGGCTTTTTTGTGGCTACAGCAATGTGCTTTACCACGGTCGTTCTCATCACGGGTCATTTTCTGCTACCGTAAGGCCGTAAAGTATCAAACAAGGGTGTGGCCATGACCAGAACTCTCTCCCTACTAGGTTTAATTATCGCATTCAGCGCAAGTGCGCAGGTCTATCGCACCACCGATGAAAACGGCAATGCGATTTTTACCGACAACCCCCAGCACGGCGACGCTGAACAGATCACTATCAATCCGACCAACACCACCCCGGCCACTAAAGTGCGAGCTGCAACGACAGTGGCTGAAAGCCGGCTGGATCAAGAAACGCCTGCAGTCGCCGATTACAGAGTAAAAGTTACCTCCCCGGAGGAAGGCAGCACAATCCCCATGGGCACCGGAAGTTTCACGGTTATTGCATCGGTAAGCCCCAGTCTGGAAGACGGCGAAACCCTGCAACTGCTGATGAACGGCACCGCCAACGGAGAGCCCCAGAATCAGAACAGCTGGAACCTGGTGAACGTGCGCCGCGGTGAGCACAGCATAACGGTCGCCCGCTATGACGCTGACGGTAATGTACAAGCTAGCTCCGAGGCAGTGCACGTTCTAGTCTTACGCCCGATCGGTAGGCGCTGACAAGCCGCTAGACACTCACGAACAAGTGCACCATAATAGTGCATTATTGTGTATAAATTACTGGGACCCTGCCCTCCCCGAAAAAACCATCCATTTCCCGGTCGTTTGTGCGTTTATAGTGTGCGCTCACTTACCTGTAAAACAAGCAAAAATATCATTTTGCAAAAATGAGCAGCGAAAACTAAATTCTGGCTTCCTTTTTGCTAGCTCAATAGGCTAACCGTGGATCTGCGGTCAATCATGGGGCAGTATGCCAGCAAACAAAAACATTCTCGATTCGATAAGCACCGGCGTTATTGTGCTGGACCCGGCGGTTGCAATCACCCTGATAAATCCCGCTGCCCAGGACTTATTACACGTTTCAGAATCTCGATCCCTAGCAGTCAACGCCTATGACCTACTGCCCAGATCCCCCGAATGGAAATCAACGTTGGAACAGGCTCTCGGTGGAGCGGGAACCACAGTGCGCCGCAATATCACATTATTTTTGGTTAACGGTCAGGAGGTTCACGTGGACCTGTTCACTTCGCCACTGACGCCTGACGAGGGAGGAGCGGGTCTTATCATTGAGATACAGCCGGTTGATCGCTTGCTACAAATCAGGCGCGATCAGAGCATCCAACAGACTCAACAATCCACGCGAGCGGTCATCAAAGCGCTCGCCCATGAAATTAAAAATCCGTTGGCCGGTGTCCGCGGAGCGGCGCAATTACTGGCCCGTGAACTGCCCGATGAGAGCCTCTCAGAATACACTAAAATTATCATTCAAGAAGCTGATCGCTTGCGCGACCTCGTCGATAGGCTACTCGGTTCACATCCGCAATTAACCCTCAAACCGCTGAACGTCCATGAGGTGATAGAGCACGTGCGCAATCTGCTGAGCGCTGAATCAGATCGGCAAATTCGCATCGACCGGGACTACGACCCCAGTCTGCCCAAAATACCGGGTGATAAAACTCAGTTAATTCAAGCCGTATTGAACATAGGCCGCAATGCACTGCAGGCGGCTAAGAGCCCTTCGCAATGTAAAATTACTCTGCGAACTCGCTCTCAGCGCCAATTCACTATAGGCACGATTCGCCACCGACTGGTACTGAGGGTAGATATCATCGACAACGGACCCGGAATTCCCGAGGAGCTCCAGCACTCGATTTTCATACCGATGGTGACGGGTCGCGCCGATGGCACCGGCCTGGGCCTGTCGATCGCGCAATCTATCGTTAACCGACACGGGGGCACACTCGAATGCGAGAGTCAGCCCGGCCAAACACGATTTACACTTTTCTTACCAATGGAACAATAGAATGAACAAACCAGCTAAAGTCTGGGTAGTAGATGATGACAGTTCAATTCGCTGGGTACTGGAGCGCGCGCTCAGTCAGGCGGGCATCGACAATGAGAGCTTCGAGAGCGGCGATCTACTACTGGCCAGAGTCGGAAGGGAGCAACCCGACGTTATTATCAGCGATATCCGCATGCCGGGAATAGACGGGCTAGAACTACTGGCAAAAATCAGCGAAGATTTTCCAGCCCTACCCGTTATCATCACCACCGCGCACTCGGATCTGGACAGCGCCGTCGCCTCCTATCAGCAGGGTGCCTTCGAATATCTGCCCAAACCCTTCGATATCGACGAGGTGGTGGCCATCACCGAACGGGCCTTGGCGCAAGCCAGGGAGAATCAGGGGGAATCCTATATTGATGCTGAGGACCTCCCGGCAACGGACATAATTGGTGAAGCACCCGCGATGCAGGAGGTATTCCGCGCCATCGGCCGATTGGCTCACAGCAATATTACAGTGCTCATTAATGGAGAATCAGGAACCGGAAAAGAGCTGGTCGCCCGCGCATTACACCGGCACAGCCCGCGGTCACAGCAGTCATTTATTGCCCTGAATATGGCAGCTATCCCTAAAGACCTGATGGAATCGGAGCTCTTTGGCCATGAAAAAGGAGCGTTTACCGGCGCCAACACCAAACGTACAGGCCGCTTCGAACAGGCCGATGGCGGCACCCTGTTTCTGGATGAAATAGGCGATATGCCGGCCGACACCCAGACCCGGTTGCTGCGCGTGCTGGCCGACGGCGAATTTTACCGTGTTGGTGGCCACACACCCGTAAAAGTGGACGTTAGAATCATCGCCGCCACCCACCAGGATTTGGAGGCGCTGGTCCAGCAAGGCGCGTTTCGCGAGGATTTATTTCACCGCCTGAACGTCATCCGTATTCATATCCCTAAACTTGCGGAGCGGCGCGAAGATATTCCTCTCCTCATGCGTTTTTTCTTTAAGCAGGCTGCGGAAGAGTTGGGCGGAGAGCCTCGGATCTTGCTACCTGAAACCGAAAAATTTCTGGTCAACCTGAGCTGGCCGGGTAATGTGCGCCAGCTTGAAAATACCTGCCGCTGGATCACTGTAATGGCCTCGGGCCGCGAGGTTCACCTGGGCGACCTGCCTCCCGAGTTGGGCCGGGCAAACGTTCAAAGTGCACCGCAGGAGCGAGCTGACTGGAGTGAAATGTTGTGCGAATGGGCACAGAACGAGCTGATTCAAGGGAAACAGCACATATTACGCCAGGCGATCCCCGCCTTCGAGCGCAGCATGATCAATGTAGCCCTACAGCACACCCAGGGGCGCAAAAGAGACGCTGCGGAACTGCTGGGCTGGGGCCGAAATACGCTGACCCGTAAGATGAAAGAACTGGAAATGTAGGCTGGTACGGTTACCATGTGCGCATGCTGAGAATCGTTTTATACCAACCCGAAATTCCGCCCAACACCGGTAACATTATTCGTTTGTGTGCCAATACGGGATGTTCATTGCACCTGATTGAACCGCTGGGCTTTGACCTGGAGGACAAAAAGATGCGCCGGGCCGGCCTGGATTATCGTGAGTTCGCTGACATCGCGCTTTATCCAGACCTGGCCAGTTTCAGTGCTCAAAATCAGCAGCCAAAAATCTACGCCATTAGCACCAAAGGTTCCCAACTCTACACCAATGCAAGCTTCAGCGAGGGCGACGCAATTCTGTTCGGGCCAGAAACCCGGGGTCTACCTGAGGACGTTCTTGATCAATTTGGCTCGAATCACTGCCTGCGCATCCCTATGCTGGCTAACAGCCGCAGCCTGAACCTGAGCAATGCAGCCGCGGTGATAGCTTACGAGGGACTACGCCAGTTGAGTTTTGCCAAGCTAAGCTGAGTCAGACATAGGATATTCTAAAAAAGCAGCCACAAAAAAGGGGCTCACGCCCCTTTACACTAAAGTCAGTATTACAGAATTAGTGTGTAGCTGCCTCACCACCGGCCTCTTGGGCCTTCGCCTGTGCTTGGGCCAAAGCCTGCTGATATAGCGCATCAAAATTGACCGGTGCCAGCATTACAGGTGGAAATCCACCTTTAACGCACAGAGAATCGATATTCTCCCGGGCATAAGGAAACAGTATATTAGGCGCAGCGGTACCAAGAATCCGACGCAGATCTTCGCCCTCGAACCCTGCAATCATAAAGATGCCAGCCTGCTGAACCTCCACCAGGAAAGCGGTCTCCTCTTCGATTTTAGCGGTAATCGTAATGGTCAGAACTACTTCAAAGTTGCCCTGCTCGTCCACCTTGTCGCTTTTGGTGTTGAGATCAACGCTAACCTGAGGTTGCCACTGCTTCTTAAAGATAGCCGGCGTACTGGGAGACTCGAACGAGATATCTTTGTTGTAAATACGCTGCATCGCAAACTGCTGCTGCGGCTGCTCCGGGGTTTCTGCTGCTACTGCTACTTCGTCTTCGGCCATTGAACCGTCCTCCACATTATTGCTGAGACGCCTGGGGCGTCAGTTTAAGTAATTCGTCCAGGCGACCCTGACGCTCCAGCGCTGCCAACTCGTCATAGCCACCCACATGGGTGTCACCTATCCAGATCTGTGGAACCGAACTGCGGCCGCTGAGATTCATCATCTCACGGCGTAACCCGGGGTCCGCGTCCACACCAATATCCTTGTAGCTCACGTTTTTGCTGTCCAGTAACATGCGCGCGCGCGTGCAGTAGGGGCAAAATCTTGTGCTGTACATTGTCACTTCGGCGGTCATTACTGGTATTACCCTTTATTTGACGGTGGGCAATTGTAAATTACTCCACTCCATCATTCCGCCAGACATTTTAAACACCTGCTCAAAACCACCGGCCTTCAGTTGTTTTCCTGCGGCTGCTGATTGCTGGCCCATCTTACACACCAGTACGATGGGGCTGCTTTTATATTTTTCAAGTTCCCCGAGGCGAGAGGTCAGTTTTGTGGCGGGAATATTCACTGCCCCAACCACATGACCTTCCTTGAAAACGCCGCTGTCTCGCAAATCAACAAAGACACCTTCCTGCCCATTGACCATGTTAATCGCCTGTTGCGGACTTAAACTGGGACCTGACTTACGCGTCTCATGGAAAAATAACATACCCAGCGCTGCCAGTAAGCCTGCGGCAAGCAACCACTGCTGAGTCAAAAATTCTATAAACAATTGCATGCTATGTAGGTCTGCTGTTGCCTTTCGGGGGTGAATAAAAGCGGGCTACGCAATGTTGATTGCACCCGGCTAACCTGCATCGGGGCCTTGTATCTGCCCAAAAAAGGCGCAAGTATACAGGGTCTGGCCTAGCCGCTCCAGCCCACCCCGGTCACTCTTTTTGCTGGCAAAAGCACCAGAATGCAGGTGCCACCAGAGCGGCTAAGGGGTAAAATGTCACGCCTCAAGGCCGTTGTAGACCGCGCCCTCACTTTAGCGACATGAGCTGGAAACCAAATGACTGATACTGGCAAAAATTCCACTGTTTTGATTATTCTTGACGGCTGGGGATACCGCGTTGAAACCCGTGACAACGCTATCGCTCAGGCTAATACCGCGGTCTGGGATCGTCTCTGGTCAGAGGCGCCTCATACACTGGTCTCCGCCTCGGGTCCGGATGTCGGTCTGCCACCAGGCCAAATGGGCAACTCTGAAGTCGGCCATATGAGCCTGGGCGCAGGCCGCACTATTTACCAGAATATCTCCCGGATCGATCAGGCTATCGCCGAGGGCAGCTTTAATGACAATCCGGCCTATAACTCCGCCATCGATAAGGCTATTGATAACGGCGGCGCGGTACACATCTTCGGCTTGCTCTCCGCCGGAGGTGTGCACAGCCACGAGCAGCAGATTTTCGCAGCGATTCGACTGGCTGCAGCGCGCGGAGCAAGCAAGCTCTACCTACACGCCTTCCTGGACGGCAGGGACACACCGCCACGCAGTGCCGCCAACTCTCTGAAACAAGCCGATGCCCTTTTTAGCGAACTCGGAAAAGGCAGAACTGCCAGTATTTGCGGGCGCTATTACGCCATGGACAGAGACAATCGCTGGGACCGAATCGCCAGCACCTATCAGTTGCTCACCGAAGGCACCGCCGAATACTACGCCGCCAGCGCTAGCGACGGCTTGCAGGCTGCCTACGCCCGCGACGAAAACGATGAGTTCGTACTACCCACGGTAATCGGTGCAGATAGCGCAGATGCGGCAAAGGTTGAAGATGGCGATGCAATCATTTTTATGAATTTTCGGTCGGATCGCGCGCGCCAATTGACCCGGGCATTCATAGACCCGCATTTTGACCAGTTTGAGCGCCACCGCGTCGCAAAACTCGCCGATTTTGTGATGACCACCGAATATGCAGAAGATTTACACACCGGTTGCGCCTTTCCCCGTCAGCCACTAACGAACGTCCTGGGCGATTACCTGGCGCAGCGAAACATGACACAACTGCGCATTGCAGAAACCGAGAAATACGCTCATGTCTCCTTCTTTTTCAGTGGCGGTCGCGAGGCTCTTTTCAAGGGGGAAGAACGCATTATGGTGCCCTCGCCTGACGTGGCGACCTATGATTTGCAACCGGAAATGAGCGCCCCGGAGGTCACTGAAAAATTGGTGGCGGCAATTCGTTCAGGTAAGTTTGACCTCATCGTTTGTAATTATGCCAATGGGGATATGGTCGGGCATACCGGGGTACTTGATGCCGCCGTCAAGGCCGTCGAGGCACTTGATGAGTGTCTAGGCAAGGTGGAGGCAGCCGTGCTGGAGGTAGGTGCTCAGGCTCTGGTGACTGCGGATCATGGCAACTGCGAACAAATGCTCGATTATGAGTCAGGGCAACACCATACTCAGCACACTACCGAGCTGGTGCCGCTTGTTTACATTGGTGATCGAGATTTGCAGCTGGTCCAAACGGGCTGCATTCTACCCGATATAGCGCCGACCCTGCTGGCGTTGATGGATGTCCCGCAGCCGCCAGAAATGACAGGCAAAAATCTGGCTCAGCTAGCTAGCTAAGTCGTGGCTTTGCGCCCTCAATCACCGCGAATACTATGGCGAGCGATACTGGGGCTTGCGCTAGTATCACTGATATTACCTGCGCTGATATCCGCGCAGAATCAATCGGAAGAGGAACAGACCCGTCGTGAGCTGAATCAGCTGCAGGCCCGGATAAACAAAGTCAGCGCAGAAATTAGCGGTGCCAGGACCCAGCAGAACAAATTACAGGCAGAGCTTAAAGACAGCGAGATGGCACTGGGCACCCTGCAAAAACACTTACGTGACAACACGGCAGCAATCGCCGACGCCAGCGCAGAGCTACAGCAATTACAAATACGAAAAACAAGCCTGGAAAGTGCCCGTCACGAGCAGCAGGCTCGAATCGCCAGTGAATTAGAAACCGCTTGGAAAATGGGGCAACAGGGCCAGCTCAAAGTTCTCCTTAATCAGGAAGATCCAGACACAGTAGCCAGAACAATGGCTTATTATCGCTACTTTTTTGACGCGCGCACTGAACTGCTGGATGGTTATCGCGCAACCTTGTCTGATCTCGAACAAGTCGCGCAGGGCATAGTCACAACCACAGACATTCTGGCGTCCCGTCAAAGTGAACTTCGGCAACAGCAGCTGGAATT
>JBLIEI010000051.1:0-32737 GCA_047633055.1 Halieaceae bacterium | reverse complement strand
CATTTTGGGTGGTGGGCATACGATACCCAACCTGGAATATGACCTACCGAGAATCATTGGCACCACCAGCCATCAGCTGAGTGGTGCCGAAGTAATCTGGTCCTTTTTTACAGGGCGCGAATGAGTCTCGCCCCGGCGCTCAACCCGACGCTGACCTATTGACTTCCTGGCCGCCAGGTACCGTGAAACCCTACTGGCACATAGTGCGACAAATGCGCTTTGGCCAGTGGGCCGTCGGCAACCGCCAGCGCGTCGAAGATATAGAGGCTGCTAACACGGGTTTCAAAATCGGTAACCACGGATAACAAAAAGCCCTCCCCTTCCTTCGCTTCCTCATTAAGGGGAACAAAAAGTGCCTCGGACACCTGAGCCTCACCACAAGAGAAACGATCATGTTCTCCAGTAGTGTGATCGATATGACCGATTGTGTTGTAAACCAGCTCGTTTTCATCAAGCGCAGTCTTAACCTCACCGTCTGGCGCCGCATACCACCCGTGCCGGTACTCCTGCCCCGCATAGCGCGGATCACACTGTGGAAACTCCGCTTCGCAGTCGCCTTCCAAGCGCTCAAATTCCATTCTCGCGCTGTCCTGCTTCAGGTCCACAGTCCAGCGGGTCAGAAACGGCTTTGACTTGGCAGCGGAACCACCATCAGCAGTCGGGAACAGAGGCGCATTCTCGAACTGGCAGGCGTCCATGGTAATCACCCCGTCACGGTCGAAACCGTTCATGAAGTGAAAGGCAAAGCAGACGTCCATCTCTAGCCAGCGCACATCCTCTGGATTCGAACTGTTGCGGGGCAGAATACCAATATGTACGCCTTTCTCAGGCTCCCAGGCAAACGGTGGTGCGCCCTCCATGGCCCGCTCCAGGCTGCCGGAAATAGGCATAATCGGCAATATGATGTAGTTCTCGGTGATGACGAAATCATGCACCATCGAGGAATAAGGGGTGGGAATGAGGATACTCTCGGTGAGGTGGCCTTCAGGCGACACCTTATGAACCACTACATCTGAAGCAAACGGACCCGATGCCATATAGGCAAAAAACACCATTTCACCGGTGCGCGGGTCTACCTTGGGATGCGCAGTCATCGCGCTTTGAAGTTTGCCCCGGTAATTCCACGAGCCAATCGATTCGAGGGTTATCGGGTCAATCTCAAAGGGGGGATGGCCCTCCTCTATAGCCATTAAGCGCTCGCCGTGCCAAAGCATCGCGGTATTAGCCAGACCGTCTTTATCGGTGAACACGAAATCGCTGTAATCAGGGTCACATTCAAAGGGATTCATTGGGTTAATCACATTCCGGCCCTCCCTATCTTCCGCCAACCATTTCGCGGTACGCACCCAGCGATTGACGTAATCAATCTTACCGTTTTCGATATGGAAAGCGTGAACCATGCCGTCCCCAGCAAATAAATGGTAATCACTGCGAGGATTAAAACGCTGATTGGGTCCGTTTCTATATAGGGTTCCGGTCAGTTCAGCAGGCACTTCCCCCTCAATGATCAGGTCCCGCGCATTGCACTCCATACGGATTGGGCCATAGGGAAAATTGAGAAAAGGATTGGTTGCGGATAACGGCTCTGCCATCAGTAAATTCCTTGTTAATTGGTAACATTCACACGCTACCAGCTTTAAATAAAAAAACAAGCAAAACGGTTTGTTATTTAGTCTTGCTTTTGATAGGGTGGCCCACATACCCTGAATCTATCGATACACTAAGCGGGGCTGCGCTTACAAAGACGTGAGCTGCCTCCACACACAGATGTCATAACTATAAAAAGCCATAGTGGTAACTGTATGAGAAATGAATTCCCCGCTTTAGGCTTCGCCGCGTTGTTGACCGCACTGTCAATGCCCGCCAGCGCCCAAGCTGACAATAACGGTCTTATTCTAGAGGAAGTACTGGTTACTGCAACCCGCCGGATAGAAAACCTGCAAGACGTCGCGATGTCGGTTACAGCCTTTTCTGGCGACTTTCTACAGGAAAGTGGTATCAACGATCTAAAGGGACTTGAACAATATACGCCCAATCTAAAAATCACTCCTGGCCCGGATTCACGCACCACCTCTTTCAGGATACGGGGGATTGGCTCAATCGGCTCTAATTCCGGGATCGACCCCAGCGTAGGTATATTTTTAGATGGCATCTACCAAGGTCGTGCGGGCATGAGTATTACTGACCTGGTTGACGTGGAGCGAGTAGAGATACTACGTGGCCCCCAGGGCACGCTATACGGAAAAAACACAGCGGCTGGTGCCATTAGCGTTATAACCAAACAGCCTACAGATAAATTTGAATCCATGGCTGAACTAAACTACGACAGCAATGAGCTGTTGGAACTGCGCGGCATGATCAACTTACCACTGGGCGCTTCGAGGCATAGCATGCGCCTATCCGGATTTGGCAGCGACGGTGACCACCTCTATAAAAATAGCTTTACGGATGAAGGCGTTAATAATGTCAAAAGGTTTGGCGGCCGCGCCCGATTTTTGTTTGACATGGAAGATGACAATACGGGCAACGGCCTTGGAGACTTCCTACTGACTTTGGACTATACCAAAGACGATACGGAGTGCTGTGCGTTTGCGGTGAGTGAATACAACGGCCTATCGCCTTTGAATTCACCCGGCACCAATACACCCTCCACCGAATTGCAGGAAACGCTGGGGTTCAACGCCCTTGGCAACCCAATATTGAGATTCAACTCGTTCGAAGATTCGGAAGGGTTCGCTCCGCCCGCAGCCGACCCGTATGGGGATGACTACTGGTTTGACGGAGACTTGTTCAACAAAGTGGAAGTCGGAGGTGTGGGTCTTGAATGGCTTAAAGATATAAATGACGAAACGACCATTACGTTTATCAACGCATGGCGCTTTTACGAGTCTGACAGTGCCTTTGACGGCGACTTTACCGCCTACGACGCCGTGCTTGCCAGAACGACAGTGGACCTGGACCAGTATTCGTCTGAGTTACGCTTCAGCTCGCACGGGGGAGAGACTTTCGATTTCCAGGCTGGCCTGTACGCCTACTATTCTGAGTTTGATTCGCTAGGTGAATTTGAACAGCGCGAAAGTCTGGTTGACAATATCCTGGTTGTTGGCGAGATAAGCCTTGGCTTTTTCCTTCCGGGTGGTTCTGTCAATGTCGATACCAACATTTATACCACTACCAGCTATGCGGCATTCGGGCAGATGAGTTGGAACATCACCGAAAACTTTTCCACCACACTAGGCCTGCGCTATACATACGAGAAAAAAGAACGTGAGGGCTCGCAGATCACCACACCCGCTATCGCGCTAGACCTGCCGCCTATAGCCGGGCCCAACATTGATTACGATAATGATCGCAGCGACTCAGACATTTCGCCATCACTTGATTTGCGTTACTTCTTTAACCCGGACGTCATGGGTTATGCGTCGGTGAGTCGCGGCTTTAAGTCCGGTGGCTTCGACCAGAGGCGACAGGCCGAGGGCGAAATCGGGGAGTTCGACGAAGAAATCGCCACAAATTATGAAGTCGGGATAAAAAGTACCTGGGCCAACCGGCGACTGCAGTTCAACGCCACCTTGTTCCTGGTCGATTACGAAGACTTTCAATCACAGGCTTTCGACGGCGCTAATGTCAGAGTGACAAACGCAGGAGATCTGCGCAGTTATGGCACTGAAATAGAAGCGATAGCGATTCCTTTTGCCAATATGACCCTGGGCACGGCGATAGGTTATAACAAAGCTGAGTATGAGTCCTTCGACAATGGCCAGTGCACTACCGCGCAGGTTTTCCACCAGTATTATGTGGTAGAGAACGCCCAAACAGGATCTCCGGGAACCAGTAGCCTTTGCACTCAGGACCTGGCCGGCAAACCGTTGGACAACGCGCCAGAATGGACTGTGAGCTCCTACGCCCAATACGATCTCAAACTGGGTGATAATTTGTTGGCCGTTGCACGCCTCGAACACAGTTTTATTGACAGCCACTATCTTGATCAGGATCTCGATGAACACCTGAAGAATGATTCAGTCAATTTGGTGAATCTCAGATTAAGCCTGAGCAATGAAGCCAGAGACTGGGAAGTGTCTCTATGGGGTCGCAATATGCTGGATGAGGAATACTTATCCTGGGGGCTGGATATTCCGACACTGGGCGGCTATGCCGGCGCTGTGGCACCTGAGGCAAGTTATGGCGTCACCCTTCGACTATACAATTAAATTCTGCACGCCGGCGCGCGATGTTCGCGCTGGATGGTTAACCACGGCCATGATGAACGGAGGCTCCTGAATGACAGACGATGCCATTATTTCCACAGACCGCAGCAACGGTAGGATTGCTTTGGCCAAAAAATCAGGGTTTTACTACAACTGGGGGCCGCAGGCATGGATAGACATGTGGATGTCGAACACCATGCTGGTGAAAAAAGCCATGCCCATCATCAGTCATACCTTTGTGCCCATTCTCAGGTTAGCGAGTGACAGCGAGCAGACTGACCGGGACTATTCAGCAATAAAGGCCAGACGCGAAGCCATTCGCTGTTTCAATTCGCCACGAGAAAAGTGGCGTAAACGCTACGGCAATTTTGTTCGAGAAGTAGAGTGGGCGTTGCTGGAGCTGCGCAAACACTTTAGCCAAAAGCAGTATGAGGAGATCGTTATCGGCACATCGGTTGCGCTTTCTGAAGAGAATTCAGCCGACTTTCTTGCCATGATGAACAGCATGTCGGAGAAGAATAAGAATAAAAAGGCTAAGGAGGCGCACGATGGTTCCACCAAACCCGGGCGCTGGGCCACTTTTCTGTTCGAGACGTTCAATCCCGCACACTGGCTAACGGGCCCCGCCACTATCACTGAATACGACCCCGCCAACGGCCTTACCGTGATGGAAATTCCAGACTGCGGCTGGCACACCTGCGCGGCAGCAGATTCACTACCAAATCCCAATGCCCTGCCAGAAGAAGGATGCCTGAATATCTGTAAAGGCCCCTTCGAAGCCATGTTCAAAGGTGCGGGCGGCGGTTTGAAAATGGAATTCGACCCACACTTGCCAGAAACATCCTGTACGGTGCGCATGAGTTGGTCGACACGCGAATTAAATCAGAGCGAGACGCCGTCCACTGCCTTCAGCACGGAATAGCACAGCCCCCAAAACTACCCTCAGGAACTTTCAGTCAGGTTTGATTACCGTTGACTAAACAGGACTTGAGTTTCATTCAATAACTTGCATACTGGCTACTTAGTCACCATTGGCTGGCCAGCGAATCTAAAAGGAGATTAACATGGCTGAATTAAAACTCGGTTTAGCTCAAGGCTACTGGGGCGCTAAACCAAAGCCCAATTTTGTCACTATGGCGCAGGAAGCTGAGCGCCTGGGTTATGACTCCGTCTGGTCCGCTGAATCCTGGGGCAACGATGCCTTCACCCCGCTGTGCTGGATTGGGGCACAAACGACAAAAATTAAATTAGGCACCGCCATAGTGCAGCTATCAGGCCGGACCCCCGCCTCTTGCGCAATGCACGCCCTTAGCCTGGATCTGCTCTCCGAGGGACGTTTTATGTTGGGACTTGGAGTATCAGGACCACAAGTAGTGGAGGGCTGGTACGGCAGGCCGTTCCCGAAGCCTCTGGAGCGAACTCGGGAATACATTGACATCATTCGACAGATCATTGCGCGCGAGGCACCGGTGACCAACGATGGCCCTCATTACCCCCTACCCTACCCCGGCGATGACGGCATGGGGCTGGGCAAACCGCTGAAATCTATTGTGCACCCCATCCGTAACAAGATCCCTATCTACCTGGGTGCCGAGGGTCCCAAAAATATCGCTATGTCAACCGAGATCGCCGATGGTTGGCTGCCTCTGTTCTACAACCCTTACGACGAAAGGGTATACGATGAATCCTTGCAGAACATGCGTCCTGATTTCGACATAGCGCAAATGGTGTCGGTTAAAGTCACCGACGACATCGAAGCCGGGCTATTGGAGTTCAAGCGCTTTATGAGCTTTTATATTGGTGGCATGGGGGCCAAGTCCACCAACTTCCATAAACGCTTATTCGAGCGCATGGGTTACGAAGCCGAGGCGGAAGAGATTCAAACACTATTTTTTGAAGGCAAGCGCGATGAGGCTGCACACGTTATTCCGGACAAACTAGCGGATGAAATGACCTTGGTTGGGCCCAAAGACCGAATTAAAGATCGGCTGCAAGCCTGGCGCGAGTCCAAGGTGACCACCTTGTTGGTAACAACCGATGAAGAGCAGCACCTGCGGGACGTTGCGGAACTGGTACTTTGACCAGAAGCTGCGAACTGCCAGCCAGCACGCCGGTACTGATAGGTGGAGGACAAGTCGTTGCACGCGAAGCAGGAGGCGAGTCGCCAATGGCCCTCGCCAGTCAGGCTGCTAGCATGGCCTTGAAAGATGCAGGTATTGAGGGTCTTGCCGAGCAGATTGATACCATTTGTGTCACTCGCTTGTTTTCCGACATGGGTCATTTATGGCACTGCAAGTGGGGCCGCAGTAACAATCCGCCGCAATCTATCGCCCAGATCATCGGAGCAACACCGGCCCACCGGATTTACACCCAGACGGGCGGCAATGAACCCCAGTCAAGACTCATTGAATTCGCCCAGGACATTGCCCGTGGCGAGCGTTCCGTAGTCTTGCTGGCGGGCGCTGAAGCGCTAAAAAATCAGCGTCACGCTGAACGCAACCAAAATGAGCTGAATTGGAATGAACAATTCACCGAGGAACTGGACGATCGGGATATTGCCATATCCGCCGCCACCAGCCAGGAGCTGAACAACGGCCTCTATAACGTGATGGATTATTACGCGTTAATCGAACAGGCCCAGCGTCATAATAGCGGCCGTAGTATTGCTGAACACCAGCAAGCCATGGCAACACTGCTGGAATCATTCAGCGAAGTGGCAAGCACCAATCCTTTTGCTCAGTTTCCCGGGAAGCAAGCTGCCGCCGAACTCCTGGCTGCGCCCGCTCTATCACACCTGTATACCAAACGAATGATTGCCCAAGATGGCGTCAACCAGGGGGCGGCTCTGCTTATGTGTAGTGTGGCTAAAGCCAGAGAACTGGGTATTCCGAAATCAAACTGGGTGTTTCTGCACGGTCTGGCCGAAGGCAACGAACTGGAGCTTACGCGCAGACCGGACCCGAGCCGTTCAGAGATGGCCGGACTGGTAACCCGCAAGGCATTGTCGATTGCAGACCTGAACATAGATGATATAGACCAGATCGATATTTACAGTTGTTTCCCCTGTGCGGTCACCGCAGTGGCCCAGCACCTGGATCTGCCGGTAGATGGTAGTCGCGCTCTGACCCTGACCGGGGGCTTGCCCTACTTTGGCGGCCCCGGAAATAACTACAGTATGCACGCCCTGGTTGAGGCGATTTGGCGTGCTCGTAGTGAACCTGAGAGTTACATTATGGTCACAGCCAACGGGGGAATGTTATCCAAACACGCCGCCGGCATTTACTCTGGTGTACCCAGCACAACCGATTGGGCCAGCACCGAAACCACAATAGACCGCGAAAATTTGGAAAGCCGCGAAGTCTGCGAGAACCCTGGCACTGGGACTATTATTTCTTATACCGCGCAATATGATCGCGAAGGTAACCCTCACGCAATCATTCTCGGCGAAACGGATAGCGGGCAGCACTTTGTCTCCATCACCGCCAAGGATGACTCAGCGACAGCCAGTGCTATTTTTAGCGATGACCCAACAGGCAAGCGGGTGCTCGTTGCTGCACCCATCGATGGCCGCCTCCATTTCCAACTCGAGTGAGCCATGTACGCCAGTTGACCTTAGGCATCGTACATCCTAGAGTTGCGAGGCACTTAGAAATTTGAATACAAACTGCGCCCGGTTTGTATGCAAGGAGCAGAGAACCCAAAAAATGGCAGCAGGCACTAAAACCAAACCGCAGGCGACAAAGCGCGGTGACCAGCGCAGACGAAGTATCCTGGAAGCATTTCACGAATGCGTGATCGAGAAAGGCTATGCAAAAACCTCGCTGCAGGACATCGCTACAAGGGCAGACCTGTATCCTAGCCATGTGCTTTACTACTTTGAAGGCAAGGAAGCCATATTTGAGCAATATTTTGAAAATATGGCTGTGCGTATACTCAAAGACCTGGACAGCTATCGCAAGGAGAGCGTAGAAACGCAGATTGAACTTCTGGTCAAGCTCTTCTTCTCTGGCAAAACGATTGATCATTCCGAAATTGGATTTATGCTCGAAAGTTTCGGCGTGGCGGTGAACGACCCTGTCCTGAAACGTGAGAAGTCCAGAGTGGACCAGGAGTGTAAGGCATACCTTGCAGAACTGTTTCAACAGACGCCAAGGGGGGCGACTACGAGCGCAAAAGATTCTGCCGAGCTAACCTACTCGCTGCTGATAGGCCTGCGTACCGCTGTGTATTTCGATGAGAAACTCAAACTTACCAAAGCACGGAAACTGTTCCGGGATTCCATGTATCTCTACTGTGGACTTGAGAAAAAATAAGCCCCCCCCCCCTGCACCAGCTAAGTGATGGGGCTGAGACTACAAATAAGGCGAGGCCGAGACCTACGGGGTGTGCCAGATTGGTGAAGTATATGCTCGATCCTGAATGATCGTGGGTATCTCTTCAGACAGGTCCAGATTAAAGAACTTTGCGTCGTACGCTGTCCACCGCGGTGTCGGAATTTCGAGCACCCTGACATAGTAATAAGCGTCATCCGGGGTCAGATTTTTATTGTTGGACGAGTAAGCATCCGCGAGTTTCTGGTGTGCAGATGGGTATCACCCCAATAGACGCTACGAGGAAAGTCCTGCCCAACGCCAGGCGAGTACGGTTTCTCTATCGTCTTGGCTACTGTGAAAACGGTAAAGCCAGTCAAAATTACAACAGCGACTACTCGAATCATGATGCGGCACCAGCAGACTTGGTCGCTGCATATGCAGTGATTGCTTTGTAATCTGCTTTGCCGTTCGGGCCTCTGCCCAAATTATTTATAATAAAGATCTCCTTAGGTATCTTATAGCCTGCCAGTGCCTCTCGAACCTGATTCTTTAATCCCAGTTCATCGAGTTCGAAGTTGGCTGCTAGTTGCACTACAGCCACGATACGCTGCCCCCACTTTTCATCAGGAAGCCCAACGGCCAGTGCGTCGTCAACGCTGCTATGTAGCTTTAATGCTTCCTCTACTTCCTCGGGGTAGACCTTCTCGCCACCGGTATTGATACAGACACTACCACGACCCAGAAGAGTTAAGGTGCCGTCCGCTGCCACTGTGCACCAGTCACCTGGCATGGTGTAGCGCACGCCGTCGATAGTCGGAAATGTTTTGGCAGTTTTTTCGGGATCTTTATAGTATCCGACAGGAATTGGGCCACTGCGAGCGATAAGACCGGACTCGTCAGAACCCGGTTTGATTTCTCGAAAATCTTCGCTAAATACTTTGCAGTCGCGTCCCACCGCGAAGGTCGCGGCCTCAGACTCTCCATCCTTAGTCGTTACTGAAGCGGCAATACCGAAAGCTTCGGAAGAGCTGAAACCATCGGTCAACACAACTTGCGGTAAGTATTCAAGCAGCCCCTGCTTGACCTCTTTACTCCACATAACCCCCGAGGACACTATCCCACCCATAGACGAGAGTTCGTATTGGCCATCAGCTTCCTGCAATGCTCGTAGTAATGGCCTGGCGAACACATCGCCCACAATGGCCATAGCGGTAGCACGATTCCGGGTCACGACCTCCCAGGCCTCCTTCGCGTCAAAGTTGTTCTTGGTCAGCGTAATCACCGTACCACCCCACATCAGGGAGACAATTGCAGAGATCAAACCCATCCCGTGCATTAACGGAGAGCCTACCAACTGCCTGAATTGGCCGATGATCGGTTGTATTCCGCTGACGTGTCCGGCCAGATCTTTGGGCGCCGAAATATTGAAAGCCGGTATAGCACCACCACCTGTGCCATAGAAAAAATCTTCGTGGCGCCACATCACGCCTTTAGGCATTCCCGTAGTACCGCCGGTGTAGATAAATAGCAGATCATCAGGCGAACGCTCAACAGCAACTGGAGCTCCGTCTCCATCCAACGCCAGTGCTTCGTAGTTATGGCCGCCGGGAATATCACGGGAAGCATCCTCGCAAACGTTAATCCAATGTTTGACCTTGCCAGCACGATCGCCGATATCCTCTACCCGAGAAGCAAATTCTTCATCAAATATGACTGCCGCTGCGTCAGAGTTATCAAGTATATAAAGCAGCTCTTCGTCGGTGTAACGATAATTAATATTGGTATGGACGAAGCGTCCTTTGAAGCAAACAACCACTGACTCCATATAAGCAGGCTGGTTACGCAGGTAAAATGCAATTTTGTCACCCGGCTCAAGGCCGAGTTGTTGAAAATGCCTGATCAGATTATTACTGCGCTTGGCCAGTTCACCCCAGGAGATCGTACGATCGCCATGAATCAATGCATCGTTTTCAGGGGGAACAGCGCTTTCAACGCCTTCGAGGATGTCGCCTAGATTCCAGTTCATTCTTGTATCCTGTTACGCAGAGCTATCAAATAAAAAGGCCCGCAGACAATCACCTGCCACTGTTCGTTATAGATACAATCAGCCTAGGCGCCATCATTGCCGCTGCCGTCCCTGAACCGCCTGATAATGCGGCTAAGATATCACATCCAGTTCGAGGTGGCGTTTAGTTAGTCTCCACCCGTTTTCCTCCGTTTTCATAACGCTGTCCTGATAAACCCCGCTGCCAATTGTTGTTAAGCCGCGGTCGTCGATAGAAAGCAACGTGAGATAGGAGACAACATCAAACGAGTCGGGCCCGGCAGCTTCACAGAAAATATTTGAGATAACGTGACGACGCTGATCCTGCTGCGCGGCAAGTGTATCGTTCATCATTTGCATGATTCCGTCTCGCCCCTGGAAAGGCCCCATCATCTCCCCACCCGCTATACGTACAGACATAACTGCATCATCTGCGAAGCAGGATGCCAGCATCTCAAGCTCTCGCTGGTCAAAGCCGTAGGCAGCGCGATTCAATACGGTCTGAATTGCTAACTCTTCACTTGCGCTCATATTGCTATGCCCTAGTTTATTCATTGATGATTTACTAGTCGCTACCATAGGCTGCTTTGATCTGTTCCCAGTCGTTCTCATCGGTATCAACCAACTCGAAAAAGATGCCGTCAGGATCTTCAAATACTACGATGCCATGTGGTGAATCAGGCCCCTCACAACAAGGTGCCATCAGGGTCTTTGAACATGGCAAATCGGCTGCTATCAGCCCAGCGCGCAGGAATCGACAAAAAATGCGCTCCCTGCGCTTGCAGATAGAACATGTCGACATCGAAATTGGTGCTAAGCACGGCTGCGCTGACAATACCGAGATGGTGTAACGTCGGATAAGGCGGCTCTAGATTCCGAGGATTAGTCCACTCAATCAGATCAATAAAACCACCTGCAAAACTTTTCTGAAACAGGAGTTCTGCACGCAATGAATAAGGGTGACTGATCCCCGTGGCCTGAGCCACTTCCCGGTTGTTGGTGGCGGGATAGCTGATCGAATCAACAAAACCAGGCATTTCATAGAATTTACGTGAACGCTCAAAGTTACTAACATTGATGTTGAAATAAATTCGGCTGCTGATACCCAGCTTAACGTCTTCGGGAGGCTGCGGGTCCTGGCACAATGCTAGCGAAGAGCAAAGTGCTAGCAAGAGGGTCAACGGAAGGGTCATTGCAAGGCGCATCGATGATCTACTCATATTTCACCCTTCATGCCCAGAGCGCCTATCGTGCCACGCCAGGCCAGTGACCCACCGTCAATCAGCCACACTACCCCATTGACGAAGCTGGACTGATCGCTGGCCAGAAAACAAACCAGCTCGGCCACTTCCATGGTTTCACCCAGACGCGGAACCAGATGAGTTAGCGTTTCAGGGCTAATCAGAACATCCGCATCCCCGGAGGCTGCAATGAAATTCTCTACCATCTGTGTTTTGATTGTTCCGGGGCAGTAGCAGTTCACTCTGATTCTGTGCTGTGCCAAATCGACTGCCAGATTTTTGGTCAACATGGCGATCCCGCCCTTGCTGGAGCCATAGGCAATGCTATGTTCATATGCGCTAAACGAACCGGTTGAACCCGCATTAATGATCGATGCATTAGCACTTTCTTTGAGCATAGGCAGCGCATATTTCGCACACATGAACGGGCCAACCAGATTGATTCCCAGAACCCGCTCATAGGTTTCACGGCTCATTGTTTCCAGCGTGATTCCTGCCCCAAGAATCGTTTCGTGAATTCCCGCATTGTTATGCAATACGTCGAGTCCGCCCAGGCTCTCTTGTGCAGCCTGCATCAATTCCTTGATTTGCTCTTCATTGCTCACATCACAATGCTGGTAATGCGCTATTCCCCCGGTTTGGCGAATTTCTTCTACCAGGGCAAGTCCGCCTTCGTCATTTACATCGGAGACCAGCACATGGGCACCGCGACTCGCGGCCAAGGTTGCCGTGGCTGAACCGATACCCGTTGCCGCGCCTGTTATTAAAATTTTAAGAGCTTCAATACTCATTACAAGTTCTCTTCAGATTATAAAATAGTCGCCGATCAAACCGACAGCTGTTGCTGGTATAGCTCTACAAACGGTCCATAAACTAGTCCGGCATACTGCAAATTCCAGCATCATGATAGACCTTGAGTAGTTCGCGGTGACCAAAAGCGGTAGCAGCAGACTGAAACCCCGTTTTCTTCAGTCGCCCGGTTAGAATGCGATCAGCCAACTCTGCACACAAGTCGCCGGTCCAGGAATAGGGTGCGGCCAGATGCAGGACGAACTCGCTGGCAGTCTGACGGCCGCGGGCATAACACACCACCATGCTGCGCTGCACATCAATATCGTCAACTGCAGGTTCGACAACCTCCATTCGCTCGGCGATGTCGTTAGTGATGTCCTCTCGTTCTTCCAGACTTTTACCCACAGATCTTTCATTAAACTCATTGATCGCTGCTAGAGTGCCATCGACCAGGTGCTCACCAATAGCGACCATGGCCGTGCAATTCTGCACTCGATCATCGTCCTTGTACCAAACTGGCTCAGCGCCACCGCCCCAGGGGTGAGCGCGCACCAGACGGTTCCTGAAGGGCATGGCAACAGGGTGGAATATGTCATTCGCCCACACCTGAAACTCGTTGAGCTCCAAATAACGTTGCGACGTATTATTACAACTCATCCGCAGAAATGATTGGGTGGACGCAACTGATGGCAAACCGTGTTCAACGTGGTAGACAATATCCAGAGTGTCGACCCCCTCTGTCTCCAAACACACTTCTGCGGCTAATGCTCCCGCCGCGCTCATCCAGGCACTGGCAGGCGCCAGCAGCAAGTCCTTGGCGGCAAAACCTTCGGCATAACGCTCCTTCACTGCTTGAGTGAAGTCCTGTTCGCCTGTTATGTCGATGTAATGGCTGCTTGCCTGCAGGCAGGCCTCAACCACGGGCCACGCAACTTGCATAAAGGGTCCCACGCTGTTTAGAACCACATCGACCTGCTCAAATACAGGCACCAGCTCCTCCACCGTGCAGCCTACGGTAGCGATTTCCACATCAAAGCTCTTGCCCAACCGCTCTTCAACAATACCGATGGCTGCCTCCAGGCGCTGCTGATTTCGGCCCGCAGCATAAAAAGGAATGCCTCGCTTGGCCAGGGCTTGACCAATGATCTTACCGGTATATCCACTGAATCCGTAAACCAGTACTTTCGGCGTTATAGTCATTATTGTGTCTCCTGATTTTTATTTGGCTAATAATTTTTTATAAACAATTGAGTTTTCTTAACGGCCCGCTCCAGCGAATTTGGCTTAAGCCAGGTAATCGCCGGGCGCAGCTTCAACAAAGTATGCATCTTACCGATAACCGCTTCCTCAAGAGCGGGCAACTCGTCCTCCGTGACCCCCTCCCCGTATTCAATATTCAATTTCAGTGGTGGCATCACCAATGGCGGCTCTCGATCGAGAACGATTCGGAAGGAGCCTGTTAATTGAGGCACAAATCCGTTGATCAGGCCCTGTATTGCGGCGGGGTATATGGGCACACCTTTGACTTTGAGCATGTCATCGGCGCGGCCGACAATTTTGTAGCGAAATCCACTTCTGCCGCAGGGGCAAGGGTCGGTAAACACCTGATGAATGTCGTTAAGTGTGTAGCGTAGGTTGGAGAAATAGATAGTCGCTTCAGGTTCAAGTGGCGTAAATACACCCAGACCAGTAGCGCCGTTTTCCATCGCTACAGGCTCAAACGTCTCGGGATTGACCAGTTCATAATAGCAGTGATCGTCCGCAATCCAGTGCATTCCCTGATACTCCGGGCATTCACAAGACACCCCATAGCCCGCGCCAACATCGATCACACTGGCGCCATAGTCGGCCTCCAAACGCTCCCGAATCTCAGGGATGCCGGCGCCGGGCTCAGCCCCCAATAGCAATTTTTCTATGCCGAGGCTGGCAATGGGTTCGCCCAGCACCTCCTCGCACTTTTCCGCCAAGTACAGGGCCAGCGAAGGGGTACAGGTGATGGCATTGACCTGGAATAGCTTCAGTAACGTTAAAAATCGTTCCGTACCGGCTTCTGCACCAATAGGAATAATCGTCACGCCGGCTATTTTTTTGTAGTAATACAGAATCGGGGTGCCTGCCGCGTGCATGCTTAAGCCGTAGCCTATCGCCAGTCGATCACCAGCACGCAGTCCTGCGCGCCAGCCCATGCGGCCCATAATTTCGCCCATCGCATCGACCGTTTGATGAAACACGGGATAAGGAGTGGGGATACCTGTGGTCCCTGAGGTTGTGGTGAGAAGGTGCAAATTTTTCATCCGCTCGGCACCATAAAGTAGATCGTAGGACTTGAGCATATCGTTATCAAAACGATCAAAGACATCTCGATAATCGGTCTGACCGCAGATCGGTAGCCTACGCGACAAATCATCAAAAGAAGTGATGTCTTCGGGCTTGATACCTGCCTTATCCATGCGCTCCCGGTCGAAGGGGACGTGGTCGTAAAAATAGCGCAGCGTAGCATGCAGCTTACCCTCCTGAATCTTGAGCATTTCAGGCGTATTTAGCAGAGGTTCCATTTCTTCGTTGAAGTACTTCTGGTCTTCTCTCTGACGGACGGGCTCCGACGGGTGTGCCATTATGCTATCCTCTTGGTTAACCTTTTTTTTACTATATTTGAGCTCTACTTTTTAAACACATGAAGCGCCATCGCGCCCGTATCAATTCCCAGGATGCCGCCACCGTTGTGGGTAAGCGCCACCTTTGGGTTGTCTACCTGGCGCTTGCCTGCATCTCCGCGCAACTGTTGTACGACTTCATAAATCTGCCCCAGGCCAGTGGCGCCAATGGGGTGCCCCTTGGAGATTAAACCGCCGGACGGGTTGGTAGGCAGGACGCCAGTTTGGTCATAGTAGCCTTCGTCGATTCGTTGGCCGGCTAATTCACCGGGACACAAATTCAAGTCGATAAGATCGATAATCTCAGTTGATGAGGTGGTGTCGTGTACCTCTGCCACATCGATATCTTCTGGTCCTATATCGCCACTTTCAAACAATTTTTTGCCCATGCGCCGAGTTAAGGTGTCGTCCAGATCGGTGCCGACCTTGCCACTTCCGACTAAAGAAGAGGTAACCCAAATAGGTTTGGTGGTGAAACGCGCTGCATACGCTTTCGAGCACAAAACAGCGGCGGATGCGCCATCGCCGATGGGAGCGCACATCATCCGGGTAAACGGATAAGTGACATCGCCAGACGCAAGGACTTCCTCCAGGGTGACGGCGTGCTGGTACTGCGCTTTGGGATTCAGCGCACCATTTCTGTGGGCCTTCACGGAAAGCTTCGCAAAGTGTTCCTGAGTCAGGCCATAATTATCCATATAGCGCTTCACCAGAAACGAGTAGACATCCATCAGGCGGCTACGCTTCTGTTCACCCTCGGGAAAAATTTTCGCAACGCCGCCAAGGCTCTCCTCTACCTTGCGGAAATGGGCGATATGGTCTTCGACATCCATTGCCGATTCGAGCGCCAGAAATGGCTTGGACTTGTCCTGGTCAAAAAGTTTCTCAAAGCCCACCACCAGCACACAGTCGTGGACCCCGGCGGCTACAGCCGTCCAGGCGAGATTGAATGCGTAAGTACTACTGGCACAGGCATTTTCGACGTTATAGATGGGAATCTCGTTGATACCCAGCGGATCTAATACTACCTGACCGCGAATCATGTGCTGGCCGGTCATTGCGCCGGCAGCGGCGTTACCAACATAAGCAGCTTCGAGACAGGATTTTTCCATACCGGCGTCAGCCATTACGTCGTCTACCGCTTCGCGCACCAGGTCCTTAATCCCCTTATCCAGGAATTTTCCAAACCGGGTCATACCGACGCCGACTACCGCGACCTCTCTCATTACGTTGCCATCCTGAAACTCGTGATTCGGTTCGGTGACTAGGTGATTTCCAGCCGCTAAAAATCATCATTTTTGAGCGGCCTATTTCACCATATCTCTATATAAAAATCATCACTTTATTGAATTATATTCAAACACTGGACATCAACTGCAGCTCATTTTTTTGGACCGCGCCATCGCTCGCTTGCTAGCAGCAGGTTGCACGGGAAGTGTTGCGGCCAGCAGCTCATCGTAGAACTCATGAAGACACTGGGATCTTCGATGTCGGTACGCAAATCAACACCCATCATGCCGATCATATTGGCACCGGCCGCTCTTTCTTCCGCAGGACGGACATCGATGGGGCACCCGGCAAACAGTGTTTACTCTGGCAACTCCTCTTTACTCAGCAGTCAGCATGTCGTAAACATCACCGATGTTTTTTCCATGCATCCGCGTACGCCCGGGCCAACATTCTCGACTTGGATATAGGGTGCACCATCCAGGGTCCGGCCACAGATGACTACCCAATATTCAATTAGCTGTTATATAAGGTAGGAATTTCTAACTTGAAAAATTCGCTCGAACTGTATCACTCCAGCGTTTTATTGAATTATATTCAATTATTGTTACTATGACATACGCCACATTTACGTCTCAAATGTGAAGATAATCATCGCTAGCGCAGCCAATAATGCGCAGAATAATACTGACAGTTACTAGGAGTAATAAATGGCGGGACCGATGAGTGGAATCAAGGTAATTGATCTGGGCGCTATGATAGCCGGCCCCATGGCCGCAACCATACTGTGCGACCAGGGTGCCGACGTCATCAAGATCGAGCCGCCAGGAATAGGGGATCTTATGCGTCACTTTGGCGCCACCTGCAACGGTGTTGGCGGGCTTTACCACAGCACTAATCGGGGAAAACGTTCATTGGCGCTGGATCTAAAATCCGCTGTGGGCGTAGATCTGGTGAAGGAGTTAGCGGCCAGCGCCGATGTGGTGTTACAGAATTTCCGTCCTGGCGTAGCTGCGCGACTGGGCGTAGATTACGAAGCCTTGAGAGCGGTGAACCCACAGCTTATTTACCTGTCGGTTAGCGGTTTTGGAGAATACGGCCCGTTGGCAAAGAAGCCCGCCTATGACAACGTTATGCAAGCGTTTTCAGGCGTCGCTCAGAGCCAGGCCAACATCGAAACGGGCGAACCGAGAAACTACTACCAACTGTTCTGCGACAAACTTACCGCCTTGACCGGCAGCCAGGCCATCAGCGCCGCGCTATTTGCCCGAGAACGGGGCCATGGAGGACAACATATTAGCCTGTCCATGGTCGACTCTGTGGTCAGTTTCCTATGGGCGGACGTTGCTCGCGCGGACGCGTTCACAGATAAAAGCGCTAAACAAGGTATGTCTATTTCCCGCGGTGTGCGCCTGATGCAGTTCCAGGACGGTTACGGCGCCGCCGCGGCAGCCACAGACATTCAGTTTCAGGGTTACTGCAGGGCGTTCGGTGAAGACGCCAGCAAGATAGGACTTGCCACTGCAATGGAACGCAATAACAATATTGAGGAGTTGCAAGCACTGGTTCGCAAGATAGCGAATACAGCGCGTAGCATGACTACCGCTGAGGCGATGGACGCCCTCGACGCACAAGACGTACCCTGCTCTACTGCACAGCATCTGGCTGATCTGCCCGCGCACCCGCAGATGAAAGCAAACAAGTCCTTTGTTGCCATTGAACATCCGCTCGCCGGCACCATTATTGAGCCGAATAACGCCCCTAACTTTGAGGGCACCCCCTCGCCAGAACTACGCGTTTGCGCCGACTTGGGAGAGCACACGGACCAGATAATGCTAGATCTAGGCCGCACTGACGAGGACATCGCCCGACTGCGCGCCACAGGGGTAATTGCCTAATCTAGACAGATTGATCGACAAACACCGCACGCTGGTGCGACAGTTCTTTGAATCCGTGCACGCCGTGATAGCTGCCCGTGCCACTATCGTTCACACCACCAAAAGGCAGGTTAGATTCTGCGCAGTGCATAAGCCAGTTATTCACCGTTACCCCGCCAGAAGAAGTACTGGATAGTACGTCGTCGACAAAAGCCTGGTCGTCGCTAAACACATACAGGGCAAGTGGCTTACCTTGAGCTCTAATATGATTCAACGCCTCTTCAATATTGTCATAGCCGAAAACAACAAGGAAAGGCGCGAAGTTTTCTTCCTGCATGATCACTGCATCGAATGGCACATCGGACAACACAGCGGGATGAACAGTGCGATCCGCTTCAGTGTCACCGCCGCAATGCACAGTAGCCCCCCGCTCTATGGCGTCGGTCAAATATCTCGATACCCTGGTCAAATTTCGCTCGTCAATAATTGTACTCAGGCGTTCCTTGTCTATCTGACCATCGACATAGAACGTCGTATCGATCGCAGCGCAGGTGTCGCTAATAAATTGATCCTTAAGATCGTTTGGAACCCACACATACTCAGGGCAAAGACAAACCTGCCCAGCGTTTTCGCCTCGTCCCGCTCCAATAATACCAGCGGCTTTTTCCAAATTAGCATTGCGGTCTATCACCACTGGATTTTTGCCACCCAACTCGAGGGTGACAGACGTAAGATGCTGGGCGGCTGCCTGCATTACCACCCGCCCTACCGCTGGACTGCCGGTAAAAAAGATATGGTCAAAGGGCAGCCTCAGCAGCGCTTCCGACAGAGGTACGCCACCTTCGAATACCGACACCAGGCTGTCATCAAAAACCTCCTTGATGATCATTGCGCTAAGCTTACTAACCTCTGGCGCCATCTCATTCGGTTTGACGATGACGGTATTGCCCGCGGCTATCATCGCAACAAGCGGCTGAAATACCAGACCAAAAGGGAAGTTCCACGGACCAAATAGCAAGCAGGCCCCACGAGATTCAGAGCGAATAAAGGATCTGGAACCGGCGAAATGCGGTGAAGCCGGCACTTCCTCATCAGACATCCAACTATGTAGATTGGCAACGCAGTCGTCGATATCCATCAACACCCCCATGTGCTCGGCAGAGGTCGGTTGAGCGGGGCCCTTACGCAGATCCTTGTACAAAGCGTCAAGTATCGCTGGCGAATGGGTAGTAATCGCCTCTTTCAGTCGCAATAACAATGCAATACGCTGTTCCGCGCCGGTCTTTTTCTGCACCCATTTAGAGTGCTGTTGAATATCGAAAACTTTTTCTACTTCTGGGTACGAACGTGCGACAGCATCTGAACTCATGATTTACTACTCTTTAAATCCAATAGGGTTAGCCGATAAAAGTCAGCTATTATTAAGATGTCCAGACCATAGCCTGGATAAATAAACCAGTCAATACTGATTGTTTTATAACCTCGCATCTGCTAGTTTTGGCTGCTCGCTTTTCGGGGTATTTGGCTGACTGAAAACAAGCCCGACGCCCCTTCCAGTCAACCCCTACACAGAAGAAGGCGCCCATGCCACTACCCTATGCTCCGCCCAATCACACCAAGCTGCGCATATTCAAACGTATACTTTACCCGATCCTGTCATTCATCGATATCTTCACCATCATTTTTGGGAAATCGCAGCCGCGGGTGCCATTCATGGTGAAATCGGACCCCCCCACCACCTATTACAACTTCAGGATCAAGCCGGATCAGCTCGAAGCGTTTAGAGAGTACGTCAATCTGCCAGCTCACCTGCCACTCACACCGATAAAGTGCACTACAGAAGATGTCGCAGAATATATTGTTACCCTGAATGTTTATCATGTTGGGGGTATCGCTACCGGGGTGCGTGCAGAATGGTCAACCTATATCAAAGATCACCTTGGTGTAACCCGCTACATGGTGCTGGAAGCCAGGACTAGTAAAACGTCGTTTGACGCAGTGGATGTTCCGAACAAGGCAAGTCCGGTTGAGCACTATAAGCAGAATGGCACACTCACCAGCATAGTCGAATCGCTACATGGCAAGGTGTTTCGCATCGACTCAGATCTAGGGTCTTTGGAACAGGCCCCGTATCTGACCATTGCTGGCGAATGGGTTGAGGCCAACGACTTTATTTACTGGCGCAACGGTGTCTGCGACCGCATATTTTATGATGCCGGAATGGCCAACTCGCGCGTTAAGAATATCCCCAATGACTCACTTAAAATTGACGACCAAACGCACTGGGCACAGTTCATCGAAAGCCAACCGAAACATACACTGATTTTTGAAGCTCCCATGGAATTCATCCTGGTGCCCTGGCGCAATCTGGAAAAGATCGATACTTAGCCAGTGCCTGTAGGGCAGAGTTTATTCGGCCCTACAGGGAACCGATCAGCCTTAGCCTAAACGTCGAAGCGCCATGCCGCCGCAGACCTTGATGTTTTCTGCGTTTACAAAAGCGGAGGCATCGCTGGCTAACCACAGTACTGCTTCAACAACATCGTCAACGGTTCCTAATCTGCCAAGCGGAGTTTCGCTCTCTATAAACTCTTTCATTCCAGGCATAGTGAACATTGGAGCTGTCATTGGCGTTTCTATCAGTGTCGGTGAGACCGTATTGAAGCGCACACCTTTCTCTCCGTACTCAGCTGCGGCAATACGGGTGACGTGATTAACAGCAGCTTTACTACCTGCGTAAGGTGCATGCCCCTTAGCTGCAACACTGGCAGTTAGAGAAGAGACCGAAACAACTGAGCCACCCTCACCCATAGCGTTCGCCATATGCTGAATGAAATACAGCGCGCCGGTAAATTGCACAGCTATCATTTTTTCAACGCTCTCTGGCACGAGGTCAGCAATTGGGCATGCGTCGTCAAATCCGGCGGAATTAACTGCGATATCAATCTTGCCGAATTTTTCAATCGCCAGCTGCGCCAGATTCTTATTATCATCAAAGCTGCTGATATCGTATACGACAGGTGTCACACCAATCTCTGCTGCAAGTTCATCCAGCCGCTCTTTACCGCGTGCCGCAATTATCACGTGCGCACCTTCGGCCACAAACCGTCGTGCTATTGCCTCACCAAAGCCGCTGGTTCCACCGGCAATAACAGCTACCCTGTTAGTTAAAGTCGTCATTTCTAATACCTCTTCTTAGTATTTAAATCCATCAGCCTAACGAGCGAGATGGGGGGAAATTGCAGCACAGAGTTTTCCTCTGCTGCGTGTAGGATTACTTGCTGTATTTTCACTGCAACGCTGTGGGAGCGTGTCCAAATGATTGTCTTTGATAAACTGGGCCATCCGGTCTATCGCCTGCTGAGCTTCTGGCAACACGTTGAATATCGGCAAAACATGTAGCATTTCACGCCAGATTTCCAGATAAAAAGGCACGTCCGCTTTATTCGCCTGTGCGGCGGCCCGCGCCGTGTCGTCTAGTCGTATTTCTGTACTGCCAAGCTGACCCAGAATCGGCGGAAGGCCATTGAAATCTGCCAACACTGGCGAAATAAACAGGTGGCTGGGCAGCTCATCGCCAATATACAGCTGATGCATATGCGAGGCCCTGTGGGTTGGCAATACTGGATCCGCGCGCCTATTGTATTCACGAGAGGCACCGCTATAGGTCAAATCGCCCAGCCGCGACAAAACAATCGCATTCCGTGGCATAGGGGCACCCTCGTCCCGCAACGCCAGCAGTGTGCTGAGCACAGGTCCACCGCCAGCAGAATCGCCGGCCAAGGTGATATTTTCGGGTTTGTAGACTTGTGCCAGCAAATCGCGGTAGGCCGCGAGACAGTCCTCCAGGCTTCCAGGAAATGGGACTTCCAGTGCCAATCGGTAGTGCACCAGCAGAGCTTTGGCGTTAGGGGTCCTGCATATTCTAGCGACAAAGGGTTTATGCATAACCGCGGTGCAGATAATGAAGCCGCCACCGGGTAAATACAGAATAACCCTGCGAGATCGCTGGCCCTTAATCCGTACCGACTCCCCTTCGTAGTCTGCCTTGTTTACTGCGGTCGCATTGATGTCGTCAGGCAAGTTCTTTTCCTGCCGGGAGTCCATCAACCGCGCCACATTTCTTATCGACTTGAGGCCACCGAAGCGCATCATCGGCTTCATAAAAGTACGGGGAAGGTTATTCATAGTCCGCGCTTGTAAATTCGGCATTTTAGCTTCCTTAAGATCTATTATTCTTTGATGTCATTTTCGGCGACTTCAAGCCGCTGCGTCCTGCCGTTCCTGCAAAGCATGATCCAAGCCCGTGGTAATATTGTGAATGTCTGGCAGGCCTCGCATACACCCTGTGGCGGTGAAATTCATCTTACCGGCGTAACTCCAAACGGTGATATTGAGCCCGATTGCCTCAACCAGCGGCCCGGAGGAATAAATGCTGTCTACCAGGTTGCCCCTGGTCGAAAATTTTTCTCTCGGCCCAGGCACATTGGAAATCGCCAAATTTGTAGGCGGCCGAAATTTTTTGTTGTCCACCAATCGCTTGCGATAGCCTCGATTGGCCGCGCAGCGCTGCAGTGCAGCCGGGATATAATGCGCTAACAGTGCAACCGTGTCTCTGCCGACCATCGCCAGCACCACATCGTTCAAGGTACCACCCAGTTTGTTTTTACCGATTTCAATGCGTCCAGATCAAGCTGAGCGGTAGTAAAGCTACGCCTGGAAGACAACGCTCGATTCCATCGCATGCGTGGAAGATTCCCGTCAACGCTACTGAGAGTCGGGGATACGACGACGCCTGCAGCGGGCTTTATCGCCCACTTGATATGGCCAATAGCCTTGAAGAAGCTCGGTAAATTACCGATATCAAATTTGAAATGATCCACCAAGGCATCGCAAAACAAACGTGTATTTGAAGGTATGGATTCGGGAGTCCAGGGTTCAAGCACGCTGTCGTGTTCGTGATAGCTACTTTGCCAGACTCTGGTCATAGCGCTGAGGGAGGCCATGCCGTCTGCCACGGCATGGTGAATTTTTTGTACCAGGGCAATGCGCCCATCTTCCAGCCCTTCAATAATCCAGAATTGCCACAGAGGACGGTCCTGACCCAGTTGTTCGCCTTGCGCAACTACCAGTAAAAATATTTTGAGCGTGTGCATGGGGGTCGTGAGTGCCTCTTTGTAGAGCCAACTCGCGTCTTGTCCATGCAACCTATACATTGTCGCGACGCAACCGCGCTCTAGTCCAGAGCGTCGCTTGCAACCCCCTTCGCCCAGGGATAATCGGCTTTACCTGCGGGTGAACGCTTTATCTTGGTCACACAAACAACCTCTCGCGGCAACTTATAGTTAGCAAGATTACTACGGCAGTGGTCACGCACTTCTGCGAGATCCAGAGTCTCTCCGCTACGGGTCTGGCAGACCGCGACAACTTTCTGTCCAAAACGCTCATCGTCCAGGCCAACCACCACCGCGTCAAAAATAGCACGATGTTCCTTAACAACCGACTCGACCTCTTCAGGAAACACCTTCTCACCCCCGGTGTTGATACTCACGGAGCCACGGCCGTGCAAAAAAATTGTACCATCGGCTTCAACACTGGCCAGATCGCCCGGGATCGCCCAGCGCTCTCCAGCAATTTCAACAAAGGTGCCGGCGGACTTCTCAGGCGCGTTGTAGTAGCCAATTGGGACATGCCCCTTGCGAGCGAGCATGCCAATTTCGCCGGAGCCAGGCTCTACAACCACGTCCTGCTCATTCAACACGGTCATGTGCTCATTGACCTGAAAACACGGTTTGCGATCATCGGCATTGGCATCTGAACTGATTTTGCTACCCATCAATCCAGTCTCGGAAGCACCCAGGCCATCCATGATCATGGCGCCTGGCAAAAAACTGAGTAATCGCTTTTTCGCGACTGGAGAAAACAGAGCTCCACCGGAGGCGATCATAAACACGGAAGACGTATTCCAACGGCCTGGGTTGGCCTCCAGCGTATCGGTCATAGGCGTCGCCATCGCATCGCCGACGATAATGAAAATCTGTACCTGCTCGTCGTTAACGCACTGCCAAATAGCCTCCGGCTCAAACGCGCCCTCAGGTGGTATAACGACTTTACCGCCGCCAAACAGCGTAGCGAAGGATATCCACTGGGCAGCGGCATGAATAAACGGCGGAATCGGCAGGATCGTCATGCCCTGCGGACCGACTCGTTCAGCCAACTGTTCAGGTGCAGTGATTACATTGCCACTTTGTTCAGAGTCACCACCGCCCATAGAAGCGAAGAAAATATCCCTGTGGTGCCACATCACGCCCTTGGGCATACCAGTGGTTCCCCCTGTATAAACGATGTATATATCATCGGAGTCTCGGGGTGGAAAATCCCGCCTATCGGAGCTGCTGGCAAGCGCGCCCTCATAATCAATAAACTCTCCTGTTATCGCTTCTCCTGATTGATCCGCAACACAAAAGACGTGGGCAAGTTTCTCTACCTTATCAACAACCGCCGCGACCCTGGGCGTGAAAGCCTGATGCACCACCAAAGCAACCATGTCGGCGTCGTTGTAAAGATATTCGAGCTCTCCTTCTACATAGTGATAGTTTACGTTTATTGGCACGGCACGCAGCTTAAACGCCGCTAGCATAGCCTCCAGAAACTCGCTGCCATTGCGTAACTGCAAGCCGATATGATTTCCGTGGCCTATCCCCAAACCCGCCCAAAAATTTGCCAGACGGGTCGCTCTTTCATCAAGTTCACTGAAGCTGAGACGTCTTTCAGAACAAATAATGGCAATGCGGTCTGGAATCGAATCGGCGACAGATTCAAACAGATCAGCCAGATTATATGTCATACTAGTCTTCGTCATTCTGCGCGACCTCTACTACTTTAGCTGCCTGAATATTTATCTAGAGTCTGATGAAAATGGCCTATCCGAGCTTCCTGTTAACTGGCAAGAGTTGCTGCTCCCTACTTTGATGCTCTCATCCCTGCTCTCTCATCAGGGAATCTCGCATACTAGCAGTTCAACTTTCTAATAAACAGTATCGATTGTTTCTTTTAATGCGAGTAAACGCTATAGTCTGGCTAAATCCGTGACTCGAGATATTACGCATGAATAGTATTGAAGACGAACTGGCCCTGAGGAACCTGATGGGCCGCTATGTAGATGCAGTTTTCCGTAGTGATGTTGATGCCTGGGCCGCTACCTGGGCAGAAGACGGCTGCTGGAACCTGGTTGGCACTGAAGTAACCGGCAGAGCCAATATCGTCGGCCTGTGGCAAAAAATGATGGCGGGATTCGAGTTCGCCCTAATGATGCCAAGCAGCTGTCAGTTTGAAGTGGCCGGAGATCAGGCCAAGGGCCACTACTACTTACAAGAGTTTACACGGGATAAAGAGGGTGAAACCGCCACCCTGGTAAGCCGTTATCAGGATACATACCGCCGCGTAGACGGCAACTGGCTTTACCAGTCTCGCAAGTATGAAATTATTTATCACGGGCCTACAGATTTCAGTGGCAACTACTTTCCATCAGCCTGAATCCGGTCGAGCTATACAGCGCTTAACGACGAGCTGTACTTTCGCCCTCCCCTGCCAGCATCGCGACTATTTGGCAGTTCAGCAGAGAATTTGTTAAAATCAAGATTGACTGTTTTTTTATTACTGTCCATAATTGGCAAAATACTTAGAAATGGGATCTGATTGTGACTGCAGCAACCGTTAACGACACCCGCGCCCTGTCGGATATGACCTTATTCGATAACGACACCCTGAAATGCCCCTATCATTACGATAAAACCTTGCGTGACACAGCGCCGGTTTACCAGGATCCGAGCTCCGGAGTGTGGATGGTGTCGACGTATGCGCTGGTTCGAGAGGTACACAAAAATCCGAAGGTGTTCTCTAACGAGTTCGGCCTGGCTGAAGGTTCTCGCGGGACGCTGGACAGCGATGTTCGGGAGGCGCAGGACAAAACCTATAATCTGGGTAAAGGCACACTTTTGACGGTGGACGCCCCAGTGCACGACACCTACCGCAACGCTCTAAAGAGTTTTTTCCTGGCGCCCAATATCGCCAACTACAGACCGTGGATAGAAGATCGAACCAACACCCTTATCTCCAAATTACCCTTCGATGAAAGTTTCGAATTCGTAGAACACTTCGCACGCCCTCTGCCACTTTCGGTAATCATGCACGTATTGGGTATACCGCCCGAAATGCATGAACTGGCCTTCAAATGGACTGTCGATAACGTCATTGTACTTTCACAAACCTCCGACAAAGAGACCTTGCTGGCTGCTCACGCAGGCCTTAAGGATGAATATGACTGGTTTGCAAGTGCGCTGAACCAGCGCCGGGAAACACCCCGGGAAGATTTACTCAGCCTTGTGGCTCACCTTACTTATGAGGACAGGCCACTAACAATTGAAGAACAGTTATCTCACTGTACACAATTCCTGGTCGCTGGCAACGAAACCACCACTGCCACCCTGGCTGAAGGTATGCGGCAGCTTTGCCTCAACCCGGAACAGCAACAAAAAGTTCGCGATAATCGCTCCCTGATACCAAACCTGGTCGATGAGTCGCTGCGGCTTGCTTCCCCCACTTCAAGTATGTGGCGTGTTACCAAAGCGGACTACAATCTCGGCGGAACGACAATCCCCAAAGGCAGCATGGTTCTGCTGAGATACTTCTCCTCAAATCACGACGAAGCCGTATTCGAGAAACCGATGGATTTTGACATTACCCGTAGCAATGGCAATCGGCATATCGCCTTTGGCTTTGGCACTCATGTCTGCATAGGCCAGCACCTTTCTAAACTGGAAATGACCGTCGCCTGGGAGAAGCTATTCGATAGCAGTAGCAATTTCTCAATGACTAGCGCACCGGAATCGTTAGAGTACATGCCGAATATTCTGCTGCGTGGTTTGGAACAAATTGAGATCGTGGTTGAACGCTAGTTTAATCACAATTTTGCCAGGGTTCCGCGAGTAATATCTACGCGTACCGCGCAAACAGCCCGGCTCCCTAAGGTGTATACTGGCGCCAATTTACGGCTGGAGTAATTACTAGTGTTAACCCGTTCCTTGCTGTTTGCACTGGTTGGCTTTGTAATTTTGTTCGGCTGCTCGGAGCAATCCCCGCCAGCCGAACAATCCGCAAACCCCTATCACGTTGAATTTTCTGCACCCGATTACCTGACCGAACATGCCAAGTACCTAAAGGAAGAGATTTTCCAGCTAGGCGACCACCCGGTTTGGGATTACAACACTCCGAACAACGGCTTCGGCAATATCATAATGATTGAGGGCGACGATGGCATAGTGATTATCGATACCTCTGCAGCGTCAGCGCACGCGAAAGTAGCGAAGGCGGCCTTCGAAAAAATCACCAGTAAACCAGTAAAAGCAATAATTTATACCCACCACCACGCAGACCACGTCAACGGAGCAGGTGTGTTTGCCGAGAGAGCGCAGGTGGCAAATGGCAACATCAAGGTTATTGCTTCAAAAAGCTTCATGCGGGAGTTGGCCGACGAAAATCAGGCAACAGGACCCATCATGGGCCTGCGGGCGATGTATATGTACGGGCAGTTACTGGACCCTGAAGCCGAAGGGCGTGACTATCATATTTCCTGCTGCGGATTTCAATTGCAGGGCGGCGACTCGGAGTATATTACGCCCAACACGTTCGTAGATGATTTGCAGACGCTCACCATTGCGGGCATAACCATGCAGTTTTTTGAGACCGGAGGCGAATCGGCAAGTCATATTGCTGTGTACTTACCCGAGCAAAAAATTCTGTTTGCGGGAGACGAAATTCAGGGCCCAAATTACCCTAACCTCCACTCATTGCGCGGCACAAAACCCAGGGACGCACAAAAATGGATAGATGCTCTAGATAGAATGCGCAGTTTCGATGTTGAGTATCTGGTGCCCAGCCACGGTCAACCCATTATTGGCAAGGAAGAAAGTCAGCGGGTGTTGACACTGTATCGCGATGTAATTCAGTACACGCACGATCAGTCTATACGCTATATCAACAAAGGCTATACCCAGGATGAACTGGCCAACACCATTCAGCTGCCGGATTATTTAGACGTTGATCCCTGGACCCGGGAAATGTACGGCACGGTTAAACACAATGTCCGTGAATACTACGTGGCGTATATAAGTTGGTGGAACGGCGACCCCGCAGAGCTGGATCCAACACCCAGAGTCGAGCAAGCGCGACGGTACGTTAGTTTAATGGGCGGTAGAGACACTGTTTTTAGCGCGGCTGAGGGTGCTTTTTTCGACCAGGATTACCAGTGGGCGAGTGAGCTAAGCGCCTTGCTGGTACGCGTGAATAAGGAGGACCTACCGGCTCGCCAATTGAAGGCGGGGGCGTTAAGAGCGATTGGCTACGCCACAGCAAATACCAACTGGCGCGGGTTCTATTTGAGTAGCGCTCTGGAACTGGAAGGGACAATCAATCCCGCGGAAGTTGTGCAACAACTGCGAAAAAGCGCCTTCAAACCGCAGCATATGACGACTGCACAGCTGTTTAATAACATGCGATTTTATATCGATGCCGAGTCCATCGAAGATATTCATCTAAAAATTAGTTTCAATTTTAGCGACACCAAGGAGCAGTTTACTCTCGAAATTCGCAACAGCATTTTGGATGTACACCGCGCTCTCGATAGTAACGCAGATGCAACGCTCACAATGGAGCGGGGAACACTGGACAGTATTTTGACCAAGGAACTCAGTTACGCTGGAGCCATCAGCGAAGGCAGGATTACGCTAGACGGGTCAAAAATAGCCTTACTGAATTACGCCAAAGCGTTTGATACAACGCCTCCTGCACCCTACTTATCACTGCACTAACTGAGCTCAAACCCTTCATAGCCATTCGCTACACATTGCTTGCATTGCTCCATATACGCGGGAACGTCCGGGTAATTGAGGAACTGACGCTTTTTACCGGGAACATTGGCCCCCATATACCAAGAGTCTGCCTGCGGAAATAGAGTCATTGCCGCGATTTCACCCACGTGATCGGTCCAGGCTTCTTCCGCAACAGGCGTTGCGTCTATACGCGTTAACTTCTGGTCGCGCAGATAACTGAGACAGCTGACGATCCAATCGCCCTGCAACTCGGCGCAGGTGGGGCCATTACACAAGCCGGCCGGAGCCAGCGGGCCATAAAGCATTACCAGGTTTGGAAAGCCAGCAACCGCCATCCCGAGATAATCCTTCACACCATCGGCCCACTTATCCTTGAGGCTAACCCCATCGGTACCGCGTATATCGATCTGAGTGAGACCGCCGGTCACCGCATCGAAGCCGGTAGCCATAACGAGCAGGTCGAACTCGTATTCTCCCTCAGAAGTGATTACACCAGTTTCAGTAATTTCGCTAATTGGGGTGTCTCGAACATCTACCAGAGTGACATTTTCATGGTCGAAGACCTCAAAATACCATTACTCCAGCGATGGGCGCTTGGTGCCAAAGGGGTGAGGCGGGTCTGTGGGAGCGAGCTTTTCCACTAAAGCCGGGTTACGAATTCGCTCCCTGGTTCTGTCGCGCCAAAAATCATATGCAGTCCGGTTGGCTTCGGGGTTAGCCAGCACGTCATTGAAGGTGCCCCCCCAAAAGTAAAGGCCGCCTTTATCCCAGGCGTCCTGATAGACCGCCTGCCGATCCTTTGGGGAAACTTCCATCGCAGATTTATCCACCGCCTGAATATCAGTGAACCCTGTGTAGCCGTCACGCTTTTTGAGTAGGAGTTCAGGGTAATCTTTCTTCATCTCTCGCTGTCTGGCCTCATCGAGCGAGGCTTGCCGCATCGGTAGAGCAAGAATGGGGGTTCTCTGAAACACGGTAAGTTGAGCCGCGTCTTTGCTGGCTTCCTGAACAATCTGCACGCCACTGGCGCTAGTGCCGATAACGCCTACACGCTCGTCTTTAAAGCCAAGACCATCCTGGGACCAATGTGCGGTGTGATGACATTCGCCTTTGAATGTGTCCAGGTCGTTGAACTCGGGTGTGTAGGCTTTTGAAGCAAAACCCGTACAGAGAATAAAAAAGCGCGCGCGATATGCTGTGCCTTTGTCAGTCTGTATATGCCACTGATCCAGGTCGGGGTCAAACTGGGCTGATTCGACTCGCGTGCGAAACTGAATATCCTTACTGAGGTCCAGTTTATTATCAACGTATTTGAAGTATCGTCTCAGCTCCTCCCAGGAAGGAAAGCGTTCTGTCCAGTTCCAGTCCCGCCATAGCTCGCCAAAGGAGTACTCATAATTTGGCACATGGGAGTCCACTCGCGCGCCCGGGTAGCAATTCCAATACCAGGTACCCCCGACATCCGCGCCAGCATCGACGAGGTGAACTGAGAACCCCTGCTGCCGCAGATGGTAAAGCTGATATAACCCGTTAATTCCTGCGCCCACAATGAGCACATCGAACTCTTCACTGGCCACTTCACCCGCCCTCTTCCATCCTTAGATACAGCACTTTTTTTAAATAGACCACCGCCGTATTACTCGGGAATTCTGATGACCAGCTTACCCTCGTTTGAACCGTCGAACAAACGCAGAAAAGTTGGCAGGACAATGTCCAGGCCGTCCACCACATCTTCGCGTAACTGATGTTTACCGGCCATAACCCACTCAGCCAGTTGGCTACTCCTGGCGCCTCTATATTATGGTAGCTGGAGATCCAGCCGCACACGGCTACCCGGCCAAACTGGTCTAAACACATTAGAGCGGCCTCGAGGATTTCACCGCCAACATTATCAAAGTAGACATCCACACCCTCGGGACAGGCTGCGGAAATAGCTGACTGATAGTCGCCGCATGTTTTGTAGTTGATAGCGGCGTCAAAGCCCAGTTCCTCCGTAAGCCAGGCGCATTTATCCTCGTTGCCGGCCATTCCCACTGCTCGACAGCCCTGCATTTTTACAATCTAACCAACAATAGAGCCCACTGCTCCGGCCGCACCGCTGACCAGGAGTGTGTCACCGGATTTAGGTTGCGCCACGTCCAGCACCCCGAAGTAGGCAGTAAGACCTGTGGGACCCAGCACACTCAGGAAATGGCTAAGCGGAATACCATTGCTGTCGTCGAGCTTGTTAAGCATTGGCACCGGCACGGTTGTGTATTGCTCCCAGCCACCCATAGTCAAGGCGACATCACCTACGGTAAAATCGGGGCTGGCGCTTTTCACCACTCGCCCTATCACCGTTGACCGAACGGCGTCGCCCAGCGTGATTGGCTCCATATAATTGGGGGCGTCACCCATCCAGCCGCAGATGGCGGGGTCCAGCGAAATGTAGAGATTGCGGATTACCACCTCACCAGGACCCGGATCTGCCAATAGCACATCACGAAAGGGAACATCCTCCTCGGTGGCCATACCCACAGGTCGGGAAGCAAGATAGTACTTGTCGATTCATGGCTTCTGACATGGGTAGGTCTCTACTCGAAAAAAAGTGGGATCAACAAGATAAAAACTTTTATAAAAACAGTCAATCCGGATTGTTATATAGCGCACAACCTGCTATGTTCCACGCAGTACAATCGTCTTTATAAACCCTTACCCAGAGACTGGAAACAATCATGACCATAGTTATCGCAGGAACCTTGGATATCGGTGCGGGAAACCGTGATAAAGTACTAATCGCAACCGCATCTCTGGTAGCGGATACGCGTTCACAGCAAGGCTGTAGCCACTACGTATGGGCGGCGGACCCAACCTCCGAAACGCGGGTTTACGTCTACGAAAATTGGGATTCTACCGAAGACCTGGCAGCGCACCTCGCGGGACCTTATTACCTTAAAATGCTAACCGCGTTAGGTGAATACGGCGTTGAAAATGTAGAAATCTCCAAGTTCCGAGTAGATCTCCAGGAACCGGTTTACGATGAGACCGGCACTCCTCGCGCCGATTTTTTCACCGCCTAGCTTGGCCGGTTAAGGCTTCCATACCCTCTTATTCATCGTGCCAAAGAGTTCAGAGAGCTCAACTCTAAGCGGCTGGACCCTGATGGCGGCATTGTTCTGTAATCGCCGAGCTTTAGGAGACTGAGGTGCGGTTGCGATCCATAGTAGATCGCCGTCCCAAGTGGGGTGAACCATTCTTACTCTAGGCTCATTATTTTCCACAGTTGCTACCGCGCACCAAGCGGCCTTTTTGGCCGCAGCCTCAACATCGAGGAAAAAAGCGTCTTTTTCTTCGCATGTGACGAGTGGCATTGGTTTGCCTCCTGTAAGACTTGTCCAGCTTACGACTGAACTAGTGGGTGCTTTTGAATAATAGCTATCAAGCGCTGCTGAGCCGTTCTAAGAGTGAACGAACCTCATCTCTATCGAAGAACCTCACCGTAGGGTAAGCGCT
>JBLIEI010000050.1:0-33479 GCA_047633055.1 Halieaceae bacterium | reverse complement strand
TGATTGATTCAAACTTTATTCGTGACAACGTACCGCAGGTCGATGATCTGCGTGAGCAAGGCAGCATCCTCAACCCTGCCCACATTGCGCAAGCCTATGTCATGCTGCACAATCAATCCCGCACAGCCTGGACTCATGAGCTAGACCTACGGCCGTGGACAGAAACTTGGTAGGAGAACAATTATGACTGTAAAAATAGATTTTATTTTTGATTTCGCTAGCCCCAATGCTTATTTAAGCTTCAAATCGTTGCACGATATTGTCGCGCGAACAGAGGCCGAATTGAATATCATCCCCTGCCTGTTAGGCGGAATCTTTAAGACCACGGGTAATCAGGCGCCTATGATCGCTTTCGCAGGGGTAAAAGGTAAAATGGAATATGAAATGTTGGAAACCCAGCGTTTTATCGAGAAACACCAGCTTGACGATTTTAAAATGAATGAACACTTTCCCGTTAATACTTTGGTGTTGATGCGGGGCGCAATTGCAGCAGAGCAGGGAGGTCAGTTGCTTGAATACATTGAAGCAGGGCTGAAAGCGATGTGGGAAAAATCCCTGAAAATGGACGATCCGGAGGTCTTTGTTGCTGCTCTGACGGATGCAGGCCTGGACGGCGCTAGATTATTGGAACAGACCCGGGACCCCGCGGTAAAAGCAAAACTCGTCGCCAACACCGAGGCGGCTGTCCAGCGCGGAGCATTCGGCATTCCTACATTCTATGTTGGCGAGGAAATGTTCTTTGGTAAAGATCGCCTTAGGCAGTTGGAAGAAGAAGTACTGAAAGCCGATAGTTAAGGCTGTTGAGCCCGTTTATAGCGTACTCTCAAGCCGCAACTGTCGGCTTAACACCCCACTTCCTTTTTGGCCCGCGCGAATACTTCAAGCGCAAAATCAATATCGTCATCGCTGAGCGCCGCAGACATTTGGGTGCGAATACGCGCTTTACCTTTGGGCACCACAGGGAAAGAAAACGCCACCACGTAAACGCCTAGGGCTAGCATGGCGTCGGCAAACTTGGCCGCCAGCGCAGCATCGTGCAGCATCACCGGTACAATCGGATGTTCACCCGGTAACAGCTCAAAGCCTAACCGTGCTAGCCCCTCACGGAAAATGCCGGTGTTGTGATGCAGCTTATCGCGCAGTTCTGGCGATTCGCTAACTAATTCAATGGCTCTGATCGCGCCCGCAACCACCGGCGGCGCCACTGTATTGGAGAATAGGTAGGGTCGTGAACGCTGGCGCAGCAGGTCGACGATTTCCTGACGAGCCGCCGTGTAACCTCCACTCGCACCCCCCAGTGCTTTGCCTAGCGTACCGGTAATGATATCAACCCGATCCATGCAGTTACGTAATTCGTGGGTGCCCTTACCATTGTCGCCGATAAAACCGGTGGCATGGCAGTCGTCAAAATGGACCAGGGCTCCATATCTGTCGGCGAGGTCACAAATTTCGTCGAGTCTGGCAATGTAGCCATCCATAGAGAATACGCCATCGGTGGTAATCAGCTTGAAGCGTGCACCGGCGGCATCAGCGGCTTGAAGTTGGCTCTCCAGGTCTGCCATATCGTTATTGCGATAACGATAGCGGCTGGCCCGGCATAAGCGCACGCCGTCAATGATGCTGGCATGATTTAGCTCATCGGAAATAACCGCATCTTCAGCGCCCAGTAATGTTTCAAACAGCCCGCCGTTGGCGTCGAAACATGATGGGTAGAGGATGGTGTCCTGACTACCGAGAAATGCACTAATCCGATTTTCCAGATCCTTGTGCAGAGACTGGGTGCCGCAGATAAAACGCACCGAGGCCATTCCGAAACCCCATTCCTGCAAGCCCTGTGCTGCCGCTTCATTCACCTGCGGATGTTGGGCCAGGCCCAGATAATTGTTGGCGCACAGATTAAGCACCTGCCCACCATTGGTGACGCCGACACGGGCACCCTGAGCTGTGGTGATCAGTCGTTCATGCTTGGTCAGGCCCGCACGCTCGATACCTGCCAGTTCTTCGGCTAAGTGTTCCTGAAAACGCTCATACATGGGTGGCTCCTATTCTTCCCAGTTGAGGATGACCTTGCTGGCCTCTCCACTATTCATTACATCAAACCCGTGTTGAAAATCGCGATAGCCCAGGCGGTGAGTGATCACCGGGGAAATGTCCAGTCCCGACTCTATCATTACCGACATTTTGTACCAGGTCTCATACATTTCGCGACCGTATATGCCTTTCAATGTGAGCATGTTGAAGATGACGGTGCTCCAGTCAATCGCCGTGCTTTGGGCAGGTATACCGAGAATAGCCACCTTGCCGCCGTGACACATATTTTTCAGCAAGTCGTTAAAGGCCTGTTGGTTGCCAGACATTTCCAGGCCAACGTCAAAGCCCTCGCTCATGTGCAGTTCTCGCTGCACATCCGCGAGATTCTCCCTTGAGACATTCACGGTTCGTGTGGCACCCAGCGCAGCCGCTCGCTCGAGGCGTGAATCGATTAGGTCGGTGATAACCACATGGCGCGCTCCCGCATGTTTACACACTGCGGCTGCCATGGCCCCGATTGGTCCTGCGCCGGTGATCAATACATCTTCTCCCAGCAGGTCGTATTGCAATGCGGTGTGCACCGCGTTCCCAAACGGATCGAAGAGGGCGGCAACGTCGAGGTCGATGCCATCACTGTGCTCCCAAACATTGGACATGGGTAGTGCCAGGTACTCAGCAAACGCCCCGGGTCGGTCCACCCCAATACCGGAGGTCTGGGCACACAAGTGGCGGCGGCCAGCCATACAGTTTCGGCAACGGCCACAGACCACATGACCTTCGCCGGAAACGATCTGTCCGGTGCGAAAATCGATTACGTTATTGCCAACGTCTACTATCTCACCTACAAATTCATGCCCAACAACCATGGGCACGGGGATAGTCTTCTGTGCCCAGGCATCCCAGTTGTATATATGCATGTCCGTCCCGCAAATTGCGGTTCGCTTCATCTTGATCAGCACGTCATTAATACCCACTTCAGGGTCGGGGACATCGTCAAGCCACAGACCCTTTTCTGCTTCGCGTTTTACCAGTGCTTTCATGATCCATCGTCGCTATAAGGGAAATATTCCGGTATATTAGAATTCGCTTGTTCGGTATGCAAGATATAAATCCGCTATCAGGGAAATACTGATGAGTAAGACCACCACAGAGCCGTCCGTACAAATGCTGTGCACACGGATGGCTGATTTGCGGCAACGGCACAGCTACACTTTGGAGCAGCTGGCGGCAGCGTCTGGTGTAAGCCGCTCAATGCTTAGCCAAATAGAGCGTGGGCAGGCAAACCCGACGCTAGCGGTTACTTCTCGCATTGCTCAGGCCTTCGGTATGAGTGTGGGTGAACTGGTTGACGACCCTATGGCGAGTAGCACTATAGAAATCGTTCATGGCAGTGATCCCAGTCATATGTTCAGGGCGGATGAGGGCTGTCGAATTAGGACCTTGTCACCGTTGCACATGGAAAAAAATGTTGAATTCTACGAACTGGAGTTGCAACCCGGTGCCGCCCTCGAAAGCGCGCCACATTTTGACGGCACACGGGAGCTTTTTACCGTCGCTACGGGCGCCGCCAGGCTAGTTGCCGGTGCAACGGCGTGTGAGCTTGAATCCGGCGACTCCGCGCAGTACCGCGCTGATGTGGAGCATACGATAAGTGCTCGGGGCGATACCCCTCTGATCGGTTACATTGTGGTGACCTACAGGTAAGCGACTTTTAAATACGTACAATAAGCGTTTAAACCGTTTGTGCTTAAAAACGTGATTCCGGTCACACAAATTCACCTCTGGAGACATCCTGCTGCGAGCAGCGGTCGATGCGGTCGCCTCATCCCTGGGACGGTTAGTGGGGGGAGAGGGGAGCGGTTATTATTGAGCTACTCTAGCGAGATTTTAGAGCGTCAGCTCTGCCATATCGCGCAGTAATTCAATGTCGCCGTTAATGAGCAGCGAGGTGACGGGGGAGTTTTGCCAATCGACCAGTTTTTCCTTGATTCGATCACGCGGCCCTGACAGCGATATTTCGTCTGCAAAAGCATCGGGGACTGCGGCGATTCCCTCTTCCCGTTTGCCGGCAAAAAACAATTCCTGAATGTGCTCGGCCTCATCGGGAAAGCCCATTCGCGCCATCAGTTCTTTATGGAAGTTACGTTTCTTTGCGCCCATGCCGCCTATATAAAATGCTAGCATCGTCTTTACTGGAAATAATGCCTGTTCCAGATCGTCATTGATATTCACCAGAACAATTGGCGATATTTCAAAACCCTCTCTGGCCGCAACCAATTGGTCCGCATAAACCTCCTGCCGATACGGCGAATAGTAGAGTGGCAGCCAACCGTCGGCGATTTCTGCGGTTTGGGTCACATTGCGCGGTCCTTCGGCGCCAATAAATATTGGCAAGTCGGCGCGCAGAGGATGGACGATGGATTTAATGGGCTTACCCATGCCCCAGGCGTTGGGGCCGTGGTAGGGCAGCGGATAGAACTCACCGTCACTGGTGACAGGTTCCTCCCGGGCCAGAACCCTGCGGATGATCTCAACATATTCGCGTGTACGAGTGACGGGCTTCGCGTATGGCTGGCCGTACCAGCCCTCTACTACCTGAGGGCCTGAAACCCCCAATCCCAAAATCATTCTGCCTCCGGATAGATGGTCCATGGCCAAAGCGGCCATGGCGCAAGCAGTCGGCGTGCGGGCAGAGAGTTGCGCAACCGAGGTGCCCAGGCGAATGGTGCTGGTATTCGCTCCGACCCAGGCAAGTGGCGTGAAGCAGTCATTGCCATAAGACTCTGCTGTCCACACGGAGTCGTAGCCCAGCGCTTCAGCCTCTTTCGCCATATCGATATGATTTGTAGGCGGCTGAGCGCCCCAATAACCAAGTTGCAAGCCCAGTGACAGTTTCGACATAGTATTTTCTCCAGAGACCAAGAACCACAATAACGGGCGCGTAGTGTCTTGACACGGTGCACTCTGGCCAATTTTTTTGGTCAGACAGATCAATCCGATTGTGGCTCGGCCTTCACTTGGATAGACTCCGTGAGCGAAAATCCGATACCGCTGCAGGAGAGAGCAATGCCCGAGCTGACCCACCTTGATGAAACCGGTGCTGCGCACATGGTGGATGTGGGCGATAAAACAGTGTCTGTGCGTATCGCTGTCGCGCAGGCCCGCGTCTGTATGGAACCAGAAACCCTGCAACTTATTGAAGCCGGCGGTTCAAAAAAAGGTGATGTGCTGGCGGTTGCAAGAATAGCGGGGATACAGGCAGCGAAAAAGTGCTCTGATCTAATCCCCCTCTGCCATCAACTGATGCTCGAGGCTGTCGACGTCCAGTTTCAATCCCTGCAGGACGAGAGCGCCATTTTGGTCAATGCTTCTTGCCGGGTTGCAGGTAAAACGGGGGTTGAAATGGAGGCTCTGACAGCTGCTTCGATAGCGGCTCTAACAATCTACGATATGTGTAAAGCGGTAGACAGAGGTATGAGAATTACGGATATTGGCCTGGTGCACAAAGAGGGCGGTAAGAGCGGTCTCTGGCAGCGGCAGGAGAGCTGAAGCCACCATGGTCAGAGTATTATTTTTTGCGCGAATCCGGGAGCATCTGAGCTGTGCCCAGCGTGATCTCGAATGGCATAGCGCGATTGCCAGTGTTCAGGAACTGCGAACTGTTTTGTGCGCCGAGGGCGGGACAAGGTGGCAAGAAGCACTTTTTGAAGACAATATTATTTGTGCTGTAAATCAAGAGGTCGTCACCCTTGGTCAGGCTCTGTGCGACGGCGATGAAGTCGCCTTTTTCCCGCCGGTCACCGGGGGGTGAGAATTAATGCCAACACTAACTGTTAGCGTACGGGAGAGCGATTTTGATACTGGCAGGTTACAGAATGAACTGCTGGGCCAGGTGCAGGAGGAGGGCGCTGTAGCGACATTTACGGGTTATGTGAGACGCTCCAACAATGAAAAAACTGTTCACAGTATGCGGCTGGAACACTATCCCGGCATGACTGAAAAAAGCATAAGAGAAACGCTGGAAGCGGCCGCTGGTCGCTGGCCGGTTTACGCGGCAACTGCAGTACATCGGGTGGGAAATCTTGCTCCCGGCGATCAAATTGTTTGGGTCGGTGTAAGCGCAGAGCATCGAGAGGCCGCATTTAATGCCTGCGAATATATTATGGATTTCCTGAAAACTCGCGCACCATTTTGGAAAAAAGAGCTGGGGGATGACGGTGAAAGCTGGGTTGAAACACGAAATTCGGATGCACAGAGAGCCGAGCGCTGGTAATCGAGGCCGAAGTGCCGGATTACCGTGCTAATGTTGTAAACAAATACTTTGTTAAGGATACAGAATGACCATCGACGCCAGAGAATTCAGAAATGCACTAGGTCAGTTTTCCACGGGTGTTTGTTTGATAACCGTGCACAGTAATACGGCGGGCCCACTTGCGTTGACCGCCAATTCCTTTGCTTCGGTCTCGCTGGATCCGCCGCTGGTGCTGTGGAGTTTACAAAACAATTCGGATGTTTTTAAAGACTACTCAGCGCCTCAGCACTTCGCGATTAATGTGTTGTCGTCGGCGCAGCAGGATATTTCAGACCTCTACGCACGTAAGGGAGAGCATCAGTTGGACCAAGGCCATTTCGTTGAAGGTATGTACGGTTCACCGTTGATTAATCATGCACTGGCTCGGTTTGAATGTGCTGTGGAGACTACCCATGACGGAGGCGATCACACCATTATTGTAGGGAGGGTGCTGGAAATGTCAGGGCTGGAGGGTGGTGATCCACTGTTGTTTTACTGCGGTGGCTATCGAGCTCTGGCATAGTTTGTCGCAGCGGCAGCAATTAGTCTTTATAATTGGCGTTTCGCATAAAATGATGATTAGTTTTAGATGAAATTTTGTACCAGCTGCGGTGGCTCTATTACCTTCAAGATTCCCGAGGAAGACGACAGGGAACGCTATGTTTGCAACAGTTGCGAGCTTATCCATTACATCAATCCCAGAATTATTGTCGGCTGTCTGCCAGTTCACGACGGTAAGGTGTTGATGTGCAAAAGAGCCATTGAGCCCAGAAAGAACTTCTGGACACTGCCAGCTGGATTTATGGAAAACGGTGAAACCACGCTTGACGGCGCCGCTCGCGAAACGTGGGAGGAGGCCAGGGCCAGAGTGACGGATATGGAATTGTATCGAATTTTTGATATTCCTTATATCAGCCAGGTGTACATGTTCTATCGCTGTAATGTCGTAGACGGAGAGTTTGGTGTTGGCCCAGAAAGTCTTGAAACTGCATTTTATACAGAGGCTGAGATTCCCTGGGATGAAATCGCTTTTCCGGTGGTCTATAAGGCTCTGAAAGAATTTTTTTCAGACGTTCGGTCACAGCAATTTCCTGTGCGGGTCTCGGCACTGGAACGTAAATCCCGCGTTTAACTACCTCACCTATTGATTCTCATCGCGCATAACAACCTTAATTCAGGAGACTAGAAGATGGCGTTCCCTAAAGTTGGTAATCTGGCCCCGGCCTTTACTCTGCTTGATCAGGGGGGAGAGAAAGTTTCCCTTAAGCAGTTTCGTGACGAGAAAAATGTAGCGCTCTATTTTTACCCGAAAGCCATGACGCCAGGGTGTACGGTGCAGGCTTGCGGCATTCGAGATAGTAAAAAAGCCCTAGCGAAACTGGACACTGTGGTACTTGGTGTCAGTCCCGACCCGGTCGCACGATTGGGTAAGTTTATAGACAAGCAGGATTTGAATTTTACGCTGCTGTCGGACGAAGACCACGCGATAACCGAAAAATACGGTTGCTGGGATTTGAAGAAATTTATGGGCCGGGAATTTATGGGCGTACTACGCACCACGTTTATTATCGGTAAAGATGGCAGGCTTAAGCATGTGATGAACAAAGTCAAAACCAAGTCTCACCATGACGATGTGATGGCCTTGGTTAAGGCTTTGGATTTGTAAGTAACGATGCCCAGCTATCTGTTCGACCAGCCACCGGCACACGGCACGACCGTCGAAATCGTTCCGGGCGTGCGGTGGCTGCAAATGCCGCTGCCTATGTCTCTGGACCATATCAATCTCTATCTGATTGAAGACAGTGATGGCTGGTGGATCGTGGATACAGGCATGAGCGTGGGGCCTACCCAGGAATTGTGGGAGGCCATATTTGCAACGCAGTTAGAAGGCAAGCCGGTAAAAGCGGTGGTGGCCACGCATTATCACCCGGATCACATCGGCATGGCAGGATGGCTGTGTGAACGCTGGCGTGTGCCCTTTTACATGACTCAGGCGGAATACCTGAGCGGGCTTTCTTTCAGTCGAATGTCCAGCGCAGATTTTACCTGGACCACCCAGCAGCATATGCACCGTGCGGGCTATTCGCAGGCTCAAATTGATGAAAGTAAAGCAGGCTTCGGGAGCTTTGGATCGATAATTACACCGATGCCAACCGCATTTCGGCGCCTGTCGGATGGCGACAGACTGTTAATTAACGGTCATGACTGGCGTGTCGTTGTTGGCCGAGGTCATTCTCCAGAACACGCCTGCCTGTACAGCGAATCGCTGAACATCCTGCTTTCGGGGGATCAGGTTATTCCCAGGATCACCTCAAATGTCAGCGTGATGGCGTCAGAACCAGAGGCCAATCCGCTACATGACTGGCTACAGTCACTAGAGCATCTGCTGATGAGCGTGCCAGCGGATGCTACTGTCCTGCCAGCCCATAATGCGCCCTTTACCGGCCTCCACCGGCGGTTACGCTATTTGATAGAGCACCATAAAGAGCATTTGCTGGCCTTGGAGAAAAGGTGTGTTGAGCGCAGCTTGACGGCAGTCGAACTGCTGCCGGTATTGTTTAAGCGTAAGCTGACGCAATTTGAATTGGGCTTGGCGATTGGCGAGTGCATTGCCCACTTAAACTATCTGGTCGATCGCGACCAGATGACGCGTGTCGAAGATGGCGAGGGCAGGTTTCAGTACCAGTCTGTCGACAAGACCTTAGGGCAGCGATTACGACATCAACATCTCGATCGACAGGTTGATGGGCCGATGCAAGTATAGATACAAGAAAGTACATTACATATAGTATTTAAGGTATTGATAAATATAATATAGTTTAATCGTCAGCCCTTGGAGTGGAATGCATGTTGTCATCACAGGAGATGTCCGACCGATTTGAAATTCAGGATCTGGTCTACCGTTATGCCCATTGTATTGACCAAAAGTTGTTCGATGAACTACGAGATGTATTCAGCCCTGATGCTCACGTGGACTACAGTGCGTTCGGCGGCAGTGTTGGAGATCTGGAATCGACCATAGAATTTCTTAAGTCCGTGTTAACGGATGACCTGTTCCCAAATTTCCAGCACCTCAACGCCAACGTCCAGATCGAGGTCAACGGGGACCACGCAAAAGGTCGGGTGATGTGCTTTAATCCGATGCAAATATCACTTTCTCCCGAAGAATCTCAGGTCTATTTCTTGGGAATCTGGTATGTCGACGAGTATCGTCGCGCGGGGCAGGGCTGGCAAATAACACAGCGCAGCGAAGAGCGAAGCTGGGTATTTAATACACCGGAATTCATGAATTTATAAGAGCCTAACAGCATGATTGAACTGTATACAGCCCCAACACCAAACGGTTATAAAGCCTCTATTGCACTGGAGGAGATGGAAATTCCGTACAACGTTCACACTGTCAACCTGATGGAAGGTGACCAAAAACAGGCGGAATTTGTTGAAATTTGCCCCAATGGAAGAATTCCGGTGATCGTCGATACCGGAGCCGATAATTTTCCGATTTTTGAATCGGGGGCGATCATGATTTATCTCGCAGAAAAATGTGGCAAGTTCCTACCCACAGACGCGCGTGGACGCTCTCAGGTCATTCAGTGGTTGATGTTCCAGATGGGTGGAATAGGTCCAATGATGGGTCAGGCCAACGTCTTTTATCGCTATTTTCCTGAAAAGATACCGGCTGCCATCGATCGCTACCAGACCGAAGGTCGTCGCCTGTTCGAAGTATTGGATCTGCAATTAACGGATCACGAATTTTTAGCGGGAGACTACAGCATAGCGGACATGGCGAATTGGGCCTGGGTGCGGACGCATCGCTGGTCCGGTGTGTCTATCGAGGGCCTGGACAATCTTTACCGATGGATGGGCGCCATCAAGCAGCGACCGGGTGCCATGCGGGGAGTTAAAGTACCGGTGGACATCGCCGAACTGATGGACGCCAAACGCAAGGAGGATGCAGACGCATTCTCTAGAAATGCCCGCAGTATGGTTACTGGAGCGAAAACCGGTAACGAATGATCCTGTGAGTACCTGCAGCACAGTTTCGAGCTTGCGAGCACTCTTGCTCGCTATGGTGATGTCGTCGGCATCTGCCGCCATCCGTGCTCAGGACCTTGAGCCTAGAAGCTATACCAATATTCCTAAAGGTCTGACGTTTCTGGTGGTTGCCGGCGCGCGTTCAGAAGGCGATGTGTCACCCGCTCCGAATCCAGTCCTACAGGATCTTGCACTCACTATCGATACCGGTGTTATTGCGGTCGCACATTCGCTTGCTCTGGCTGACAAGACCGCGAAGGTAGATCTGGCACTGTCGCGGGTTTGCTATGAGGGATCAGCGACCTTCAATGGAGAATTTACCGAAGGCCGGCGTTGTGAATATGGCGATGTAAAAATGCGCTTTAGCTGGAATTTCTACGGCTCGCCTGCGATGGCTATAGACGAGTTTGCGCGATGGCAGCCAGGGTTGGTAATTGGTACCAGTTTGCAAGTGGGCATTCCGAGCGGCACGTATAATGCTCAGAATTTACTCAATGCCGGCAGTAATCGCTGGCTGATAAGGCCGGGCATAGGGCTCTCATACAAGACTGGGCAGTGGCACTACGATTTGATGGGTTCAGTAAAAATATTTGAAGATAACGACGACTTTTTCAACGGTATTTTGCTGGAACAGGACCCGCTGTATTCCGTCCAGTTTCACCTTGTATACGCACTAAAGCGCGGACGTTGGTTGTCACTGAGCGGTAATTTTTTTAGTGGCGGTGAGACTTCAAAAGATAGCGTTGCAGCCGGCGACAAGCGAGCGGATTCTCGCTGGGGATTCACCTTTTCAACACCGCTGAGCAGGCAGTTATCATTAAAACTGAATGCCAGTACGGATCTCGCCACCAGGGCGGGTGGAGATTTTGATACCTACGGGGCTGCGCTTCAGTATCGATTCTAGGCGAGGGTCCTTGGTTCTCTTACATTCCCTGAGATACACTGTAGCCCTTATTAAAGCGAGAGAATGACATGGTCAGGGTGATAAGTTGTAATACCAACGGTATTCGATCAGCCGCGCGTAAAGGCTTCTTTGATTGGCTCCCCGGCCAAAACGCCGATGTAGTATGCATTCAGGAAACTAAAGCGCAGGTCCATCAATTGGACGATCCGATCTTCTCACCGCAGGGATATTATACCTACTACAGTGATGCTGAAAAAAAAGGTTACAGCGGCACAGCCATCTATAGTCGGGTCAAACCCCAAAAAGTCACAACTCGCCTGGGTTGGGATCCGCTCGATTCTGAAGGGCGTTATGTCCAGGCAGATTTTAAAGGCTTAAGCGTGATTTCACTGTACCTACCCTCGGGATCAAGCAGCGAGGAGGGCCTGGCTAAAAAATACCGATTTATGGAACTGTTTTATGAGCATCTGCGCGGGCTGCGTCGCAAGCGGCGAGAATTTATTATCTGTGCTGACTGGAATATTTGTCACAAGGAGATTGACCTTAAGAACTGGCGACCCAATCGCAAAAATTCCGGTTTTCTTCCGGAGGAGCGAGCTTGGCTCGACCGAGTCTACGACGAGCTGGGGTATGTGGATTCTTTCCGTCTGGTTAATCAGGAGCCGGATCAGTACACCTGGTGGTCTAACCGCGGTCAAGCTTGGGCCAACAATGTGGGATGGCGCCTGGATTACCAGGTAATCACTCCCGGGCTGGTTGAAGCCGTGGTGGCTGCCGATATCTACAAAGACGAGAGATTTTCGGATCACTCGCCGCAAATTATGGATTACAGCGTACCGATTGAGGTCTGAGCTCATCGCACTCGATTGCGACAGTGCCATAAACCTTGTACATTAACTGCCGATTTTATCGCTCTTAAGAGCATCACTTACGCAGGATTTACCTATGAGTTTTTTTATTGCCGACGCACAGGCGCAGCAGGCCGCGGAGGCCGCGTCACAGGGCGGCGAAATGTTCCAGATATTCTTCTTGGTCGGATTGTTCGTACTGTTTTATTTCATTGCCATCAGGCCACAGCGAAAGCGCCAGAAAGAGCACACCGAGATGGTGTCAGCGCTTGGCAAAGGCGATGAAGTCGTCACCAGCTCCGGCATTCTGGGCAAGATTACCCACATCGAAGACAATTACATTGTGCTGACCGTGGCAGAAAAAGTTGAACTGAAGTTTCAGCGGGTTCATATTAACGCCGTCCTGCCAAAGGGCACTCTCAAGTCCATTGCCTGAATATGGCGCTTCAGTATCCCCGTAGGGTAAAGCTGGCCCAGACGCCCACTCCTCTTCAGCTTCTTGCTCGCGCCTCCGAAAAATGGGGGCAGGGCCATAGAATTTGGATGAAGCGTGACGACCTTACTGGCTGCACCCTCAGCGGTAATAAAGTTCGAAAGCTGGAGTTTATCGCAGCCCACGCAATAGACAATAACTACGACACGTTGATCACTTGTGGTGGATTGCAAAGCAACCACTGCAGAGCCACCGCGTTTGCGGGTGCCCAGTTGGGTCTCAACGTACATCTGCTATTGCGAGGAGAGCCTCCTGAGGAGCCTCAGGGTAACTACTTGCTAGACCAACTGGCCGGGGCTCGTATTAGCTGCTATCCGGCAAAGCAGTACTTCAAAGACATCGCATCGCTGTTCGCGTCCTGGCAAAACGAATATGCAGAACAGGGCCGCAAAGCGCTGGTGATACCCACGGGTGGCAGCGATGGTCTGGGTGCCTGGGGCTATATAGCCGCGTGCGAAGAATTACGGAGCGATTTTGCCGATGCCAATATCGATCAAGCCAATATTGTAACTGCCAGTGGCTCCGGTGGAACCCAGGCCGGCTTGACGCTCGGAGCAGCTCTGCATCAGTTACCGGCCACCGTTTGGGGGGTTAACGTTTGTGACAATGAGCGCTATTTTCTCGATAAAGTAGCAGATGATGTTAAGGATTGGCATCACCGGTATCCTGATTGCCCGAAACCAGAGCTTCACCCTAAAGTGCTAGATGGCTATGTCGGCCGCGGCTATGGTATCGCCGAACCTGAAGTATTCCGGCTGATTAATGAGCTCGCTGCTATGGAAGGATTGGTTCTGGACCCCGTTTATACGGGTAAGGCGTTCGCCGGCATGCTTGCGGAAATAGCGCTAGGTACCTTTAGTGACTGTCAGGACATTGTATTTATCCACACTGGCGGAATTTTTGGCGTGTTCCCGCAAAGCGACGGTTTTAGCGTGTAATATGTCTCGCTAGAACCTGCGCTAATATAAGAAAAGATCACCAGAGAGAGTACAGTGACCGAGTTAATTACAGCCGTAAATGAAGTGGCCTGGGGTCCCGTGATGTTAGCGTTACTCCTTGGCACCGGAATCTACCTCAGTCTCGGCTTGCGCTTTCTCACGATACGTAAAATCCCGCTGGCACTTAAGCTTCTGGTGCAGGGTCGTAAGGGTAATGGCAAAGGTGATATCTCGCCGTTCAGCGCATTGATGACCTCTTTGTCTGCCACCATTGGCACTGGCAACATTGCCGGTGTCGCCACCGCACTGGCATTGGGCGGGCCGGGAGCCCTGTTTTGGATGTGGATTACCGCGCTAGTAGGAATGGCGACCAAATACGCTGAGGCCGTTTGCGCAGTCCGCTTTCGCGAGCAAGATGCAGACGGCAACTACAGCGGTGGCCCCATGTACTACATACGCAATGGCCTCCACAAGCGGTGGCACTGGCTGGGCTACGCGTTCGCGTTGTTCGGTGGGCTGGCGGGCTTTGGTATCGCTAACACCGTACAGTCGAATTCCGTTTCGCAGGTCATGAACGATTCATTTAATGTTGCTCCTCTGGTCACCGGCATGGTGCTAATGGTGCTGGTGGGCTCAGTGGTGCTTGGTGGTATTAAACGCCTTTCAAGCGTGGCCAGTTGGCTGGTACCACTGATGGCGACGGGCTATATCTTAATGAGCATCATCGTGATTGCGATGAACATAACCGCCGTCCCGGCCGCAGTGGTGACCATTGTCGATGCGGCCATGAATGGCTCAGCTGCTGCGGGCGGTTTCGCTGGCGCGACTGTCTGGGCGGCACTCCGATTCGGCGTAGCCCGGGGAATATTCTCTAACGAAGCGGGCCTGGGTAGCGCAGCCATTGCCCACGCTGCGGCCAAAACGGATCAACCGGTACAGCAGGGCATGATCGCTATGCTGGGTACGTTTATCGATACCCTCGTAGTGTGCACCATGACAGGCCTCGTCATTGTCATAATGGACGTAATCCCCACGGGTGTCAGCGGTGCCAGTCTTACCTCAATGGCTTTTGGGCAAGCTTTTCCCGGAGGCGAATATATTGTGACGGTTGGCCTGTGCGTTTTTGCCTTCACCACTATGATCGGGTGGTCTTTTTATGGCGAGCGTTGCTGGGTGTTCCTACTAGGTACTCGCAGTATCCTGCCGTTTCGCGTGATCTGGGTGCTCGTCATTCCCGTGGGTACGATGGTAGAACTGGATACGATGTGGCTGATTGCCGATACGCTCAATGCTTTTATGGCTATTCCGAATCTTATTGCGCTGCTGCTTCTTGGGCCTCTTGTGTTCAAGATTAGCAAGGAATATTTCAGCGATCACCAATAGTTTAGTGTCGTCCCCTGCCGCACGTCAGCAGATTAAAATTTATTGACGGGCGACCGATTCAAAGCCTGGCAAGCTACCGTTGAACCCACTACCGCAAACAACCTCATAGCGGTATGCTTGCACAATGCCAAACAAACTAGACAACAAGCTGGTCATAGCAATTTCATCCAGGGCTTTATTTAATCTGGACGAAAGTCACAACGTCTACGAAAAAGATGGATTACAGGCTTATTCCGATTATCAGGTTGCCCACGAAGATGAGCCACTGGAACCTGGTGAAGCGTTTCCGCTGGTTAATAAACTATTGCGTCTTAATCAGCGTCTGGGCGATGACTCCCAGGTTGAAGTCGTGCTGCTGTCACGCAACAGTGCTGATACGGGGCTGAGGGTGTTCAATTCCATTCAACACTATGATTTGAAGATTAGTCGCGCCGCGTTCTGCGGTGGCGAAAGCCCCTGGCGTTACATTAACGCCTTTGGATGTCATCTATTTCTCTCGAACGAAGCAGAGGACGTGCGCTACGCGCTTGATTGCGGTGTGGCAGCGGCGACGCTGGTATCAAACAAAGGCGGTGCCTCGGAAAATGAAGAGCTGCGTTTTGCGTTTGACGGTGATGCAGTGCTATTTTCCGATGAGGCAGAAAGGGTCTTTAAATCCCAGGGACTAGAGGCTTTCTCCGCCAGTGAGCAGGCAGCGGCGCACACGCCACTCAGTGGCGGTCCTTTCAAGTCGTTCCTGGCGGCGCTGCACCAGTTACAGCAGGCCTTTCCAGCTTCCGAAGCACCCATACGCACAGCCTTGGTGACAGCGCGGTCAGCGCCTTCGCACGAGCGGGTAATCCGAACTTTGCGGGCCTGGAACATTCGCATCGATGAATCTATTTTTCTTGGTGGACTGAACAAAACCGAATTTCTCAAGGCCTACCAGGCTGACGTATTTTTCGACGATCAGCAGTCGCACTGTGAGTCTGCGAGCCCGCATATTGCGACGGGTCACGTACCACACGGGGTGGCCAACGCCGTCGATTAGTCAGCGGTGAGTCTTATTCCATTTTAAGTTGGCAATTCTCCCAGTTATGGCTATTCTTCATAAGAGCCCGCCTGCTTCAGGTCCTGGACGGCCGGTGCTCTAATGGGGGTGAGGCATGAAGTTGCAGCAGTTGCGCTACATATGGGAGGTCGCACATCACGATCTCAACGTATCCGCCACTGCCCAGAGTCTGTACACCTCGCAGCCCGGCATCAGTAAGCAAATTCGCCTGCTGGAGGACGAGCTAGGGGTTGAAGTATTCGCCCGCAGTGGCAAACACTTGACGCATGTGACACCGGCCGGTGAAGCTATTTTGGAGGCCGCCGGCGAAGTGCTGCGCAAGGTGGAAAGTATCAAGCAAGTCGCGCAGGAATATTCGAACGAGAAAAAGGGCGCTCTCTCAATCGCCACCACCCACACTCAGGCTCGCTATGCACTGCCCTCGGTTATAAAATCCTTCATTGATGCTTATCCGGATGTTTCCCTGCATATGCATCAGGGTACGCCGATGCAGATCTCTGAAATGGCTGCTGATGGCGTAGTTGACTTTGCCATTGCCACAGAGGCACTCGAACTGTTCAGCGACCTGATCATGATGCCCTGTTACCGTTGGAACCGGTGCATTTTAGTGCCGAAAGACCACCCGCTTACCCAGGTCTCCCGTCTGTCACTGGAAGATGTGGCTGCCCATCCCATTGTGACTTACGTATTTGGCTTTACAGGCCGCTCAAAACTCGACGAGGCGTTTGCCGAAAAAGGATTGGTTCCCAAAGTAGTCTTTACCGCGGCCGACGCCGACGTGATCAAAACCTATGTCCGGCTTGGTTTGGGCATAGGTATCGTCGCTGCTATGGCCTATGACGAACAGGTAGATTCAGATCTGGTCACCTTGGATGCCAGCCACCTTTTTGCTAGCAGTATCACCCGTATAGGATGCCGTCGAGGCACTTTTTTACGCGGTTATATGTACGACTTCATTGAAGATTTTGCGCCTCATTTGACCCGCGAAATTGTGCAAGAGGCTTTTAGCCGGCGTACCAAGGCGGAATTGGATGAATTGTTTTCTCATTTGACTCTGCCCGTTTATTAATCCACCTTCTGCGCTTGAACCGAACGGAGCAAATCGTTATCGTGCCTCCGTTATTAAATATCCCAAGGAGCATTAATCGTGGAACTGGCTTGTCTCGATTTGGAAGGCGTTTTAATCCCCGAAATTTGGATCGCGTTTGCCGAGCGCACTGGTATTGAAGAACTGCGCGCGACTACCCGTGATATTCCTGACTACGATGTACTGATGAAACAGCGGCTCGCGTTGCTTCATCAACATGGCCTGACGATCAATGATATCCAGAAAGTCATCGCAGAGTTGGAGCCACTGCCGGGTGCTGCGGATTTTCTAAACTGGTTGCGTGAGCGATTTCAGGTCATTATTCTTTCAGACACTTTTTATGAGTTTTCCCAGCCACTGATGCGTCAATTGGGCTGGCCAACGCTATTTTGTCATCGATTGATTACTGACAAAGACGGTAGGGTAATTGATTACAAGCTCCGTCAAAAAGACCCCAAGCGGGCCTCTGTTAAAGCGCTGCATAGTCTCAATTACCGGGTGATTGCAGCCGGTGATTCCTACAATGACACCACCATGCTGGCGGAAGCTGAAGTCGGTATTTTGTTTCACGCACCGCAAAATGTGATCGACGAATTTCCGCAGTTCAAAGCCATACATAACTTTGATGATTTGCGAGCGGAGTTTGTTGAAGTCAGTGATCGGCAGTTATCGATTGGAGGGTGAATAGGAGGTTGCGCGAAGAGTTACCCCTATACGACTTATTGGCTGTAAGACGACGCCGCCCTACAAGGTCTCTTCCAGCACCTTGAGAAATTGCCCAACTTTGTCGTAGGTCTCCTGGTATTCTTGCTGCCACTGTGAGTCCGCGACAATTCCACCGCCGGCCCAACAGTAAATTTTGCCCTCTTTGGCGACCATCGTTCGAATAGCGATATTACTGTCCATACGGCCATCAGAGCTGATATAGAAGATCGAGCCACAATACGCCTGTCGGTTATTGGGCTCTAGTTCCTCGATGATCTCCATCGCCCGCTTTTTCGGGGCGCCGATGATCGAGCCGCCGGGGAAGCTGTCTCGCAGCAGTTCCAGTGGTCCACGATCGCTAGTCAATTCGCCGCTAATAGTACTGACCATATGGTGAACGGTGGGAAAGCTCTTGATTTCAAACAGCCGCTCGACGTGAATGCTGCCCGGGACACAGCTGCGACCGAGATCATTACGCAGTAGATCAACGATCATAAGGTTCTCCGCCCGATCCTTGATTGAGGCACGCAGCTCTTTTATCGCGGCTTTATCTGTATCCGGATCTTTATGCCTGGGCCGCGTTCCCTTGATTGGGCTGGTTTCCACCCGATGCTTGTGTAGTGAGATAAAACGCTCAGGAGAAACACTGAGTAGTGACTGCGAATCACCGAGATCAAAAAAGGCGGAAAAGGGCGCCGCCGCGACGGCACGCAGTTCTTTATATGCAAGCCATGTGTCACCCTCGAACTCGGCCTCGAAGCGTTGAGCCAGGTTCACCTGGTAGCAGTCGCCGGCCTGTATATAGCCCTGAATTTTGTCAAATGCTTCGCGATAGGTTTGTGAACTCATATTTGACTGAAAAGCACTCAATAACCGAAAGTTATCTGGCCGTTCCGGTATGACCTGGCGAAAACGGGACAGCAGGTCTTGTCGGTAGCCGGTACTGATATGTGGCAGCGTTACCAGCACCGTTTTTCGCAGCAAATGGTCTTGGACAATACTCCAGCCGTAAGCCGCAACCTGAGCTTTGGGCAGCTCCGTAGCGTTCTCCAACCCGATAGGAAGTTGGTGTAAAGATTTCCCGGCTTCGTATCCCAGATACCCCAGCAGGCCGCCACAAAATGGCAAGTCATGCGCTACCGGTTGAGTGTCCTTGAAAAACTCCCGATGCCAGGCGGCAAGGTCACTAAAATACGCGCGGGTCTGGTCTTCATCGGCTCCGGCTACCAGTGCCGGCAAAGTCACGTCCATTGGGTCGGCGGTCACGATGTCATAGCGACCACTGTTGGAGTAGGGGAAGCTGCTGTCCAGAAGACAGGAGGCAGGCAAATCACGGACCCGTTCATACAGCTCACACGCGTTGCGAAAGTAGGGGATTTCATCGAGGACCAGGTTATCTTTCATATGCTCCATCGATGCTTGCCGCGTTTTGGTTAAGAGTACGATACTGACGCGGAGACACTCCCATCCATTTTCGGAATGCACGAGTAAATGAACGTGGCTCAGAGTAGCCTAGCACATCGGATATCTGATCCACGGATATGTCTCGCTCTATGAGTAATTCGATGGCTTTCTCTCTGCGGATATTGTCTTTGATGCGCTGATAGCTGGTGCCTTCAAACTGCAACCGACGATAAAGGGTTAGGTTCCCTAGACCAAGTTCATCGGCCAGTTGTTCAGCACTTAAGAAGTTTAATTTACCTGCCAGTGTCTTCACGATACTGCGCTCCGCCAGGGCTTCCAGACTGCTGTCTTCGCCGGGAATGGTCATTATTTCTATTGGGTAGTTGTGTAGAAATGCCGCCATTTCCTTACTGTTTCTGCGCAGAGGCTTACGCAAATAGTAACTATCAAAAATTAGCTTGTTCGTCGTCTGCTTAAAACATAGCTTGCCGGGAAACATTACCTTCAGTTCGCTTTCGTGTGCAGGTGCGGGATGTGCAAAATGCGTTTCCTTTAGTCGAATGGCCTCACCCAAATACCAACTTGGAAAGCGATGCCAGATCACCATGAGGAACTCGGCGATAAAATGTTGCTGGTCCAGTTCTGGGTGGCTCAAAGTAATAGAAAACTCAGCATTTTCGCCATCAGTTTTGAGTTTCATTGCAACGTCATTACCCAGCAAATTGTAAAAATTCGCGCTTTGCTGAAGAAGTTCGCCCAAGTTCTGACATTTACTCGCCAGGTCGCAGAGAGTTGCGAAAATACCAAATTTACTCGGATTTTGGGTAAACCCCATAAATTCATCGTTTAGCTCTTGCTGAATAATCCGAAATAGCCGACCTACCTGGTGGGTGTGCACCCGTCCTGCCCGCTGAGAACGACTCGGATTCGCGCGTATACCTGCCCTTGTCAAGAGCGATTCAGTATCGATGCCGCGCTGGAGACAACCTAGCAGTGAGGCGTCAACGTGATGTCTGGATATTGTGGCCATTTCGTAAATAAATGTGAGGTTTTAGAGGAATTTTAATTAATATAGCATGTAAAGTGAAATAAATGGTGAGTTTATATGTAAGCACGGGCCCTTGTGCACAGTCGGTGGCCTAGGCATATTACGGGTCGTTTCTGTCAACATGGGCCGCGCCATGAACAACCATGCAAGTGAAGAACTGATCGCCTCACTCCAAAACCCATTGGCGACACGGGATGAAAAGGAATTTATTGTTCCGGGACAAGTGGCAACAGAGCCGGGGCTTTACGAAAAGGCCTTGAAGCATGGCTGGGATCTACAACAGCGGCCCCACCTTGCCGCTGGTGTCAAAAACGTTCAGCGCCAACACCTCAAAAACCGCATGACGATTTGGGAGCGCATCGAATATCTCGCTGACGGTGCCCCCACCGTATATTACCAAAACTGGGGCCCCAATCTGGACGGCGCGTCGCTGGTGACGGCTCTGATTAAGGTCAACGGGCGAGACGTGGCGATTTATGGCCACGACTTCACTGTGCGGGCCGGCTCGATGGACGCCACTAACGGCAAAAAGCTTGCCCGTCTTTTTGAGCTCGCTGGTAAACGTCGTATTCCCCTGGTTGGTTTGAACGATTCAGCTGGTGCCTATATACCCGCCGGTGTGGGCGGTTTGGACGGTTACGCCGATGCGTTTACCGGGCTGAGAAAAATCAGCGGCGTTGTTCCCAGCATCATGTGCATGTTTGGGTTTAATGCGGGCGGTGGTTCCTACCTACCGCGCCAGGGCAGTTTTATGATCCAGCCCAACGACACCTTTTTTGGTCTGACCGGCCCCGGTGTCGTTAAATCAGTGCTTGGCGAGGATGTTACTCCGGACGAACTTGGTGGCCCCAACGTTCACAGCAAGACCGGTGTCGCCGATTTTGTGGTGCCCGACGAGATAGCCGCTTTACGTAAAGTCCGCCAGCTGTTGGATTATCTTCCCGGCAATAACGGCGAGTTGGCGCCTCACCGACCTTCTTCAGACCCGATCTCCCGAAAGACATGGGATATAGACATCCTCTTAAAAAAGGCTTTCAATTCACCGACGGGCTTCAATACGCCAGTTGATATCAGCATTATGATTCAACAATTATGCGACCATGGCGATTTCCTTGAGACTCAGCCTAACCGGGCACGAAATACCGTCACTGCGCTGGGGCGTATGGGCGGCAACGTGGTTGGTTTCGTGGCGAATAATTCTGCGGTGGATTCCGGGCAGATTGATATCCCTGCCGCTTATAAAAACGCCAGATTCATTCGCTTCTGCAATCTTTACAATATTCCCGTTATTTTTCTCGAAGATACCACTGGCTTTTTGCCTGGCAGGGAGCAGGAAGCTGGAGGCATTATCCAAGCCGGTCGTGCCATGTTGGACGCAATAGTCGACCTGCGAACGCCGCGCTTCCTGGTATTGGTCCGCAATGCCTTTGGCGGCGCTTATGCTTCCTATAACAACTATGCGACAGGCGCTGATTTCGTGGTGGCTCTGCCGACGACCCGAGTGGCGGTAATGGGGCCTGCCGGTGTGAAATACGTTTATAAAACAGAACTGCGCGCTATTCAAAGCGCGGCGCCATCGCGGCTTGAAGCCGAGATAAAAGCGCAGACGGAGGCCGGGCTGTCTGCGCAGCAGGCACAGGAGGCTGCGGGCGAAATTATTGACGGGTGGGTGAAGTCTGAGGAACAGCTGCTCGCCCAGCGGTATGAACGCGAGTTAATGAACCCCGATGAAGCCTTGAGCCTGGGATCGATTTCACAGATCGTGATGCCATCGGACCTGCGTGAGGTGTTGGCAGAACAGATGAATTTTTGTTTGCGCCACTACGAACCTTCACCCCTGCAGTCAGTGCAGCGGGAATTCCACTAATAAAATCAGTAACAATCTGAGAGAACGAGGGAAATAGGCGTGTCCAACGAGCATTACTTACGCAACCCATTGATTCATCGCGATCGACGTTTGGGCCAGCATACCAGTCGCTGGGTCGCACAATTCGATTGCTCGCATATCCGCCCGCTCATTATTTGCCGGGGTCCTATTCGTAAAGAAGCCATGGATGTCTTTGCGGAAATGGGAATCAGCCACTTTGGGATTCTGTTATCGGAAAAAGATTCGATTATTTATCAGGACGCGCTAGCACCTGAGCTGCGCTCGCTTACCCATCCCGACCGAGTGCATCGCGTGCCTGATTACACGGGTGCTAACAAGGAAGAACGTGGCCAAAGAATAACTCAGATTATCAGCATCGCGCACGACAATGGCTACAATGCCATTTTCGCCGGCTATGGCTTTATGGCGGAAGACGAGAGTATGGTTGCGGCGATGGAAGCCGCAGGGCTTAATTTCATTGGCCCGTGCTCCAAAACTGTTCATGACGCAGGCCTTAAAGACGAAGCCAAGCGCACCGCTTTAAAAGTAGGTGTATCGGTAACGCCGGGAATTGACAACGGCACCGCGCTAACGCTGTTAAAGAAATACCCCGATGTCGCTGCGTTGAAATCACTTTGCGATCAACATGACCTGCCGTTCGACCAAGAGCTACTTGATAGTCTCGATGGATCCCTGGAGGACAAAGCAGATCTGGTGTTGGCAGCGTCTTATGCACGGGAAGTTGATCTGTACACGGTAGAAGAGCTGTGCGAGACGCTGACTGAGGCGGTGCAAAGGATGGCGTCGGAGTACCCGCAGAACCGTATACGCCTGAAAGCGATTAGCGGCGGTGGCGGCAAGGGGCAGCGAATATTAGCCATTGGCGAATCTGCGCGTACCGCCGAAATGGTTCGCGAAATTCTCAACGAAGTGAAAACCACCGGCGTTGGCGACAACAAAAATGTGTTGGTTGAATTAAATATTGAAACTACGCGCCATCTGGAAATCCAATCGATAGGCAACGGCACCTGGTCGATGAGCATGGGGGGGCGCGATTGCTCGCTGCAGATGCATGAGCAGAAGCTGTTAGAGGTCTCGGTAACGGTGGAGTCTTTGCAGCGTGCTATAGAGCAAGCCGAGGCGGCGGGTCAGATAGAGGAGTTGCGTGTCCTTCAACAGGACCTCAAAACCCTGCAGGCTATGGAAGAGGAGTCGGAGCGTTTCGGTCTTGCAGTCGGCCTTGATTCAGTTTCCACATTCGAATGTATCGTCGATCGTGACAAACACTTCTTCATGGAAATGAACACTAGAATACAGGTCGAACACCGGGTAACCGAGCTCTGCTACTCGCTGGAGTTCAGTAATCCTGACGCCAGCGAAGACTACTTTGTAGTCGAGTCTCTGGTTGAGCTTATGGTTTTGCTAGCTGCTCATGGGCCTTCAGTGCCGCGCCCGCGACGAATTCCGCGATTCAATGACAGTGTAGAGGCCAGGCTGAACGCCACCAATCAGGCTTTGCAGCCTAGCGCCGGAGGCGTTATCGAATATTGGAGCGATGCACTAGAAGGTGAAATTCGTGACGATCAGGGCATTAGCCTGCACAATCCTGATACCGATGCCTTTATGAAATATACGCTGGCAGGCGCGTATGATTCAAATATTGCCTTGTTACTAACGGTAGGTGAAAGCCGCCTCGACACCTACGAGCGAATGGCCGAAACAATTCGGAAAACGCAGCTGCGCGGGTCGGATCTGGCGACGAATCTGGAGTTTCACTATGGTTTGATAAGCTGGATTATTGGTCAAAATATTAATGCCAGGCCTACCACTCGATTTATTGTGCCTTACCTGACCGCGGTGGGAGCGCTAAAAAAGCAGGCAGGCGATCTGGACTTGCAGTATGCCTGGCAAAAGGTATGTTCGGCGAATCTGTATAGGCATCAGGGGGAAGCCGCTAAAGCGCTCGCGGAGACTCTTCAGCTCAAGCAGACCTTGCTGCTGCGGCCACTGGAACATCTATTACTCGAACCCCATGCACTCAGTGGCTGGCTCAGTGTCAATCGGGATTGTTATACTGTTATTGAGGGCGCCATAAGCTGGAACGAGAACCCAATTGGTATACTCGCGGACACCTACCATTTTATTAATATGTCCTATGTGAGCGGGGCGGAAGCGTCAAGCATGATCTGGCAGCACGATGAGGAAATATTACAAGACGCTGTGGCTTTTTATGACCAGTTAAACAATCTTGTGAGCGCTCAGGACTGGGAAGAGTTACAGTCTCAACTTGCTGGCAGTGAAGCCCCTGCAGGAATTGAGGACGTTCAATGGCAACAGATCCGCGCAGCCCACAAGGGGTATCAGACGGGGACCGAAATACTGGCTATACTCCCGAGTATTGCCGAAGTCACCGGGTACTTCGCATTGTCCGTCAATCTCGACCTGAGTATTGATATTCCAGAACGGCTAACCGATCCCGAGTTGCAGACGGCCATGGCGAAGGTGTTGGTGCCGCCGCCAGTTGCCAAATCGAATGAAATTCTGGCTGCGAGTGGAGGGATGTTTTATGGTCGTGAAACGCCCGAGCACGAACTCTATGTCAAAGCGGGTGACCACTTTGAAACTGGTGACCCTCTCTATATTGTCGAAGTCATGAAGATGTTCAACAAGGTGTATGCGCCGTTCTCCGGCACCATAGACGAAGTCCTGGTGGATACCGACGGGGTTATAATCCGCAAGGGCCAGCCTGTGTTCAATATTACTCCGGACGAAAAACCAGTGGAGGAGTCGCCCACAGAAGTAGCCGAGCGTCGGCAGCGATTAACAGACAACTTTCTACAGCAGGCTATTGCAGGAGCAGCATTATGATTACCGCATTGGATCACATTGCAATTGCGGTCCCCGATCTCGAAAAGGCCATTAAACGGTTCATGGAAGACTTTGGCCTACCGTTTGAAGGTACCGAGGATGTTGTCGCAGCAAAGACCTCGACGGCGTTCTTTCCGTTGCCTCCCACCAATATCGAACTGGTCCATCCACTTAACGGTGAGGGACCTATTGTTCGATATTTGGAAAAGCGCGGTGGCGGCCTGCACCATTTATGTTTTCGCTCTGACAACATCGAGGAAGATGTTGCAAGGCTGCGTGAGAAGGGTTATCAGTTTCTGGCCGACGCCCCTAGCCCCGGCGTGCACGGCTCTACCGTTATTTTTATACATCCCAAAAGTTGCGACGGCGTGTTGATTGAAATCAGCCAACCTGCCGATCAGTATTGATACGAGGTTCAAATGAACGACAGTATTTACGACAAATCATCCGCTACGCCCGAGCAATGGCGAGAGCTCGCCACCAAACAACTCAAAGGTAAGAGTCCGGACGAACTGACCTGGCACACCGCTGAAGATATCGACATACGGCCTCTTTACACGGCAGCTGACACCGAGGCTCTGGAATTCACCGACACTATGCCGGGTATCTCTCCTTACATCCGCGGACCTCAGGCGACCATGTATGCCGGTCGTCCCTGGACCATTCGTCAATATGCCGGATTTTCAACCGCTGAAGAATCCAATGCTTTCTATCGTAAGGCTCTTGCAGCTGGAGGGCAGGGCGTGTCGGTGGCTTTTGATCTGGCTACCCACCGTGGCTATGACTCTGACCACCCCAGGGTCAGCGGCGACGTAGGCAAGGCCGGCGTGGCCATCGATTCTGTTGAAGACATGAAGATTCTTTTCAACGGAATCCCATTGGATGAAGTCTCGGTTTCGATGACGATGAACGGAGCAGTACTGCCGGTGCTGGCGGGTTATATCGTCGCTGCAGAAGAGCAGGGCGTCGACCAAAAACTGTTGAAAGGCACCATCCAGAATGACATCCTGAAAGAGTTCATGGTGCGTAATACTTATATCTACCCGCCTACACCCAGCATGAAAATTATCGGTGACATCATTGCCTATTGCTCAGGCAACATGCCCAAATTCAATACCATCTCAATCTCCGGATATCATATTCAGGAGGCCGGCGCGAACGCCGCACTCGAACTGGCCTATACCTTGGCCGACGGCAAGGAATATATTCGCACAGCGATAGCGGCAGGCTTGGGAATAGATGACTTTGCCCCCAGGCTGTCTTTTTTCTGGGGTGTTGGCATGAATTTCTATATGGAAATTGCCAAGATGCGGGCCGCCAGACTCCTGTGGACCCGGATTGTTAGCGAGTTCAACCCACAAAATGCTAAAAGCTCTATGCTGCGAACCCATAGTCAGACCTCCGGCTGGTCACTGACCGAGCAAGACCCTTACAACAACGTCGTACGCACGACGATTGAAGCAATGGCCGCCGTTTTTGGCGGCACTCAGTCGCTGCATACCAACGCACTGGATGAAGCGATAGCGCTGCCTTCGGATTTTGCAGCCCGCATTGCGCGTAATACCCAGCTGGTGATTCAGGAAGAAACTGGCATCACCAAAGTAGTAGATCCCTGGGGTGGCTCATACATGATGGAGAGCCTGACTCAGGATATGGCGGATAAAGCCTGGGAACTAATTGAGGAGATTGAAGTAGCTGGCGGCATGGCCAAAGCAATAGAAACGGGTATGCCGAAACTGCGTATCGAAGAAGCCGCTGCCCGTAAGCAGGCGCGCATCGATAAGGGCGAGGATGTCATTGTTGGTGTCAACAAATACACTATCAATGAGGAAAGTGAAGATAGCCTCGATGTACTGCAAATTGATGACGAAGCGGTGCGCGAGGCGCAGTTGGCCCGTCTTGCCAGCGTCCGGGGAAATCGTGATGAAACCGCAGTTGAGGCTATACTGGAAGATATTTACCAAAGTGCGGTGAGCGGAGAGGGTAATTTACTCGCGCTTGCCATCGAGGCGACCCGTCGTCGGGCTACCGTTGGAGAGATCTCATACGCTATGGAACGTGAATTCGGCCGCTTTAATGCTCAGTCCCAGACGGTATCAGGCGTGTACGGTTCAGCCTTTCAGGAAGATGCTGATTGGCAGGCCATAGGCGCCGATATCGATACGTTCGTCGAACAGCACGGACGTCGCCCCAGAATGCTGGTCTGCAAAATGGGGCAGGACGGTCACGATCGTGGCGCCAAAGTGGTTGCTACAGCCTTTGCCGACGTAGGCTTTGACGTTGACCTTTCACCGATGTTTTCAACGCCTGAAGAGGTTGCCAAGCAGGCGATCGAAAATGACGTGCACGTGGTGGGCGCTTCTTCATTAGCGGCGGGGCATAAGTCGCTGGTTCCGCAGTTGATTGCCGAGCTGGCGAAGCATGGCGGCGACGATATTGTGGTTATAGCGGGTGGAGTTATACCCAAGCAGGATTACGATTATTTATACGAGGCTGGTGTTAAGTGCATATTTGGGCCGGGAACGCCGATTCCGGTTTGTGCTCGTGATGTTTTGGCGGCGATTAATGGATCGCTATCTTGAGATTCAGTGTTATACCGACGCGCAGTTCTGACTTTTTTGGTGTTGCGGCCAGACAACGTTCGCCCAACAGGTAACCACAAATGCCTGAATTCAACCTTGAAGATCTAGCCAGCGGCAACCGCAGAGCGCTGGCGAAAGCCATCACCCTGGTAGAAAGCAAACTTGACAGCCACCGTGAGCAGGCCCAGCACATACTTGAGCAAGTACTACCTCTGAGTGGCAATAGTATCCGTATTGGTATCACCGGTGTCCCTGGCGTCGGGAAATCCACCTTCATCGAAGCCTTTGGTTTATATCTCATAGAGCAGGGCAAACGTGTTGCAGTGCTTGCTGTGGACCCCAGTTCCCCGATCGCTGGCGGCTCCATTTTAGGCGACAAAACGCGGATGGAACAACTCTCCCGGCGCGAAGAAGCATTTATCAGACCGTCGCCTTCCGCACGCGCACTCGGTGGTGTTGCGCAGAAAACGCGCGAAACGATGCTGCTATGCGAGGCCGCCGGCTATGACGTTATTCTTGTTGAAACAGTGGGTGTGGGACAGTCTGAGTATCAGGTTGCCGGCATGGTCGATTTCTTCATGGTACTTATGTTGCCCGGTGGTGGAGATGAATTGCAGGGGATAAAAAAGGGCATTCTGGAACTGGCCGATGCGCTAATAGTCAATAAGGCAGATGGCCCCAGTGAACAGTTGGCCAATATCGCCCGCCAGCACTATACCGGTGCAATGGGTTTGCTACGTCACACCACCTTCTGGACCCCTCAAGTAATGACCTGTTCTGCGCTCAAGTTAAAAAATATCGATACCATTTGGGGCATGATTATCGATTACTATTTTCAATCCGTAGAAAATAAATGGTTTGAGCGCAAGCGGGCAAAGCAGAACAGAGACTGGATGCACCATTTGGTGAATGAGATGCTGTTACTAAAACTGTCTACCAATCACGAGGTCAGGCGTATGTTGCCTGAACTCGAACGGTCGGTGGAGGCTCAGACGACTACGGCCTATGCCGCAGCGCGGCGCATCATTGAATCTTTGTAGCAGGGAAGTATCAAGATCACAGGCTCAGTGACCTGAATTCGATATCCGGCGCGCTGTAGCGCCAGAGTTCATTGAATAAGTCGACATGGCGTTGAGTTGAAGCGCGTGAATCCGGTTCGAAAAATCCTTTTTCGTTTGAATCGCGCGGCTTGTACAGTACGCCGCTCCCGTCCCGCATGATAATGGTCTCGCCACGCCAATTCGGGTGCTCTGCCATTTTTTGCAGCTTAACTGAGCTAGGTAACCTTCGTGACAGTTCGAGTATCCGATGCCCTCGCTGGACAATGGGCCGCGAGTCGCTGACCAGAATTCTAATCAGCGACTCGCGCCCTCGACTTGCAAGCGCTGAAAGGGCGTCAATAAGCTCTCGCCGGTCGAACACCGCGTGATCTAGCGAGGGACTGAGGATGCAGATGTGTCGCGATGCAGTCAGTGCGAGTTTTACGGCCAACTCGTCGAAAGGTGCGGGATAGTTCACGCCACTGATAAATTGCAGGTCATGGGGCATATATCGCTCCTGTTCTCTGTAGGAAATCTACAAGCCGCCGGGCTTCCGTGTTAGGCAAGGCTTGAGACTCGGCCTGATCTTCAATCTGCCAAGTCTCGCAGAGCTTTACCAGTTGGTCGAGCACCTTAAGATGAAAGTGCAGGGACTCACCATTGGAAAACACAGTAATGCCCCCTTCATCCTCCTGCCAGGCGAGTTTAGCCTCCGCGACTCGATAAAGTGTTCCTCCTGACTCGAACGCTGACGACACGTCGTCTCGCTCATCAATCAATGGAAGGCGGTGTTCAGTGACCAACTCGCCAAACCAATTTTCCGCGTCCAGCTTGTTAAGCGCACTCAGCAAAATCCCTCGTACCTGATCGCGCTCTTGCCGACTAATTTCACCAGGGCGGATAGCGTCTTTTAAAAATGTAGGATCGGTATAGAAGAGCTCCGGATCTAGCTGTTCCAAAGTGGCATCGGCCCAGCGGGACAACATGTCGTTGATTCTGGGAGCCCGAAAACCGATGGAGAAAGTGGTGCACTCGCCCTTAGCTATGCCCCAGTGCGCGATCCCGGGCGGCACGTATAAAATATCGCCAGGATTGAGCAAAAATTCCTGTGCAGTGTCAAATTCAGTCAGTATCCGCAATGAGTCGTGCGGCAACGTGGCGCTCTTCGAATCGCAGCTCTGGCCCAGCTTCCACAAGCGCTGTCCCTCGCCCTGCAATAGGAAAACATCGTAATTGTCGTAGTGAGGCCCAACGCTGCCGCCGTCCACCGCGTAACTCACCATAACGTCATCGACTCGCCATTGAGGGATAAAGTCGATGAGATGTCGCAGCGCAGCTACTTCAGGAATGTAATGATCAACCGCCTGAACCAATAACGTCCAGGGTATTGTGCGGTCGAAATCTTCAGGGGTGAACGGGCCGTGCTGCAGGCGCCATTGACCTTCGTGTTGTTCAACAATTCGAGACTCGACCTCATCTTCCAGGGCCAGGCCAGCAAGTTCATCGGCACTGACAGGCACCTCGAAATCACTTAAAGCAGAAGGTATAAGTAGCGGTTTTCGTTGCCAATATTCCGCCAAAAAGAGTTCTCGATCTAGGTTTAGCACTCCGGCGACCATCACGTACGCCTACTTGAGGTCCTGGGCCTGCGCAACGGCATTGCCTATATAACTTGCGGGCGTGAGCTCCAGCAAGTCCTGCTTTGCCGCGCCAGGGATATCAAGTTTTTCGACGAAGGCTTGAATAACCTCACGGCTCATATCTTGTCCGCGTGTGAGTTCTTTCAGTTTTTCATAGGGTTGCTCGATGCCATAGCGACGCATTACCGTTTGGATCGGCTCGGCGAGCACTTCCCAGCTGTTATCAAGGTCTGCCAGCAAACGAGTTTCATTTAATTGCAGTTTACCTATCCCTTTTAAGCAGGAGCTGTATGCAATGAGACTATAGCCCATGCCTACGCCCATATTGCGCAACACCGTGCTGTCGGTGAGGTCGCGCTGCCAGCGACTCACGGGCAGCTTCGTTGCGAGGTGAGAAAACACGGCGTTGGCAATGCCTAAATTGCCTTCAGAGTTTTCAAAATCAATAGGATTAACTTTGTGTGGCATGGTGGATGACCCGACTTCACCCGCCACCGTTTGCTGTTTGAAATAACCCAGAGAGATATAACCCCAGATATCACGATTAAAGTCGACCAGAATAGTGTTGCATCGAGCTAGCGCATCAAACAACTCGGCCATGTAATCATGGGGTTCAATTTGGGTGGTGTAGGGATTCCAGGTGAGGCCCAACGACTCGACAAAGCTCTGAGCATTGGCTTGCCAGTCGAGCTGTGGGTAGGCAGATAGGTGTGCATTGTAGTTGCCGACTGCACCGTTGATTTTGCCCAAAAACTCACTGCGCTCCACCGTTGACAGCTGTCGCTGCAAGCGTGCTACGACATTGGCGATTTCCTTACCCATCGTGGTGGGGCTTGCTGTTTGCCCGTGAGTACGTGACAACATTGCCGCGCCTGCACTGCCAAGCGCGAGTTGGGTCAACGCAGCGACGATTCGACGTATGGACGGCAGCATGACGGTGCTAATACCATCTCTCAGCATTAGGGCGTGAGCAAGGTTGTTGATGTCTTCTGAGGTGCAGGCAAAGTGAACAAATTCCGCAATGGCTTCAAGTTCGCTATTGCCAGCAAAGCGTTCCTTGATAAAGTACTCAACAGCTTTGACATCGTGGTTGGTCGTGCTCTCAATGTCTTTAATGCGGCTGGCATCAGCTTCAGAAAAACCGCTGACAATGTTCTCCAGTAAACTGTTAGCAGCGTCTGACAGCGGCGGAACTTCGGCAATATCCGCATGGCCCGCAAGACATTGCAACCAGCGAACCTCTACCAGAACGCGACGTTGGATCAGGCCAAATTCACTGAAAATACTGCGTAATTCACCCGTTTTACTGCCGTAGCGCCCGTCGATAGGCGAAACCGCGGTCAGTGCTGACAATTTCATGTTGTACTCCATTGAGCGGTTGGGCGAGGGCGCGATTTTACACCACGCCGAGACCGCGGGACAGTTCCTGAGAAAGGCTTAACAGTTGCCGTCGTTGAAAAGGCAGTTTCCATCGTCGTCCACCCAGCTGACGCCAGAGAAAGGCGGATCGGATTCCAGCGAGCAGAACCGCTCTTACCAGGTTCGCATTGCGCTCTTCGTGCAAGTGCTTGGCGCTACCGGACACATTGATTCGGTAGCGCAGGTGACTCAAAGTGTCCTGATAGATTCCGGAAATATTGCGACAAATGTCGTCAATGTTATTGGTGAAATGTTCCGCATTAAAGCTGGCGTGCTCAAGCCGGGAGTGAACCACCTCAACCATGTCGTTTCTGGCAGCGAATTTCCGCTCCAGATGCAAGATGCTGAAAAGATAGCGCACCAGCTCACGGCTCTCTGGCTCTTGCTGGCTGGCCAGTAGGGCACTGATGTTCTGCAAGCCCAGCTTAACCCCAGCGGTTCCGCCATAGACATCTGCGGTACTGTCTGGCTCAAATACAAATAGACTGTGAATAGACGCTTCCAGAAATTCCATCGGATAGCTGCCGGACTTGGCCACTTGATCTACAATTCTGGCAGCCTGCGCAACTCCAGCCAGCGCTAGTACCTGCTGTTCTATGACGGTAAGGCTATTCTGCTTCATTGGTTAGTTTGCTCAATAACACCGCCGCCAAGGCAGCGATCGCCGTCGTAAAATACCACTGACTGCCCCGGAGTGATGGCGCGCTGGGCGACTTCGAAAAAAACGTCATAGCCATTAGCGGTGCTGTTTAGTGTGCAGGTCTGGTCTGGCTGCCGGTAGCGGACTTTGGCCATACAGTGAAGGGGCGTAATCGGTGGCTCTTCGGCCACCCAGAAAATACTACCGGTACGCAGTTCCCTGGCGAACAGGGCAGGGTGTTCATTACCCTGTGCAACCCGCAGTATGTTGTTCTCCAGGTCTTTGGCAACGACATACCAAGGCGCCTCGCTGTGGTTGGCCAGACCGCCTATGCCCAGCCCCTGGCGCTGCCCTATCGTGTGGCACATCAGACCCTGATGCTGGCCCAGATGTTCGTCATCTACACTGAATATCTCGCCAGGCTGAGCCGGCAGGTACTGCTGCAGAAAGTCCGTGAATCGACGCTCTCCGATAAAACAGATGCCAGTAGAATCCTTTTTGTTATGGGTGACCAGGCCTGCGTCTTCCGCCAAGGCTCTCACCTTCGGCTTCTCTATGTCACCAATAGGGAACAGGGTCTGTTCCAGTTCCCGATGTCCCACCGCATGCAGAAAGTAACTCTGATCCTTGTTGCCATCCAGGCCCTTGAGCAGAGTGCCTTTGCCGTCCAGTTCGCCGCGGCGGGTATAGTGGCCGGTAGCGATAAAATCGGCGCCCAGGGTCAGCGCATATTCTAAAAACGCCTTAAATTTTATTTCCCGATTGCAGAGGATGTCCGGGTTGGGAGTCCGGCCCGCTCGGTACTCTTCAAGAAAGTGCTCAAACACATTATCCCAATATTCCGCGGCAAAATTAGCGCCGTGCAGCGTTATGCCGAGCTTGTTGGCTACAGCCTGCGCGTCGGCGTAATCGTCCTTGGCAGTGCAGTACTCGGTACCGTCGTCTTCATCCCAGTTTTTCATAAACAAGCCTTCCACCTGGTAGCCCTGCTCCTTTAGCAACAGGGCAGAGACAGAGGAATCGACACCGCCGGACATTCCGACAATGACTTTACTGGCTGAATTGAGGCTCATGGTATGACTATTAAATCCAAGGGGTAACACACGCCCAGAAGGTGCTGTTCTATTGACGCCAGCACCATGGGGCTGCGCATTCTAGCAGAATTGGCGCGTATTTCATCGGGGCTGAACCAGTGTATCGCATGG
>JBLIEI010000049.1:0-33762 GCA_047633055.1 Halieaceae bacterium | reverse complement strand
GCATATCGCCGACAGCCCGCATCAAGAAATGCCACTTTCGTCACTGTACTCGCAGCATCCCGAAGACCAGTTTTTTATGTATACGGGCGGCACCACCGGCTTGCCTAAAGGCGCAATGTGGAGCCAGAACAATTTGTTCAAGATGATATGTATAAATTACTTTGCCCACGGGGGCCCTCGTCAACCCGAAAGCCCGGAGGACTTAAGGGGCATGCTGCTGCAGAACACAGAAAGCTATTGTGAAATGGTCATCGCACCGATGATGCACGGGCTGGGCATTTACAGTGTTTTGCCAACGCTTGCTTTTGGCGGGACGGTTGTCACCAGCTCTGCCGCGAATTTTGACGCCTCGGCGGTATGGCAAGCCATCTCCGACTACACGGTAAACGCAGTAAAGATTCCCGGCGACGCCATGGGCAATCCTTTGTTAAAAGCGCTGGAGTTTCAACTCAAAGAGAACCCAAGTGCCTGGCAGCTTAAAGACTTTGTTCTAATGATCTCGTCTGCCGCAGTGTTTAGCGGACACATAAAGCGTGGCTTAGTTGACCTCCTCCCACAGCTTACTATTAACGATATTCTTGGCGGCTCTGAGTCTGCGGCTTTGGGGCATCAACTGACAACCGCGAAGAGCCATGGTACTCAACAAAATGTGAACAAAGATGAGCGGACACTGAAGCTGAAAGTAAACGAGTTTGTTACTGTTTTTACGGAAGATCATCAACAAGTCCGGCCGGGGAGCGGAGAAATAGGCATGGTCGCACGCTGTGGACTAATTTCGGATGGTTACTACAAAGATCCTGAAAGATCGGCGAAGGCTTTTCCTGTCATTAACGGCAAAAGATATTGCCTTTTAGGCGACTGGGCAGAGGTTCTGGCGGACGGGACCTTAAAGTTTCTAGGTCGCGGAAACGTATGCATCAACACAGGTGGCGAAAAAGTCTTTCCCGAAGAAGTTGAACAGGCACTTAAATGTCTGCCCGCCATAGAGGACTGTTGCGTGGTGGGCATTGCCGATGACCGATGGGGTAGTGCTGTGTCGGCCTTGGTTCAACGATCCAATCTGGCAGAGAAACTCGACCTTGGCGCAGTTGATGCCGCTTTACGCGCCCAACTAGCCGGATACAAAGTCCCCAAAGTTTTCATTATGGTCGACGACATCGGACGCGCACCCAACGGTAAACTTGACTATACGCGTATGCAAAAGATGGCGGCTGATACTGTGGCGAAATTTAGCGCTGAAGAACGACCGAACCTGATGGACGCGTAAGGCGATTAAGTAATGAAAATACAGGCTGCAGTGGTAGCGTCAGTGGATGGTGAGTTTGAATTCAGGGAAGTGGAGTTGGCCGAGCCCGGCGCCGACGAGGTCCTGGTTAAGATAGAGGCCTGCGGGGTATGCCACACCGATGTGGCAGCACGTGTTCATATGCAATTACCAGCAGTACTCGGCCATGAGGGCGCGGGGGAAGTCGTGGCCGTCGGGGCCGGGGTTGAAGATGTTAAACCGGGCGATAAAGTTATCATGTCATTTGGCTGGTGCGGCCAATGCGGCGCCTGCCAGTCCGGGCATACCTATGTTTGTGATCGTAACGTTGAGGGCAGTATCAGCGGCAGACGGTTCGATGGGTCATCGACGATGTCGCTTGATGGCAATCCTATTTCCGGTGCTTTTTTTCAGCAATCGTCGTTCGCCAATTATGCCGTTACGCCTGCCCGCGACGTCGTGGTAGAAAGCACTGGCCTCTCCGCAGAATTACGCGCCGCGCTTCCTTGTGGGGTTATGACCGGTGCCGGCGCAATCTTTAACACATTCGGCGTCACGGCCGGCGAAAGCGTTGTTGTTTTTGGCGCTGGGGCGGTCGGTCTTTCGGCGGTGATGGCTGCTAACATCAGCCAGGCGAAAATAGTTGTTGCGATTGATGTCCACCAAGACCGCCTGGCGCTGGCTAAAGAACTCGGCGCTACCCATACACTGCAAGCCAACGACCCTGACTTGGCAGAGAACTTGCGAAATTGCTGTCCTTCAGGATTCAACTACAGCCTGGAGACCAGTAGCCAGGAAGCCGCGTTCCACCTTGCCCTATCCTCCTTGGCGGCAAGGGGCACGTGTGGCCTTGTAACCATTCCGCACGACGGCCAACCTTTTCCATTTTCCCCCTTTGAGCTCATGGTAAAGTGTGTTCGCTTGGAAGGCATAATGCTGGGCTCGTCAGCGCCCAGAGAACTCCTACCCAAGTTGATTGCCTATCACAGGCAGGGTCTTTTCCCGTACGAACGGCTAGTGAAAACGTATAAATTTAACAATATCAACACAGCTTTTGCGGACGCCAAAAAGGGCGGCGTCATCAAGCCGGTTTTGTTAATGAACTGATACGAGAAATCAGAGATGCAACGTGTGAACGTTCTGAAAATACATGTTCCCAGCGTCCCGCAGAGGCTCCTTGACGGTGAGTTAAAGACGATTATCCTCGCCGGTATCGAGCGTAATCCAACCACACAGTTATGCCCCTGTGTTGAAGAAGCGGACTACATTTTCGTGGATTTTCGTCATCTCTCGGATCTGGCTTATAAGACGCCGTATCCGGACAAGACGGTAATCATTGATTATCGAGATAACCCGTATGCGGTCTTTGATCAAGATGCACTCCTGTACTTCAAACGCAGCGTGGTAGATAAGAGGCGCAATTGCTTTGCGGCCTATCCGCGGGAAGTTATCCCAATTGGTTATTGCATCAAGGATGACTACCTTAATCGTGAGAGCGAGTTCAGTGCGACTAGAGATATTGATATCGCGGTATTTTTTGACCAGCATGAAGATCCTACTACAGCCAGAAACAAATATAGAAGCGGTGTCACCCAGTACATCAAGACCCAATTTGCGCATCACAATATTTTCACGGGGATCGCAGGCAGCTGTGGAGATCCAGGTCGTAGCAGATTTCAAGGCGAGTACTTTGATATTATGGCGCGTGCCAAAATCGTTGTGACCTGTAATCCAGATCGGTGGGAAGGTGATTACCGGCTCTATGAAGCCTTGAGTAGCGGCAGTCTCGTACTCTCGGACAAGATGCTGACGCCGCTGGAAAACCCGTTTGTCGACTGGCAGCACCTGATCTACTACGACAAGCAGAATCTGGATGGTATGGGTGACATTATCGAAGCGCTATTAGCTAATGATGGCGCTCGGGAATGCATCGCAAATGCTGGATACGAGCATGCGGTGAAGTGGCATACTGCTACTCAAAGAATGGGTGAGATCGTTAAAGTGTTGCATGCTATTGAAGCTCTCGGTGAGCGAAATGCTGGCCTCGCTACGTCGACGGTAGTAGGGTCACAATGACCGGAAACCCGCTACCTTACCCGTCAGGTCGATATCTCCATAATCGTCCCACTGCCGCTCGGGTGCGCTAGCGCCGAAACCAACGAAACCAAGCGGCGCCGACTTTATAACAATTTCCTCCCGTGGACGGCTAGTTTCAATCTCGATATCAATGACCTGTTGCAGCATTTGCTGATGCTTGCCAACGTTAAACCGGATGTTCGGTGATTTCTGGACCTGGGTATGAACTAGGGGTACAGACTGTGTCCAACTACCCTGCTCGCCACCGGGAATAAGACCCAAGGCTTCAAATTTCTTGACGAGATAGGCAATTGTCTTCGCCTCGCCCGGGCCACCAGGAGCCCGACCTTCGAACTCATCAGAAGCCAGTACTCTGACAATTTCAGATAGTTCCTCGGGATCAATCTGTTCGGCGTTGCTCGTTGGCGCCGAGCTCATCAATAATGCCATTACCTATAAACGAAAAGCGGTGCGACATGACGGGCATTCCTCGGTAGCTAAAGGCTCTGCACAGTAAGACGAATCATACGAAATTGCAGCTGCAGCCACCGATTCCATCGATCTCCAGTGACATACGATCACCGGCAACGACCGGTATCAATGGCACCAGTGAGCCGGACAAAATAACCTCACCGGCCTTTAGCGGAATACCGTATTCGCCCAGCGTATTGGCCAGCCACGCCACCGCGGCCAGGGGATTGCCCTGCACGGCTGATCCCAACCCCTCGCTATTAAGCTCACCGTTTTTGAATACCCTCATATGCAAATTTGGCAAGTCATAATTACGCGGATCAACTTCTTTTCCGCTCAATACGTACACGCCGCAGGAAGCATTGTCGGCAACGGTATCCTCAATCTTGATCTTCCAGTCATCTATGCGCGAATCGACGATCTCGAAACACGGTATAATCGACTCAGTCGCCGCCAGTACCTGAGCGTCCGTCACCCCGGGACCCACCAGATCTGCCTTTAATCGAAAGGCAATTTCACCCTCGGCCCGCGGCTGGATAAGGTGGTCTGCAATACTGATATCGGCGCCATCTGTGAATACCATTCCGTCGGTCAGGAAACCAAAATCAGGCTGAAATACTCCTAGCATGTCCTGCACCGGCTTACTGGTAACACCAATTTTCTTGCCAATTATCTTCTCACCGGCTCGAACTCTGCAATCGATCATCTTCAGAGAGATACGGTAGGCATCGTCTATTGTAATGTCGCCAAACCGCTCAGTGAATGGCGCCAATGTGCGCTGGGCTAACAGCGCCTGGTAGAGTTCTTCGCCCGCCTGGGCAATTTCTGTATCATTCATAGGCTATGTTCACATTATAAAATCAGGTGGCAGATTAATATCCCGGGATTGAGGCTTCAAGTGAAGCCCATTCAGGCGTCCTCTGACTCGACTGGGCTATAGGTCGCTGAAATCCTGGCAGCATCGTCATAAATCCCGGTTAACAGTGACAATAAATCGTTGGCCGCGTGGAGTTTGTCGTCAATATTATCGATAAACTTGGTTTTCTCTGTTAATAGCAAAGCCCTCATTTCGGCGTAGCGTTCCACCATGACACTGCCGCTTTCAGTAATATCATAAGTGTACGTTTTACCCCGAGGCTCCTTGGTCTTTAGTAGTAAGCCTTCGCCTTGTAATTTCCTCAGGATGTACTGCACATTCGCTATGTCGTCGCGGTTAAGCTGGCGTGCCAGCGACGTGGAGGTTTGCGGGTGATGCTGCATAGCGACCACGTGCAGTAGCACCAGTTCCTGAAAACCAAGGCTTTGATTGCCGGCGATCGAGCCTAGCTGATGGCAGCTCCGCTCAAATGCGCTATAAAAACGCATGATTGCCCATTCGAACTCAGTCGTGGTGATGGAGTGGTCGTCTCCTCCCAGGCGCCACTTGCGATGCAGTAGGTCTTGGCCAGGTTTGTTACTCAAGTCTTCAGTCATATCCTATCCGAATTCAATGATGGTTTAGCGAAGAACAGTTTGTCTGGTGGCTTTATACCTTATTAACTGCTCGCTTGCAGTTTCAGTCGACACCGTTGGGCTCGATAACGGTTTGTCGTATATTTGATACTATCAGTTTAGATATAACTTGCATTGAAAATCAATTGAAAATATATTCTACTTTTGCTTCTATGCTCAATTTAATTTCGAGGGAGTTGATTGTGAAGAAAATCAAAATGATCATGCCGGTTCCCATGCCGCCAGCGGCTTTGGCAGGATTTGAATCGCAGATCCCCTCCTCGTTGCGGCGGGACGACGTCACTATCGATTTTGTGGCCGTCAAAGAGGGCGCAAAAATCCTCGACTCCTACTATGAAATGACGATGGCAGACGCATTCGTCCTGGAAGCAGGCATAGCTGCTGAGGCCGAAGGCTACGACGCAGTCTGTATAAATTCTATGAGTGATTCTGGGCTAGCTGCACTGCGTTCGAGGTTGAGCATACCGGTGGTTGGTCCTTGCCAAAGCTGCCTTCTGACTGCCTGCATGCTCGGCGAGAAGTTCTCGATCATCACCATGTGGGACCAGTGGCGACCACTGTATAAAAAGACCATACAGGAACAGGGACTTGCCCATCGACTGGCTTCAATTCGGGCGATTAATGTACGCCCGGACGCCCAGGAATTACTCGCGGGTAAAGAAGATATTGTGTTTGCGCAGCTTGAAGCGGCTGCGCTGGCGGCTATCCATGAAGATGGTGCCGAAGTGATCATCATAGGATCAACTACGATGCACCAGTCCTACGAATATCTGGCGGGAAAGCTACCGGTGCCAGTGCTCAACCCCGGCCTGATATCTCTGAAAGTGTGCGAAATGCTACTGGACCTGGAGTTGACCCACAGTAAATTAGCCTATCCGCCGCCCGAGTTGCTCAACGATCACGTGTTGGATAGCGTCAAACCGCACATTTTTTGATACTGCTTTCCCCCACAATTATTTTCAACCAAGGAGCTTGGTATGACAGACAACCCTGAGGTGGCGAATAGCCTAGAGACTTGCGGCTACCGCACCAATTATCACGACATGGGTGATGGTGATCCCGTCATACTGCTGCACGGGTCTGGTGCCGGCGTTTCTGGTTGGGCCAATTGGCGCGGCATGCTGCCATTGCTAGCACCTGAGTTCCGCGTTATCGCGCCGGATCTGGTCGGGTTTGGATATACGGAGACCCCCGAAGATTTCGAGTTTAAGTTCATGAGCAGCTGGATACACCAGATCATGGCATTACTTGACAGCCTGGGTATCGAGCGCGCCCATCTGGTAGGCAACTCCTTTGGTGGCGCGCTTTCGATGTGGTTAGCCTCAGAGTATCCAGACCGTTTTGACCGCCTGGTGCTAATGGGTCCTGGTGGTTGGCCCGCCAAGGTAAATGACAACCTGAAAGCACTCTGGGCCTATAAGCCCTCGGTGGAAAACATGAAGGGAATCATGGACATCATGGCATATGACCGTTCCCTGGTTACCGACGAACTGGCTGAACTTCGCTATAAGGCAACAATGCGCGCCGGTGCCCAGGAGATCTTTGAAAGGGTCTTTCCCGAACCACACCAGCGCTGGCTGGATGCTCAGGTCTTGTCAGTCGCCCAGTTACAGCAACTGGACAATGAAACATTAATCATTCACGGACGTGACGATATCGTGGTGGACCCACAGGTTTCTCTCAATCTGCATCAGCATATCCAAAATTCACAGCTACATTTCTTTGGTAACTGTGGCCACTGGACGCAGATCGAGCACGCTACAAGATTCCAGCAACTGGTACAGAACTTTCTGCTTGAATCAAAAAGCGCATGACAGAGCATTTGCAAGCAAGAGCAGTGGCAATGCCGCTAAAACTTCTCGTCAGCAGCGAAAGCTGGAGGATAGTCAAATGACCCAATCGATTCACATAGACCTGCTTGGCACAGAGACCCGTTTTTACGATACGGGAAAGTACCGATCACGGTGTATAGAAGTTGTTAATGACAAGCCGCCGTTATTTCTACTGCATGGAGGTGGCGGACACGCCGAAACCTATTCCCGGAACATGGTCAGTCTCGCCGCTGCTGCCAGGCCGATGGCAATTGATTTTTTGTGGCATGGCATGTCATCTAGGCCAACATATTCAGATAAAGGGCCATCGCATCAAGGTCACTGGCTGAGTCAGTTTACTGATCAGTTATTGGACCTTATGGATCATCTTGGCATGGAAAAAGCATCGATAGAGGGTGAGTCGCTTGGCGGTTGGATTGCGCTCGATATGGCAATCAATCACCCCGATCGCGTGGACAAAGTAATACTTAACACCGCCTGGGGTATTGCCTTGGATCCCAGGCATGTCGTGGAGGGTGAAAGCGATCTCGACGCACTGCGGGAAACATCAGTCAACGCCTTGCTAAACCCTTCTATCGAACTTCTGCGCAAGCGGCTTGAGTGGCTGATGCCTCTGGGAGGCGTGACAGACGAGTTGGTTGAACTGCGCCGTGCGCTTTGGTCAATACCCGAAACACGCGATGCCCTGCTGGAGTATTACAAGCGCCTGTTTGCTCCAAATATCGGCGATTTCTATTTCGATGAGACTGCAATCGCCACGATACGATGCCCCACTCTCGTGTTGTGGACGGATAAAAACCCTATTCATGGGGTCGATGCTGCCGACCGCCTGACCGAGATTATTCCGGGGTCGAAAAAACATGTTATGGCAGGTTGCGCACATTGGCCACAGTGGGAGCGGCCGGCGGAACATGATGATGTTGTATGTCGATTTCTAAATGATTGATGGAATCAATTGACTCTAGTATTGGAGAAATGTAATGAGCGATGACGCACCGGTTAGACGTAGAGCAACTGCCGCTTCGGATGATAAAGCCTCTGTTCGTAAAAACGACCAGAGAACGCAGAGTCAGTATCAGCCCTATAAAGATGCTGAGTGGGGGTTTATCAATCACTGGTATCCTGCACTTTTCAGCGAAGAGTTACCCGAGGATGAAGTCGAGGGTATCCAGATTTGTGGCGTGCAGATTGTACTGCGCCGCATTAACGGCCGCATTTTTGCACTGAAAGACCAGTGTATACATCGTGGCGTACGCTTGTCGGCTAAACCTATGTGTTTTAACGATGAGACGATTTCATGTTGGTATCACGGATTTACTTTCAACCTTGAAAGCGGCAACCTCGACACGATTGTCGGCAATCCCGACGATAAGATCATTGGTACTACTGGGTTGACTACCTATCCGGTGGAAGAAATATCGGGAATGATTTTCGTGTTCGTTCGAGAAGATGATTTTTCGGATGATGACGTGCCACCTCTTAGCCACGATTTACCCATTCGTTTTCCTGAAAGTAGTGAAGAGTTTCCGCATCCCCTGTGGCCAGCGGCCCCCAGCCTGCTTGACGATAATGCAATATCACTTGGCATTCATAGAACAGGCGAGGCCAATTGGCGCATTGCGTGCGAAAATGGTTTTGACAATGCCCATATCCTGGTTCATCAGGACAATACGATAGTTCAGTCAAATAATTGGGTGTTGCCCCTGGGTATACGGCCAGCCAGCGATGACTGCATCACAACATTTGAAGAAGACGGTGCGCCTAAGGGCCTTATGCAGTGGCTATTCTCCGATCGTTGGGAGCCCGTGCTCGAAAACAAAAAACTCGGAGTGAAAGTTGAGGGGCTAAACAGCAGAATGTATCGCACGTCGGTTGTAATGCCGGGCATCCTGATGGTGGAGAATTGGCCAGAAGAGCACATCGTGCAGTACGAGTGGTATGTGCCTATAACCGACGATACCTATGAATACTGGGAGGTTCTGGTTAAAATTTGCGCGACCGAGAAGGAATTGAAAGACTACAAATACAGATATAAGACTGTATTTAAACCGCTTGCACTGCACGGTTTTAATGATTGTGATCTCTATGCCCGCGAAGCGATGCAGGACTACTACGCGGACGGTACTGGCTGGGATAGAGAGCAATTGGTAGACACCGATGTATCAGCGATCACATGGCGAAAACTGGCGTCGAGGAATCACCGCGGCATAGCCCGACCTCCGCGCGGTGTGGCCGGCACATTAAAGTCTTCAAGTATACGATTACGGAATGTGGCTGATGGAAAAGCGCCAGGATACTTTGTCGATAAGATTGAGGAGTAGCACTGTGCCTTGCAATAACGATCATACCTCGCTACTTGCGCATATAGTTAAGTGACGGCTTCACAAACCCATAGCGTTGTTTGCCGTTTTGCTGATGGTGTTGAGCAGACAGTACAGGTGCCGCCCGAAGCCACTGTACTGGCTGTAGCATTGTCTGCTGAGATCCCAGTGTTGCACCAATGTCAAAGTGGCAGTTGTGGCAGCTGCGTGGGTCGTCTTGTAGCAGGTGATGTGCGAATGCGCAGTGATACGGCATCTTCGCTGCTGAAAAGTGAACAGGCTGAAGGTCTGAGACTGATGTGTGTTAGCCAGGTTTGCGCCGACAGCGTCGTCCAGTTTGCTTATCCCAGTACACTTTCGGGGCCTGCGCTGGTTAATACTTTTGTAAACGCTATCGATTGGCTTGCGCCCGATGTAGCGCGTTTGCGTCTTGAACTCGCCGAAGGCGATTGGATAGATTTTTCCCCGGGACAGTTTGTGCGTTTGCGCGTCCCTGGCTCAGAACAGTGGCGAACATACTCGATGGCAAGCACACCAGACGACTTGCCGAAGGTGGATTTTCTGGTTCGCTGCCTGCCAGAAGGTGTCATGTCGGACTACCTGCGCAATGAGGCTGCAATTGATGATGTTATGAAGTTGGAAGGAGCCTTCGGTTCGTTTTTCTTGAGGGACGATATGGCCCCCCCCCACATTATGATTGCCGGTGGTACGGGCCTGGCGCCAGTGCTATCCATGTTGGATGTAATAAGACAAAGAAGCGGCAAAAAACCTAACGTAATTTTAAGTTTCGGCTGTCTTGATGAGAGCACACTTTTCGCAACCGAGGACCTGGAGCTACGCGATTTCTGGATGCGTGAACTGGATTTGCGTATCTCTATTGATCGCGGCGACGCTTCAGGGCCGTATCGAGTGGGGAATCCAGTAGAGGCCATTTCCATCGATGATGTTAGTGCCGATACTGTGGCATATTTATGTGGTCCTCCGGGGATGATAAGTGCAGCATTCGAGCACTTACGGGCACTTGGTGTTCAACCAGCGAACATACACGCAGAGAGATTTGTTGCCAGTGAATAGTGTGATCAATCCCTAAGGGTTAGCAGGAGGAAACTCAAATGAGTATTTGCGGATTAGGATATGTGGCGGTCAACGTCAGCGACATGGATGCCTGGCTCGATTTAATGACCAGTGTGTTTGGTGTTGAGCTAATTGCGCGCGAGGATGGCACGGCGGTAGATATCCGTCTGGACGACTGGCATCATCGGATGACGCTTTATAAGTCCGGGGAAGACGGTATCGCCGCTATTGGTTGGGAGCTGGCGAATGAGAAGGATCTGGAAGCCATGTCACAGGCACTCCGGGATTATGGAGTTAAGGTTACGCCGGCAAGCCCACAGTTACTCGACCAGCGAAAGGTCACCGGGCTTTACCAGTTTATGGATCCCGCCAGTAATATGCCCTCCGAAATCTTTTACGGCGCGCAACATGAAATGCTGCCGTTCCGCCCTTCCCTGGGAATTTCGGGCTATAACACCGGGGACCTTGGTCTCGGACATGTTGTGTATTTTGTTGGCGATTATGCCGAGAGTCATCGTTTCTACACTGAGGTGATGGGCTTCAGGACTTCAGACCATATAATTTGGGACGAAGGTGAAAAAGATGCAACCTTCTATCACTGTAATCCTCGGCATCACTCACTGGCAATCATGCCTCCCTTCGGCGACATTCCACCTGGCACCTTTAATCATTTGATGTTGGAAGCCAACAGTCTCAGCGATGTCGGACGAGCCTATGACGTGGTTCTGGACAAAAAAATGCCGGTGATGATGGGCTTGGGCAAGCACACCAATGATTTAACCGAGTCGTTTTATTTGATTACCCCATCGGGCTTTGGTCTTGAACTTGGATGCAACGGGCAGCTAATTGGCGATGGCTGGCGCGTAAAAACCCATGATTCTCCAATGTTATGGGGACACAGAGAGCCGGAAGATTAGCAGTGGCATCTACTACAGCCCCCGCGTTGTCTATCGCGCTGGAGAAGCTCTCTTTGACCGAGGCTGCCTCTGCGATACGTATGGGCCGTATTACCAGTGAGCGACTTATGCAGTCGTATCTGCAGCGAATTGATGAACGGGACGCTACCGTTGGTGCCTGGGCACATCTGGATGCAGAACGAGCGCTAGCAATGGCGCAGGCCAAAGATGCACAGGAGTGTCTGGGCCCACTGCACGGAGTTCCTATCGGCGTAAAAGATGTCATTAACACCGCCGGGATGCCTACGCGCTACGGCTCCCCGATCTTCGGTCATCATGTTCCGTCGCTTGACGCGGCCTGTATTGCCAGTTTGCGCCAAGCGGGTGCAATCATTATCGGCAAGACGGTGACTGCAGAGTTTGCAACCTATCATCCTGGACGGACGGCCAATCCGCTCAACCCTGATCATACGCCGGGCGGCTCTTCCAGTGGTTCTGCCGCCGCTGTTGCGGACTTTCAGGTACCTGCGGCTTTAGGCACGCAGACCGCCGGGTCAGTCGTTCGTCCTGCCAGTTTCTGCGGTGTTGTGGGTTTCAAACCCAGCATAGGCCGTTACTGCACAGACGGTGTTCTCGATACATCACCCCACCTGGACACTTTAGGATTTTTCGTTCGCTGTATTGATGATGCAATACTATTGGATGCGGTTCTGGCCGAGGGGCAACAAGAGGACGTCCAGCTAAGCGAATTTCCGACAGTAGGTATCTGCCAAAGTCCCGCATGGCCAACCGCTAGCGCTGAGATGAAAGAATGTCTGGGCGAGGCTGCCCAGCGTTTACAGAAACAAGGAGCGCAGACCAAGTCGATTATGCTTCCTGGAATTTTCGATCAACTTGGCGCTGCTCAGAGTCTGATCCATGCGCGTGAGGCTGCTGATTTTCTGGGCCCGATTGTCGATCGCAATGTATCCCAAGTCAGCGCCGCTCTAATCGACTTTATTCAGTTGGGACGAAGTTTCGCGGACACCGACTACGGTCAAGCACTCGAATTACAAAGTGAGTGCTCCAGCCAGTTTAACCGCGCCATAGAGGGTGTGGACGTTCTACTCACTCCAGCGGCGCCAGGAACTGCGCCGGAAGGTTTAGCCGCCACCGGCAGTCCCGACTTCTGCCGAATTTGGACGGCGCTGGGTATGCCCTGTATTACTTTTCCGGTAGCGGCTGCAACCAATCAACTTCCCTTGGGGCTACAGTTGGTGGGCCGTATAGATCAGGACCGGCAGCTGCTCCAGATGGCAGCAAGGATTCAGCCGGCAATTAGCCTGTGGAGAAGTCCACTGGCCTCGTTTACTTAAAGCACGACAGCGCAAAGCCAGGAGACTACAGATGAGCTTTAAAACAACCCAATTGCCAATGTCGCCACAACAGCGGCAGTGGTATGAGGCGGCATGTGCCAAGTTGGATCCCGAGCGATTAAAGCGCTTGCTGTTTGCGTTAACCGATATTCACAGTCCTACCGGCGCAACCCGGGACGCGAGTGAATATATGGCTAATTACATTAGCGATATGGGAATGCCCGCCGCCTATCACCCGATGAACGATATATCAGGGAACGTGCTCGGCCAATTGCGCGGTAGCGGTGGTGGCGCAACGCTATTACTTTATGCGCCAATAGATACACACCTGGAGGGGGATGAAAGTGATTACCCCTGGGCGGGTCCGCGACAGGAAATCGATATGCGGCCCAAGGCCACCATGGTCGATGATTGGATTTATGGTCTTGGCTCCTCCAACCCCAAAGCGATGGTCTCAACACTGACGGAAGTCGTTAATGCTCTGATTGACGCCGAGGTTCCGCTGATAGGCGACTTGTCACTGGGATTTGCCGATGGCGGCATGCCGGTCAATATACCGGAACGTGACAATGCCGGAATGTCGCATGGCGTACAGCATTTGTTGAATCGCGGCATGGCGCCGGATTTTTGCATTATTATGAAACCCTGGAACTGGGTGTATCACGAAGAGCCTGGCATGGGTTGGTTCAAGATCACGGTGAAAGGCACTCTGGGTTATGCAGGAGTCCCGCGGGGAACCCCCGGGTTTCGCAGCTCAATCGTACCGGCAGCGGAGATCATTCTCGAGCTAGAGGAGTGGTTACCAAAGTACACTGAGCGCAACACCTCAGGCGTTATCCGCCCTGATGGCTGGATCTCGGCATTGCGTTCAGGCTGGCCTGAGAGACCAGCTTTTCCATCGGCTGCTACAGAAATCTATTTTGACGTGCGTATCAATCCCCGAACAACGCCCGCTGATGTAAAGGCGCAGGTCGCGGAATTTTTGGCCACACTATCGCAAAAATACCCCGATTTGGACATGGACTGGGAAATGTATGGATCTGTGCCCGGTGGCACTACTGACCCAAAAAACTGGATTATCCAGTCTGGTCGGCGTGGCTGGGAAGACGTTGAAGGTAATGCCTACCCCGCAAAACCCGATTTACTCGGTGGCCAGACAGACGGCGCGGCATTACGGCGTCTTGGTATCCCAACGGCCAGAATGGGCTGGCCATGGCCTGCAGAAGGATCCCCCGAGCCAATTGGTGAAGGCCTGGGTGGCATGGGTGCCACGTATATCCCAGACCTGATGCCCTGTGCCAGGAAGATACTCTACGCGATAATTGATACCTGCGTCAGGGAGCGAAATGAAGTTGGCTTGTAGGTATACATGATCATTTTGGTTAGAACACCAAGACGCCGCTTTAAAGCCGGTCGATTTATGCGCACAGCTTTAGTGCGGTGATTGTTATTGTCGGTATCAAGTTGGTGCACACTTAAATTTCTTTAATTAGTGGTAATTGGTTACGAAAAAATACTTGTGACCCGAAAGCTTTAGGTCTAAAGTATTTTGGGATCAGGCAATCAATATAATAGTCCAGTAAAGCGAAAAAGGGGAAAATCATGATCTCGAAAAAAACATTATTATCAACAGCCGTGTTGACGCTGACCAGTGCGTTTGCAGTGCAGTCTAGCGCGCAGAGTATGCTAGAAGAAATCATTGTTACTGCGCAGAAGCGCGAGCAGAACCTGCAGGATGTAGGCATCGCGGTGACGGCGTTTAGCGGGGAACAGCTTCGAGCCTTTAACGTGACTGAAAGCTTTGACATCGCCGCATACACGCCCGGCGTGCATATCAGCGGCAACCTGGCGGGTCAGAATGTGCAGTTTTCAATTCGCGGTGTCACCCAAAACGACTTCAACGATATTATTGAATCACCCAACGCCGTTTATCTGGATGAAGGCTATATCGCTATTGCCCAGGCCCAGACCTTCGCCGTGTTGGACATCGCGCGCGTCGAGATACTCAAAGGTCCACAGGGCACGCTGTTCGGTCGAAATGCAACAGGCGGTGTGGTCAGTTATTTCTCCACGGCCCCTTCTTTTGAAGAATTTGAGGGTTACATCAACGCTGACTATACCCTTTTCGATACCCCCAACGATGCTAGCGGATACCTTGTTGAAGGAGCATTTGGCGGGCCGATTAACGACAAGCTTGCCTTCAGATTTGCTGGTAGTTATAACGAACAGGACCCCTTCCTGGAGAACAACTATCCAGAAGGCGCACCGGACTTTAATATTTTTGGCGCTGGCAATATTGGCTCTCCCGGGCCAGGCGCTGGCGCTGACCTAGGTGATGATGAAACGGTAGCGGCGCGTTTGACTCTCGCCTTTCGCCCCAGTGACGACCTTGAAATCAGCCTGTCGGGAAACTATGCGGACACAAAGGTCAGCACCGGACCCTATCAGTCCAAGGCGACCATTGCGGTCGGAGAAGCAGTACCCGACGCGGGGTTCCCGTTCTTCGGTGAACTCAGGACTGAGGTCTACAACACCATTGATATCCCGCAAGATGAAAGACGGATCTCAATACTCACGGAAAACGGTGTCGACAACGGTGCGGATGGCGGCGGCGACGGATTCACAGATGCGCCCTATGGCCCGGGAAATTGCGCCATGATCGGCCTATGTGAACGGCAGGGTTCAGGTACCGATTTCTTTGGTTATAGCGACCCGGACGGTGACGACTTTTCTTTCTCCAGCGACTTCGCCTTTGAAGACCAGGGTTCGACAGAAACTGCCGGTTTGAATGCACGGGTAGAATATGACATCAATGATGAGCTCAGCTTCACATCGATAACCGATTACAAAGACTATGAGAAACTTCTTTTCATTGATGTTGACGCAGCACCTGTCAACCAGCTGGCCAACTACGGTGCGGTAGACGCTACCAGCTTTACCCAAGAGCTCCGTCTTACCGGATCATCAGACCGTTCCAACTGGGTAGCTGGACTGTATTACCTGAACATTGATGCGGATTCATTCAATGGGCTTAAGGCGCCGTCGCAAAGCATCTTCGGTACGGCTGCATTCCCTGCCGACATCGCCACACTAGCAACATTGAAGACAGACTCTTACAGCGTCTTTGGTCAGTACGAGTATGAACTGACTGAAAAGGTCTCTGTCACAGCTGGCCTGCGCTTGATGCGCGAAGAGAAAGACTTTGAAATCGGTATCGGTATCGCGCCATCCATGGGCAACGGTGTCATTACTCGTGATGCATCAAACTTCGTGCCCAATGCATCCGGTGCAGGCGATCCCTTCTTTTTTGATGACGAAAGGTCTGACAACCTCTGGGCAGGTAAGCTGCAACTGGATTATCGGCAAAGCGACGACCTGCTGCTCTACGCGGGTATCAACCGTGGCGTCAAGGCCGGTAGTTTTAATGCGCCATTACTGGGGGCTTATCTGGGGGCAGGAGGCAATTCTGCATTACCCTACGACGAAGAAGTCTTAACTTCTTACGAGATGGGGTTCAAGTCAACCTGGCAGGATGGTATGACCAGAATCAACGGTTCCGTCTACTACTATGACTACGAGGATTACCAGGCCTTCCTGTTCGTGGGCGTGGGTGGCGTATCTATTAACCAGGACGCCGAGACTGTCGGTGCTGAAATAGAAATTCTTACTACCCCTGTGGCGGGGCTGGATCTGATATTAAGCGGATCATATATCGACGCAGAAATTAAGGATCTGCCACTGCGCAGCGGATCGCCATTGCCGCCCATTGATGTAGAGCCAACATACACACCTCAGTTTCAGGCCTTCGCCATGGCGCGATATGCCTGGGATATGTTTGGCGGAGTAATGACGGCTCAGGGCGACCTAAGCTACTCGGACGAGTTCTATTACAACCTGCGGAATTTCGACTCGGACAAATTTGACTCATACACTATGGTTAATGCCTTGCTGAGCTGGGAAACCTCAGATGGTGATTTGACAATAACCGGAGCGATACGCAACGTCACCGACGAACGAGCTGGTGTTCAGGGCTTTAACCTGGCAACGCTTTGCGGTTGCAATGAAGTGTCTTATCGCGCTCCACGAGCTTACACCGTCGGCATACGCAAGGAGTTTTAATAACGAATAATGAGCCCGCCTAAGATTCGGCGGGCTCAAGTTTTTTAGGCCGGAAGCGACGGTATTTCTCACCTACGGCAGTTGGCAACGCCAGCAAGGCCGGCGTCGCAACCAAAGTCAGAACGGTCGCAAACGTGAGGCCGAAAACAATAGCCTGTGACAGAGGTGACCAAAACGACGCCAACTGCCCATTTGCGGTTATGTTTCGATTAATCAAGTCCACCGACAGACCCGCAGCTAAAGGCAACAAACCAAAAACGGTAGTTACCGTTGTTAGCATCACCGGGCGCAGCCGCCGCGATGTAGCCCTAACGATCACCGACCGAACATCCATCTCTGGATGCATTTGACGCAAGCGGTTAAAAGTATCGATGAGAACAATATTGTTATTGACGACGATACCAGCCAGGGCCACCACCCCCACGCCCGTTAAAATGGCGCTGAAAGGATTTCCCGTTATCAGCAGCCCCAACAGAACTCCGGCAGTCGACATAATGACAGAAAGCAGTATCAATGCGCTCTGATAAAAGCTATTAAATTGTGTCACCAGTAGCACAAACATAAGAATCAGTGACAGAGAAAAAGCCACGCCCACAAACGCCATAGATTCCGCTTGTTCTTCATTGGCGCCGCGAAACCTTATCTCCAGATTAGGGCCAAACTCCTGCTGAGAAAGCCAATCATCAATTTCTTTGACCATGGTATCTGCCAACACCCCTGCAACAACGTCTGCCCTTATCCGCTCCACCGGAACAGTGTCGATGCGTTCAAATGTATCGACGCCTGGAGCCGGTGTCATGCGCACAAAATTCGACATGGGCACCAGTCCCTGCGCAGTGCTCAAGCGCAGTGTGTCGAGAGCCTTAATGCCACGTTCGTGCTCGGGATAACGCACACGAATGTCTACCGCATCATCGGCACCGTCCGGCCTGTACTCACCGATTTTTACGCCATTAGTCACTAGCTGCACAGCAACACCGGCGGAGGAAACGTCGGCACCATAAATAGCAGCCTGTGCTCTATCGACGTCTATGCGCCACTCTATTGTTGGCAGAGCGGCCGTATCGTCTATGTATACCAGCTCAGGGAGCGTATCCATATAAGCACGAATCCGCCCCATCGCCGGTTCCAACAAGGAGCGATCACGCGAAGACAGTTCTATCTGGATAGGCTTACCCACAGGCGGCCCCTGCTCCAATGGCAAAATCTCAATAGCAATACCCGGCAAACCGGATGCCCGCTCTCTAATTTCCAACTCAATATCGTCGGCCTTTATCTCACGATCGCTCTCGGCTAGTAGCTCCAGGAATATCGTGCCAATACGATCTGAGCTGCCACCAGATCTACTCATCGCGTTGTTATCGCCAGGCAAAATGGTGCGAGCGTTCACAGACTTGATGCCCGCTACTTGCAGGACCTCCTGTTCAACCTCCAGCACAAGATCGTTGACCTCGTTCGCCGAGAAGTTTCCCCTGGCGAGCACCGAAACTTGAAAGTACTGGGCCTCAGCATTTGAAAAGAAAATAGTACCGACACCAAACTTGCCGTAAGCCCAGAAAATAGTAAAGAGTGCAAAAAAGATAATCCCCAGGGTGCCAATTGAATTGCCGCACACTTTCTCGAGAAACCTCGCATAACGTCCTGTCACCGTGGGCAGCTGTGTTGGGTCTCCTTGCTCTAACAGGTGGCTCATTTCAACGTCTTTCTTACTGTGCCCACTGGGCCTTCCAAACAAGGTCCCCAACACCGGCCCGAAGAGCAGGGCATAAAGTAAGGAGCCCAGCAAAACAGTAAATACGGTGATGGGGAGATAGCGCATGAACTGACCTGAGACTCCCGGCCAAAACATTAACGGTGAGAATGCGGCCAAGGTCGTCGCAGTTGAAGCTACCACGGGCCAGAACATCCGCCTGACCGCCTGCGAATAAGCCTGACGATGATTCATTCCATCCGACATTTTGCGATCTGCATACTCGGTGACGACAATCGCACCGTCGATCAACATACCTAGCCCCAGCAGCATCCCGAACATCACCATAAAATTAAAGGTGAAACCCAGCAGATAAACAATAGTCACCGAGAACAGTAACGATACGGGAATACCCAGGCCGACAATCACCCCACTTCTAAAACCCATAGCTGCAACCACCAGTACCATGACCAGCGCTAGCGCCGTGACGATATTGCCCTGCAGTTCTGTCACCTGCAGGCTGGCAAAATCGGCCTGGTTTTGCGACACAATCACTTCAATACCCGGAGGTATTTCGGAACGGGCACGGTCTACCAGCGCTATGACACTATTGGCAGTGTCGACTACATTCGCATTACTTCGCTTGTTAACCGCTATAGAGATGGCCTCACGGCCGTTGAATCTTGCATAGCTGGTCCGGTCTTTGAAGGTTCTGCGAACGGTCGCAACATCCTGCAGGGTCACTACCGTATCTCCGACGGTGCGTATAGGGAGCCCGCGCAAATCACCGGCATCCTCGACCACGGAGGGGACTTTTACCGAGAAACGCCCTTTGCCCGTATCAATACTACCGGCCGGTATCAGGCGGTTGTTGCGTTGCAGCGTGGTGATAAGTTCTTCGCTCGAGATCTGATAGGCCTGCAGTGCTTCAGTATTGATCACTACCTCGAGCAGCTCTTCCCGATTCCCTTGAATATCTGCAGCGAGTATATCCGCGATCGATTCAATGTCATCGCGCAATTTAATCGCCGCTTCATAGACACTGCGCTCGTCGACGCTTTCACCAATCAGATTGATTTGCAAGATAGGGAAATCGTCGACCGTCAGCTCGCGTATGTAGGGTTCCTCTGCTGTGCTGGGTATTTCCGCCTTGCCACGATCTATTGCCTCTCGAACATCCGTCAGAGCTTCATCAAGATCATACTGCGCATCAAACTCTACCAATAATGTTGCGCTTCCCTCCGAAGCAGTTGAAGTGAGTTGTTCGACCCCCTCTATTTTACGCAGCTCAATTTCCATAGGTTGAATCAGGAGGCGCTCGGAGTCTTCCGGTGAAATGCCTTCATGAATTATACCTACCACGAACAGGGGCAACTCAATATGCGGATCATTGGCGATGGGCAGAGCCGCCCTGGCCAGCAAGCCACAGAGTACAACCATGGCCATAAGCAGCATTGTCGTGCGGGTGCGCCCTATCGCCGAGTCAATGAAGGAGGTAATCACTACTGGCTTGCCTCATTGGCGGAATCGACAGGATAGACCGGGTCGATGGCCTGCCCGGCAAGCACAAACTCCTGCCCCACTGTAATCAGCTTTACGGTATCGGGTAGACCGATAATCCATACGCCTTCAGCAGTATCCTCGATAATCTCAACTTTATAAAAATCAACGACATTGTTATCCCCTATAGTACGAACACCAAAATCGCCAGCGTCATTTAGGGTAAACAATGCCGGAGAGACCTTGTGGGCGAAAACTTCCTCCAGCTTTATTCGCGCCGTTGTTGTCAGCCCTGAGCGCAAACTGTAATCGCTGTTCTCCACTGTGATTTCGACTGGGTACGTACGGGTCAAGGGATCACTTTGCATGCCTATAAAAGTAAGCGTACCGACGACCGCCGCGCCATTGCTTGTGGTACCGCTGACGAAGTTGCCCACCTCAATATTTTCGACTTCTGCTTCGGTAACATCGGCGCTAACTAACATGGGATCAAGATCGATCAGAGTGGCACAAGTCGCTCCTGGTGTGGCATAGTCACCCTTGTTCATATGAAGGTTTTCTACGACGCCACTAAACGGCGCTACAATACGGGTTCGCGCTAAGTTCAAGTCCTGCCGCCGCAATTGAGCTTTGGCAGATTCCAACTGAGCGCCCGCCCTCGCGATAGCCGTTTCGGATTGCAAGCCCTGCTGCTGCAGCTTTAGGATCCCTTGATAATCGATTTGGGCATCTTTCAGTGCCGCCCTAGCCTCGACAACAGATGCATCGCGATCATCAATCGCCAATTGGCAAAGTACATCACCAGATTCGACCCGACTGCCGCGCTCTACAGCTCGCTCAACCACATTGCCCGCTATTTCCGCCTTCACGTCCACACTGCGCTTACTTTCAGTTCTGCCACGCAAAACAAGTAGTCTGGCGCGCTTTTCAGCTTTGGATATTGCCGCCCGCACAGTCGCCCGCTGTTGCTCAGCTTTTGGCTTGGCGAGAAGTTGTTGTTCAGAAATTGTAGCGGCAGGCTCGCCCTCGGACTCGTTAAAAACTAAGCCCGAGACCAACCACAAAAAGAGGGCGGCAAAAATTAGCGATGCGATTATCAAATTTTTACGCATTAGTAATGACCTTATAAATGAAGACTTTGCTCCTAAATTATATTCGCGGGGGCGCATGGGAGCACATCCAACCGCATATCGACAAGTTAAGTTAAGTTAAGTTAATCGGGCTTACGGCAGAGGCCAATCCGCCTCGTCAACGAAAAAATCCGGTTGCTCGGCCCGTACCCCGTCCCACTTGGCGATAAACAAACCCTGAGGATCAAACTGCTTGGCCTGCTTTTCAAGATTAAAATGCCTGCCTCCACGTGGGTCAGCTCCCACCCCTGCAAGGTACTGCCAGTTCCCGTAATTGCTCGCAACATCGTGGTCTATAAGGTGTTTTTCAAAAAAAGCGGCTCCAAATCGCCAATCAATCGCATATTCGTTGACCAGGCAGCTGGCCGCTACCTGCCTGCCGCGGTTACTCATCCATCCGGTCGCGACTAGCTGATGCATCAGAGCGTTCACTAGCGGGAAGTTGGTATCACCCTGACACCAACGCGCATAGTTTCGGGGTTCGAAGGTACAACGGCTAATTTTCCCCGGAATAGTACCGGCGCGAAATAATGTTACGTCGTCGGCGAGCGCACGCCAGTGAAAGAACTCCCGCCATTGCAGTTCAAAGACAAGCCATTGTGTCGACTCGTTAGCCTCCACCTCAGATTCAAACCGGCGCACCGCTGCAACAATCTCGCGCGCGGAGAGGCATCCCAATCCCAGCCAGGGAGACACACAACTGGAACTGTCGAGGCCATCCAGACCATTACGGGTCTTCTTGTAGCTGAGGATCGCCTTGCGCTCAAAGATCCATTTTTGCAACCGGTGCTGACCTCCTGCGCTACCCCCACGAATAGAAAATGACAGGTGGGGATTACATGGTGATCGCTCAACGGGATCACCAATAACGTCCGTAGGTGGCGGCAAGGACTTAGGCGCGGCCACAGGAATCAAAGGATCCACACGTTCCAGAGTCCGCTGAAATGGAGTGAAGTGTGCGGGCATTTGCTGCAGTTCAAAGGGTAATCGGGCGGCATTGTAAAGTGTATTGCCGTCGTAAACTTCAAGCGGTATCGGCAAGGCCGCCGCCAGCCGCTCGCGCGCCTGGCGTTCATAAAAACCCGGCGCCAACGACGTACCGATTCGACAGGCTTCTACCTGCCTCGCAAGCGCTGGCAACGCGACTTCTGGACGCCCTTTAAGGATTACCAGGTTCTGGCCCAGTACGGCAAGATCGTCTTGCAAGGCCTGCAAGCTCTCCAGTAAAAAACGATGGCGCTGCTCCCCCGTACCCGTGGTGTTACACCAGGGGCGAGACTCCGGCCAGCAATATACCAGCAACAGACGCTCGGCATTCGAGTGTGCAAGCAGACCAGGATTATCCTGTAAACGAAGGTCGTACTGGAACCAGTAAATATCAGTCAAGCAAGGCCTCGATAACGTAAGCGCTGGTAATTCGAGACTGCGGATTTGGCAACGGTGAGTCTAAGCGAGAGAGAATCGCTTCAAACAATTGCGCTGTACTCATTTCGTTGGGATCTAAAATCGTAGCAACTCCAACGCGCTCCAAATCAGCAGCGTTAGCAAACTGGTCAGTCGAGAATGGTAACACCAGCTGTCGCACTCCAGTGCCAAGGCACTCTTGCACGCTGTTGTTGCCACCGTGGTGAATCGCGAGGTCAGAATATTGCAACATTGCTACCTGCGGAAGTTCCGGCGCAACCACCCAATCGTCAGGAACGGGGCCAAGTTCGTGTTTCTGCATCGAACCGATCGCGATGGCAGCCCGTGCGCCGACTTCACGAAGTGCTTCGGCAATGCCAGTCAGAACATCGGCTCGGTGCGATAGAAATGTGCCAAGCGCCACGTAAACTTGAGGGCGACCATGCTGTTGATGGCGCCACCCGGCCAGGCTTTCCGGCAGTTCCTCTTCTCTCACCAGCGGACCAACAAACCGATGGTCTAAAGGTAGATTCGCCGAACGAAGATCACTGTGGTAATCGAAGACACTATTATAAAGCACCCTTCGACCATGCACTCTGAAAGCGTCTTCTACCGGAGGACGCCCTGGAGCTACAGCTGCTAACGCGATATTCCATCGATCTGTGAATGCTGCAGTAACGGTGTCCGCCAGCCGCTCGATCTCACTAAGTTGCTCCGGGTCCGGGCGCAGGCACGCTGGCCACTGGGTCGGAATCCCGTAGCGTTCATCGCCTACAGGCAGCTGGCTAGGATGACCGGGCACCAATGTTATGAAAGATTCTCCTAGTGCATACATCGCTAAAGTTGACCCAAAGGATACGTGGTCGACTAGCACTTCATCCGGCTCGAGGTCATTGTACAAAGCAATAATGGCACGAACCACCTGCTCAGGTTGCCACAGCAAATCAATTTGTCTTTGCAAAGCCTGATAGCGAATTGTGTCCAGCGCCCCGCTTCGAGTGGCTGTCAGGAAGCGTTCGATGGATGGATCTTTAACAACCACACCGCTATTCGAAGATGCAGCGAGATTCAGCTCCCTCCATTCAAACCCTTCTTCTTCCACACGTGATCGTAAACTGTTTCCTGTCGCCACAACGATCCGCTGGCCGCCCTGTTGCGCCGCTCGCGCCAAAACTGCCAGCGGGCCATAGTGGGAAGCGTAGTCCGGGCTGATGATCAGCAAAGTCATTTTCAGGCCGATTCCGACCGATACACGCTGACCAAGCGCGTCGCCATCGCTTCGATCGAGTAGCGCTCTTCTACCATTGATTGAGCCCGCTCAACACGCTTTGGGCGGTCGACGAGATCTATCCCGTGGATTATCCCTGCCGCAAGATCCGCATCCGGATCAACCAGAACGCCCGTATCGCCCGGAGTTACATACGTAGGCGGACCTCCAGTACTAGGAGCAATGACCACCAAACCAGCGGCCAGGGCTTCGATCAATGCGAGACCAAATTCTTCTTTGAGGGCACCATCGACGTACAGGCCACCTTGCGACCAGACACCTTCACGGCCTTTGGCCGTCGCTACCAGTAAACTTGCAATATCGGCACGCGGCCTGCCACCGAGGAGCACCAGGCCCTTGCGAAGATTACCTTTCACGGGTACTGCCTGATCGATGGCATCAAGCACTGCGCGCTCAGTCTGTGACGGACTAGCCAGGTCACCGCCGACAATCACGAGGTTGTAACATGAGTGAAGACGCGGGTCAGAAGCCCATGCAGCGGCGACTCGCTCCATTCCTTTGACCGGGTTAAACCGACCCACACTCAACAGCAGCGGCAAATTCCGACGGTTTTGAGGAATCTGGTCGGTAAGTTGGTTCAGGATATCTGGTTGCCCTTGGGTCCCCTTACCATCGAGGGAGTGGCTTGCTTGTGCCCGACGAATCAGATCGACATCGATACCCTCTGACACCACCGCCGCTCGCTGCCCGTAACGGCGGAGGTCGATCCCCAGGACGTCGAGGACTTCACCCGGTTTTGCTCGCGGGAACAACACCAAACGATTGGCGCGTTCGGCCAGTCTCTCGACCAGCCGCGCACGGAACCAGACGTGCTCTTTGCTGCATAACTGAAGAAATTTAGTCTGGTCAAGCTCACCGCGTGACTGCAGCGACTGAACCACATTGTGCGGATCTGGCGCCGCACTGAAGCATACCGGGACACCCAACTCGCCAGCGATCTCCGATCCCGCGAGTGTGCCGACATCGGCCATACGCAGGTGCAGCATATCTAGCGGCGCGGCTCGTTGCATCACCCGTCTAAGACCACGTTTTATCGACGGCAAATCCTCCCAGTCACCATCCGGTGTTTCCGCAGGACGGCCATGATCTCCTACAGCTATCATCGCATAAGCCAACCGACTATCGCCCGGCGTACTGGATGTGGCGAGGGAGTCCGCTAAAGCACCGCGCCCGATGGTCAGTACTCGGTCGACATCTGGACGCCGCGCCAGTGCTTCGCCCAGTGACACTAGCAAGCTAGCTACGCCACCAGTATTACCGCGGCCACCGAGACTAAGCTGCTCGTCAAGCCCGGCGGTCAACACCAACTGTGCAATTCGCAAACCCGCACCGCTGCAGCGCTCGGTTGCGACCTTTGGAGTCGCTAAGTCACTCAGTGCCAGGGTCGCGTGACCGCCAATCAGGTCGTCGACCGATGCAAGACCCTTCAAAGTTAACTGAATGTTAGACCCGGTTCGTTCGCCAAGAGCGCCAATTGCAGAAATTCGTGCTGCCATGGCCTCGAACGGGTCAGCGGCGACCCGAACCAAAAGTTCAGGTGATTGACTTACAGAGCCGATCAGATCGATGAGGCGCGCACGAACAAGACCGTCGCTGGTACTTGCCAAGGTATCAGCAAGGTGAATTTTGATCTCATATGGGCTATCCAATGACCATTTTTGCAGGGTACGATGAGCATGCATCGAGTCCATCCCACCACTAGCAAGTTGATTGACCAGAGGACCGAGAGCCTCTGTGGTCGGCATTCTACGGCCCAGCAGCCAAGTCGCATGGCGCCTCACCAAACTGTCCGGGTGACCAAGAAACTCGATAAGTTGCTGATCAGCGTTACAGTGCTTTATAGCAGCGAGTGACTCCATCGATACCAAGCTCGCGAACGCGCCACATCCGGCAAACGAGCTTAGATCGGCCACCAGCCCTAACGGGTCGGCGGTGCGGCTTGCGTTCGTTGAAAGTTGAGCTGATCGCCTCAGAACCTTGACGAAGTCACTACCCCCCGCCAACTTCTCTAGCTCGCCTATTAACAGACTATTCGACAATGTTTCGGCGTTGTTACCGCCTGCGTTGCTATCACGGTCAAGAACCGACACCGCGCTCACAGTAAACTCTCTCGGTAATTGGCATAGATCAACTTGGACATCAATTAGCTTCTTTTAGACTGGAATAGAATTGACTCGCCATTCTTGTCGAGTGAGACCAAGCCCCGAGTGGTGTTTTGCGCATTATAAAAACTTATACGGCGATAATGGGGAAGGAGATCAACAAACTGTGAGTTCAGCGCGGGGTAGTAACAAGGTAAGTAGAGCAGGTTTTGCGAGGCTGCCCATAGCCCCGCCCTTCGCCGGCCAGTGAAGTTAGATCGATAGGATTTAAACCATCACCACTTTCGATAGTGGTACATATCCATTGATTTCAGATATCCCGTTTCTGCCCGGGCAGGCTCTGTTGAGTTTAAGTACCGGAAACGCTTGCCTATTTAACTGTATAGATATACAGTTAAATAACAAGTTAATAAACCACAAAAGAGGTGACCCGTGGCCGTAATAGCGATGTGGAAATGTGATCGGGATGACACAATGTTTGATAGCAAAAAAGACGCTGATGCCTATGACAAGATGTTGGAGCTGGCGGAAAGTTTTAGCACGCTCCTTTGCAAACAGATTGAAGGCATAAGCGAGCAAGACGCTGAAAACATTGGTTTACTGTTATCCAAAAACAAAAACGTGCTAATAGCTGCCTGCAAAGGCAATCCAGATTTGTTGTTGGACATTGGAAGCGGTGACCAGCAAGGGGCATCGAATGTTACACCCCTGGCTGCCAAGGGGTAACAACTCATAAACCGGAGTCAGGTGCCCGATTGTCTGTATAATGATTCATCCGCAAGCGAAAGAAGTAGCGTATGGACAGGATAGAGAAGCTGAAAAATGATGTATACAGTTTTGAGGAACTGGATACATTGGAGAAGAATGCGACCCAACTTGCAGACAGTGAGACTCTGGGACTGATAGAAATAAGTCGCGCATCAAAACGTGCAAAAGGCGAGAAACCTAAAAATTCCGATGACAAAAATGAAACAGGTCGGGCCAAGCGAGACCGTAACCGCAAAGGCTAGTGGTACTACCGGACGACACTTCAACTCGTTGATGCCAGGCAGCGACACACTCTACTATTAGGCGCATTGATTTATTCAAACCTGTCACGAAGCGTGGCCTGTATGTCATCGAGCTGTTCTTTACTGAACTGGAGTTTGTAGGCGTAACGCAAGGCAATAAGCAAGGCTGGAACCCCAATCAGCATTACCGAATACATTAGGCCGGCAAGCACAGGCTGAGCGACCTCCCCAGGCAGATCTTGTCGATTTAGTCCAATGACATCAAGTGCGATGCCACCGTAGAGTGGGCCAACCAGTGAAGCCATCTTGGCTGTAAAGTTAAGCACCGAGAAGAAGCCGCCTTCCTTACGTCCGCCCTCTTCCAACTCGTGCTGATCGGTAATATCAGCCACGATAGAGGTGGAACTGGTGACGCGTAGCAAGAAGAAAAATGAAAATATTGTCACTTGCAGCAGATAAAGACAAAGAACCGCAAGACTATCGTTCGGCGGCAACATATCGGCCAGCTTCAACGGCAGCAACCATAGCGTATCGAAAACCATACCCCACAATGAGTAGCGCAATATCTGGGGTTTCTGCCAACGTCGGCTGATGGACTTCAGCAGCAACCAAGCCAGAGCCACTGCCAGGACTCCGGGCACAGCCATAGTGATCGCCATTTTAATTGCGCTGAATTCAAATACATAGGTTCCCACCATTACGTAGAGGGTAGCTACGCTGCCCCAAGCGATGGAAGCGGCAATTTCGAAACACACTATCGTTCGAAATATCTTATTCCCAAATGTTTGAGAGACATCTCCGATGTAATTCTTCAGGCTAGGCAACGCATAGTTTTCACCACCGGCGTCCGGCCTGCTGGTATGGCGGCGTGTACCCACCACAGTGATCACACCGAGCACGATCGCCAGCCCTGCCGACATGAGCCCGTACATGGGATAGTTCTCAGCAATAAACCGGCCATCCATCTCCTGATCTGCGCCAAAAACCAGAACCAGGGCTAGTGCAGGAAGAATCAGAACGATCAGGAACAGGAAACCGAGGCGCAAGCCAAGCAACTCACTCCGCTCATTATATTCGCTGGTCAATTCCGCGCTCAGCGCCAAATGCGGAATGGAAAATGTGGTTATAAAAGTTCGAACCCACAATGACCAGAACAGCAGCCAACAGGCCAGCAGAGTGCTGGATTCGGTCACTGCGGAGGGCGGTGCGAAAAGCCCAATAAACCCGATTGCAACCGGCAGAGTGCTGTACACCATAAATGGATGCCGCCGACCATATCGACTCCGCAAACGATCCGACCAGCTGCCAACCAGAGGATCAGACACTGCATCCCAAAGCAGACTTATCGCGATCACAGCACCGGTAACAAGTCCAGACAGCCCTAATACCTGAACGTAAAAAAGCAAGATGAACGTGTTGTAGGCCGCTTCCTTAATTGCGTAAACGCCTCCACCAATTCCGTAACATATCCTTGTCTGTGTATTGAGCATGGCGTTGTGTTTCACTTCGGCTGCTAGCGCTGGTTACAATTTTTATGATCGCCAAGAATATGGTATTCGGTCGGTCTATGCCACGTAAAGAATGGGCAGTTATGTCGTGCATGCAGCGGGCCGGTTGCACTGGATTTAACCGCCTAAATTGAAAATTAGTCAGGGTCAGGTAGCGTCAAAATTTGAATTGCGCGGTATTAAAAAAGTTAACTTGTCGATGCGTTGCTGCGTTATTATTGTACGTTACTTCGATTACCTGATACGTGAGCATATTTTAGGTCGCATAAAATGTATAAACGTAAACTATTCTACTTTGGCTTGACAACAGGGCTTATCCTTCTAGTTGCACTTCTATCTGCAGTTCTATCCGCGCATTTCAATCGCGAAAATCTCAAGCAAAGCAATATTGCACAGTCATTACTCTTCGAGCATGAGAGGCTGTCTGGCATGTCATACCGACTCTTCAAACAATTAACGGATGAAGTGATACTGGGTCAGGGCGCAAATCAGGCTTTTGTGCGTAACAAGCGCGCACTGATTGGTCAGTCTCTCGATACTATTAAAGAGCTTGAGTTGGCGCAAAGAGAAGCGCTGGGCATTCAGTACACTATGGGCAGTGTTGAAGACACCGATGAGCTTGAAATGCTAATCGATGAAATTACCAGTGAGTTTCAGATTGTTGTTACAGCGAATGGTGTTTATCCGTTGAAACAACAGGCGCGATTGCGTAGTTTGCTAGAGGTCACAATTGACGACCAATTTAGAGAGCTAATAAATTCTGCGATAACACGTCAAAGCAGTGTGGTGACGTTGATCAACGCTCAGATTAATAGCCTGAACTCGGCGATAGTATGGTTTACCGCAGGCCTAGGCGTACTTTCTTTATCCATAATTTTTTACGGCTGTTTTTGGCTGTTTAACCAACTTTATCAACCCATTATTTTAATTCGCAACGCAACCAATGCTATCGCTTCCGGTGAGTACGACAAACCTATTTCAGAAACCCTGGATGAGGAGTTCGAGGAGCTAGCCTCTGCTATTAATCAGCTCGCCAAACGCCTGAAAGAACATGAGTTTAAAGAAACAACATCTCGAAAACAGCTTGAACTTGACGTTAAGCAGCGCACACGCGAATTAACCAAAGCAAATTTGGAACTGACAAAAATTGATACTCGCAGGCGCCAATTTATTGCAGACGTATCACATGAATTGCGCACGCCACTGACTATTATTCGAGGGGAAGCTCAGGTTACGTTGCGGATGCAAACAGCGAACCAGGAAGACGTTAGGGAAACGCTGACCTCTATCTTGGAGCAAGCGGTAAACTTAAGCCAATTAGTAGACGATTTATTATTATTGACCCGCGCAGAAATGCATCAAATACAACTCCAACTCGCTCCCGTCAATTTATTCGACCTGGTAACAGCGGAAGTTAGTCGTTGGCAGCGACACTGTGAAGATCGCGTTATTTCTATTAACGCGAGTAAGCAGTCAGAAAAAGTTGAAGCCTTAATAGACAAACCTCGAATTCAGCAGGTGCTATCGATTTTGATAGACAATGCCACAAAATACTCGAAAACCGGTGGCTCAGTTGACATCGGTATAGCCCAGCGATCAGCACAACTTGTGATTACTGTCAGCGATACGGGTGATGGCATTTCAGCGACTCAGGTCGAAAACATTTTCGAACGATTTGTTCGTTTTAGCCGGCACGATGAAGGGCTAGGTTTAGGGCTACCAATAGCCAAAGCAATTATTGAGGCGCATGGCGGACAAATAGTGGTGGAATCTATTCAAGGGGAAGGCGCTATCTTTTCTATTATATTACCGACAGCAGATGCCTAATGAAGTTACTGCTTGCTGACGACGAAAAGCCGTTGTTGAAATTTTTGGCTCGAGGTCTTCGAGCCGAAGGTTACGAATGTACGACAATTAATGAACTGCATGAAATTTTGCCTTACATCAAGAAGAACGCTCCTCAGATAGTAGTGTTGGACCGTCTGTTTGGATCTGAAGATAGCTTAACAATCGTCGAAGCGATTAAGGCATTGCCTGCACCCCCGATGATTCTAATGTTAACCGCACTTGATGAGGTTGGTGAGCGCGTGAAAGGCCTGCACCAAGGTGCCGATGACTACCTGTGTAAGCCATTTGATTTCGATGAGCTGTTAGCGCGTATCACCGCCCTGGGAAGACAGCTAGGAACGCAGGGGCAATCTCCGAAAAACGCGTTGCAGTGTGGTGGACTAGAGCTCATTCTTGACGAAAGGATAGCAAGGTTAAACGGCGAAGAGCTTATGTTGACAAAAGTCGAATATGAACTGATGCTGTATCTCGCTCAAAATGCAAAAAAAGTTTTATCGCGTGAACGCATTTTGAGTCGTGTTTGGCAAACACACCAGGATCCTCAAACGAACATAGTCGATGTATACATTAGCCGCTTAAGACGAAAGTTGGACAGTGACCCGAAGATCACTATCCAAACGTTACGCGGTGCTGGATATCGTTTCAGCTTATCCAGCGAAGACTGTTAATTGAGCGATAGTAACTTTGGGTTTTGTACCAAGTTGCGTACGCCATGTGCATGATCCTCCTCAAACACATTATCGTCACACCAGTCCTTAACAGAATTGATATCTACGACAGCCACGTCAGGTCTAACGCTCCAAGTTACTTGCAGTGGTGATGCTGTTTCATTGAATCCTGGACCCGTAGTAGAGCCTAAATATTCTATTGGAGTGCCGGTATCCGTTGGAATATTGGGCGCCTGATGATACCCGTTTAAAGATACTATTTCTGCTAGCTCATTAAAATCCAGTGCATCTTTATCGTTAGCTAACACTACGACTTGCCCTTCCACTCGCAGCCCCGGATTCATTGTACTGTCAGCCAGGCACGCACCCAAGGTCGGCCCTGGTGTAACTTGAGCCGCAGAATGTACGAAGTGTATCTCTAGAGTATCTCCAGACTTTAGTGAGTCTCCCTTGCCGGCACACACTTTACCTCTGATAGGCTTAAGCTGAGAAGAGGTTAACTCTCCGTCGTAAACAAAGCCGGTATCCGAACCCTTGCCATCTCCATTGCCAGCGTGGGTAGTGAAGTTGCCGCCTTTATGTTCGGCATTTTGATGAAAATGAATATTGCACAGATTCATCTGACCACGGTTCGGCGCCATTCCAAAAGCTCGCAGATTTGCGCCATAGTCCTTATCGATATCACGTGGCGATTGGGGACCAAAACCTTTGCCGTCAGTATTAGCTTCCAGAGCCGCTCGCTGGGCCTCGACCACGTCATCGCTTACCGTGTTAGCGGAAGCGGGCAGGGACACAATTAACGCCCCACCAATGGCGAGCACTAGTAAGCTTCTTATAGGACTAAATACATTTTTTTTCACAGTTCTATTCCTTGATTTTTTCGTTGAGAGCGCCAAAATGGGTTTGGTCATTGCGACTTTCTCAAACGATAGTTACTTGACCAGTTAGTGATTATTTAGAAGCGATAGCCAATACATATAATCGTTACCCAGGCATCAATTTCGATAGACTCTACCTCTGCACCGACATCATTTAGCTCAACCTCTGTTTCAATATCAGCACGTCGAAGGCTGGTGCATTCTGTGCTACACACATCAACACTAGTGCGGCTACACGACACACCAACTTCTTCCCTGCTCTTCTCTCAGTTGTTAATGTTTACGTAGAAGATAATAGGGAAAGTATCTGAAAAAGACCTAACGCCACCATTAAAATTAGATTAACAGCGCAGGGCGTACACACACTACAGACTTGGGTCGGCTCCCGCCTGGGCAAAAATTTTGCGTTAGCACCGAGTGCATAACTTCAATTTCAAGCCATACAGCTGCCACAATTAAACTTGCAGGACGGCGTGCTGTATCATGAGGATTTTCAGCAGTGATATTTTTGGGTTGCTATGTACTACGGAGAACAACTGAACAGCATGAGTCACCTGGTCGGAGCAGTGTTTTCGCTGGTTGGACTGGGAGCCTTGATTACGGTGGCCGTTCAGAGTGGTGACCCGTGGAAGATCACTAGCTTCACCATTTTTGGTCTGACTCTGGTACTGCTCTATACCACTTCGACGTTATACCATAGCTTTCAGCCCCCCAAACTCAAGCGGCTGTTCAAGGTTCTCGATCATATAGCCATCTATCTATTAATCGCAGGAACATACACGCCCTTCATGGTGGTAACTCTTCGAGAAGCCAACGGTGTGGAAATTCTATCGGTGGTATGGATTTTAGCAATCGTAGGTTCTCTCACTGAAATATTTTTGTCGGGCCGCATAGTAAAAGTGGGGCAACTTATCATTTACCTGGGTATGGGCTGGTCTTGCGTTTACGATTTCGACGCACTCAAGGCGGCGCTATCCGAAACGGGCTTCGATTGGTTGTTCACAGGTGGCTTGGCTTATACCGCAGGAGCGGTATTTTACATACTGGATAAACTGGGCAAGCTTAATCACGCCCATGGCATTTGGCACATTTTCGTTATAGCGGGAAGCATCTGCCACTTTATCGCAGTGCTGCTTTACGTCTGAGATTATTTTTATGAGGTGCTTTGGGGAATTGACAAATTAGCGCTCTAAATCTCAAGCTTATCTGCAACGTAAGCGACTTACTTCCACTCGGGTAGTTCACGAATCATCTTAATATCATTGATCATAGCCAGTGCCTGCCACTCCTCAAATGGGAAGCGGATTCCGCCGTCTTCCTCACCGTACTTGCGCTTCAACTTCGCTTCAATCTGAAGATTAAAGTCGAATGCGCCAACCCCGCGCATGCCCCAGCCGCCGAAAAGCCTGGCGTCGATAACACCAAAGCCGATGATACTCAGTTCTTCATGACGTTGATCCCTGGCGATCCGCCTAAATACAGCGTTAACATCCTCAAAATTGCCCTCTATGGCCTGCAAAAAATGAGTTCTACTCGCAAGCAATACGCCAGTTACACCACAGCCCAGATTGCTCTTTTCGCTGACAGAAGTGATGCTTCGGACAATGTCCCAGTTGAGAGGTTGGACACTGCGACTCTTGTAAAGGATTCGATACATGACTCTGCGATGCCTCTCTATTACATTATCCTGACGACCGAGTGTACATTATTGATAGAAGTAAGATGTCAGCTTTCCAGAAGATAGCTTTCGCTATTCATTTTTAGTGAAAAAAATCAGATGTTGTTGCGGCAGACTGTCCACGGTTACAAGCCAGCG
>JBLIEI010000048.1:0-34175 GCA_047633055.1 Halieaceae bacterium | reverse complement strand
TATTATTCCTAATGCACGTATTCAAGCGGTTATTTTTACTGGTTCTATTAAAACAGCGACTATAATTTCGCAAACATTGGCTGATAGAGGCGGCGATCAAGTGCCCTTTATTGCTGAGACGGGTGGACAAAACTGTATGTTAGTTGACTCTACCGCCCTACCTGAACAAGTCGTTGATGATGTTATTTCTTCAGGATTTCAATCTGCAGGTCAACGTTGTTCCGCACTTCGAGTGTTATTTTTACAAGAAGATATTGCTGATAATGTTATTACAATGCTTAAGGGAGCATTAGCAGAATTGCATGTGGGTAACCCAGAAAAACTGCGTACTGACGTAGGTCCTGTCATTGATCAAAAAGCGCTAGATTCACTCAATGCTCACAGTGACTATATGAAAACTCATGGTCGCCTATTATACCAATGCGATATTTCTGATGAGATAGCAAATAAAATAGCAGATAACGAACATTTCTTTTTTGCGCCGCGACTTTATGAAATAGAGAATATTAGCGCGCTGAAGCAGGAAGTATTTGGCCCTTGTGTTCATATTGTTCGCTTTAAACGCGATGAAATCGAAAAAGTCATTGATGATATTAACGGCACAGGTTTTGGCTTAACTCTGGGCATCCATACCCGCATTGAACAGCGAGCCATAAATTTGGCTAAGCTATCACGGGCAGGTAACGTATATATAAATCGCAATATGATTGGCGCTATTGTGGGTGTGCAACCTTTTGGTGGTCGTGGTCTTTCAGGTACAGGACCAAAAGCCGGTGGGCCCTATTATTTAACGCGTTTAGTTAAAGAGATAACAACGCCCGGAGCCAAGAAACTTAATTTACCACCACAGCAAGCAGAAACCTCAAACAGTGATACGGATGCGCAAGCAGTATTATTTATGGACAGAGCTAGTACAGCAGAAAAAAGCTGGCGCTTGACCGAGTTAAACACCCGTATATCTTGTGTTAGCAAAGTGTTATCAAAAATAGCTCATATCGATATCATTGATAATTTAGCAGACGATTTAACTCAGACTTTAAAAGCGGCGCGCTCGCAATTAATTGATATTAAAAAGCACTTGAAGGAACCAACCGTTTTGCCGGGTCCAACAGGCGAGTCGAATATTCTATATTTAGAAAATCGTGGCAACATCATCTGTTTTGCTGACGAAAATGTTACTTTTCACTTTTGGTTGATTTCTGTCGTAACGGCTTTGGCAACCGGTAATACAGTGATCTCGGTTGTTTCGGACTTGTTTTATGATGAAGCAATAGCTTTTAGAGATGAACTTATTGCAACAGGAGAAGATGAGAATATTTTTCAAACTGCCCGGTTATGCCATTTAACAACGTTGCTGGCACAGCCTGGATTATCAGGTGTTGTTGTTGATAGTCATTGCGACAGTAAACATTATATCAGTGAGAAATTAGCAAAACGTCGAGGTGCAATTTTACCGGTGATCAGTTCAAAATATTTTGACAATTTAATTCAAAGATTATTAACAGAAAAAGCTATCAGTATTAATACCACCGCTACTGGTGGTAATACGTCACTCATGACCTTAGATGAAGAAGACTAGAGTGATTTTAACCAGTCGATGCAACACATACGTTAAATTTAGCCGCCTAAATTTCATATTCCAAAGTTTTCCTTGGCCCTTCATTTAGCTCACGTTTAGTTTCGTCTGTGAATGAACCGAAAAAAAATTCCTTGTTGAAATCACAACACATAACTGACATAAAACAGCCCCCTTTTTATCTCTTTCGCGGTCGTCAAAAAAAACAAATTTACTTGTTGTGTGGGCGACGAATCCACCTGAAGTGGCAAGGGAGACCTTGCTTTGCGCATATGCAATGACCCTTCCAAATTTGAGGGCATCACTAACGATGCGGCGGTATCAACCGCTGCCTTACTGACCTGACCACAAATTGCACCATTGGCCCGTTGCAAATCAGGGCTTTGACGTAAAACGGCTGAAGTTTTTCCATGGCTGACCTTAACGTCAGTTAATTCCATGGATTTAACCCATGGAGCAAAAAGCTCTTCATGCACATCCGCAAGGTTCTCAGTGGTAGCGGATTTTTGGTCATCAAATACGGCTATGTGTTCAGCCTATTATTCGAGTTACACCAAAGGAACCATCATCGATCAATTGACACAAAAATAGGCAGGAGCGGTCTAAGTTTGTGACCGACTTGAAACCCTTCTGGCGAAAATACCCACTGAATCTGGCTGAATTGCAGGAATAGAATATTTTGTTATATCAGCCGATTCTTTCAGATCAAAATATTAGTCGACTTGGACAGCAGCCTTTGGTTTTATAGGAGGGTGTCTTCGGACACTCTTCGCTGTATTACTGCGCGAATTATTTAGCAATAAGACATGCAAAATACATGCGAAATACTCTAACACAGGGCCCGCATTTTACCGGCGCGACTGTTTTCCTGCGAGAAAATCCCGCCCAGGGTCCAACGACCGAGGTACGCATTGATGAGAAGACAGAAGCGTGACATGAACGACCGAGCATTTGATAGAGGCTACAACGTAGGAGTTTCCGGCCGCAGTAGAGACTACTGTCCCCATGAAAATGATGACCATCGTGTCAGTTGGATGTCAGGATGGCGGGAAGGACGAGTCGATCAGTGGGATGGCCTGACGGGCGTCTCGGGCGTTCACAAGATTCGCACGCCCTGACCTTCCAGCACGACCCCAAGCTATTTCTCGCTGCCAGTGCAGCGAGATTAGTCCCTCAGGCTACTTTGAGCGAGATCCAATAGCTCCCGATTTGCCACTGCATACATCGCAAAGTCAGGAGCATCCGTCGAGTGCAATTCAGACAGCATTTCGTGCCAGCGCTTCAGCAACGGGGCCTCTTCGCGCTCCCACTCCTTTAAGCATTTGATTTGATCGCGATCTTCACACATGTAGCGTAATACTCCCACCGCCAACGTGCGTTGCTGCCATTCTAGGTCTTCCAGATAAGTATCCTTGGCCATGGCCTGCCACTCGTTGTCCACCTTGCTGGCCATTATCTGACCACTGAACCAGTCGAGCTCCAAGCGTTCCCCCATGAGAAAATATAGCTCCGCCACCTCCAAAAGAGGCGACGCGGTCTCGGAAGCCGCCTGAATAATGCCAAGTACCTTGTAACCTTGTAAGGTGCCAGCTACTGCTGCAGCCAACTCGGCGCTGACACCCTCATCCACGTAATGCTGCACCATAGACGTGTATTGCTCAGAGGCACCACCGCGCAGCATTTTCGGCAACGCCTCGCGCAACTGCTCAACGCCATCTCCAAACTCCGGAATAGCCGTTGTGGGAGCCATTTGATGCCGCCGGTTGCGTAACAGCCATCGCACTGCTCGTTTGATCAGACGAATGAGGTTAAGCATCATCTCCATTTGGATACGAGAATCCACTTGGTGATCCAGCGCTTCAATTCGAGACCAGGTTTCGCTAATACCGAAAACCGCGATTACCGTGGTATATGCCCGGGCCACATCGGCGGTTAGCGCGCCTGTTGCCTTGACTTGGCGGGAGATGAAGTTGAGCCCCATCCGGTTGATAATATCATTGGCGATCTGCGTGCACATAATTTCCCGGTGCAAGCGGTGATTACGAATTTCCGGCTCGTATTTTAAAATCAGCTTCGGGGGAAACGCTGTCAATACGGCCGCTGCCAGGAACGGATCTTTGCCTAGGTCGGAAGCAATTAGCTCCTCCTTGAGAATTGCTTTGCTATAGGAAACCAGCACCGATAATTCGGGACGGGTTAAGCCTTGGCCATGCGCCCGTCGATCCACGAGTGCCTGATCGGAGGGCAAGAATTCCAGGTCTCTGTCCAGTTTTCCGCGCGCCACCAGATTGGATATAAACCGCCTGTACTCACCGCTGCGGTCAAGTGCCTGAAACTCGACCAAGCTGATAGTCTGCACTTGGCGGTAATTATTCTGCAGCACCAGCTCAGCGACACTGTCAGTCATTTCCTCTAACAAAAGGTTGCGCTGCTTTTCTGTTAGATCGCCGCGGGCAACAACAGCGTTAAGCAGAATTTTGATATTGACCTCGTGGTCTGAGCAATCAACACCGGCTGCATTGTCGATGAAGTCGGTATTGGAACGACCGCCATGCTGCCCAAACTCTATCCGCGCAAGCTGAGTGATGCCCAGATTGCCGCCCTCACACACCACTTTACAGCGCAACTCGTTGGCATTGACACGTAGGCTGTCGTTAGCTTTGTCTCCTACATCGGTATGGGATTCAAGACTGGATTTAACATAGGTTCCTATACCGCCATTCCACAGGAGATCAGTTTCAGCCTTCAGTAGATGTGAAATTAACTCGGTCGGGGTCAATCGGTCGCCTTTGATTGCAAAGCGCTTTTTCATTTCCGGAGATATATTGATCGACTTGGCCGAGCGATCAAAAATACCACCGCCGGTTGAAATTAACTCAGCATTAAAGTCGTTCCACCCGGAGCGTGGCATCTCAAAAAGGCGACGACGCTCAGCAAAAGTGGCAGTCGGGTCCGGACTCGGATCGATAAAAATGTGCAGGTGATTGAACGCTGCCGTTAATTTAATGTGCTCCGACAACAGCATGCCGTTGCCGAAAACATCGCCACCCATATCACCTATGCCAATTACCGAAAAGTCCGTGGTTTGAACATCGATATCCATCTCTCGGAAGTGACGCTGTACCGAAACCCAGGCTCCGCGCGCCGTGATCCCCATTTTTTTGTGATCGTAACCTACACTCCCACCAGAGGCGAAAGCATCACCCAACCAAAAGTCATACTCTGCCGATATCGCATTGGCGATATCCGAAAAGGTAGCCGTCCCTTTGTCCGCTGCCACGACCAAATACGGGTCTTCCTCGTCTTTCGCGACGACGAAGTCCGGACGAACCACGCCATCATCAGCGCGATTGTCAGTGAGGTCCAATAGTCCGCGAATAAAACTCTGATAACACGCTATACCCTCCGTCTGAATTTCATCACGACTCATGGTCGCGGTGAGCTTCTTTGCGACGAAGCCCCCCTTGGCGCCAACGGGCACGATTACCGCATTCTTGACCTGCTGTGCTTTTACCAGGCCGAGTACTTCAGTGCGGAAATCTTCAAGCCGATCCGACCACCGCAAACCGCCGCGGGCAACCTTACCACCGCGCAGATGGACACCTTCCACTCGCGGCGAGTACACGAAAATTTCGAACATAGGCACAGGTTTCGGAATATCCGGGATCGCTGAGGGCTTCAGCTTGAAGGAGAAATAGGGTTTCAAATTCCCGTTGACATCCTGCTGGAAAAAGTTGGTCCGTAATGTCGCTTTTATCAACTTTACGTATTGCCGAAAGATGCGGTCTTGACCCAGATTTTTAACATTTTCCAAAGCATCCAGAATGCGCTCTTCCACTGCCAGCTCCCGCTGCGCCCGCCAGTCTTCATCGCCATCGAAAACAGGGGAAAAGCGAGTCAGGAAGAGCTCCACTATGCCCGCAGTTACGTGCAAATGGTTGGCCATGGTCTCGGCGATGTAGTCAACACTGTAGCGAAACTGCACTTGCCTGAGGTAACGGGAGTAGGCTCGAAGCAAGGCGATTTCACGCCAACTCAAACGCGTACCAAGCAACATACGATTAAAGGAATCACTCTCCGCCTCGCCATACCAGATGCGACCGAAGGCGTCTTCAAACTCTTCCTTGACCTCATCTAGATCGATATCCATGGATAGGGAATAAATCAGACTGAACTCCTGCACCCAGTATCGCTCTCCATGCTGACTTGTCACGCTGTAAGGCCGCTCCGACACTACCCGTAAACCCAGATTTTCGAGAATAGGCAAGACATCCGAAAGTGGCAGCGAATGTTTTTTGTGGTACAGCCGCAGCTTCAGGTGGTCGTCATCTTCCTCCAACAGCCGATAGAGGCTCATCCTCAGATTTTCACCGCCCTTCAGTGCGAGAATTTCTCGCAGATCGACAACGGCTACACGCGGATCGAAATCATCTCTATAGCCTGGCTGAAACCCACCACCTAGCTCCCGCATATGTTGCTCACCGAGTTCTTCGCCGAATTCTTCGATAAGGCGCAGTCGCAGCCGATCTTCCCAGGCCAAGGTTGCTTGCACTATTTGCTCCTCGAGTTCGTTGATGTCGTAGCTAATCTCAATGGTAGGATCTACCCGCATGACAAAATGCACTCTTACCAGAATGGATTCGGAAAAATGGGTGGTGAACTCGGATTCCTGCACGTTAAATGCCGCACTCAGGATGTCCTGGATTTTTTCGCGCTGTGCCGTGTTATATCGGTCCCGGGGAATATACACAATAGAGCTGACAAACTTGCCATGCCAGTCTTTGCGCACAAACACCCGGGTTTGGCTGCGCTCCTGAATCCGTGTCACGGCGAGCGCGGTCTCAAACAACTCGGTGATACTCGACTGAAATAGCTCGTCACGCGGAAACATCTCCAAAACACGACCCAACTCCCTGCCTTCGTGATCGTCTGAGGTAAAGCCCGACCGCTCTATAACCTGTTCCACCTTACGTCGCAGAATTGGAATACGCAGGGGATCTGTCGTATAGACCTCGGAGGTATAGAGTCCAATAAAACGATGTTGCCCCACGACTTCGCCGGCATCACCGAATTCCTTTATTTCAACATAATCAGGGTAAGACAGGCGGTGGACTCTCGATCGGTTTATTGACTTGGAGAAGCTCAACTGACGGCGCAAGTGCTGTTCAGGTGGCAGGCCCTGTAAATCTCTGAGTAAGTCCTGTGCGCCAAACGTATCCCGATTTCTTAACAATCCCAGACTAGCAGGATCTTTGACGGCGACCTCGATATCGGCGTCATTGCGCTTTACATCCAAATACTCGTAGCCTAGGGCGGTAATGTGGTTATTACCCATCCATTTCAAAAACTTGATAGCCTCATCTCTGTGACCACGCAGCACACAATCACTATTGCGCACCATATCCATTACTTCGTGGAGCTTGTTTTTAACAGCGGTAAAGTCTTCCACAACCACGGCAACTTCCGCCAAAATCTCGGTCAGCGTCAGGCGCAACTCTTCGAGATCAGCGACATTCGACTGGCGACCAATCTCGAAATACAACAAGCTCTCATTGGAAACGTTGGCGCCCTCATTACCGTTCCCAGCCAGCACCTCTAATAGTTCACCATTTTTTTTGCGCTGCGTGTCAAGGTTACAACTGGCGATGGAGTGCACTTTGAGCCCACGTCGATTGAGCTCGCCCCTAACAGAGGCAACACAGAACGGCATCTCGCGGCAGAGCACGGTGAGCACAGTACTTTTGGATTCCCAGCCGTGCGACTGAACCTCCGGGTTTAGTATTCGAACTTTCGGCGAATCCTTTTGCCATTTTTTCATAAACCGTAGCAAACCGTAGAGACAGCCGTATAGATTCTCTACAGACCGCCCGCGCATATCGTCAGGGGGAAAGCGCCCATAGAAAACCGCCACCAGATTGTGCAGATCCTGCTGGTGATCTGCGTCACTGTATTTGTCAATTCTCTCACTGAGCTGCCTCAGTAGATCATCCCTTACCGATTCCCACGCCATAGTCAGTTTCAGGCTCCATCGCCCTTATTTCAGTTCCACCTTAGTCTAGACCAAGACAGGTGTTTAGATGGCACTCTAATTGAACTTTTCTCCGAGTCAAAAGTCACAGATCAGGAGGTTGCACGGCAGACGCTAATCAGTTGGATAACAGCGGTGCTTGGGCTAAGATGCGAGCCTTACAAAAAACCGGCCGGCAGATAGTAGCAGTTGGACGGATTTGACATTTAATCACCTATATACGGGAGTGAGCGTGGCGCGCGCAGACATTCAAGCTTTGGAGGACTGGCTGAGCCAGCAAATTATTGGTCAGAGCCATCTGGTTCAGCGGCTGATCATCGCCCTGCTCGCCGATGGTCACCTCTTGGTAGAGGGCGCGCCAGGGCTGGCCAAAACCCGGGCCATCAAATCGCTCGCAGGCGGTCTGGAGTGCAGCTTCCATCGGATCCAATTTACTCCGGACCTGCTGCCGGGTGATGTAACCGGCACTGAAATTTACCGACCACAGGAGGCCAGCTTTCATTTCCAGAAGGGTCCTATATTTCACAATCTGGTGCTGGCGGATGAGGTTAACCGTGCTCCCGCGAAGGTTCAGTCCGCCCTGCTGGAGGCCATGGCCGAGCGGCAAGTTAGCGTAGGCAGTGAAACCTACGAACTACCCCCACTGTTTTTGGTAATGGCGACACAGAACCCGATCGAACAGGAGGGAACCTACCCATTGCCTGAGGCACAGCTAGATCGTTTTTTGCTGCACGTTACCGTGGGCTATCCCGATGCTGCGGCGGAAACAGAAATTCTTCGACTGACTCGCGCCGAGGCCAATAGTGAAGCGACCGCTGTACCCGAGCCACTCAGCCAAGAGGCGATATTTTCGGCCCGCCAGGAGTTACTGTCTATGCACATGGCCGACGCCGTCGAGGAATACATAGTCCAGTTGGTCATTGCCAGCCGGGAACCTGCGCAATACTCCGAGGAATTAGCCAGCTGGATCGAATTTGGCGGCAGCCCAAGGGCTACCATAGCCCTTGATCGCTGCTCCCGTGCCCACGCCTGGTTGCGCGGTCAGGATTATGTTAGTCCGGACGATGTACAAGCAGTCGCCGCTGATGTGTTTCGACATCGGTTACTACTGAGCTTTGAAGCCGAGGCCAATGGAATCACCGCTGATCGAGTGATTAGCGAGCTTCTGAAACTGGTTCCGGTGGGCTGAGGTCACCGCTGTGCATCTTCGCGATATCAGCCTGCCCGCCAGAGGCGCCTACGCTGAGTTGGCCGATCTGATAGCACTGCGCTTTCCCGCGAGGCAATTGCGTATTACGCGCAAAAGTCGAGCGCTGAGTGTACTGGCCGGCCCCAACAAATCAAACTTTCGTGGCCGAGGCATCGACTTCGAAGAAGTCCGCAGCTACCAACCCGGTGACGATATTCGCACCATCGACTGGCGTGTTACGGCCAGGACCGGCAGCGCCCACACCAAGATATTCAGAGAGGAGCGTGAGCGCCCGGTATTAGTAGTGGTCGATCAACGAAACAGTATGTATTTTGGCTCCAGCCACTGTTTTAAATCCGTAATTGCAGCGCAGCTGGCGAGCCTACTGGCATGGAGCGCACTGGATAATGGCGAACGTGTCGGTGGACTTGTTTTCAACGACAGCCAACATCGGGAAATCCGACCACGCCGCAGTCGCAAGAACGTTCTTGCGCTATTATCCCAACTGAAATCCTATAACCGGCTACTACCGCAGCCAGAGCCCCCTAGCCGTAACAATTTTACCGACATGCTGGCCAACCTGCGCCGTATCGCCCGCCCGGGCAGCAGTCTGTTCCTGATCAGTGATTTTCGTGGTGCCGATGAAGAGCATGCGCAGGAGCATCTGTATCAGCTGGCACAGCACACAGAGATCACCGCTCTGGCCTGCAGCGACCCTCTCGAAACCCAACTGCCGCGCGCCGGTCGTTATGCGGTTACAGATGGCATCGAGCGCAGCGAGCTCGCTACCGCAGATAAGAAGCTCCGAGCATCATATCAGCAGCACGCGGAACAACGGGCCAAGACATTAGGGCAGTCCCTGCAGCGCCTGGGTATACCTCTGCTACGCGCAAGTACCGACCAGGCACCTTTTGTTTTGCTGCAAACCTATTACGGTGAAAGCCGCCGATGAACCCACAAGACACGCTGGCCGCGCTGAATCCGCTACGCGAACCCGAATTAATCGGTTGGTGGCCACTCGGCCCCGGATGGTGGTTGCTGATTGCCCTACTGATAATGATACTGGCAGGCCTTGCCTTATTCTTATGGCGCCGCTATCAACGCAGAGCTTACCGTCGACAGGCCCTACGCCAACTCGAGAGCATTGCGCTCGTCTTCAAGCAGACGGGCAACCAACAATCCTATCTTGAGAGCATTAACGGTCTGCTGAAGGCCACCGCAATCAACGCATATCCTCGCCAGGAGGTAGCAGCGCTTAGTGGTGAGCCATGGCTGCAGTTACTGAATACTACGATGAGCAAAAAAGGCGAGAGTCATGCCTTCCCTGCAGCATTCGCCCACGCCAGTTACCAGGCAGAGTCAGGCGCATTGGATAACGAAGCTCTGCGCCATTCGGCCAGCCTATGGATTGGGCAACATGAGGTCCGCAAATGATCGAGTGGAATTGGCCCTGGATAATGCTTTTACTGCCCCTGCCCTGGCTGGCAATAAGATTTCTGCCGGTCGCGCGTACTCAGGAAACGGCTCTTCGCGCGCCTTTTTTCTCAGAGTGGCGTCAACTGAGCGAGGTACAAGGCGGTGTGTCAGCAAACACCAAGCTATTGCCGCTGATACTGCTATGCCTGCTGTGGTTCTGCTTGTTGGTGGCCGCAGCAAGGCCAGTCTGGATCGGCGAGGCGATAGAGCTTCCCAATAGCGGAAGAGACCTGATGCTAGCGGTCGACATTTCGGGCAGTATGCGGGTCGAGGATATGCAGTTAGGCAATGTCATGGCACGTCGTATCGACGCGGTAAAACAACTGGGCGCAGAGTTCATTGAACGGCGCAGTGGAGATCGCATGGGACTCATCTTGTTTGGCACCAATGCCTATGTGCAATCACCACTGAGTTTTGACACTAGCACCGTACAGCGTTTTCTTTTGGAAGCGCAGATTGGCTTTGCCGGCCAAGAGACGGCTATTGGCGATGCCATCGGACTGGCAGTCAAGCGATTGCGCGACAGGCCAGCCGCCAGCCGGGTCATGATATTACTCACCGACGGACAGGACACGGCGAGTTCAGTGACGCCCAAAGAAGCCGCACAACTAGCCCAGACTCTGGATATTAAAATTTATACCATCGGTATTGGTGCAGATGAAATGACCCTGCCCGGACTCTTTGGCAGCGGCTTCGGTAGCCGCCAGGTAAACCCTTCGGCTGAGCTTGATGAGGAAGGGCTTCAGGAAATTGCCAAGCTCACTGGCGGTCAATATTTTCGCGCTCGAAACCCCCGGGACCTAGCCAACATTTACGAGTTGGTCAATCAACTGGAACCTGTGGAGCAGGCCACTCAAACCTACAGGCCACGGCAAGCGTTGGGCTATGTGCCACTGCTGATAGCCTTGGCTCTGGGATTTGCACTTGCTATGTATCAGTGGTTCTCCGCCGGCGGAGTAGCTTCTACGCGCTCGCCCTCTGATCCGGACGGCAAGGGCGGCATCGCGTGAGCGAAATAATTAACAACTTCCACCTGATGCGACCACAATGGCTGTGGGCCGCCCTGCCCGGTTTGCTCATACTGATACTGCTGTGGCGGCAACGTGGACGAAGTGGCAGTTGGAACAATGTAATCTCTGCTGAGTTACTGCCCTTTTTAGTCGGCGAACGACAAGGCCCAAAACAACGCAACCCGCTGCCAATTTTACTGTGTGCCTGGCTGCTAGCGTGTCTGGCTGCAGCTGGACCAAGCTGGCAAAAAATACCACAACCGGTGATCCAGAAACAGGACGCACTGGTGATGGTCCTGGACCTTAGCCTGTCTATGAAGGCGGGGGATCTCGCCCCCTCCCGCACCGATCGTGCCAGACAGAAACTACTTGATCTGCTGGCAAGTCGCACTGAAGGTCAAACCGGGCTTATCGCCTACGCTGGCGATGCTCATATCGTCACACCGCTCACCGACGACAATCCCACTATTGCCAATTTGCTGCCCGCTTTAAACCCCGACATGATGCCACTGGCCGGCAGCGATGCCGCTGCCGCTGTCTCTCAGGCCAAGGACCTTCTGTATTCAGCCGGCGTGCGCAACGGGCGTGTGTTGCTGGTTACCGATGAGGTTACTGCTGATCAGCAAGCTCAGATTACTAAGACCCTGGCCGATTCAAACATCAACTTATCTGTACTGGGAATCGGCACTGCCACCGGTGCGCCGATCCCGGTGCTTGGTGGCGGTTTTCTCAAAGACAGTGCCGGGGCTATCGTCGTGCCGGGGTTGAATTCGCGCGAATTGCAACGGCTCGCTGGCAGCACCGGGGGCAGGTTTAGTGAATTAACAATAGACGGCAGCGATCTCGCATATCTTTTACAGGAAAGTACCTTAAGCGGCAGCGATGAAACCCGCACGCTGGATAGAACAGCAGACGCCTGGGATGATCAAGGGCATTGGCTGGTGCTGGTGTTACTGCCCTTCGCACTCTCTCTTTTTCGCCGCGGCTGGCTACTGTGCCTGTTTCCCCTGCTCTTACTCGTCAACCCCCATACTGTGCAAGCTCAGAGCTGGGACTCGCTGTGGTCAACTCAGGATCAGCAAGGGCAGCGGGCTCTGCAGGCAGGTGATAATAAAGCCGCTGCACAGCTATTTGAAAATCGGGATTGGGCGGGCACCGCCGCGTACCGCGACGAAGACTATGAAACCGCCATCGAGAAATTTAGCGGGGAAAGCAGTGCTGACAGCTGGTACAACCGCGGGAACACCCTGGCTCGCAGCAACAAACTCGATGACGCGATTGCGGCCTACGAGGAGTCTCTGGCGCTTGCACCGGAGCGATCCGATGCGCTGGAGAATATCGCACTATTGGAGGAACTCAAAAAACAGCAGGAACAAGAGCAACCGCAAGACCAAAGCCAGGATTCCGAAGATCAGGATCAGCAGGACGAGCAAAATCAACAGCAAGATCAGGATCAGCAGGAAGGCGAGCAAGAACCTCAGGAGCCACAGAATTCCGAGGCAGACGACGAGCAGCCAGAAAAAGAGCAGGAAAAGCAGCCCGAACCGGAACCAGAGGACGGTCAGCCGGAAGATCAAAGTCGTGAAGAGCAGGCTGCCAAAGAGGCAGAGCCTTCTGCCGAAGATCAGGAAAAAGAGCAAGCCATGGAACAGTGGTTACGAAGGGTGCCCGACGACCCATCAGGTCTGCTGCGAGAGAAATTTCGCTACGAGAGTCAACAGCGACAGTCAGAAAACACAAGGAACAACGATGACCGCAATTGGTAGTCGAATCGGACAGCTGCTCATGTTGCTCTTGATAATGGCCGGCGGGCAGGTTAGTGCGCAGGTGACCGCCAGCCTGGACCGTGATCAGGCCGTTATGGGTGACACCCTTCAGCTCACTATCAGCACCCGCGGTAACGAAAATATCAATAATATTGACTTGCGCCCTCTACTGTCAGACTTTGATGTTCTGCGCCGCTCAACCAGCATCAACACGAGTATCATCAACGGCCAGAGCACCCGCACCCGCCTGGTAATGCTGGATATCAGCCCCAAGAGAGAGGGTACATTAAGGGTTCCGTCGTTAAGGGTCGGGAATACAGAATCCAATATGCTGCTGGTCGCGGTGGGGCCACCAGTGTCCATAAAAGCCGGCCAGGCGCGGGTAATTTTTGAAGCCGAGGTCGACCGCTCCGAGGTCTATGTTCAGGGTCAGGTCTTACTTACCCTGCGCATCCAGCAATCTATAAACTTGGATGGGCGTAGTATTTCCGAGGTCACTCTGGACAACGCCTTTGTCAAACAATTGGAACAAAAATCGTTTCAGCGGACAATTGACGGGCGCCAGTGGTTAATACACGAGGTTCGCTATGCCATTTTCCCGGAGCAAAGTGGCAGCCTCGAAATTCCTGCACAAACCTTCACCGGTCGTGAAGGCAGTTCTCGACGCAGTCTGTTTGACGCCAGTAATGGCAAACCTCTGCGCCTGACATCCGATGCTATAAAGATAAAAGTAATGCCAAGACCCGAAAATTATCCAACCGGAGATTGGTTGCCGGCCCAGCGAGTCACGTTGGAAGAAAGCTGGTCTGTGTCGCCAGAGCAATTAAAGGCCGGCGAGTCGGTGACCCGTACCGTTCGTATTAGTGGCGAGGGCCTGCAGGGAGCGCAACTACCGCCTATTCTGTTCCCCTCGGTCGACGGCCTTAAATACTATCCAGATCAGCCTATCATCAGTGATACCGAAGTAGGCACCGGTCTACTGGGCTCCAGGCAAGACAGCGCCGCACTGGTACCCACACGAGCCGGGAGCTGGGAAGTCCCTGAGATTAGAGTCCCCTGGTGGGATACGCAGGCTCAGGAAGTCAGGTTTGCGACGCTACCGGCCAGACAAATTGTGGTTGCTCCAGCCAATGTTGAGAATATGGGGCAACCAATGCGCCCGCCAGTCGCAGATCAACCTTCTTTAGCCGTGGCACAGTCTGCCAACGCTACTGAGCCGCGAGTCTGGCAGCTGGCCGCAGTAGTCTGCGGCGCTGGCTGGCTGCTGACGCTGATTTTTTGGTGGCGAACGCAGCGCGTTGCCCCAACGACAGACAAGTCGCAAGCCGAACACAGCCCAAATGAAGCCCAGGCCTATAAAAATTTGGTCGCGGCCTGCGCCTCGGGTCATTGTAGTCAAAGTCGACAGGGACTCATCCGCTGGGGAACGGCGTTGTGGCCGGCTAGCCGGATAGTGACACTTGAGGACCTCAACACTGCCTTTAATGATGCCGAATTGCGAGCGGCCAGCACTGAGTTGGACGCTGCACTGTACCGGGGCGATAACGATCCATGGCGGGGCGATAGCTTAACTGAAATTGTGAAGCGGCTGCGTAAGCGTGAGCGACACAGGCCTGCCGCCGCAGATGCAGAGTTAAGCTTGTATCCCGCGTAGACGTTTACTTCGACCTGCAGTTCCGATGGCGGCCCTGCAGGAAATAACGCCCTTAACTGATCAATCCAGGGATTTGTTCACCACCTCGAACACATCCGGCGACAAATCAGACATCGCGGCCAATCGCTCAAGCTGCGCTCGCATCAGCTGTTCTCGCCCCTGATAATTACGCCACTTGGTCAACGGATTCAGTAAGCGGGAAGCCAAGGAAGGGTTTCTCGCATCCAATTCAGCAATCATATCTGCAAGAAATTTATAACCCTCACCATCCCGACGGTGGAAGTTGAGGGGATTATTACTGGCAAAGTTACCAATCAAGGCGCGTACCTTATTGGGGTTTCTGAAGTCGAAATCCTGGTGCTGCATCAGTGCCTTTACTCGCACCAAGGCATCGATACCGGGGATTGATGACTGCACCTGAAACCACTGATTAATCACCAGCGATTCATGCCGCCAATCCACATAAAAAGCTGCAAGCGCGTTTTCGCGCTGCTGCTCATCGCCCTCAAATGCCAATACACCCAGTGCCGCTAACCGGTCCGTCATATTAGTCGCTTGCTCGAACTGTCGTTGGGCGAGCTCTAATCCTGGGCCGCGGTTAGCCGCTAGATAACCAAGGCAGGTATTTCGCAAGCTCCTAGCGGCTATTTGACCTGCGACGGGCTGGTAGACCTCGGTTGACCCAAGTCGCTTATAACAGTCCAGTAGCGCTTCTTGTTGCTCCTGCGCGATTTTCTGCTTAACCACCGATCGCGCGTTATTAATGGTTTCAATATTTGCCCCACCCGCTCTACTGGCCAGTTCTGCAAGATAGTTTTCACCTGGGAGAGTCAGCATGGCGGACACCATGGCGGGATCCAAACTGGTATCCGCCAGTAGCTGGCCGGCAGCGTCAGTCAAAAGAGTGTCCACTGCGACACAGCCATCAGCCTGGATTGCACACTCGACCTCGTGGATGACATTGACCGCCAGTTGTTGAGCCGCGTCCCAGCGTACGAATCCATCACCATCACGCCTCATGAGAGCCTGCAAGTCAGCATTGGAATACGGATACGCCAATCTTACAGGTGCACTAAAGCCGCGCATCAGGGAAGGCACTGGCCGCTCTTTCACCTGCTCGAAATGAAACTCCTGCCTACTCTGGTCTACCATCAAGACCTTGTGGGTATTATCTGCGGTTTCGGTATCCGGTATCTCACCCATCAGTCTTAAAGGCAAGTTGCCAGCATCTCCTAACAAGCCCATGGCTAAGGGAATAACCAGCGGGTCTTTGTCTGGCTGCCCAGGCGTAGCCGGGCAACTCTGCTCTACCACGAGCTTGTAAGTTTCATTGACTTCGTCGTAGCTATCGCATACTTGCAACAACGGCGTGCCGGCCTGAGAGTACCAACGGCGGAATTGGCCCAGGTCTACGCCTGAAGCATCTTCCATCGCCTTGACGAAATCTTCGCAGGTAACAGCCTGGCCATCGTGACGATCAAAGTACAGGTCAGAGCCCAGGCGAAAAGCCTCAGCACCCAACAGGGTGTGGATCATTCTCACCACTTCTGCACCTTTTTCATAAACGGTGACGGTGTAGAAGTTGGAAATTTCGATAAAGGAGTCAGGACGAATCGGGTGCGCCATCGGCCCCGCATCTTCCGCAAACTGCGCTGTCCTTAAAATCGTAGCGTCTTCTATCCGTTTAACGGTACGCGACCCCATATCCGCCGAGAACTGAGCATCGCGAAAAACAGTAAAGCCCTCTTTCAGGCTCAATTGAAACCAGTCACGACAAGTAACGCGATTGCCCGACCAGTTATGAAAATACTCGTGGGCAACAATAGCCTCTACTCTCTGGAAACCCATATCAGTCGTTGTTTCGGGACTGCACAACACACACGAGCTGTTGAAAATATTGAGGCTCTTGTTTTCCATCGCCCCCATATTAAAGTCGTCCACCGCTACTATATTGAAGATATCCAGATCGTATTCCCGACCAAACACCTCCTCGTCCCAGAGCATGGATTTTTTTAAAGAGACCATCGCGTGATCGCACTTGCCTATGTCTTTTTCCTCGACGTAGATTTTTAGCTTCACCTGTCTACCGCTGACGGTAGCAAAGCTATCCTCTATGTACTCAAGGTCGCCGGCAACCAGCGCAAACAAATACGCGGGCTTGGGGAAAGGGTCGTGCCATGTCACCCTGTAGCGATCTGGATCAACAACCTCTTCTGACACCAGATTGCCATTGCTAAGCAGCACTGGATAGAGCGCTTGATTAGCCTCGATGGTCACTGTATAGACCGACATAACATCGGGACGATCCAGAAAATAAGTGATTTTCCGAAAGCCCTCCGCCTCGCACTGGGTACAAAACATGGTCCGAGATTTGTACAGTCCTTCCAGGGAGGTGTTGTCCTGCGGAAGAATTCGGGTGGTACAGCACAGTTCGAAAGATTCCGGAACACTGTGAATGAGCAAGTGTTGCTCGGAAACAACATATTCGCCCGGATTCAGCGCCCGACCATCGATGGATAGTGCCAGTAATTCCAGCTCTCGTCCGTTGAGATGCAACCCCGGGGCAGTCTCGCTGTTGCTGGGATCGCCCGCCAACTCATTCCTACGAATGACCAGTCTGGACCTGACAATGGCGTGATCTTCGTGCAGATCAAAAGACAATTCTGTGGTGTCTATCAGGTAATCGGGCACCTGATAGTCGCTAAGATAAATCGTACTGGGTTTTGCGTCTCGCATGTTAGTTCCTAGAGTGCGTGCAGCGCCAAGTGGTAGCCGCCATACTTTCTAATATTGATCACGCCGGTATCAAAAATCAGATACTGACCTTTGATACCCATCAAGGTGCCCTCTACCAAAGGTGCCTTGTCGAGATTGAATGACTTAACTTTAGTGGGGTGTTCCAGAACGGGATAGCGAATACTGAAAGCGTCTGCTTCCTCCAGCACCGATATCGCCTGCAGCCCATGTGTGTTTTGTAGCGCCTCGATTTCTCCCGCACACTCCGCCATAAGCCGGTGCCGCTCCGCTTCGAGGTCAACAGGAGCGTTATCGCCCTTGAGCATCGCCTGCCAATTGGTTTTATCGGCGATATGGGCGGCGAAGGTCGTTTCAACCAATCCGGACTGTAGCCGGTTACTCACCCGAAAAATAGGTTGAGCCTGGGTCGCCCCCTGGTCCATCCACCGGGTAGGCACTTGAGTCCCCCGAGTTATGCCCACCTTGATACCAGAGGTATTAGCGAGATAGACAACATGGTCAATCATGCAATTGGCTTCGCCCCACTCCGGCTCTCGGCACGTACCCAGGTGATAATGGCACTTTTCTGGGCTGACAATACAATTGTCGCACTGCGCAAGGCGTCTGAAACACGGGTAACAATAACCCTGACTGAAACTCTTGTTGGTTTTCCGGTCACAGTGAATACAGTTGATCTGGCCGTTATAGCTCAGCTGCAGAGACCGTCCAAGATATTGGTTGACGGGAATTTCTGCATCTCCCAACCACAGCGTGTACTGCACCGGGTCTTGTAGATCGGTACGCATTTTTCGCGCACCACCCTCGCCCAATAGTGTTGTCACTGACATCTCCTCTGATTAGTTCTGCCAATTGAGCGGCGTTTCTTCTGGGTCATCACAAGACTTCCCTGTCTTGCGAGCGCGGTCGATATAGCCGATCCGTTCCTCGGCGGGCAAATGCTTTTCGCCCCAGGCGATAACGGCCTGCATAGTGTGTTCGCGCTGCTCGCCGCTCATTTCTCGGCCATCAGGCCAGCGACCCACTTCGAGCGAACGCCGTAGGTTGCGATAGACTTCCGGTGACATTGTGTCGATTAGTTGTTGATAGTCCATGGAGTGTCTCAGCACACAAGAATGAAAGTGATTATACCTGCCGCAACCAGTAACTGTCCCGTTTAGCGCTGCATACTAAAACGAGACAGCAAGCCAAAAAGTAAACCCAGTGAAGCGCCGGCAAGCAGACCGCCAACATGGGCCGCATTGGCAATTGCACCAAACCCCAGCACCTCGACCACTCCCAACATGCAGATCACCAGCCAACCCACCATAAACAGCATGACTGGAGTGGCCGGTTGGAACTGCCAACGAGGCTGAACTTTGGCGCCTACCCAACAATAACCCAGCAGGCCATAGACTACCCCAGACATACCGCCAAAAATAGCCGCTCCTCCGAACAGGAACTGTACGCTATTCGAGACTGTGGCGATCACCAGAAACAGGCCGAGCATATTACCGCCGCCCATGGTTCTCTCGACCTTAGATCCCAACTCCCATAACCAAAGGCTGTTAAAGACAATATGCAGCCAACCAAAGTGCAGAAACGCGGGGGTCACCAGGCGCCAGTATTGGCCATCTGTCTCGCTGAATAGTATCTGGCCATCACGCACGGTAAACGGCGAAAAGGTCAGCTGCGCCAGCCATGTTACCGGCGCGTTGGCATAGACCAGGAGGAATCCTGCAACAGAGAGGGCAATCAACCCCGTAGTCATTGGCGCCTGCAACCCGGCACTGCGGATTTTTGCAGGTTGCGGTGATTGGGACGAGGGCGCAAGTTCAATCCCAACGTCACCATCTCGCCAGGAACGGTATAGGGCTCGAAGCGGTTCGACGTGACTCTCTTCGGCAACACGGACGACCTGATGGCCACCTTCTTCAAAGATGCGATGAGCGACGCCTCGTTCGTGCAGGAGCGTTGTCAGCGGCAGCAAATCTTCTTCAATGTCGACGCTAAGAGCGGTGTATGGAAAGGACATTCAGTTACCCAGCGCGTTGCCCCAGTGCAGTTTATCCCTACAACTGGCGTAAAAGTCATGACCCAGCGGATGCAGGAGAGTCAGGCGATGTACCTTCTTGCGAATAGTAACCGAATCTCCGGGCTGGGACGTCATAATCACCTGCCCATCACAGGTAACGGGTGGATGAATGCCGTTGCGCTCCAGAATATCGATGCGGATTTCACTATTGCCGTCAATTACGATGGGCCGAGAGCTCAAGGCATGGGGGAACATCGGCACTAGAACGATGGCGTCAAGAGTAGGATGCATTATCGGTCCGCCTCCAGACAAAGAGTATGCAGTTGATCCTGTGGGAGTAGAGATAATAAGACCGTCTGCCCGTTGCCGATACACAAACGCATCATTGATATACAGCTCAAACTCGATCATTTGCGCGGAGGTGCCGGAGTTAACAACCACATCATTGAGGGCATCAGCTTTGCCCACGGACACGCCATCGCGCAAAACTTCAGCGTCCAGCAAAAAGCGCGTTTCGGTCTTATAATCGCCGTCCAAAACAGCTGTAACCTGCTCACCAAGTTCATCCGGACTGATATCCGTCAAAAAACCCAGACGACCCCGGTTAACCCCCAGTACTGGCGTATTGTAGCGGGCCAGTGTTCGGGCCGCTCCGAGCAAGCTACCATCGCCCCCGACTACAATGGCCAGGTCAGCCTGCTGTCCCAATTCATCTTCGCTGACCAGAGCCACCCCCTCGCTGGGCACCAGTTGATGCAGGTGGTCTTCAAGCAATATTTCAAGGTTGCGCTCTCGCAGCAGATCGAGCAGTTCAGTCAAAACCGGCTCGAGTCCGTCTCGCTGACTTCTGCCCAGCAGGCCGATGCGCTGAAAGGATGTTGGCATAATGCTCACAACCAAGAGTGATAGAGGCTGTTATTATAACCATGAAACCTCCTGGAAGTGCGGATATGCCCGAGTTGAATATCAATCTAGAAAACCGCTATGTCAGAGACCTGGCATGGGCGTGTTTCTCCCCGGCGATTGTGCACAGCCGAAAGCTGGCAGATGACAATCATAATGTGGAGAATTGCGGGCTGGGCATGAACGATGATCGCCGCCAATGGCTGATGCAACTCGATAGCGAGCCGCAGAATTTACTCGCCCACCTGGGCAGCAAGAAGCACACTCGACTTGGTCTATATTTCGAACACCTTTGGCATTTCTTCCTCCGCGAGGACCCCCGTGTAGACTTTACAGCCCACAACCTTGCGGTGAGGGATCGAGGGCGAACCCTGGGTGAATTCGACTGTCTGTATTTCTGCCATCAGCGACAGCGCCATTTTCACCTGGAATTGGCGGTGAAGTACTTTCTCAGCCACTCGCCTGGAACCGGCGACGACCCCAGTCAATGGCGCGACTGGCTAGGGCCTAATTGCCGAGATCGCCTGGATTTGAAGATCGACCATATGATGCAACGCCAGATCCGGTTATCTGAACGGACGGTGGCGAAAGAAATGCTCGCAGAACTTGGCATCAGCGAGCTCGCTACCGAAGTAGAAATGAAAGGCTGGCTATTTACCCAAGACAGTAATCTAACACCCCCGCCCCACGCGCACAATAACCAGCGCAGGCTGGCCCGGTGGATCAAGATCGGTGATTGGAAGGCGTGCCTGGACGCTCACAAGTGGAGCGACATTGCACTGCTGCCTCGCCTGCAATGGCTTGCACCGGCGTTACGAAAAGATGTTGATCTCAGGACCCCACAAACGCAACAAAAATACCTCCTGCAGCACTTTCAGTCGTCCGAACGCCCATTACTCCTGGCAGGCTTCGGCGGCGGCGACGAAGAGCAAAGCCGGTTTTTTGTCACGCCCGATAACTGGCCGATCATTTCACTCGCCTGAAGAGGATAGCCAGGGATAACCTCGCCGCCCCTGTAGCCCGCCCGTATGGATCACCACGAGTGATTGCTGTGGGTCCCAAACACCCTGGGACCTAAGCTGGTGGATCGCATAAAGAACCTTGCCGGTGTACACCGGCTCCAGAAAGACATTATGCACTGCTTCAAATTCCAACATAAATTCTCGCAGACCCGCGTTAACCCGGGCAAAGCCTCCGCAATGATGCTCCTGCAGTAATTGCCAGCGCGCTGCTTTGCCGCGACCAATGAGTATAGCCTGAATAGATGCCAGCAGATCATCGGCACCACGCAGAGCCGATATGCCAATGAGCTCCCTTTGCGCTTCGCCACTGCGCCCAAACCCCAGGGCGATGCCTGCGAGCGTGGTACCGGTGCCAACGGCAAGCAGTACCGGACCCGACGGGATGCCTGCTGCCAGCATTAAATCTGCAATGGAGGTACAGCCCAGCATTCCGCCGGCTGAGGCCCCGCCCTCAGGCAATATTACAGTGCCTGGATAACGCGCGATCAGCTGGTTTAGAAAATTCGGGTCACCGCGCCGGCGATAGTCGCTGCGCGACACAAACTCCAGAATCATGCCCCACTCGATACAATCCTCGAGTGTGGGGGTGAGATGCTCGTGCCGCTCTCCCCGCACCACTCCCACCGTCGCCACGTTGCGCTCTTTCCCCCACTGCGCCAGGGCGTGCAGGTGATTGGACCAAGCACCACCAAAAGACAAAATTTGTGCAGGGGGAGTCGCCAGCGACTGCATACACCCTTCCAGCTTAAAACGCTTATTGCCAGGAGCAACCCCGCCCAACCGATCGAGGCGAAAGAGTGTTACATTGCCAAAGCTAATGCCCAGCACAGGGCGATCATCAAGGACTTGGATTAACTTGGATTCAGGCATAAAACTGGCTAAGATTGCGCGTTCCGGAAAGATTAACTCTACACCACTAAATTTCACAGATAAAAATAAGGAAGAGTTTATGTATCACACACTGATAGCCGTAATCAGCACCGCGCTGGTACTTAATGCATGCACCGGTACGCCGCAAGTCCAAACAGGCGAGAATGCGGAGATCGTAATGGAAACACTGCATCGCGTCGACAATTCCCGGGCCCAACTTGCCTATGTAGACCCTGATGCCGACTTGGCCAAGTACAACAAAGTGCTAGTGAGACCACTGGGCGTGAACAAAATTGAAATCAAACAACCGAGCAACAGTGGTTCTGCCGTTAGAAACAGGGACTGGGAACTCACTGAAGAGGACAAAGTGGGGCTACAAAACATCTACCATGAGGCCATGGTAAAACAGCTGGAAGAGAAAGGCGGCTATGAAGTGGTTGATACCGCCGGGGACGATGTGCTTGAAATCGCCGCTATGATTACCGGCATCGCACCCACTGGGCCAAAGGATGATAATCACTCTCGCCCCATAGGTCGAAACCAAGTTTACACGGATGGGGCTGGCTCAATTGCAGTTGCGGTGGTTTATGGTGACTCTGAAACTGGCGAAGTTATCGGGCTGGCCAAAGATGTACGCGGCAGCAACAGTCACTGGGGCTCCAATAACAGCGTCTCTAACAAAGCCGAGGTGCGCCGGATATTCACCGGTTGGGCGATAAGTATTCGCGAGGGACTGGACCGGGTACACAGTAGGTAGGCACAGCAATCGGGGCAGTCTCACGCTGCCGTGCTACTGGCTCAACCCAACATTATTTTTTTGTAGCACCTGCTCCGCTCGGTAGCTGGAACGCACTAACACGCCACTAACCACTTCCATAAAACCTTTATCCAACCCCCACTCGCGGTACTTCTCAAACTCTTCAGGAGTAACATAGCGATCTATGGGGTAGTGGTTTACTGTAGGCTGCAGGTATTGACCCAAGGTAAGGACATCTACATTCGCCGCCCGCAGATCGTCCATAGTCTCTGCGAGTTCCTGCTCTGTCTCTCCAAGTCCCAACATCACGCTGGTTTTAGTTAACACCGCGGGACTATAGGCTTTGGCGTGAGCCAACACTGCAAGCGTTTGCTCATAGGTGGCCCGCGGGTCTCGCACCGGATGTGTAAGCCGCTTCACCGTCTCTACATTTTGCGCAAAAACTTCGATGCCTGAATCGACAACAGTTTCAACATCTCGCAGTGCACCAAGAAAGTCGGGCGTCAACGCCTCTACGCCCGTGTCAGGGTTAAGCTCTTTGACCCGTTTGACACACGCGGCATAGTGGCCAGCGCCGCCGTCTGCGAGGTCATCACGGTTGACCGAGGTAAGAACTACATATTTAAGTCCCATTAACTTAACCGAGCGGGCAGTATTTTCTGGTTCCTGCAGATCCAGCCAACCATTAGGGTTGCCAGTGTTGACTGCGCAGAAGCGACAGGCCCGTGTGCAGACATCACCCATCAACATGATAGTTGCAGTACCGGCGCTCCAACACTCGCTCATATTGGGACATTTAGCCTCTTCGCAAACCGTCGACAGTCTATGCTCGTGGACAATCCCCTTAACCTTCTCATAGGTTTCACCGCCGCGGGCCTTGATACGCAGCCAAGCAGGTTTCGGAGGGCGTGTACCCTGACGATTACTGCTCTTGATGCCATCCTTGATTGCGGTGATGCCTCTGTCATTCACGAACTTGTCGCCGCTTGATATTTGAACCGAGGGGATTAAAGATTTTTCAGTCACAGCAGGTAACGCCTATAGGAGGGTGGTGACACAATTATAGCCAAATCGTGCTGAGACAACACGTGCCGCCTGAGGTAACTTTAATCGGGTGATTACCATTAACCGGCATGCAACACGCTGCAGCGATTATTAAGCGGGGCTGAGAGCAGGATAACCTGCCATTGCCTTACGCATGCTATAGAAGGTGTGGTGGTAAGGCAATCGCTGGCTGAGCACAGATTGGGCCTTCCGGTGGAGCGTGTTCCACAGGGGTTTATTGGTGAGCAACTGGTGGATTTGGCTAGCCATCTCGTGGGCACCCTCGGCGGCTAAAACCCCATCACCATCCCTAAGGGTACTCTTACTTGCTCCCATACTCGTCGTGAGCGTGGGTATTCCCCTAATTAGCGCATTGACCAACTTGGCCTCGGCGTGATCTTCATAGAGTAAAGGATCAATGGCAATGCGACAGTCCAGAGGCCTTAGATCCGAGGACACCCGGGTGGTATGAAAGATAATATTAGGGAAGTCCATTGCCGCTGTCAGCAGGCGCAAATCTGGGTCTTTACCCTGGAGATGAAGCTCCAGCTCGGGATGCTGCTGCAAGGCGATCGGCCAGACGTTGCGAATAAACCACAGCAAACTGCTGACATTTCTCTTGTCGCCCAGATATCCGACATAACCCAGCTGTTTATTGGTGGTATTAAAGGTCTGACTTTTCCCTGGGGGGTAGCTACGCTGGCCGGTCAAAGAAAACTGTAACTTACCAAAAGGCACTCCCGCATCCGACAGTGCCGCCGCATCCTCAGGTTGAGCAAACACCAGGTCCACCTGACCACAGGCCTGAACCTCTTTTTTACGCAAATGTTGAGGCTCTACATTGCCAAAAAATCTGGTCATAGAAAAGCCGCTTGAATCGGGTCCCTTGTCATTGCGATCAAAATGAGCGGCGTGGGCGTTATAGGCTTTTAAGCCTTGAAAATTCGTCGGCAAGTAAAAGAAGGAAACGAAATGATCGATAACCAAAATATCGTAATCGCCAGACACCTGCTCGATTCGGCTGCGAAGATCACTACTGAACGCCTGGCCCCACTTAACTGTCGTCGTCGCTTGCAAATCCTCCGGCCTAGACGGTTTTAGATCAACCGCGCCGTGAAAGCAGTTGGAGATTCCAAGGCGTTCGCAAAGTTGGTGTGCAGATTCTTCTTCATCACTCGCCAGTGGGCAGGCCAGAGCGACATCGTACTCGTTTGCCAGCAGTGACAATACCTGCCAACTGCCGTTATTCAACGAGTCCTGAATTGCCTGAGGTAATTGCGGGGTCACAAACAACAATCGTTTTCTATACATAGAGTAAAAATTTATCACAATTGGAAGCTTGCAACTACTATCTTCTGATAGACGGGCAAATAAAGACCTAAACGGCAAATTTCCGTTTTGCCATAGCTAATCTTGAGTCATCAGTTGGAACCGAAAGTTTGAAATGCCCCGCTGATCGTGACGAGCAGCAGGGACAATCCAGAGTTACTTGCCTAAGCTCAGGCCTTCCGTCTCTTTTGCCATATTGGCGGCTGCGCCATCTGCCATTTCCTCGGCAGAATCTACCATGTCATCTGCTGAATCAGCAGTATCTGAAGCCGCTTCACCGACAGCGCCGGCAGCATCGTCGGCCATTTTCATAGTGGCATCTGCGGCATCGGAGACAGCGTCGCCAGCATCACTGGCCATATCGGAAGCTGTATCAGCGGCATCTGACATTGCATCGCCAGTGTCGTCCCCCATAGTCTCCTGAATAGTGGTGCCGGCATCACTACCTGTGTCACCGCCGCAAGCGGTAAGACCCAAAGTAAAGACTGCCAAAGCTGCTATCAGACTGTAGTAAGTTGTATTCTTAGATTTCATGTTTTCCCCGTCTCTCAAAAGATTTGTATATCGAATAGTCGCTGATCCACAAAGCCAATCTCGCCTCTGTTGGCGACAAGACACAGACCGTACCAGAGTATCAAGTCATTAGCCATGCCACACCAAAGTAACCGTACCTGCGCAAACCAATAATTTCACTACAAGGGTCGACAGCCACTTCTGGCCACTTTACATTCAATGTATAGCAATTCGAGCGGAGAAACCGAGATGACCCATCCACTTTTCAAGCGCAGACAGGTAGTACAGGCAATCACAACTATGGCGATTCTTAGCGCCCTGCCGATCACGGCTCTGGCACAGATTAACTCCAGACCACCGCCGACTAACAATTTCTCCAGCGACACTACTGCGGAAGAGGTTACTGAAGGCATCCATCTGAACGGTCAAACTATCGCCATCACCGGCGCTAATTCCGGGCTGGGCCAAGAAACAATGCGGGTGCTCGCGCTGCGCGGCGCTCATGTGATTGGCATCGCCCGCACGCAAGCAAAGGCTGACGTCGCCTGCGCTGCTATAGGGGGGCACACCACACCCATGTTTCTGGACCTGAGCGACTGGGACTCCGTGGTTGCCTGTGCCGACAGAATCAAAGGGTTAAACGTTCCGCTGGACGGCCTGATCACCAACGCGGGCATTATGGCTTTACCCGAGCTGCAAATTACCAATGGTGTGGAGCGCCAGTTTGCGATCAACCATCTGGGGCACTTTATCCTCATCAATCAACTGCGGGAGCAGGTATTGGCTGCACCACAGGGCCGCTTCACGATCCTCAGTTCACTGGCGCATCGCAGAGCTGAAAATGGCATTGAATTCGACAATCTCGATGGCAGCAAACACTATAAACCCTGGCAAGCCTATGGCGTCTCCAAACTGGCCAATGCCCTGTGTTCGCTTGAGCTGGCGAGACAACTTTCAGACACTTCTGCCACCTCCAATAGTGTCCATCCTGGTGTGATTTCCACCAACTTGGGCAAACACTTGCCAACTTGGCAGCAAATCGCCGCCAAGTATCTGGGTTGGATGTTTATGAAGTCAATTCCAGAGGGCGCAGCGACCAGCTGCTATGTCGCTAGTAATCCGGAACTTGAGGGGGTACGGGGTTTTTACTTCGCCGACTGTCAGATGAATGAAGGTGAAACACCGTTTACCTATGACGGTGAAATGGCAAAGCAGCTGTGGTCGGTGTCTGAAGAACTCACAGCAGGGTACCTCTAGGGCCTACGGCAGCCAGTGAGGTATTCAGGCCAACTCCTGAATATGCACGATGGCGGCTGGATTGCGGAAGCGATGTAGGGCACCCGCCAGATCTTGACGAAACACTACAATAGACGCAGATTTGACCGGACCGTAGCCACGGACCTGGTCAGGCAATTCGGCACAGGCTATCGCCAGTAATATGTTTCCCTGGCTTAACCCACTTACAAGCGTATCAATAAGCTGCCGGTATTCGACAATTATTTCTCGCTCCTCCCGTCGATCCTGAAAACGACCAAAGGGGTCCAGAGCAGTGCCACGCAGGAACTTGCCTTTGGCCAGCAAAGCGAATGCGGGAAGCATCCAGGCGCCAAACTGGATTTTGCGGGGTCGACCCTGTTCATCAAGTTCGCGGTTGAAAATCGGCGGCGCAAGGTTGAAGCTCAGCGTATAGTCTCCACTGAAGGTCTGGGCCAGCTTGCGCCGGAACTCACCATTGCTGTACAGCCGCGCCACTTCATACTCATCTTTGTAGGCCATCAACTTATACAGATAAGTTGCCACGGCTTTGGTCAAAGGCAGCTCTTCACCAGCGAGCCCCTCTTCTGCCGTCTGAACTTTGCCGACCAACGCGAGATAAGTATTAGCATAGCTTTGGTTTTGATAGTCCACCAGCAAAGCGACCCTGTGTTCGATAAGTTGTGCCAGCGTTTTTTCAGTCACCACACGTTCCGGCAGTCGCGCAGCATCGATCACGTACTGAACATTGCCAGCGGCAATTCGCCCCCAGCGGAACGCCCGCATGTTCTCCTCGATAGCCACGCCGTTAATTTCGATGGCACGCGTAAGAGCCTGCTCCGACACAGGGATTAGGCCCTGCTGCCAGGCGTGGCCAAGCATAAAGACATTGGAGTACACCGTATGGCCCATCAGCTGCTCCATCAGGGCGTTCGCTTCGATCACACTGAGGTTGTTCTCACCAACGGCGGCGCCAATCGCTTTGAGTCTTTCATCCATCCGTATATCAGCGTTGCGATTCTGCACAAACTGGCCACTGGGAACTTCGGTGTGATTAACCAGCACCCTCGTCCTATCCCGTGCCAGTACTTTCAATGTGCGCGGGTCAGTACCCACGACCACATCACAGGCCACTACCGCATCCGCCCTGCCGTCGGCAATTCGAACCTGGTGTAGTTCAGCCGGCGTGCGGCCCAGCCGGATATGGCTGATGACAGCGCCGCCCTTCTGCGCAAAACCAGTAAAATCGAGCACCGTGGCACCCTTACTTTCCAAGTGTGCTGCCATCGTGATCAAGGCTCCAACAGTAACCACACCAGTACCGCCGACACCTGCCACCAGCAAGTCGTAGCTTTCATCCAAGGTCGAATACACAGGCGTATTCAGGGCAGCGAGTTGCCTATCGAACTCTTCACCGGGTTCAGCTGCCTGCTTTTTGGCCAGATGACCGCCTTCGACGGTGACAAAGCTTGGGCAAAAGCCCTTCACGCAAGAATAGTCTTTATTGCAAGACGACTGATCAATTTTACGTTTCCGACCCAAATCAGTATGAACAGGATAAATCGAAAGGCAATTAGACTGCACGGAGCAATCACCACAACCCTCACACACGGCATCATTTATAAACATGCGCTTGGCAGGATCAGGATAAGTTCCGCGCTTGCGGCGTCGGCGTTTTTCCGCGGCACAGGCCTGGTCGTAAATGAGCACGCTCACGCCCGATATTTCTCGCAGTTCCCGTTGTAGCGCATCCATTTCATCGCGATGATGGAAGGTGGCGCCAGTGGGGAACAATTTAGGGTCAGTGTATTTTTCAGGCTCGTCGCTGACAACCACAATGCGGGAAACACCCTCTGCACGAACCTGGTTGGCAATCGCCTCTACCGAAATAGTGCCATCCACCGGCTGACCACCGGTCATTGCGACCGCATCGTTAAATAATATTTTGTAGGTGATATTAGTGTCGGCCGCCACTGCCTGACGAATCGCCAAATATCCAGAGTGAAAATAAGTGCCGTCTCCAAGATTCTGAAAGATGTGCGGTTTGCCAAGAAAGCGAGACTTGCCCACCCAGTTAACCCCTTCTCCACCCATCTGTACCAGCGACTCGGTATCGCGATCCATCCACGATGCCATAAAGTGACAGCCGATTCCCGCCAGTGCTTTACTGCCTGATGGGACCTTGGTGGAAGAGTTATGGGGGCAACCAGCACAGAAGTATGGTGTCCGTTTGACATCTGTGGGTACGGGAACATCGACCCGGCTGGATACAATCTCAGCCAATTCAGCATCAAAATTCAGCTCGGGGAATTCGTGGGTAATGCGTGCGGCAACAATGGGCGCCAGCAGTGTAGGGCTTAACTCTCCCGACCAGGGAATCAGGGTGCCACCTTCCTCGTCGTACTTACCGACCATGCGGCTGGGCTTATCATCTTGGTAATCATAGAGGTTCTCCTTCAGCCCGCTTTCGATAATGCCGCGCTTTTCCTCTACAACCAGCACTTCTTTTTTGCCCCGCAGAAACGCGCGTGCGCCTTTGGTTTCTAGCGGCCACACCATACCCACTTTATAGATATCGATGCCTGTGTTGCGTGCTCGCGCCTCGTCGATTCCCAGCATCTTTAACGCTTCCATTAGATCGAAGTGACCCTTGCCGGTAGTGATAATGCCAAACCGCGCATCGGGAATATCGTAGACGCGTTTATCAATAGGATTGGCCCGGGCGAAGGCGCGCACCGCATCCAGTTTTTCGACCATTCGCGCTTCTATCTGCGGGCCCGGCAGATCCGGCCAGCGATAGTGCAGTCCCAAATCGGAGGCCTGGTAGTCCTCAGGTACGTTATAATTGGGCGTGTAAGCCAAATCAACCGACGCGGCACTCTCGACCGTTTCAGACACTGCCTTGAACCCCACCCAGCAACCTGAGTAGCGAGACATAGCAAAACCATATAGACCGAACTCAATATACTCCGCCACCGAGGCCGGACTCAACGTGGGCATGAAAAAGCTCATAAAGGCCACGTCGGACTGGTGCGACATGCTGGAAGAGACACAGCCGTGATCATCCCCTGCTATCACCAGCACGCCACCAGTGGGTGAACTGCCGTAAGCGTTACCATGTTTGAGCGCATCGCCAGCTCGGTCGACCCCCGGGCCTTTGCCATACCAAATTGAAAACACGCCATCGACCTGTCGCTCGTCGGCACTCTCCACCTGCTGTGTGCCCATCACTGCAGTTGCAGCGAGGTCTTCGTTAATAGCTGGCAGAAAATCTATCTGGTGCTCAGCCATAAATTTCTTCGCCCTCCACATTTCCTGGTCATAGCCACCCAACGGTGAACCCCGATAGCCGGAAACAAACCCTGCGGTATTCAATCCACGCTGCTGGTCCAGGACCCATTGCGCCATAGGCAGTCGTACCAGCGCCTGAGTACCCGTAAGAAACACCCGACCCTGATTACGGCTATAGCGGTCCTGCAAATCGTATTGGTCAAGTTCAGGGGTATTAACGAACACAGTCATGATGGCACCTTGGTTGATGGTAGGTAGCACGAATGGTAGAAGCGTAACTTTATCGAAGTGTAAGCAAAATTATCTCTCGATTTTTCTCCCATAATCGATATTTTTTGGAATATAATTACCCTTTATTCATATTTAAAGAATGATCCTATCTTATCGAGGCTTGAGCATATGGACCGCACCGATTTTCGAATACTGGATACCTTGCAAAAGCACGGCCGCATCAGCAACCAGGCGCTCGCAGACGGGATCGGCATCTCCACGGCGGCCTGCTGGCGGCGAGTAAAAGCACTGGAGGAGCGCGGTGTTATCGAGCGCTACGCCGCACTCCTCAGCCGCGACCGCCTGGGGCTCAATTTATGCGCGTTCGTGCACGTCACTCTGGCGCGACATGTGCAGGAAAGTACCACCCCTTTTGAGCAGGCAATAATGGGGCGACCCGAAGTGCTGGAGTGTTTTGCTACCACCGGTGATGCCGACTTCATTCTCCGGGTGGTCACCACCAGCATCGAGGGACTGGATCGATTTCTGGAGGAATTCTTATTCAGCCTGCCGCAAATCTCTCAGGTTCGCTCCAACATCGCGCTGCGGGAATTGAAGATGGATACTGCGCTGCCATTAGGGCAAAATTCCCCTTCTTACTAAAGCAGTGACGAAACTTTCATATGTCTGAATCAACTCTCTCTCTTGGCGCGATTTTATACCCCGGCTTTGAAATGCTGGATATGTTTGGGCCACTCGAAATGTTTTCGCTGGTGCCCGACCAAAAAATTGAAATTAGAATGATTGCCCAAAACAAGGGCCCGGTGGTTGCCGCCCTGGGAAGTAATATCCATGGTGGACCAAAAGTGATTGCCGAATATGACTTCGAGGATGCGCCGGCGCTGGATATTATTCTGGTCCCGGGAGGTTATGGCACTATCCCAGAACTCGATAATTTGGCGCTACTGAAATTTCTTAAAGTTCGCTCAGAGCAAGCGCAAATAACAGCCTCGGTCTGTACCGGGTCGGCGCTGCTAGCAAAGGCCGGTGTGCTGGACGGTCACAAGGCAACCTCCAATAAACAGATTTTTGCCCTCTCGGTGATGCAATCGGACAAAGTGGAGTGGATCGAAGAAGCGCGCTGGGTGGACGACGGCCCTGTCGTCACCTCCTCTGGTGTGTCGGCCGGCATGGATATGAGCATAGCGATCATCGAACGGCTCTTTGGCAGTGACGCCGCGCAAGCGGTAGCCAGTGACGCGGAGTACGCCCGACACCGCGATGCCAGCAATGATCCGTTTATCTCGGAGTTGAACGACTTGTCCAAAAAAATGGGATTAATCTGAGTTTTGGTACCCGGCCACCACTCCCTGGCATCCGAGTAAATCTTGCTAAAGTTATGCTGGATTTTGAGTGTGTGCGTTAAGCCGATCAAGCAAAGATATTCTTTAGCCTAAATCAAATAAACCCCTGTAATAGAGACGACTCTCAAATAGCCGAAAATAAAAAGCTAGACTTATAGCTTGACCATCAACTTGCCAGTATTGCCACCAGTAAATAATAAATTAATGCCGTCAATGGCACTTTCCAGACCTTCAAGCACATGAGCTCTGTATTTGATTTTGCCTTCCATTAAATACTTGGCCATGGCTTGCATCACTTCAGGCGCTTCGTCGTAATGATCGGGGATTGTGAAACCTTGAATCATTAGCCGTTTCTTGATGATTGGAATCCAGTTTGGCCCAGCAGAGGGTACTTCTGCATTGTAATCTGCGATCATGCCGCAGACCATAATTCGGCCGTGCGCGTTCATCAGATGAAACACGTGGTTTTGCACCGTGCCACCGGTGTTTTCAAAATACAAATCTAGCCCGTTCGGAGCTGCCGTTCTGAGTTCATCTGCAAGTGTTTGAGACTTGTAATTGATCGCAGCATCAAAGCCTAACTCATCGGTAAGCCATCGGCATTTTTCGTCAGTGCCGGCAGTACCGATTACAGTTAAGCCCTCTGCTTTCGCAATTTGGCCAACTATAGAACCGACCGAACCAGCCGCACCAGAGATCAGTATTGTTTCACCTGCGTTGGGTTTGCCAATATTAATCAAACCAACATAAGCGGTTAAGCCCGGCGTCGCCAAGACGCTCAACACCGCTTCGCTAGGCACTTCGGGTGGCAATAGATTCATGCCATTGCCATCGCTGACTGCGAACTCGGTCCAACCTATCAGGCCAAAAACGCGGCTGCCAACGGGGAAACGTTCATTCTTTGATTCGACCACTTCGCCAACCCCGCCTGAGCGCATCACGTCACCTAATTCCACCGGTGGAATATAGCTCTCGCGGTCAGGCATCATCCATCCCTTCATTGCCGGGTCCAATGACATATGGGTTTGTTTGATAAGAATTTGCCCGTCTTTTATTTCAGATGTGGTCATTTTCACCACGTCGAACAGGTCGGGGGTGATATTTAGTACTGGGCGTTTCACCAATTTGATGGCGGTGTACTCAATGCTCATGTTTTAAAACCTCGTTGTCTGTAGTTTGTAAAGGGGAATCTACTTGTTCTACCTCAGACCTGAAGACGTTCGCGGAATACCCAAGATAGCATTCGGTGAAACCGCACAAGGCTTGCTGGACTCGTCCACCAGTTGAAAGGAAGGATTGCGAACCTGGAACGTTCCACTCGCCTGATAGGAGAAGCCTACCTCCACCGTGTCGCTGTTTCTGGGGAGTTTGATCACGACTTGTACTGGATACCAATCAGTCTTTCCACTGCGAATGTCATGATCCATTATTGAGCGCAAAAGCGGCTTCCGTCCCTGCGAACGGGCGACTATATTTATCCCATTACCACTAACAAAATGCTTAGATCTCGTTGGCGGGCGGTCCATGTTAAGCTTCATTTCGGCGGTAAGCGCCAGTTTTTTCCCAGCAAGCTTTTCGGCCGCGACGTTTTGACTGAAGTAAAACCAGGGCTCCGTCCCAGTCTTATTGATCGTGAGCTCCCCATCATCAATGGCCACTTCAAAGGACGGCTCTCCTGCGTGCTGAATACTCCTCCAATATTTGAAATGCCCCGCTGCATCTCGTTCAACAAATATCGGGTCTTGCAGCAAATTTTCTTCCATAAACTCACAAAATTCGCTTTGTGCAATGCTGCCATAAGACATTGTAGAAAAAAGAAATGCGGCCATCGTCGTTTTCTTGCCTAGCGCTATGATCATTGTTGTAATGCCTGCCGAATTTACTAGTGGTAATAATACCGCATCTTACGCTGAATTCAGGGGCCACCTTACCACGCTGATCCAACAAATCTCGCCCTGCTACAGATGGGACAGAACACTTACTCGTCTTCATCTACCAGTGTCATCAATGACGTATTACCGCCTGATGCGGTGGTATCTATACTCACGGTCTTTTCCGTTAGCAAACGCTCGATCAAATGATCGTTATACTCCGCAGTAATCACCGGCAATATTGCACCTGAGCGCTTGGCCAGCATTTGCACCATATAGC
>JBLIEI010000047.1:0-34618 GCA_047633055.1 Halieaceae bacterium | reverse complement strand
AGGGAATTGTGCTGGATGAGCCTTCTGTCGTTGCAATTCGAATTCACAACGGCCAGAAAACGATCGAGGCGGTAGGTAAGGATGCTAAGCGCATGCTCGGCCGTACGCCGGGGAATATCACCGCGATCCGACCCCTGAAAGATGGCGTAATTGCCGATTTCGAGGTAACGGAAAAGATGCTTCAGCATTTTATCGCCAAAGTTCACGAAACCCGCTTTATTCGCCCTAGCCCCCGTGTTCTGGTTTGCGTGCCCTGCATGTCGACTCAAGTGGAAAGAAGGGCTATTCGTGAGTCGGCTCTTAGCGCGGGTGCTCGCGAGGTCCGGTTGATTGAAGAGCCGATGGCAGCGGCCATTGGTGCGGGCCTGGATGTTGAGGAAGCCACCGGCTGTATGGTGGTCGATGTGGGCGGTGGTACTACCGAGGTTGCTATAATTTCACTTAACGGGGTGGTCTACCGCGATTCTGTGCGCGTGGGAGGCGATCGCTTTGACGAGGCCATCGTCTCGCATGTACGGCGTCGTTATGGCAGCCTCATTGGCGATGCGACAGCAGAGCGAATTAAAGTGGAGATAGGCTGCGCCTTTGCCGGCAGTGAATTACGTGAAATCGATGTCCGTGGCCGCAATCTCGCTGAGGGGGTCCCCCGCAGTTTTACCCTCAACAGCGACGAAATTCTCGAGTCCCTGCAGGATCCGCTGTCCAATATTGTGCAGGCTGTAAAGTCTGCACTGGAACAAGCCCCCCCGGAACTGGCGGCGGATATTGCCGAGAGTGGTATCGTTATCACCGGGGGCGGGGCACTGCTGCGCGACCTGGATCGTCTTATCTCGGAGGAAACTGGCCTGCCAGTTATTGTCGCCGAGGATCCGCTTACCTGCGTTGCACGCGGTGGTGGTCGGGCGATGGAGCAGATGGATAGACGCACCATAGATTTGTTGTCCACTGAGTAATATTGTGCGGGCGGCGTTGATCTGGACTTACGGAATCTGTCATTAAGCCGCTATTCGTTAAAGAATCTCAACTCGGCCCGAGGCTTCTTGTGACTGCCCTGATAGTCATCGGTCTGATGACGGTGGACCTTCGCTACAATGGTATGCAAACCACCCGCTCTGTGCTGGATAACGCGCTAACACCCGTATATTGGGTTGCCGACATCCCGAGTCAAATAAATGCATGGCTTGATGAACACCTCCGCTCCCGGGGGACACTGCAAGAAGAGAATGAACGACTACGCCGGGAGAAATTGCTGCTTCAGGGGCGCTCTCACCAGATGGCTTCATTACATGCTGATAATGCGCGCCTGCGAGCGCTGCTAAATTCTACCGCGCTGCTGCGTGACGACGTTCTCGTCGCCGAGCTTATCGGAGTGTCACCCGATCCGGTAAGACATCAACTGGTGCTGAATAAAGGTGAGCGGGACGGGGTATTTATCGGCCAGCCGCTGATCGATGCCGAAGGTCTTATGGGGCAGGTAATAGAGGTCAGCCAGCTGACTTCGCGGGTTCTTCTTATCACCGATTCCACCCATTCGCTGCCCGTTCAAGTAAATCGCAATGGAGTGCGAGCAATAGCCGAAGGTGTGGGTGCACTGGACGCCCTCGAAATTCACCACGTTGCAGCGACCACGGACATCCGCGAGGGTGACCTGCTAGTGTCTTCGGGCCTTGGCCGCCGTTTTCCTGTCGGCTACCCGGTTGCCGAGATTGTCACGGTAGAACGCGACCCCGGTCAGCCCTTTGCCCGGGTACTCGCCCGTCCCACGGCAGCGCTGGATCGCAGCCGTCACGTCCTGTTGGTTTTCAACGCTGATGTTCCAACTGCTGATCAATAATGTTAGACGATAGCCCCCAGGCCTATTGGGTCATTGTTGTTAGTTTTCTTATTGCTTTCGTGCTGGCTGTACTCCCTTTCCCATCCTGGTTGCAGTGGGCGCGACCCGAGTGGCTTAGTCTCGCGCTGATTTACTGGTGCATTGCCCTGCCACATAGAGTGGGTATTCTTACTGCCCTGATCCTCGGAGTTGTAGAAGATGTTCTGGAGGGCGCAGTGATGGGGCAGAATGCTTTTGCGCTGGTGGCGATAGCGTCGCTGACTTCTATTTTGTACCAACGACTACGTGTTTTTAGCTTGCTGCAGCAGTCGGGGGTGGTTTTCATTCTGATTGGAATCCAGCAATTAATTTGTCAATGGGTGCAGAATTTAGAGGGGGCGGGTGCGCAGTCGGCTATCTTTTTATTGCCAGCGGTAACCAGTGCGTTGATCTGGCCCATAATGCTCCATCTATTGCGTGGCTTGCGTCGTTACTATGAGGTTAGATAGTGCTCCCCGCGAGCAGTTGATACTCGCGTCTGCCTCACCTCGCAGGAGCCAACTTTTGACCCAAATTGGCGTGAGCTTCAAAGTTGAGGCTGCAGACATTGACGAAACGGTTGCAGCCGGAGAGGAGGCTCTTAGCTACGTGAGTCGCATGGCCGCAAGTAAAGGCGCTGAAGTTGCGGGCAGATTTCCCACTTGTGTCCTTGTACTGGCGGCTGACACCATTGTCCTTGTCGATGGCCAAGTGCTGGGCAAGCCCCGCAATTACGACCACGCAATGACGATGTTGGAGCACCTCAGTGACAGAAGCCATCAGGTGGTCACAGCGGTAAGTCTATACGATCGTGGCCTCGTCAAAAATCTTCAGGTTGAAACAGAGGTAACATTTCGCGCGCTGAGCCGGCAGATGTGCGAGGCATACCTGGGGACGTCTGAGCCCTGGGATAAAGCAGGCGGCTATGGTATCCAGGGGCTTGCAGGCGCCTTTGTTGTCGCTATGAAGGGCAGCTACAGTAATGTGGTGGGTCTACCTTTGGCGGAAACATGGCAATTGCTTGCCAGCCACGGTGTCACGGGACACCTGAGTGGCGGCTGATTTTTATTTGCTGGTGAGCAATCCATAAAACTGGCCGATATACAGGCAAAATATGGTAAAACCGGCACTGTTACCGACAATCCGACTTATAGTCAGGAATACGTGAATACCGTTCGACTCTAAGGCTCAACGGAGCCTTTCGAACAGCAGACTAACCAGAGCAAGAGCGCAAACTTGGAACACAGCTACTTCAATAAACTGAGCAAAATACTGTGGACGGCGCTGGTTGCCGGCGTAGTGTTGCTGGCTGTCTATGTCAGCCTCGGACGCTTTCTGATGTCTAATGTTGGTGCTTATCAGCAGGAAATCCTCGCCCAATTGAATCAACGTCTGCCGTTTAAGGTTGAAGCGCGTGAAGTGCTTGGAGAGTGGCATGCCTTTACGCCGGAGCTGGTGATGCGGGATCTGCGCCTTACTTTCTCCACGGGTGAGGAGGTTTCGGTTGAGCTAAACGCAGGTCGCCTCGCCCTCGATATTCTGGGTACACTGCGAGCACGTAGTTTACGCGGCAGGCGCCTGGAGCTACAAAGACTCAGCTTGCAGGGTGAAGTTAGTGAGGACGGACGATTCAGAATTACTGGCCTTGGGGGGGGGAGTGGTAATTTCGTGCCGTGGATGGAGAGTTTTCTCGCCAATATAGAAGAGGTGGTGCTGGTGGATAACACCTTGCGGGTGGCGCTACCGGGCCAGGAGTATCGGACCTTTGACCTGGACTTGAAGCTCCAGCGAGAGGGGCGCCGCAGGACGGTGAGTGCGGCAATGGTCAGTACCGCCGGAACCCGGATAACCGCGACTGCTGACGGGTTGGGTAATCCATTCGATTCGAGAACCTATACGGGAGATTTACATCTCGATATTGCCCTGGCCTCACTTGAGTCTGTGCGAGACCTGCTGCCCTCACCATTGACGGACTGGCATATTGATGGCGCGCTGAACTTGGAGGCTTGGATTAGATGGCAGTCCGGAGAGCCCACCTTGGAAGTTCGGCTGGAGGCAGAAAATCTCCAAGTCGCAGCGCCGACTCAAGAGGCCGTTATACCGGTAGATTATCTCTCGCTTCAGGCAAGCCTGCTGGATCGACGTAATCGTAGGACTATCTACGTGAGCGATCTCAATCTGCGCGCGAAAGGGCAGGCGCTTTCGATACCCAGATTGCAGTTCGATTCCTGGGGCGATTCCATACGTCTACGAGCGGCTGAGATGGATGTTGGGCCTCTGAATACGCTGGCGATCCAGTGGGGTTTAATGCCGAAGGGGTTGAGGGACGTGTTTACGGTTCTGCAACCGGCGGGTCAGTTTCCGGTATTGCAATTTCACATCGAAGATTATCGGGAACCTGCACAGGGCTGGACTTTCGAAGCCAGGTTTGAGGATTTTTCAGTGCAGGGATGGAAGGGTGCGCCCGGGGTCAATGCCGCTCAGGGTTATGTGAAGTTGCAACCGGGGAGCGGCGAGGTGGTATTGGATAGCCAGTTGTTCTCACTCGATTTTCCCACCCTGTATGAGGAACCGCTATTCTACGATGACTTTTACGGCACTATCGGTATTGACTGGGATACTCACCAACTCAAGGTGTCGAGCAGCCAGATTGTTGCCAGTGGCGTGGAAGGTACGTCAAAGGCCATTTTTGGGCTTACAGTGCCATTTGCAAAGACTGATGTCGGCATAGAGATGGACCTGTTAGTGGGGCTTGAAGATAGCTACCCTATTCATCGCACAAAGTATATTCCACGCACTCTGAATAAATCGTTGGTGGACTGGATGCGGGTAAGTTTAGGCGAAGGCAGGGTCGAGCAAGGCGCATTTTTATGGCGAGGTAGCCTCCTCAAGACGGCACCTGCTCACCGCACAGTGCAACTGTTCCTCAATGTTGCCGATACCAAACTTAATTATCATGACGCTTGGCCTGAAGTGACTAATCTCGACGGCGTGGTACTGATTGACGACACCAATGTCAGCGTTTGGGCCAACAGCGCTCTCCTCTATGGTACTCAGGTGGATTACCTGTCGGTAGAAGCCTGGATGGCAGATAATCGCCAAATGCAATTGGCACTCGAGGCATACATGCGGGGCTCCGCGGAAGACGGACTCAGGGTGATTAATAACTCGCCTATAAGCAGCATATTGGGAAAAGCGTTTGTAGAATGGGAGTTTTCGGGCTCTTTGGAAACGGGTCTGCAGCTTCAAATGAACCTGAATGATCCGGGGCAATTTCCGCAAGTGGAGGTGGTGACCGAATGGCGCGACGTAGATGCCATGATTCGACCCAGTGAGCTGCCGATAACCGCTTTAAATGGCCAGCTTTTCTATAGCAGTCGTAGCGGATTGCACTCCAAGGGTATGAAGGGTCGGCTATGGGGCAAAGATCTGGGTCTTACGGTGGAGCAGGTGACAGTTCCCGCTTCGAATCCCGATGCAGATGGAAGTGCGGCGGCTTATGATCCGAAAACGTCCGCTGTGCGAGTGAGGTTTGACACCAAACTGGATGTGGAAGATATTCGGAATTGGCAGAATCTTGACCAATTGAAGTTTGCCGAAGGTGTTGGCTCGGTGAGTGGTAGCGTCATGGTTAGCCCTGGAAAAATACCGCGCGTTACTGCGACAAGCGATCTGATCGGGGTAAGCCTGGACCTGCCTGAACCTTACCGCAAGACAGGCGAGCAGAAGATGGCTTTCGAGTTTGATCTCCCGTTGGGAGGTGATCAAATCATCATGGGGTTTTCGGCCCCCGACGATGAGCTACAGCTTATGCTCGATATTACGGGTGGCGTGTTGCGGGGGGGGACCGTGGGATTTGGCGAGGGTGATGTTGATGTGCTGGCTGACACACTAACACTCACTGGGCATGCACCGATGGTCGACGAGTCCCGGTGGAGAGATTTTTTTGACAACTACTTCACGAGTAATCCGGCGAGTATTGACGAGCCAGGTAGTCCCGCTGACCCGAGCTCCCCCCCCGAGTTGCAGCCACAATTCGCTCTCAATATTGAAGATCTGCGTGCTGATAACTTGCGGATCTGGGGGGTGGAAGTGGCAGGCGTTACCCTTAATTTGACACAAGCCGGGGCGGGCGAGGATTGGCGCGTCACTGCGGAAAACACTTGGTTCTCCGGCGAACTAAAGCTTGCCAACGATTACAGTTACGGCGACCTGCGGCTAAGCCATCTGGATATATCGGGGCTTGAGACCCTATATCAAACGGACGGCGGTGATTTTGCTGAAACTGAACCCGGCAGCGCGGGACAGACTATCAAGGCCGATCCCGAGTGGGTGCCTCTGGATCTGCCCACGCTTTCCGTAGCTGTTAGTAACTTGCGTAACGGCGAGCTCGAACTGGGTGATCTCAACTTCCGATTGCGTACCATCGCTGATGTTCTGGTTGTGGAAGATATTGTCGGCAATCTGGCGGGAATGGAGATTCTGGCGGAAGACCCCGGTCGATATTCCTGGCACCAAAATGACGCCGGCGGCAGCAGCGCGCTAGAGATAAATATGCAGTTCGAGGATTTTGGCGATGTGCTTTCCCGCTTTAATTACCAGCGCACACTGGAATCTGAAAGCGGCGACTTCAGGATTGACCTGAGCTGGCTCGGTGGCCCTCAGGATTTTGGGATTATTAAAGCGTTGGGCTCTTCCTATATGTCCGCAAAAAATGGCCGATTCCTGAATGCGCCGCAGGGGGCTTCCGGTACCCTGCGCGTGGTCAGTCTGCTGAATTTCGCGAGTATTGTGCAGCGTCTCAGTCTCACCCACATGTTTGAATCGGGGATACCTTTTGACAGACTGCGTGGTGTGGCCCACTTTACCGCGGGGGCGGTGGAGATCGATCCTATTGAAGTTAAAGGGGCGTCCAGTGGTTTCCGATTTAACGGTTTGGTCCAATTAGCAGACGATAAGACATTTTCCCGCGCCGAAAATTCCGAGTTAACAACCGAGTTAACAAAAGATGGTGAGAAAAAGCGAGAGCGCAATGGCGGTGCGCAGGTGTCGGGCGAATTGGTGGTCGCGCTGCCAGTGGCCAACAATTTGCCCTGGGTGGCAGCGCTCGCTGCAGGGTTGCCAGTTGCTGCAGGCGTTTTTGTGGTTAGCAAGGTGTTTGAGAAACAGGTGAACCGGATGTCCAGTGGTATCTACACAGTGAGTGGCTCATTGGACAACCCGGATATCACCTTCGATCGAATTTTTGATAATACTGGTGGGGTAAAAACCAATGTAGACCCCAATACGCCGCCAGAGGATGCAAACTCTCCAGCCGTTCCCGCGGAATAAGCCGCTAAGGGTTCTGCTGCTGAAACGCCTGCAATTCGCGTAGATACTGGAACAGTTTTCGACTGGCCACCAGTGGTTTATTTCTCTGCAGTTCGCGTTGATGCTGCAGCAGGAGCTGGCGTAATTGTTGTCTCTCCGCTTGTGGCCATTGCTCGATGACTGCTTGAATACCCTGATCGCCTTGTTCCAGTAACTGATCACGCAGCTGCTCCAGTTGATGAAAGGCGTCCTTGTCCTCGCTGCGAGCAGCGTAGATAGCATCCATTGCCGCCTGTATGGGTTCCGGGTCTATCTCGCGCATTAATTTGCCGATGTATTGCAGGTGTCGTTTGCGCGCGCTATTAGAAGATATACGCTTCGCTTCAGCCAAGGCCGTTTGTAGCGATTCGCTCCCTAATGGGATTTGCTGCAACTGTTTTTCGTTTAACTCCAGCAGTGATTCACCCAGCTTTTGCAGCGCGGTCATTTGCCGCTTTATCGCTGACTTGCTAGGCGGCAGGTCTTCGTCGGTATCATCATAGGGGTTGTTTGAATCAGGCATAAAACAAGGTCGCGAGTCCGAGGAAAGAAATAAAGCCGACGACGTCAGTGACGGTTGTCAGCACCACTCCGCCAGCGAGGGCGGGATCAATATTAAATCGTTTCATCAACAGCGGCACCAGTGCGCCGGCCAGACCGGCTGTAATCAAATTGATTACCATGGCAGCGGCGATAATAAGACCGAGAGTCCAGTCCCCGAACCACATGGATGCGGCGACGGCGACCACTGCTGCCCACAATATTCCATTGAGCGCGCCGATAATGACTTCCCGGCTAATCAGGTAGCTTTGATTGATATCGGTGATATGTCCCAAGGCTATGCCGCGCACCAGTACGGTGAGTGTCTGGGTGCCAGCGACGCCGCCCATAGAGGCTACGATAGGCATCAATACCGCGAGGGCGACCACCTTCTCGATCGTATCTTGGAACATATTAATCACACCGGCGGCGATAAATGCGGTGATCAGGTTAACCCCCAGCCAGATTGCGCGCCTGGGTGCCGTTTTTAGAACCGGTGCGAACGTGTCTTCGTCTTCGTCCAATCCAGCCATCGACATCAGGGAATGATCAGCGTCTTCGCGGATAACATCGACGACATCATCAATGGTGATCCGGCCCAATAACTTGCCTGATTCATCCACCACCGGCGCTGATACCCAGTCATTACGTTCGAATAGGCGTGCCACCTCATCATCTGCCAGATAAGCAGGGATAGCCTCAACATCGGTTACCATCATTTCTCTTACCGAAACTGAAGGGTCTGAGACCAGCAGCGTACGTAGCGGCAGTAAGCCTATGTATTGATCATTGCGATTGACTACGATCAGATTGTCGGTCATTTCGGGGATTTCTTCGTGGCGGCGCAGGTAGCGCAGTACGACATCCAGTGTTAATCTCGCTCGGATGGTGATTGCGTCGGTGTTCATCAGGCCACCAGCACAGTCGTCCGGGTAGTGCATTACCTGCTCAAGACGCGCTCGGCTCTGGTGATCCATAGCGTTTAGAACTTCGCGCGTTACCCTCTCGGGAAGCTGCTGCAGAATATCTGCGACATCATCGTCCTCAAGACCCTCGGTAATCTGGACGACCTCTGCGGCATCCATGTCGCTGAGGAAGTCAGCCTGCAAGTCATCGCTGAGTTCGTTGAGAATTTCCCCTTCTTGATCGACTTCCACCATCTGCCAAAGAATGTGGCGAAATTTTGGTGGCGATGATTCTAATAGATGGGCGACATCGGCAGGAGAGAGACCGTTGAGCATACGCCGTACGTCGACTAACGTACCGCTGTCCAGGGCGAGGGACAGTTTGTCGATTTGCTTCTGCGTTTTTGCGGTAGCGTGCGCCATAGTGTCTTTTACAGAAATTCCCGGACGCTTTTCGTCCCGAGATGCAATTATCCGGCAAACGGGGAGCTACAACAACGCTTGGGAGGGATTGCTTTGGTTAGTATTACTCTTCTTCACCAAAGCGGTCATTGATCAGCGCAATCATGGCCGCAACCGCGGCGTCTTCATCTTTGCCTTCAACCTGCAGTTTTAACTCGGTACCTTTGCCGGCGGCCAGCATCATGACTGACATGATGCTCTTGCCATCAATGAACTGGTCCGTTTTGCTCACCTTGATGGCGCTGGAGAAAGAGGCAGCGCAGCCCACGAATTTGGCTGCCGCACGCGCATGCAAGCCAAGTTTATTGATTATGAGTACCTTTGCGTGAATCACGATATGACTGCTATTGCAGTTCCCTGTGTCTGAGATGCAGGTGTTCGTGTCGCCCTTCGTAGTGCTTGAAAAGCCGGTTAGCGAGATATACTGACCTATGTTGGCCACCGGTACAACCCAGTGATATTGTCATATAACTGCGATTGCCGTTGTTATAGTGGGGAAGCCAGTTGTCGAGATATTGACAGATATCGTGAAATAGCTGCCCGGTGATTGGCTGCGCCTCCAAAAACTCCGCCACCTCATCATCAAGGCCAGACTGCATACGCAGGGTCTTGACCCAGTGGGGGTTGGGCAGCATTCGTACATCGAACACCAGATCCGCATCCGCTGGCAGACCGCGTTTGAAACCGAAGGATTGAATCAGGATTGACATGGAGCCTTCAATGTCCCCAACCAGGCGCTGTCTGATCGCGTCGCGTAATTCGTAGATATTTAGCTGACTGGTATCCAGTACCAAAGAGGCCACAATGGCGATAGGTTCCAGTAACTGTCGTTCGCGATCGATGGCCTCTGCCAAGGGCACCTCGTCACTGGTCAGGGGATGCCGCCTGCGGGTCTCGCTAAAGCGTTTAATCAGCACCATGTCTGCCGCATCCAGGAATAGCACGCGGGTGTCTATGTTGTGCGGAAGTGATTCCAGTATGGTGCTAAAGTCTTGCAGATCTTTCCAGGCGTTGCGAGCGTCAATGCACACCGCAGCACCTTTAAAGTGTTCAAATTCCTCGCGGCCCACTTCAATCATTAGCGCCGGAAGGAGGGAGACAGGCAAGTTGTCGATGCAGTAATAGCCTTCATCCTCCAACTGGTGTAATGCGGTACTTTTACCTGATCCGGAGCGACCGCTGATGATAACCAGTTGCATGTCTTTAGCTAGACCAGGTGGTTGCTATTCGGTGCAGAGTTGAGGCATCTTCGGCGCCACGCAACTGCCGACAAAAATCCTCCTGGCTGAATAAACCGGCAATGCTCGCCAGGATGTCCAAGTGTTGCTGATGGGCCTCGCCAGGGACCAATAGCACAAATACCAGATCGACAGGCAGGCCATCCGGCGCGCCGAAATCAACAGGGTCGGTCAGTGTTATCAAAGTCCCCAGAGGATGTGTGCAATTCTCAATTCGACAATGAGGGATGGCAATTCCCTGACCAAGGCCCGTGCTGCCGAGTTTTTCTCGGGCGGTCAAAAGAGAGAGCACCTCGGTAACCGGCAGCGACAACTGGTCGTCGCTGATGGCGCCTGCGATGGATTCAAATAAGCGTTTGCGACTGACGCCCGCGACGCGACACAAGGTGCGCCTCGGTGTCAGTAATTGGGATAGGGCTTGCATGAAGGAAATCTATCGTCCTGTCTGATTGATGAGTACCGTTTCATTTGCAGTCGAGGCCACTAACGACCTCTCAGTCTTTCTTTGTGCTTGATGAGCTGACGATCAAGCTTGTCAGCGAGAGCATCAATGGCTGCGTACATGTCCTCAGATTCCGCGGCTGCAAAAATATCTGCACCTGAAATATGGATAGTGGCTTCTGCTTTTTGCACCAACTTCTCCACGATCAGAGTAACTTCTGTATTCGTGATCTGATCAAAATGTCGTTGCAGACGCTCAAATTTAGTTGCTACGTATTCTCGCAGTGGGTCCGTCACTTCAACGTGGTGACCGCTGACATTTAATTGCATAGCTTTCTCCTTTTCTGGTTGCAACTGAGCTGATCGTGTTGAGATCAGTTCGTGTTTTTACTGGCTCACTAACAGTCTAGACTAATCTCTTGCGCTCGTTGGACGGTGGAATAAATAAGGTATCTCGATACTTGGCGACTGTTCTTCGCGCCACCTGTATACCTTGCTCCTCAAGCAGCTGGGAAATTTTATTGTCGCTCATCGGTTTTCGCGGATTCTCGGCACTGACCAGTTTTTTTATCAGAGCCCGGATTGCCGTTGACGAACACTCGCCGCCAGATGTTGTCCCTACGTGGCTGGAGAAAAAATATTTGAGTTCAAAGATTCCCCTCGGTGTATGCATGTACTTCCGTGTGGTGACTCGGGAGATAGTGGACTCATGCATCTCGACCTCCTCGGCAATGTCGTGGAGTACCATGGGCTTCATCGCTTCCTCGCCATACTCGAGAAAATTGCGTTGCCGTTCAACAATTTTGCTCGCCACCTTCATCATGGTTTCATTGCGCGACTGTAGGCTTTTCAGGAACCAGCGCGCCTCTTGCAGATTGTCCCGCAGAAAGCTGTTATCACTGCTGTTGTCCGCGCGTTTGATTAAACCTGCATATTCACTGTTGATACGTAATTTAGGTGCTACATCAGGATTTAGTTCCACCAACCAGCGGCCATTGCGCTTGCTAACGAAAATATCCGGGACAATGTACTCGGTACTGTCTTGACCAATGGACGCGCCCGGGTGTGGGTCGAGAGTTTGAACAAGTGCCAGTACTTCTTTGAGTTGGCTCTCGCTGAGTTTGGTGCGCCTAAGTATCTGCGCATAATCGCCACCGCCCAGTTGGATGATGTGCCGGCTGATGAGAATGCGAGCCTGATCTAACCAAGGCGTATCTGCTGGTAATTGCTGCAGTTGTATCAGCAGGCATTCCTGCAAGTCTCGAGCGCAGACTCCGGTAGGCTCAAACTGCTGCAAGCGGTGTAACACGGCAACAACTTCGTCCAGATCAATTTCCAGTTCCTGTTCCAGCGACTGGTGAATGTCCTCGAGGCTGCCAAGTAAGCGCCCATTGTCTGCGGTTGCGTCGATAATCGCCAGCGCGATAACTCGATCAACATCCGACAGCCGGGTCAGACCCAGCTGCCAAAGCAATTGGTCTTGCAGGCTATCGACGCTAGCATTACGGCTATCGGTATCGAAATCAGCAGTTTCACCTGAGGAAGACGCTGGAGCGGAGGAGGGCATCATGTCCTCCCACTGCGTATCGACTGGCAAATCGTCTGGAAGGGAGTCGGCCCATTCTGGCCCTTCGCTCGAGGGTGCGTCGATATCACTCTCGATACTTTGCATAGGGTCTTCTTTGTCAGCACTTGCGGCTGGCGTGTTCAGATCAGCTTGGTCTGAGGTGTTTACTTCGCCGTCAGGTTCCTCTTCAGCAAGCTCCAGCATAGGGTTGTTATCCAGTACCTCCTGAATTTCTTGTTGCAGGTCCATCGTGCTGAGCTGTAAAAGCTTGATCGCCTGTTGCAATTGAGGCGTCATAGTCAGCTGTTGGCCGAGTTTTAGCTGGAGCGACTGCTTCATTGAAGTGTTACTGGAGTCCGATGAGGGTAGTGTGCTTGTATGCAGTGTAGACCCGGCTAGTGGGCGCTGGCAACTAATTGGCGCGATAATTGCTTTGATCTCTACCTGACGCAAGGTAATCGCAGGGTCAGAGCTTAAACTGATCACCCAAATAAATGTCGCGAACCCTGCGACTGGCGAGTATTTCATCGGCATTGCCAGCAGCAATGATGTGCCCCTCGCCAACGATAAAGGCGCGCTCGCAAATATCCAGGGTGTCACGCACGTTGTGGTCGGTAATCAGAACGCCAATACCTCGACTTTGAAGGTGTTTGATAATTTGTTTGATATCGTTAACGGATATCGGGTCAACGCCTGCAAAAGGTTCGTCCAGCAGAATAAAGTCGGGCTCGGTGGCGAGCGCTCGGGCAATTTCTATACGACGCCGTTCGCCCCCTGAGAGCGACTGGCCCAGACTACTTTTGAGGTGGCCTACATGAAATTCTTCAAGCAACTGATCGCACAACTGTAGTCTTTGGTGGCGATTGAGGTCGGGCCGGGTTTCGAGAATTGCGGATATATTATCGCCGACGGTGAGCTTGCGAAAAATTGACGCTTCCTGCGGCAGGTAACCGATCCCGCGGCGGGCGCGTTCATGCATTGGTAGGGCGGTGATGTCTTCGCCGTTTATCTCAATGCGGCCGCGGTCTGCGGCAATGATACCCACAATCATGTAGAAGCAGGTAGTCTTGCCTGCGCCATTTGGCCCCAGGAGGCCTACAACCTGGCCACTTTCGAGCTCCAGAGAGACGTCTTTTACGACTTCTCGACCCCGGTACGCTTTGGCGAGGTTACTGGCCTTCAGTTGTGCCACTGGCGCCCTTTTGATCGTTGGCTACCTGCGCGGGAATAACAACTTCGACACGGCTGTCAGACTGGCTCAGGTCAGAATCGGCACGGACCAATTGCTCGGCGATAAAATAGTCGATGGTGTCACCGGTAACAATGGAGCCGTCCTGTTCCACTTGCGCATTTTTGCTCAGGTGGACGCGTTCCTCAGTTTTAAAATATTCAATGGTGTCTGCACGGGCGTGTATAGGCGCTTTGTCCGCCTCGGATATTTGCTGCATGTGCGCGGGCTTGCCTTCAGCCACTATTTTGTCGGCTTCTTCGGTGACGTGGTGAACAGTAATTTTGTCGGCCTCGATGCTCAGGCTTCCCTGGTCGAGACGGACATTGCCGGTATACTCGGTAAAGCCTTTTTTCTCGTCTCGCAGCGCCTGGTCCGCGGTGATTCGTATTGGTTGTTCCCGGTCTTCCGGTAAAGCCGGTGCATTGGTGCTGACTGCCACGCAAATAACCGCTGTAGCCAGTGCCAGCAGGCTACGAAGCCGTTCCGACCAGGGGGTCTTAGGGGTTGGTCGGTACATAAATACTCTCCACGTTGCTGATCAATTGAATTTGCTCCAAATCGAGTTGCGCCAGCATGGCGTCTGCATGGGTGGTGTGTTCACCCTGAGTAATAGTTACCGGCATGATAGAGGCAGCGGTTTTTTTATTCAGATCCAGAACCATCATTTCACTGGTCAGTGCGCCTCCAGTCTGGTCATTGATCAATGTTACCTCGTTTTGCAGCGTCAAGGTTTGTTTGCTTAGCTGGTAGCGCCCCGACCTGGCCTCGCCAGACCAGGTTCGGTCGTCGCCGTGATGAGAATAATAGCGGGGTTCTTGTAATAAAGACTCATCACGCTGCGGATAATGTTCCGCGCGCTGGGCTTCGATAATTTGCACGAGTTGTCCCTGGTCGTCGTAGCTCCAGGTGCGTGTTGATTCGAGATAATTTTTGGGCAGGGACTGTCGGCTCGCACTGGCCTGGAGGTCCGTAGATTTACCGGTGAGAGGCTCCCAAAAATAGCTTGCAGCCAAGACCAGGGCTATCATCAGAAGTAGTTGCAGGAATGTACGTGACATTAGCGAAATCTGTCCTCTGCGTGCTCCAGTGACCCGCTGGCAGTCAGTAAAAACTCACAGGCTTCCCGTACAGCGCCAGCTCCGCCGGGTAGACTGCTCTGCCAATCCGCCGTTGCCGCCACAGTGGAGCAAGCATCGGCTACGGTCATGCCCAGACCAGCAGCCGCAATTGCAGATAAATCAGGCAAGTCATCTCCCATATACGCACATTCACGAAGATCGATCCCCAGCGTAACGGCAAGTTCCTTCAAGGCCACCAATTTGTCCTCACGACCCTGAATTACAGCGTCGATGCCCAGTTCTGTCGCCCTTCGCTGGACAATGTCTGATTGTCTGCCTGTAATAATCGCTACCCTGACTCCGCTTTCTTGCAGCAGCTTTATCCCCAGGCCATCTTTGATATTGAAGGCTTTTAATTCTTCTCCAGAATTTCCGTAGTAGATAGCACCGTCGGTAAGAACCCCATCGACGTCCAGCGCCAATACTTTAATAGTAGCGGCCATGGTGCGGTACTGAGCGGAAGTCGTGGCACTGGCATTAGGTTTAATCATAGTTGCAGAGTTCCCTCAGACAATGCCGGCTTGCAACAAGCTTAGTAGATGTACAACCCCTTTAAGGTGTTGCTCATCGTCAAGCACTGCCAGCGAGCTTATTTTTCGCTCCTCCATAATTCGCAGAGCCTCGGCAGCCAGCATATTGGCGCTGATAGTTTTCGCTTCGCGGGACATGAGGTCGGCAATGGCCGTGTTATTAATGTCTATTGATCCGTCCAAAGCCCGTCTCAAGTCTCCGTCGGTGAATACGCCCAGCATGCGGTTTCCTTCGTCCACAACGATAGTCATGCCCAAGCCCTTGTTGCTAATCTCCAGCAGAGCCTTTATTAACGGTGTCTGCGGACTAACGCGAGGCAGAGCATCCCCCGTGTGCATTACGTCGGCGACCTTGAGTAGAAGCTTTTTGCCCAGCGCACCGCCCGGGTGGGAAAAAGCAAAATCTTCAGCGGTGAAACCTCTGGCTTCGAGCAAGGCAATGGCAAGTGCGTCACCCATCACCAGGGCAGTCGTTGTGCTTGATGTTGGCGCTAGATCCAGTGGACAGGCCTCGATTTCGACACCGGTGTTCAGGTGGGCATCAGCCGCGACAGCGAGGGTCGATGCGCTGTTTCCGGTCATGCTGACCAAGGCATTTCCCTTGCGCTTGAGTAGGGGTAGAAGGGTCACCAATTCCGGTGTGGTACCGCTGTTCGAAAGTGCCAGCACCGAATCGTCTGAAGTGATCATCCCCATATCACCGTGGCTGGCCTCGCCCGGATGGACGTAGAACGAGGGCGTGCCAGTACTAGCAAGAGTGGCGGCGATTTTGTTTGCAATGTGCCCGGATTTACCCATGCCAGTGACGATCACCCGGCCCACTGTTGCCAGCAATAATTCGCAAGCGTGAGTGAATGATTCGTCGATTCTATTTTCCAGGGAGGCGATAGCTGCCGCTTCCATCCGGACGGTGCGTTGCGCCGAGGCGACAAAGGTGATTGGCGGACCCTTCGACATGGCTATCAAGATTCCCTAAACGGTGAGATAGAGCAGGTAATAATACAGGGCGTAGCAGATCAGTAACAGTAGCCCTACGGAGCGACCGACGTAGGAGTGGCCGGGGGGAGCTGCCTTGCGCAACCGGCCAAAATAGATTGCTAGCGCTAGTAGCACCGTGGCAATGGTCATTGCGGCATAGTCACGCTGCATCACCATCGGTGATATCGCCATAGGGCCTAATAAGCCCGGAATTGCCATAACTGCGAGGAGGTTAAATAAATTGGAGCCGATCACGTTGCCCACGGCGATCTCAGTGTGGCCGCGCAAAGCACTAGCCACGGTAGCAGCCAGTTCCGGCAAGCTTGTCCCGATGGCGACGATGGTGAGCCCTATAATCAACTCTGAAACACCCAGCATTCCGGCTATTTCGGTCGCTCCCCATACCAATAATCTGGAGCTGCCGATTAGCAGGAGTAAGCCGAGACTAAAGGTAATCCAGGCTCTGGTCCGCTCCAGGTGGGGCAGGGGTCCTTCCTCTGCCTCTCCCCTGAGGACTTCGTCCTTGGACTGGGTCCTCATAATCTGTATTAGAATAAAAGTCAGTGAGGCCAGCATCAGGCAGCCATCCAGGCGCGACAAATCGCCATCCAGCAGCAACAGGCCGGTCCCCAGCGTCACTGCTAACAGCATCGGCATTTCGACTTTCAGGCAGTTAGGGTGTATACAAAGTGGTGCAATCAACACCGTTGTCCCCAATACCAGGCCTACATTGGCAATGTTGGACCCTATCGCGTTACCGATGGCAAGGTTGCCGGCACCGGCCATAGTGGCCGTGATGGAAACCAGTATTTCCGGTGCAGACGTGCCGAGAGAAACAATGGTTAAGCCGATGATTACCGGTGACAGTCCGACGCTTTCAGCGATCGAGGCCGCGCCGGCGACAAATAGATCTGCACTCCAGATCAGTATGATGAATCCGACCAAAATGGCTGCGGAGGCGATCAGCATGTACGGTAATTTCCTGTTAAAGTATGCGTTTCCAGCTCGGATGAACCGTAGCACCTAATTTGTTGTCACAGTACGGTAGATAGCGCTGTTTATCTGCAAAAATCAAATAATGAAAGCGTAGGCAGATTATACAACGCCTAGCCGACGTTAGAAGCAAAATCTGAATAATGGGTCGTAGCATGTTGAAAATAGTCAAAAATATTGTGGGTCTTTATCTTCTCGCCGCAGCCGGTTTAGTGCTTGCGCAAGTAGAATCGACGGAGCAGCAGCCGGTGACAGCGCATAGTGTCGTGCGCGCTGCCACTATGGAAGTCATGGCGGTGGTGCAAGCTGCTGATGAATATGTTGAAGATGAACCGGAACGCTATTACGGGGAAGTGCAGGCTGTGTTGGATGGGGTTGTCGATTTTCGCGGTTTTGCCCGCAGCGTCATGGGGCCTTACGCCAGCAGTGAACGTTATCGCGCTTTGGATGAGAGTGGCCGCGCAGAGTTGAAAATACAGCTGGACGAGTTTACTGAAGTAATGCGTATAGGTCTGATCCGTACTTACAGTAAAGGTTTGTTGGCATTTGGTGGTTCTCGAATTGAAGTGAGCTCGGCCAGTGGGGACGAGGCTGGGCAAACACGGACTTCAGTGCAACAGCTTATTTTCAGCGAACAGACCAAACCCTACGTAGTGATGTACCAGATGGGCCTGGATCGCGCTGGGCAATGGAAGTTGCGCAATATGATTATCGAGAGTGTCAATCTCGGCGAGATTTATCGTAATCAGTTTGAGGCGTCAGCTAGAAAGTTCGAAGGTGATCTCAATCAGGTCATTGTCAGTTGGAACGCTGAGGCACTCGATACCTGAGTCCTCTTCTGTTGCTCGCTATCGGTGGGCTTTTCTCCTAGAATGCCCGCTTTCTGGCAATCACAGCCGGATATTACTCGGGGAGAGCGATTAATGGATGCGGTGACAGTCAAGGCGCTGGTGGAGGCAGAACTCGGCCACTGTGAGGTTGACGTTCAGGGCGAGGGCGCTAAATACGATATTACCGTAGTCGGCTCGGTATTCGATGGTCTGCGTCCGGTTCGCAGGCAGCAATTGGTCTACGCTGCATTGAATGCGCAAATCGCCGATGGCAGCATCCACGCGGTCAATATCCGTACCTACACTCAGGAGCAATGGCAGGCACAGGCAAGCGCCTGACTGCGGCCTCCTTTGGAGAAATTTTGGACAAACTAGTCATACAGGGTGGGCGCCGCCTCAGCGGCGAACTAAGAATATCCGGTGCGAAAAATGCTGCGCTGCCAATATTGGCGGCGACCTTGCTTGCGTCTGATCCCATCACTATTCGCAATCTACCTCACTTGCACGACATCACTACGATGATCGAACTGCTTGGGTGTATGGGCGTCGAGTTGACCATTGATGAAAAGCTCAGCATTGAAGTTGATGCTACCGGCATCACCGAGTTCTCCGCCCCTTACGAATTGGTAAAAACCATGCGTGCCTCGATTCTGGTGCTCGGCCCTATGGTGGCCAGATTTGGCCGAGCTCATGTTTCATTTCCTGGCGGTTGTGCTATCGGCAGCAGACCGGTAGACCTCCATTTGCGGGGATTGGAGGCGATGGGTGCCACGATTAGTGTTGAGGGCGGCTATATCAATGCCGAAGTCGACGGACGTCTCCAGGGTGCCCGCATACTGATGGAAACGGTCACCGTTGGCGGGACTGAAAATATCATGATGGCAGCAACCCTGGCTGAAGGGCGCACGGTAATTGAGAATGCAGCGCGGGAACCAGAGGTCGTTGATTTGGCTCTGTGTCTTATTGCGATGGGCGCCCAAATATCCGGGCAGGGCTCCGACACGATTGTTATCGATGGTGTTGAGCAGCTGCATGGCTGCAGCTACGATGTAATGCCGGATCGTATCGAGGCGGGTACGTACCTGGTAGCCGCCGCCGCCACTGGTGGCAAGATTCGGATGCGTGATGTCTGCCCTCAACATCTTGAAGTTGTTTTGCACAAGCTGACTGATGCCGGCGCAGATATTTCCCACGGCGATGACTGGATTGAGCTGGATATGGCCGGCAGGCGGCCGAAAGCGGTTAGTATCAAGACTGCACCTTACCCGGGCTTCCCCACTGATATGCAGGCTCAGTTTACTGCGATGAACGCGATCGCTGAGGGCACCAGCACGGTCACTGAAACGGTGTTTGAAAACCGCCTAATCCAGACCCATGAAATGAATCGGATGGGTGCAAGCATTACCATTGAAGGTAATACCGCGATTATTAACGGGCAGGAAAGTTTACAGGGCGCGCCGGTCATGGCGACGGACTTGCGCGCCTCAGCAAGTCTGGTGATCGCCGGTCTGGTGGCAACCGGTGAAACGCGGATAGATCGGATTTATCACATTGATCGTGGCTATGAATGTATAGAAGAAAAGTTACAATCGCTGGGCGCCGATATCCGCCGCCTACCCGATTGATGCAGGTCGTGAAATTATGAGTAAGGCACTGACCATAGCCCTGACTAAGGGCCGTATTCTGAAAGAGACGCTGCCGCTGCTGGCGGCTGCGGGCATCGAGCCCAATGAGGATATACACACCAGCCGAAAACTGGTGTTTGGTACCAATCGCCCCGGTGTGCAGTTGGTTATTATCCGTGGCACCGATGTGCCCACCTATGTGCGCCACGGCGCTGCCGACATGGGGGTTGTGGGCAAAGATATTCTGATGGAGCACGGCGCAGAAGGTTTGTATGAGCCCCTTGACCTAAAAATAGCTCGCTGCCGTTTGATGACTGCCGGCCCGGTGGGTTGGCAGGCAAAAGGGTCCCGTATTCGGGTGGCTACCAAGTTCGCCAACATTACCCGGCGTTATTTTGCCCAGCAGGGTGTTCACGCGGATGTGATTAAACTCTATGGTGCTATGGAATTGGCGCCAATGGTCGATCTTGCTGATCTTATTGTTGATATCGTTGACACCGGCAATACCCTGCGCGCCAACGGTATGGAGCCGTTGGCGGAGATTGCCAGTATAAGCTCGCGTTTGGTTGTCAATAAGGCCGCCATGCGCTCCAGTTTTAAGGCGGTCAGAGACGTTATTGACGACCTTGCTGCAGCGGTGTCCGCGCAGTGACTGCCATCGACCTCAATATATTGCGACTGGATTCCGGGGATGCCAATTTCGAAGATCAACTGCAGGCACTGACAGCCTGGGAAGACGATCTGAGCCACTCGGTGACTGGAACAGTTACGGCCATCATTTCCGACGTTCGTCGTCGAGGTGATCTGGCTCTGTTAGACTATACAGCCAAATTCGATCGTTTGGTCGCCGATTCGGTAGCCAAGTTGGAGATTTCTGCTCAAAGATTGAACGACGCGTTGCAGGCGATCGACGGGAGTCAGCGCCAGGCTTTAGAAGACGCTGCAGCCAGAATCACTAGTTATCACCAGCATCAGGTGCAGGAGAGTTGGCAATACAATGATGCGGGCGGCAACCTGTTGGGGCAGAAAATTACTGCTTTGTCGCGGGTTGGTATTTATGTGCCAGGTGGTAAAGCGAGCTATCCGTCTTCAGTTCTTATGAATGCGCTGCCGGCGCGCGTTGCGGGTGTCGATGAAATTGTAATGGTGGTACCCGCTCCTGACGGACAGCTCAGCGATATGGTACTTGCTGCGGCTAAGATTGCGGGTGTCGACCGGGTATTCACGGTGGGAGGAGCGCAGGCGGTAGCGGCACTTGCCTACGGCACCGAAACGGTCCCGGCGGTTGATAAAATCGTCGGGCCTGGCAATATTTATGTGGCCACTGCCAAACGACAGGTCTTTGGCCAGGTGGGTATCGATATGATAGCTGGGCCGTCTGAAATTCTTATTATTTGTGATGGCTCCACCGATCCAGATTGGATTGCGATGGACCTTTTTTCTCAGGCCGAACACGATGAAAATGCCCAAGCGATTCTGCTCTGCCCTGATCAATCCTTCCTCGATGCCGTTGTTTCCAGTATCCAGCGATTGCTCCCTACCATGGAGCGGGCGGATATTATCGAAGCATCATTGGTGGCACGCGGTGCGCTGATAAAAACTCGGGATCTGGCTGAAGCGATACAGATTAGCAATCAGATCGCACCCGAGCATCTCGAGCTTTCGGTGGACGATCCAGAGTCCCTGTTAGACGATGTTGAACACGCCGGTGCGGTATTTATGGGTCGATATACGTCAGAAGCGTTGGGTGATTATTGCGCCGGACCCAACCATGTGTTGCCAACTTCTGGCACTGCAAGATTTTCTTCTCCGCTGGGAGTTTATGACTTTCAAAAACGCAGTTCGATTATTATGTGCAGTGCGCAGGGCGTGTCTGAGCTCGGTGAAATAGCCTCGGTGCTGGCGCGTGGAGAGCATCTTACGGCCCATGCTCGTAGCGCAGAGTTGCGTCTGGTAAAGAAAATTTGAGCCGTTGTGGTTTTTACCTAGATAGCTGGAGATTCCTGCAAAATTCCAACCACTGCTTCAAGGTCCAGGGTTTGTTGGCGACGCTGAATAGTGACATTGATTTTGTCACCGGGTCGCAGCAGGGCGATACGATTTTTAGTTTGGCGGCCATCTACCACTATCTGATTATCAATATAAGTGATGATATCACCGGGTAAAATCCCTGCTCTGTCCGCCGGGCTATCTGGCGATACGGCGGTCACATTTAAAGCCTGGCCGATTCCATCGGCCATCATCAGTGGTTCTACACTGACACCCAGCCAGCCACGAATGACCTCGCCATAGGTGATCAGGTCCTCCATTACAAATACCGCTAGGTTTGATGGAATAGCGAGACTGATGCCAATGCCGGTCGCTGCTCCCTGACTTCTATTGGCGCCCGTGTAAATGAGCGTATTAATTCCCAGCAACCGTCCACGGGTATCAATCAGTGCGCCTCCTGAATTGCCCAGGTGAATGCTGGCGTCGGTCTGAATGTAATTTTCGTAGGAACTAAGTTGCAAGCCAAAACGCCCTAGAGCCGACACTATGCCCTGCGTTACCGAGTGACCGAAGCCCAGTGGGTTACCAATGGCCAGCACAACATCGCCAACTCGGGCCTGGTCAGAGTCGACGCGGGCAATGGGCTGGAGATTGGTTAACTCAACTTTTAATACTGCCAGATCCGATTCTACATCCTTGCCTACGACCACCGCTTTGGCAGAGCGACCATCGTGGAGCAGCACCTGGATAAGCTCGGCACCATCAATAACGTGATTATTGGTGAGAATATGGCCCTGCGCGGTCATGATAACGCCGGAGCCTAGAGAGCTCTCCAGTCTCTGCTGTTGCTGTTGGGGAGGCACATTGCGAAAGAATAAATCCTCTAGCATCGGGTTGCGCCGGGTTGGCACCAGCTTGGCGGTATAGATATTGACAACCGAGGGCGTCGCGAGGCTCACCGCTTGACTGAAGCTATGCCCAACCTCGTGCACGCCGTGCGCAGCTTGTTGGGCAGGCAACACCCACTGCTGGAGTATGAGCAGTGCCGCTAGCACGCCCGCTACTGCAGGCCAAGTGATGAAGTTCAAGCGATTTTTCATAAGGGCCCGATCTTTGGTTTGAAGGTGCATTGTATATAGTGGGTCAGGAGAACGACAGTCACCGTTCGGTCTTACTGGTCACTCCGCCTGAAGCAATGAACTTCTCGCACATCTTCACTGTGCCCTTGAGATTCAGGGTTTCAAGGACTACGTTCCAATTATTTGCAGGTCGAGGGGCGACCATTAGCCGCCTGCTGGGTAGGAGAGGAAGTGGCCATCCTCTCTGGCCCGAAACACCGGTTGATCGATATCGACAATCTGGCCGGATCACGTCTGTCGCTAGGCTTTTTCTTCGATTTCTTTTTTTGCGTCGCGTTCCAGGCCGAACTCCTCATTGAGCATTCCTTTCTCGTCTGGAGAGGTTTTTGGCGCGTAGTCCAACGGGGCTTGAGCGTCGGCCAGTCGTTCGGGGATTACCGTGTGGTCTGCTTGAGTATCCGCCTGGCTTAGCGCTATCGGGCTGCCGCTTTCGCAAAGTCTGGCGGCGCCGGCAGCCAGATGGCTATGAACTTCGCGATAACTCTCCGTCAGTCCGTTGAGCAGCTTCGCTGTATCGGCAAAGTGGTCGCCAACCTCATCCTCAAAAGCTTTTTTATCCTGCATGACTTGGTCGAGCTTACTCTCAACCTCGCGATAACGCTGGCTATCTTTCGAGCTTCGGCGGCCAAAAAAAACGCCTGCGATTATTCCCACTAACAGGGCGGCGGCAAGTGATATGAGAATGGATGGGCTAGACACGAGAATGTTCTCTCCAACGTTAAAAAAATAGACCTCGAGTATAACCCTAATGTCACGCGGACAATAGATTTGCTGTGGTTCCGGCGTTGCCAAGTACGGGGTCGCTGGGTAAAGTGACCGCAATTTCATTAGTACGGATATGGCAGCGCCTTTGAGTAGTAGACGACAAACCCCATGGCAACGTTATCAGGAGGACCTGCAGCGTGCAGATTTCTCTCACGACCCGGCTCAGGAGCACGCTGTGACCCTGCTGCAGGACCTCTACGAGCGCCTGCAGGCCGGAGGGGAGACCAAGGTCACCTTGGTGCGCTTTTGGCGGAAATGGCGAGATACGCCGTTAGAGCCAGAGCGAGGCCTATACTTCTGGGGTGGAGTTGGCCGAGGTAAAACTTATCTGGTTGATACATTCCACGATTGCCTGCCTTTTGAGCGTAAGCTGCGAGTTCATTTTCACCGCTTCATGCGCCGCGTACATACAGAGTTGGCAACGCTTGAAGGTGAAAAAAACCCGCTGGAAATTGTAGCGGATCGACTCGCGGCGGAAGCGCGTGTTATCTGTTTCGACGAGTTTTTTGTCACCGATATTGCAGATGCCATGATTCTTGGGGGGCTTATGGAGGCTCTGTTCAAGCGCGGCGTAACGCTGGTGGCCACGTCGAATATCGTGCCTGAGAACTTGTACAACAATGGCCTACAGCGACAGCGATTTTTGCCGGCGATAGCGTTGATCGAAAAACATACGGAGGTGGTGAACGTCGATGCGGGTGTAGATTATCGCTTGCGCACACTGCAGCAGGCTGAGTTGTACCACTATCCGCTAGACGAGCAGGCCGATGCCAGTCTGCAGGACAGTTTTGAGCGTCTTGCTCCTGAGCAGGGTAAGCATTGGGAAAGGCTTGAGATCAATGGCAGATACATAACCTGCAGGCGGGTCGCGGACGATGTGGGCTGGTTCGATTTTAACGAACTCTGTGATGGTCCGCGCTCCCAGAATGACTACATTGAACTGGCCAGAGACTTCCACGCCGTGCTCATTTCCGGCGTGCCGGCCCTGGGGGCGGACAAGGACGACCAGGCTAAGCGGTTTATTAGTCTGGTTGACGAATTCTACGACCGCAATGTCAAACTGGTGCTGGCAGCGGAGTTGCCTCTACTGGAACTTTATCAGGGTGGCAAGCTGGAGTTTGAATTCCAGCGCACGATATCGCGGTTGCAGGAGATGCAGTCCTACGAGTATCTGGGCCGGGAGCACAAACCCTAGACTGGGATTAATGGTAAGCTAGCCGAGGTTTTCGGGGTGAAATACGGGCTGGCCGGCCTCGCCGGACGACGCCCACCGGCGGTTGGAATCCCAGGCCCTTCAGGGGGGTATTTCCCGAGGGGCCCTTGGGCTGTGGTAGTATCCACGATGGTGGCTGTCTATGGTGTTAGCCGTTTCTCGCCGATACGAAGGGCGTAAATCCGACATCACGTTGAGCCGCTGGAACCCGGTAATTATGTGCTTTACAGCGCTCAAGCGTTGGCCTGAACGCTGCCGAGGTTCGAATTCGCCTTCAATCGCGAATTTATATTGCGTATAGACCTTGAAAAGGGGGTGTGGTTTGAGTAGTATTCGCGTCCTTGAAATTGGAGCCCTCCGAGAGGCGGTTATTGATGAAAACTTTTAGTGCCAAGGCTGAAAACGTGTCCCGCGACTGGTTCGTGGTAGACGCTGCTGATAAGACTTTGGGTAGATTGGCCAGCGAGATTGCGCACCGTTTACGCGGCAAGCATAAGGCCGAATATACCCCCCATGTCGACACCGGCGATTACATCGTGGTTGTTAACGCGGAAAAAATTCGGGTAACTGGCGCCAAGGCCACCGACAAAATGTACCACGCCCACACTGGGTATCCTGGTGGTCTAAAATCGATCTCTTTCGAGAAGTTGATTGATAAAGCCCCTGAAAGGGTCTTGCAGAAGGCTGTTAAGGGTATGTTGCCGCGTAACCCGCTGGGTCGCGCCATGTTTCGGAAGCTGAAAGTGTATGCGGGTACCGAGCACCCCCACACTGCACAGCAACCGCAAGCACTGAATATCTAACGGATAATACTATTTATGTCAGCTACTCAATACTATGGAACCGGCCGCCGCAAGACTTCAACGGCACGTGTTTTCCTCAAAAATGGCGGCGGCGCTATCACCGTCAATAAGCGTACACTGGACGAGTATTTTGGCCGTGAAGTGGCTAGGATGATCGTGCGTCAACCACTCGAGCTCGTCGAGTTAAATGACAAGTTTGATATCAATATAACGGTTGAGGGTGGTGGCAGTTTCGGTCAAGCCGGCGCAATTCGCCACGGTATTACTCGCGCTCTACTTCAGTACGACGAATCCCTGCGCGGCTCTCTGCGGGCTGCTGGCTATGTGACACGCGACGCGCGTCAGGTAGAGCGGAAGAAGGTTGGTTTGCGCAAAGCGCGCAAGCGTCCTCAGTTCTCCAAGCGCTAATCAGGGTGGTTTCTGGTCCCGCACTGCGGGACTCGTACAAACTGCGGAAAACGTCCGACCCGATCCCAGGGCGGGCGTTTTTTTATGGCTTACGAACGGCTTCAACTTCAGCGCCAAGCCACGAAAAAGGCAGTCAAATCAAGGCGTTTTCCTTGTAACAACAGGGCAAAATCATTACCATTTGCCGCATTTCGTAAAGTCCAGCCAGAACGACCAAGAAAAACACAGGTCGATCCGAAATCCAGGGGAAATTCAGATGAGTAGCGATAGCGTAAACTCCGGCAGGAGACGTTTTCTTACCGCCGCCACCAGTGCCGTCGGTGTTGCCGGTGTGGTAGGGATCGCAGTGCCGTTTGTCGGCTCATGGAATCCCTCGGCGAAGGCCAAGGCAGCCGGCGCGCCGGTTAAGCAGGATGTCGGCAAGTTAGAACCTGGTCAGATGATAGTGGTCGAGTGGCGCGGAATGCCAGTGTACGTCATGCACCGTACCGCTGCCCAGTTAGAAGCCTTGCCATCACTCAATGGGGAACTCAAAGACCCAGCCTCGATGAACGCTGATCAGCCAGCCTACGTTGAGGGCGATGGTCGAGCTCTGCGTCCTGAGCTCCTGGTCATAGTTGGCTTGTGTACTCATCTGGGTTGCGCGCCAAAGTTTCGTCCTGAAGTTGGCCCAACAGAATTTGCCGCTGACGGCTGGATAGGCGGATTTTTTTGTCCCTGCCACGGATCAAAGTTCGATCTTGCAGGGCGCGTCTACAGTGGTGTCCCGGCGTCTGCAAACCTGGTGGTGCCACCCTATTCGTTCGAGGGTGACAACGTTCTTGTAATCGGCGTGGACACGGAGGCAGTCTGATGAACAACATGTTAATAGGCTTGCGCGACTGGGTTGACGCCCGATTGCCAATTATGCGGGCCTGGAATACTCATATGGGCGAGTATTACGCGCCCAAGAATTTCAATTTCTGGTACTTCTTTGGTGTGCTGGCGCTGATCGTGCTGGTCAACCAACTAGTGACCGGTATTTGGCTCACTATGAGTTACACCCCTAGTCAGGAAGATGCCTTTGCGTCCGTCGAGTACATAATGCGTGACGTTGACTACGGCTGGCTCCTTCGCTATATGCATTCCACCGGTGCATCTGCGTTTTTTATGGTGATTTATTTGCACATGTTCCGCGCTATGATCTACGGGTCGTATAAAAAGCCTCGAGAGCTGATCTGGGTTTTTGGCATGTTGATTTTCCTGGTGTTGATGGCCGAAGCGTTTGTCGGTTACGTTTTGCCTTGGGGGCAGATGTCGTATTGGGGAGCGCAGGTGATCATCTCTCTGTTTGGTGCTATTCCGGTGTTTGGCGAGGATATTGTTACCTGGATTCGCGGAGATTATCTGATTTCGGGTATTACGCTGAATCGCTTTTTTGCCTTGCACGTTGTCGCTCTTCCCATCGTGCTGTTAGCGCTGGTTGTATTGCACTTGCTCGCACTCCACGAGGTAGGTTCGAACAATCCTGACGGTGTAGATATTAAAAAGCACAAGGGGCCAGACGGCATTCCCTTAGACGGTGTGGCATTTCACCCCTATTACTCGGTGCACGATTTACAAGCGATAGCCGTATTCTTGTTTATCTTTTGCGGGGTGATTTTCTTCATGCCGGAGATGGGCGGTTACTTCCTGGAGTTTGCTAATTTCGAAGAGGCTAACAGCCTCAAGACACCTGAGCATATTGCCCCGGTTTGGTACTTCACACCGTTTTATTCGGTGCTGAGAGCCGTGCCGGATAAGTTTTGGGGTTTCGTGGCCTTCGCAGCTTCTGTGGCGATTCCCTTCATGCTGCCCTGGCTGGACCGCAGCCCAGTCAAATCCTGGCGTTATCGCGGTAATATCAATAGGTCGATGTTAGTTCTTTTTGTCGCCTGCTTCTTGATACTGGGAGTGCTAGGAGTCAGAAGCCCAACACCTGAGCGAACCTTTTTGGCCCAGGTCTGCTCTATCTTTTATTTCGGTTTCTTCCTGTTGATGCCAATCTGGTCGACAATGGATAAAACCAAGCCAGTGCCGGACCGAGTCACAATGGATGGCGGGGTTGGATTCTGGGGTAGCATGGGTGGCTTGGCGCTGATTTTGGCACTGACTATCTTGCCTCTGAAGGTTGTAGGTGCCGAATCGTCTTTCAAATGCGGTTCTATTCCATGCGATGATATAGACGTTGACCCTCATAATATGGCTTCACTTCAAAACGGAGCTGCTGTATATATGAACTACTGCATGGGGTGTCACTCGCTGCAGTACTCCCGCTATAACCGGGTGGCGGAGGATTTGGGTATTCCCGAAGACCTGTTTGTGGCGAATTTAATGTTTGACCCGAACATTAAGATCGGTTCGTTGATGGAAAATTCAATGGACGATACGAATGCCAAGATTTGGTTTGGCGCTGCCCCTCCCGATCTCACGTTAGTGTCCCGGGCTAGACAGCCAGAATGGCTGTATACTTATTTGCGTACTTTTTACAAAGATAACTCCCGCCCGTACGGAGTCAATAACAAGGTGTTCAAGGATGTGGGGATGCCCCATGTGTTGTTAGAGCTACAGGGCATGCAAGAGTGCGCAGTGGGCCCGGTATCTGCAGCCAATGGTGGGGTCAAACGCGACCCGCTTACGGGTGAAGATATTCTCGAAGATCCCTGTGGCCAGTTTGTTGTTGCTGAGGCTGGTCAGATGAATCCGGATGAATTCGATATCGCCATGTATGATTTGGTAAATTTTCTGGCCTACACGGCGGAGCCCATGGCCAAAGACCGTAAGCGCATTGGAGTTTATGTGTTGCTGTTTATTTCGATATTTTTCGTGTTCGCCTGGTTACTTAACCGTGAATACTGGAAAGACATTCATTAACATCGTCTTTTGGTTTCTTGCTGGCGCGGCAGTCGCACCAGCTGTGTGTTTATTTAGAACGTAGATTATAATTTTGAGGAATCTCTGATGGGCGTAGTGGCAAAGCGGTCTTCCATGACCTTTTATTCGGACAGCAGTAGTCACTATAGCCATCGGGTGCGCATTGTCCTGGCCGAAAAGGGTGTAACTGTTGACTTGATCGAGGCTGACAGCCTCCATCCACCGGCCGAATTGGCCGACCTTAACCCCTACAACTCGCTACCGACTCTGGTTGATCGTGATCTGGTTTTGTATGAGTCGAAAGTGATGATGGAGTACTTGGATGAGCGCTTCCCGCATCCGCCGCTGCTCCCGGTTTATCCAGTGGCCAGAGCAGAGAGTCGGTTGATTATCCACCGAATGGAAAAGGACTGGTGTGTATTGGTTGACTCTATTCTCCATTCGCGAAGCGATAACGTGGTTGCAAAAAGCGTTAAGGAGCTACGCGAAGGCATCATGGGCATTGCACCTATATTTGCCGAGAAGCCCTACTTTATGAGCGAGGAGTTCACTCTGGTGGATTGTTGCATTGCGCCTATTTTGTGGCGCCTGCCTGCACTGGGTGTTGATATCCGTTCTAGCAAACAGTCTAAGCCTCTGCTTGCCTACATGGACTCATTGTTTAGCCGCGAGTCTTTCCAGGAGAGTTTGTCTGAGCAAGAGCGGGAAATGCGCCTCTAGTGTCGCGTCCCGCGCTTAATTTGCGGATTCGAGACGGCATAGCATCGTGACTCCCAGTCGCCCCTACATTATGCGCGCACTCTATGAGTGGATTGTGGATAACGACTGCACACCCTACCTGCTGGTTGATGCGAGTGTCCGTGGTGTCAATGTACCTAAGCAATATGTTAAAGATGGCCAGATTGTTCTGAATATATCCCCCGGGGCCGTCATTGATCTACACATTGCTAATGACGCAGTATCTTTTAATGGCAGGTTCGGTGGTGTTTCTACGGAAATCGACGTGCCTATTTCCGCCGTTATCGGGATTTATGCGAGGGAGAATGGTCAAGGCATGGTCTTTGAACCTGACGACGCAGTAGACACTCCAATGCCGCCCGATGATGATCCGCCGCCACCACGCAGTGATCCCAGGCCAGCGCTCAAAATCGTTAAATAGTAGCCTAATTCACTATTTCAAAAAGACGCACCACCCGCTGCACACCGGACATCTTGGCTGCTGCAGCGGCAATGCGCTCGGACTCCTCTTGTGTAGCCAGACCCATTAGATACACCACTCCGTTTTCTGTCACCACTTTCACTCGCAGCCCCTGGGTGTCGGAGCTTCCCAGTAGCCAGGATTTTACTTTGGCGGTAATCCATGTATCACTGGTGCGTGTCATGCCTGAGCTGGGGGACGCTACTTCAAGTTCGTTATAAATCCGGCGTACGCTGCGGACCTCACGGCCCACCATGGTCGCTTTTTGTTTAAACGCCAGAGATGCGACCTGGCCCGCTATCAGGGCGTAGCCGTTATAGCTGACGATAACCAGATGAGCGTCATCGAAGCGGTCGTCGGCCGCGTGAATGTTCACCATCATTTTGGTTTCAATACTTTCATCTTCTATCTGTCGGCCCATCGTCCGCTCGCCAGGGTCATCTTCGATCGAGTTTGATTCCACTGAGGCAAGCAAACTGCCGCAAGCGCTTAACAACAACGAACAGCAAAAAACAAAAGGTACAAGGTATAATTTCATGGTGATGTTCCAGCAAAAGATCCGAAAAGATGGTGATCGATAAGTTCGCAGAGCGAGTGGATTACCATGGTGTGCAGTTCCAGCGCTCTGGTGTGCCGGGCTGCGTTCACCATCAGGGCGATATCCTCAGGCTCCAATAGATCGATCAACGTACTATCACGTGTCGTAGACAGGAGAATCACCGGCATGTTCCGCTTGTGCCCCGATTGAATCACGCGCTCAAGGTTGGCAGCGGCGGTGGCGCTGTTGATGCAGACCAGTACATCGCCTGCTTGTCCCAGTGCGTTCAACTGTCGCGAATATATTTCGTCTAAGCCCTCGTAATTGGCGATGGCGGTGATACTGGCAGCATCCTGTGACAGTGCCATGGCTGGCAGGCCCGGACGTTCGTGCTCAAGGTTGTGCTGCAGGTGACATATTAGCAGTTGTGCGATGGCAGCATCTGCTCCGTTGCCACAGGCGATGATTTTGTGATCATTGACCAGGGCGTTGGTCATTGCCTCGCTGGCTCGCTCCAGGGGTTCGGCCAAGTCGTCGACAGACAGTGATATCGACTCAATAGTTGATTGAAAGCTATTGGCGATGATCTGATAGAAATCCATTGATGTTATCCGTGCGGTCGATTAGCCGGTGAATGCGCTGCGAATCCATTGGGGTTCAGTTTCAGCACCGGATTGTGGGGGGTCAAAGGCGATGACGTCAAATCGGCAGGCATAATTCGACCACCGCGGGTGCTTGAGGAGGAAAAATTGGCTTGTCTGTAGCAGGCGCCTCCGCTTGTGGCTATTAATGGACTCAGCTGCGCTGGCGAATCTGCCTCGGGTCCTTGCTCTGACCTCAATGAAAACCAGGACGTCAGCGTCCAGCGCAACGATATCTAATTCGCCCACTTTACAGCTAAAATTTCGACTGACGATGGACCAGCCTCGGCACAACAACCATGAACAGGCGCGCTCTTCAAAGGTATCGCCCAGAAGTTTCATCATACGTGTCCACGTTACAGTGTGGCCCGTAGTTTATCCTATTGGGGTTGTAGCTTGCCTCGGGCAAATGTGGCCAGGCGTGTTTCACGTTGAATGCGCCCTTCAGAATCCAGCGAGAGTAACCCTGTATCACCGGTTAGTAGCACGTCCTTGCCAGCGTCGAATTGGCTGAAGCGAGATTGCAGTCGCTGAGCGTCTGCTCCCAGCGCATTGAGGCGAGTATAAGCATCGCTCCCAGTATCTCCGGCTGCGATCGCCAATCGCAGCGTTGGGTTGGAACCGAGCAGCCAGGGTATATCCACTAAAAGAATATCGTCAAGATCGATATTGCGAGGGTCCGCCAGGCCGGCGTAGATACTGGAGGTAGAATAAACGGGAAGTTTACTGGCGTAGTGGTAAGCAAACAGTGGTTTTATTGATCTGGCTTGAGCGCCGTTTCTGGCCAGCAAAAAAATACTGTCTATGTCGTCCCTGCGGCGCGCTGTAAACTCGATATTGGTGCCCAACATAGTTTTCATTTCTTTGGCACGCTGGTCGCTTTCCGACAGTCCTAGCGCTGATTCAACCTGGCCCGAATAACCTGCTTGCTTGGCATAGACTGCGGTCGCTGCAATGGTTCCTCCCAACTGCCGCCACTGCGCACTGAGGGCATAGGCCATTTTGCTGCCCCATTGTCCCTGAGGGTGAAGCACTAGAGCACGGCGATCACCCCTGCCATAAGCCAGCTCCGCCAGCCGTTTTGCCTCGTCCTCTGGGGCCAGTGAAAATTGCACCATTGGAACTTCCTGATACTGGATCGGCTGCTCCGCTCGATTGAGCGCCAGCACTGGCACCACGCGATTCGGCTTGCTGCCAATTTCAGCGACTGCCTGTTTGGTCAGCGGCCCCAAGACTAACTTGGCACCGCTGTTGACTGCAAAGTCGTAAGCAGCGCCCGTCGAGCTATACAGGGTGGAATCAACTATCTGCAGTTCTGGCGTCGCTTCGCCGCGGGATTGCGCCGCGTAGTGGCTTGCGAGATATCCGTCTCTTACGGCCTTAGCCGCTGGTGCCAAACGACCGCTCAGCGGCAGTATCAGCGCGACACGATTAAGCGCCGTTTCAGTGTTTAACCAATTGTTCAATCCACCAGGGAGCGGTTGGGCCGCCGGATGATCCGGGTTGGCGGTGAGCCAGTGACGCAGTTCCTCGCGCTCCTGACTGTCGGTGGCGCCAGACTGGGCGAGTTGAGCCAACTGCAGCCACGATTTCCAGAGGCTGCTTGCCTCACTGTTAGCCGCCCGTGCAAGTTCAGGTTTGGGGGCTCTCATCAGATTTGTCCAAATACTTCTTTTAAGCGCCAGGGCGTCGTCGGGCGTTTGAGCTGTTTGAACTAGCTTTCCACCTAGTTTGGCGCTGGCAAGGTATTCGCCCGTACCCTCCAGTAAAGTGCGTCGAAATGCATTGACCTTGTTATTGAGTGTAACGGAACTGACCGTTTGGCTAGCATCTGCCGCTAAATTTTTGGCGCGCAGGGTGTCGCCCCGCTGCCATGCGATACGCGAATTTAGGTGCTGTCGATAAAAGGCGTCCTCTGCCGACAGCGGCACCTCTTCGCTGATCTGGTCAATATTCAGTTGGGCTGCCATCCAATTATATTGTGCAAGCGACGCTTCGATAGCGGCAAATTGGTCTGCAAGCACACTGGCAGGCAGTTCATTCGGGGAGTGGTCGATTATTCTTTGGTCTACCGGTGACCCACTGGAAGTATGTGAAGTTTGCCCGGGTGTACCTGCACAGCCAGACAATAGGACAATGGATAAAACCACGGCCGTATTCAAATGTTGTATGTTCTTGGGACGTATCGCTGTCATGCTATGCTATTTTGCCTGTTGGCCGGGTTCTCAAAGTAGAATCCGGATTATAGAGTATAGAGACAGCATTATAAGGATAAGGGCGCGCAGTGGAATCAGGTCTGTACATAGTTGCGACACCAATTGGTAATTTAGGGGATATCAGTCATCGAGCAGTAGAGGTTTTGCGGTCTGCAGACCTTATTGCCGCCGAAGACACTCGTCACAGTCGTCACCTGCTGCAGCACTTTGCGATCGACACACCGGTTTTCGCATATCACGAGCACAGTGACGATCGTGCTCAACAAAGGATATTGTCTGTGCTGGGAGAGGGCGGGACGGTTGCGCTGGTATCTGATGCTGGTACCCCGCTTATCTCAGATCCCGGGTTTAAGTTAGTGAGGCAGGCACAGGATGAAGGATTCAAGGTGGTGCCTATCCCCGGGGCTTGCGCTGCGATCGCAGCCCTGAGTGTCGCGGGTCTGGCAACCGATAGATTTTTATATGAGGGTTTTCTTCCGGCGAAGGCCATGCAGCGCGAAAGTCGACTAACAGCGCTGGCACAGCAGACGGCTACCCTGGTGTTCTACGAAGCTCCCCATCGCGTCATTGATGCGCTAGGCGCGATGGTAGAGATTCTAGGGGCGAACCGCGAGGCCGTGCTGGCCAGGGAAATAACCAAGGCATTTGAAACGGTCAGGCGCGGCACGCTGGCCGAACTTCAGGCGTTCGTTGCCGCGGACCCCAATCAGCGGAGGGGGGAGATTGTGATAGTGGTGGCAGGCGGTGCCAAAGTGGAAGCTGTGCTTGATGCTGGTCTTGAACGACTGTTGTTGCAATTGGCCGATGAAATGCCTGGCAAAAGAGCCGCCGCAATTGTTGCGGAATTCAGTGGCTTGCGAAAAAATCAACTCTACGACTTTTTGCTCGCGCAGCGCAACTGACAATAGCGTACCAATAACTGTCAGACTACGTTTGATGAAGCAGTTTGGCAGCGTGATGGTAAAGCTTGCAGCGGCCACGCAGCGCGGGTAGTCTTGCGTCCGAGTCGGTCAGGCGATCGCCTCGCGGCACCCTTTGGGTAATCGTGGGGAGGAAAGTCCGGGCTCCATAGGGCAGGATGCCAGGTAACACCTGGGGGGCGCGAGCCTACGGAAAGTGCAGCAGAAAGGATACCGCCCAAAAATGGGGTCAGACCC
>JBLIEI010000046.1:0-35070 GCA_047633055.1 Halieaceae bacterium | reverse complement strand
CGCCCGTGCCAACACCCGTAATTAGTACATCCACGCCCTGCGGAAAATCAGCGATGATTTCTTTGGCGGTAGTTTGCACGTGCACATCAACGTTGGCAGGATTTTCAAATTGTTGCGGCATCCATGAGCCGGCCGTTTGGTCGACCAGTTCCTGCGCCTTAGCAATCGCTCCACCGATGCCTTTCTCTTTAGGTGTGAGTTCCAACGAAGCGCCATAAGCCAACATCAAACGTCGGCGCTCAATCGACATACTTTCGGGCATCACCAAGATCAGCTTATAGCCTTTTATCGCTGCTACCATCGCTAAGCCGACGCCAGTATTGCCTGACGTTGGCTCGATGATAGTGGCGCCGGGCTTTAGCGCTCCGGATTTCTCAGCGTCGTCAATCATCGCCAGCGCAATTCGGTCTTTAATAGAGCCACCTGGATTGCCTTTTTCAGATTTAATCCAAACATTAGCGTCTGGACCAAATAATTTGTTAACTCGGATATGCGGAGTATTGCCGATCGTCTCGAGAATATTATTGGCGTTCATTTTGGTACCTCTAATTGTTTGGGTAAGAATTTTTTTCACTGCATACGGCTACGCAGAGCAATGGCCAATAGTATAGCTTAATCAATCTGAGCCGCAATTCGACTGAGTGTTTGTGATAGCACATCACCCGCTAATGAAGCTCGATCGGCCTCGAGCAAAGCTCGAACACGGCGCTCTAATATGCTGATAGTGTTGTCAAATAAAGTCTGATGCTCAGCCAAGTACTTTAGGGTTAAAGGATGCACCTCCCCTTGCAGCGATCTGGCCGCGCTTTTAGCTATTATTTTTGTGCCAGAAACATGCCGAGCTATTGCCTCAGCTAATATGCTGCGACATCGATTATGGGTGCAGGCAAATAATAATTTCATTTTTTTGAGCTAGCTGCGTGCAGCCACTTTAAGCTTGTTAACGTTGTCCATCATAGCCTGCTGAACATGTTTCGCTGCCAGCTCAGGGTCTTGTTTAAATAAGACCCGATCAGCCGCAACCGGCTTACCAAAGCCAATATAAATAATTGAAAATGGTTTCGGAAAACGGTGATTATCCCCGCTATTAAGAACGCCATTGACGGCTGGCTTCAATATGAAACGGGACAATCGACGCATGCGGCTTTAGGTAGTCCGGGTGAATTTGTTTTGTGAAGTTTTAGCTTGCTTCACCTGCTTCAGTTGCTTCAGGAACCTCCATGAGGTTTCCCGTTTTACAGTCATAGATATAACCATAAATTGGAATATCACTTGGAACCATTGAGTTATTTCTGATTCGTTGAACATCCTCCAAGACACTTTTTTCTTGGTCACTGATAGTTAACCAATTGATGTATTTACCATCAGTTGTACCACCGCCAGCATTGCTATCATGCCAGCCCGAGGCATCAACGCTTGCGGTTTTGAGACTTCCAGACAACAGACCACTCATGATTTCAGTTGTGAATGTTTCCATTCCACAATCAGTATGATGGATAACAAACCACTCTTTTGTACCCAGTAATTTGTAAGAAATCACTAATGAACGGATGGCATCATCACTCGCTCGGCCACCCGCATTGCGAATCACATGGGCATCACCTTCAGCAAGACCTGCATATTTTGCAGGGTCTAAACGCGCATCCATGCATGTAAGTATTGCAAACTTTCTTCCAGGAGGCATTGGTAGATCACCTTTGTCTCCAAAGTCAGCCACGTAATCAGCATTTGCAGATGTTACTTCTTTTAATATTTTACTCATCATCATTCTCCTGTGCTTTGCCGCCAATTTCTCTCTATTGCTATTTTCCACGACGGCGATTATGGAAACTTAACGCCCACATCAACGGCGCGCGTAGGCGCGTCCAGCCCGCAGGGCGATGCTGCCTTTGCTTGTTATGTGTTTAATGTAGTTGGTTATTTTCTTTAACATAGAGAGCCAAAGCCTTTGCTATAAGAATTTCTGACCCACTACCAATTAGACCTACCTTTTCGCATTCCGTTGGTAGCGCCCATGTGTCCATAACCCAAGCGTTAGCAATTTCTCTACCGTAACTCGCTGACCGGTCCGGGCCTTCGGAATGTGGCTGCGGGTTGTTTGCAATACAAGAAAAATCAGTTTAACAGCATACTCCCCGAAAGTGGGTTGGCTCAAAAAGTAGCGTTAATTCCGCTTATACTTAGCTACCCCTGTATGGGAGTTTGGATCAGATGAAAAAAATGGGGATGGTTTGCTCAGGGCTCTCTAATTTACCTGGATATCAAAGCCGATTTACGCTTCGATCTCGGTTCTGGCATTCGTGAAGCTATTGAGCAGGACTGGCAGGCCTATGGCGCTCTAGTGGAGGTGGATCTCATTGTTCCGCTCAGTGAGGCTTTCTCACTCACTTCCGAATTGGGTATCGGCATTATTCGCCTAAAGAACCACGCAGATTTTTCCAACCTGGCTGTCGAAGAGTTGTTGGCGCCTATCTTTGACGGGGCTCTCTATAACTGGAACACGAATGCCTCGGTGACCCGCGCCAGCCTCGGCCTGCGGTATGAGAAAGATCACAATAAGTTTAAAATAAAAGGAAGCGGCCATTTCAGCGACAGTTATATTGATAGCTTTGGCGAGTCCACACGATTCGCCGGTTTTTCTGACCACGCTGGCACCCCGACCTTCAAACTGGATGTTCGCCATCCGCCGAATATGGAATTGCGTAAGTATCCCCTGTATCTGATAGGCCATCTGGGCAATACCACCTCCACCGGAAGTAACCGTGATAAGCTGGGCTTCGATTACTTTAATGAAGCTGGCATCTCAATTGGTGTCTAGAAGCTTACCCTAGGTGTGCTAGCTGTTTTAGGAGATGAAATTGAAGGATGGACCCTACAATTTGATTACGATTACTGACGACTCAAGGAGCATTCAAAATAGCGTTCCCCGATAACATCCTACATTCCTCACAACCGTCGAATTTCCTGGGAGGTGCACATGACCGTGGCAATGCGAGAACATGAACGGTACCGGTAAACCGAATGCAACCCCGTCAATCATGCGGCAGAAACCGAGGATATTTTGAAGCAACGCACCGCGGAAACATTAGATGAGAAAGAGTATTTCCACTCCGATGTGCTGAATTTGCCGGTACACAGGAATCAAAGTAATGGGTTTAATTAACGCATTCGCCACACCGGTCTTAGTGCTTCAGTGCCCCCATGCCTCCAGCATCAATAACAAACTGCACGACATTATCAAGGCCATGTCCGAAGAACGGCCGTCGGACGACAAGGGCCGGGCGCACGTGGGTGGCTGGTATTCCCGTGGTGGGTTTCTCTCACGGGATGAACCCGAAGTTGCCACCTTGGCAGCCTTTTTCCAGCGAAGCGTAACTGGTTACCTGGAGAAAGCCGTTTCGGAAAAGTTTGCGCAGTCGCAGAAATTGAATTTTCACACCTGGGTTGCACTCACCCAGCCAAAGGAATATCAACCGCCACACGTTCACGCAAAGAGCCATATCAGTGGGGTTTACTACGTCAACGTGCCACAGGCGCCAAAGCCGCAGGGTGCCCTGTCATTGATGACGCCGGTCGGCGAGCAGGAATTGAGTTTCTTTTCGCAGGTCTCAGCGACTTCGATCAATGTGCAGCCATCTGCGGGAGATCTCGTTATTTTCCCCTCTTACCTCAGGCACTACACGCACCCCTTCTTTGAGGGTGCCGATCGCAGTCTTGTCGTCTTCACAGTGAACTGTTTCCAGAACTGCTCACCGGATTAGACACTAGGCTTCGCGCTATTTCTTTAGCTTACGCTTGCGGCTAACGAGGCCACCCGTTCCCAGTAAACCGGTAAGAATTGCCAGGGCCAACAACGCAGGATTCTGCATGACCGGGACCGGTATGGGGACACCAGAAGAACTCTCTGCTACGCCTGCTGTGATGGCTTCAGCGATTGTCCGAAAGAGGCTGTGGCTTGCAAAAACGGTGGTCGAAGCTCCTGCCGCCAGGCTTATCGGCACACGCCAAACCAGTTCGTCGTTGCCGTCGTTGAGGTCAGTATATGGACCGATAACCGCGCTGGGATTGTTTACAATTGACAGGATTACCGGATCATCCCCATCACTTTCTCCGCTGTCTTCACTGGTGACGACCCAGGTATCACCATCGGCGATAGTGGTGTCACCGGAAGAGGTTGCTTCGATGACGGTGTTACCGTCTGAACCAAAGTTGGTAGAAACCGCCACGTAGCCAGAAAATGCGGAACCGCTGTTGTTGGTGACTACAAAAGTTCCGTCGACCCTCGCCTGGGTTGCAGAAAAAACCAGAGTCCAGACCATGCCCAAAGGCGTGCCATTCAAGGTCGCACTCGCCGTCCCCGACACAGACCCCCCCATGGGAGTGTTGTTTACCACTGTAGCGGGGGCATCAATGAGCATCGGCAGCTCAGTACTGGTGTTCGATGCACTCAGGCCGGCGGGAGTGCCGACAAATATCTCCAACGCGTCGTCGAATGCATCTGACCTTGTACTACCCCCAGTAGTAGCAAGGCTGGCATCATCTACAACAATGCTTAAACTTGGGTCGAGTGCTACCGAGCTCCAACGAGTTTCAAAGATACCGTTTTGACGAGTAATTGTGGTCGCAGCGCCAGCCAGACTGGCGCCCAGCAGTGAGAATGCCGATACAGCGGCGCCGGAGACTATGGATACCAGCCGATTGCGGCCAGGTCGTGTCTTTATATCGGACTTGATAGAGGTGTCTTTTGATTGCTCAGTCATGGCTATTCTCTCCCTGAATCACCAGTCATTTATATTTTATATACCTTAGAATAACCCAGTCGAATGCGGATTCTTTGTCGATCAACTCGCTTGGGAAAATCATTACCAGATTAGTCTATATAAATTTTTGCACAAATGTCATTAAATATTTGCTTCAACGGCATTAAGTTAGCCCACTTTCCTTAAAGGCAATTATCGCAGGCAGCAGTATATTTTCATAGTGTTGCCAGGAACGCAAGGAGCTTTGATAAACAGGCTGTCTTACCTGGTTTACACTCGCTGTTCGCACGATACTCGGCGCCTGGGTGTGGTCCAGGCAGACGTTGTTCCAGTCGAGCTCCAGATACCCTAGCATTTTTTGTGTTTGCGCTTCGGGTTCCGTCACTAAATCTGCATATTCGCTGACAAACATGCGCTCTCCAAACATGCTCAGCCACACGTCCATTGATCTGTGGTGTTGGACGATACGGTCAGCGATGTCCTCTATCCGGTAGGCCCAGTTGATTGCACCGAAATTTGCTTTCCAGCAAGACAATGCAATTTCTCGAGGATCACGTCGTGCATAGATGATTTTCGCCTCGGGAAACAGCTTGAATATCCAGCCGATCAGCCGGTAGTTATCGGGCATCTTGTCCAGGTACAAATGGCGGTCAGCCGTCTGTAGGTGAGCGGTATGGGGTCGCAATAAGGCCAAAAACCGCTTTCTGATGTGTTCCAGATTTGCCTCCGTACACGCTGCGAGGGCGCTGTGAGATAACGTGGTGTCGGCGCCCGCAGCCTGGCCCATGAGCCAGGAAAAAGACAGTGATACATGCTGGCACTCACCCATGCCCGTTATTTCGGGGTGACGTGAGAGGATTTGCTCGGTCAGTGTAGTCCCAGAACGTGGCACGCCAACAATAAATACGGGAAGCACGTCGTCGTGCTCGTCCAGTTTTGAGTCCGACGGATCTAAGGCCTGAAAAGCGGCGGTAATGCTGGACTGCCACTGGCTGTGCTTGCCACTGTCATAGCGAAGTTCCTGTGCCGGTTCGCTTAAGCTGTTGCACATGTTATACAGCTCGCCGGCGAGATCGTAATCTTTTACAGCGTGATAATATTCGGCGAGAGCGTGGCTGACCCAGGCACGCTGGCGGGCGGGCATTTTTCTGCCGTACAAGGCTTGCCTGAGCCGGTTTAGATGTATGAGCTCGACCTCGCCAGGCTCATGTGCGACAAGCAGTGCTGACGCAGCCAGTGAATTCGGCATGCACTCCAATACCTCCTGCGCGAGCGTTATGACCTCGCTGCCACGGCCCGCACCGGCAGAGAGCCTAGCCCGTGTGAGCAGTGATTCCACGGAACGGGCCTTCGCCGCAACGATACGGTCCTGGTAGCGAATCGCGACGTCGGCTCGATTGATGCGTGAGTAGAACGACACACGTGCCATATCCAGCGATTCATCCGCGTCATTTTCTCCCCCAAGGAAATCATCTACCGACTGCAGATCACCCAGGCCCAGCATAACCTCAGCAGCGAGCGTGCGCACTCGGACATCTTCCTGCCCCACAACGTTCTCCAGGCGGGTTTGCCATAGCCCCGCCAACTCATAACTTCGATCGTCGATACAGGTGCGAGTGATTGCCTCGAGCAGTTCCGGCTCCTCGCCAAACTGTTCGAAGGCATCGGCCAACACGCTCATGGCGCCGTCCTCATCGCCGAGCTGCCAGGTTGTGCTCGCCAAACGGCACCAGGTTTTGACGCGGGAGGGGTCTGTCGAAAGAGCGTGATGGAGAATGGCCAGGGATTCCGCGAGATAACCATTCTTACGCAGAACCTCAGCACTGCCAGGGAGATCATTGTCATCGGTGTCCAGGGGTGCCAGGAACTGACAGACATTCGACCAGTCCTCAAGCCAGACAGCGGCGCGTGCCTGGGTAAGCCGCTGGGCCGGTGATTTATTGGCCGTGATTTGCTCAGCCAACTGAGCCGCGGCTGCCGACTTTGATTTGTCCTGCTGGGCCAGTAGAGCTTCTATTAAGGTGTCTCCAAGAGCGCTGGAAAAAGGCTCACCTGATGTCTCGCGCCACTCGCTCAACAATTCTTCCGCGGGTAGCGGCCGCGACAAGGCCAGATACGCCGATGCCAATTCCGCCACCAACTCCTCACTCCAGAGCCCCTCATCATACAGCGACTCCCAAAGTCCAACAGCGCTTTCCAGCGAACCACAATAGACCAATGCCAGGGCCTTAACATGCACGAAAGCAGGTTGCGCAGCTTGCTCGAGAGGTAGTTCGTCGAAGCGCCGCAACACATCACGGCCGGCACCCGACCTAATTTTGGCGATGTACTCAGCTCGAAGGAGCACGTCTTGGGACAGTTTTGGGGACATAAGTGGTCTTTTAGAATGTTTTTAGCGCTTGCGTCGAGTGTACTAGGCTTTCCCCTGATTGTGGAACTGTTAGGACGAGCCGAGGATAATTCCCGAATCTGGGCCCAGATAAAAAATTGGGGACAGACCACGGTTTCGCTAGCAAGAAGCTCTCACACAAACTGAAAAATCGTGGTCTGTCGCCGATTTTTTTTCGATTGTTTTTTGGACGGGCAGGGTCTCCAGGCGAACTAACAAATAACCTTTCTCCCCGATGGCGCTGATAATCTCCGGAATCTGTAATTTGTTATGCACCACGAGGCTGAACATATATTCGACTGGTTCCATTGCGCTATGAAATTCAATGTTTTGGAGCAGTACGCCAAGGGACTGTGGACCACAGATCCAGATCCGGGTAGTGAGCTCACCGAGTTACTTGAGAGCGCAAAGTGGTACCTGTGGCACGGTAATGTCGCACGGCTGTTGGAGGCACTGGAAGATGCGTGTAATCTCTGCGAAGACGAGTCACTCCAGTACCAAAAACAAAGAAAGTTACTGCGGCATCTGGATGAGATGTGGACCTACATCGACAACAATCGATCGATGATTCCCAACTATGGTGAGAAATATCGCTACGGCGAAACCATTACCACGGCCTTTGTCGAATCGACCGTCAACGAAGTGATCGCAAAGCGGCTGGTGAAAAAGCAACAAATGCAATGGTCATCCGAGGGGGCACTACCTCTTGCAGACCATTACAGCCGAGCTGAATGACGAACTCAGAACGACTTTTGAACGCTGGTACCCGGTAATTGGGTCACGGTAACAATAGGGCAGACTACGAGGAGTCACTCCCTCTGGCGGCCTGAATTCAAGTGATCTTGCCCCACGGATTCTGGTGCTCTCCCGCAAACAGATTGAGATATCACGCGGATGACGGCTGCCCAGAGTTGAGCAACTCATCGGAGCGATTCCCTCTGGGCCATAGCCGAACGCATTGGCAGACATCCAGGGACAGATTCAGTTGCTCCAGAAGCAAAAATTTCTATCTACTTACGATGGTGACCGGCACAACAATCTCACCCCCATTCGATTCACCCTGGCGTGGATGGTCATCGTTGCCAGGCCTTCGCCCTGCAACCAGCAGAGATTATTGTAAACCCGCTCACCTTCGTTTGAAAAGGACACACATCGCTGGGACGACTGGCGGTAGATGGCTTTTTAGTAGCAGGCTGTTTGATATAACGCGGGGGTTTAGAATGCGCACTGTCGAACGCACTGAGGCTTAAGATAGCTTAACCTAGGCACCGCTTTGGCCTATCAAGAGAGCTTATACCTAAACATCTCTGAGTCCAATTTCGCCATATGGGATGACACCAATGGTGTGTTCTACGAAGGTGGGCAAGATTTAGATTTTACCGGCATCGGATCAGGTATTGAGCTATTTGACCCCGCTTCCGGCCTGGGCGCTGTCGACGCGAAACTCTTTGGTCGCGCAGTGGGGACAGTTTACTCAATACAACGCTTTGGCCGAAGCTTTCGCCTGATCAGCGCTTTGCCGGTGAGTAACTGCAACTCGTAAATGAAACCGTCACCCCGTCAGCACACGGCTGAAGGAACTGACCAGTGCGCTCAAGGAATCACGTAAACTGTTCCCGTAAACCCCTGGAGCTAGACCACATCGCCTGGCTGCTTAATACGAGGCCGCGCAAACGGTTTTGCTTTAAAACGCCACAAGAACTAATGGAGCGTGAATTGGACGGAGGGTTGATGCGTGTTGCACTTGATTCTTGAATCCACGCTGACCCCTTTAATTCCCTTGTGCAGAAACCCGTGGCTAGAGATTGTCACATCTTATATTTAAAGATTCCATGTTGATTTGTTTTCTTTAAGCCATGATTTTCATAATCAATCTCTTCGATTATCTCCGTATCGATTAGATTTTTTATTACGTCATTAATACCTTGTAAATACGTGTCATCGACGACTAAAAACGAATGTTCATCGGCGAACATTTTGCAATTCACGATGTCGCTATTGCAGGCTTTTTTATCGTGACCGCCATCAATATGAATCACGTCATATTTCGAGTCATTCTGATATTCGGGGATTGTCTGCTGGGAGTCGCCTTTTATAAGCGCGATGTTATATTTTGTTTTCAAATAGGCTAAGCATAGTTCGGCATACCTGTGATTACATAAATCGAATGACAGTAAACTAAGCTCCGGGTTAGCATAAAAAAACAATGCCGCAGAATGCCCAGCGTTAAATCCAACTTCAACTAGTCTAGAGCTATGTTTTGCTAGAAAGTATAAGTTATATCGAGAATCTTTCTTGTTTCCCTGGTGGGGAACAAAAGCACTATGGTGCCGATACAATATATTTCCCTCCATTTTTTCATTTGTTTTTTCGATGATTTGGTTCAGGTTCGAGACATCATCAGACTCTATAAGCTCCCTAAAATCAAAATTAGTCATTGCGTTAATCCCGAATTATTTTTTTAATTGTTTAACGTGGCCCGAGCCGTTTAATAGATTACCACGGTTGGAAAATTACTCGTAAAATTTGCGGACAGACCACGGTTTCGCTAGTAAGAAGCTCTCACACAATCTGAAAAACCGTGGTCTGTCCCCGATTGTTCTCGATTGTTCCCCCGATTGTTCCCCCGATTGTTCCCCCGATTGTTTTGAAATCAAAACTAAATATTAGCTTGGCGGTGTCTTATAAAAACCTTATTGGTACAGGACTGATACCTGCTGGTGATAAATCCGGAGAACCATAATGATACATTGTATCATTTATAGAAAACTGGTACTTTACCCGCTCTCAGGTGCCAGTGGGCACTGTTCAACTAAAAATGAAGACCGGTAACAGTACAAGCCATGGCACCTAAGCGACTAGCTAGCCTTTCAATGATCCGGGACCCACTCCGCATCGTCGCCTGCCTGATTTTTCTGTTACTGCTTAGCCCAATTTCCGAGCTGTTGCATGCCGACAACTGCGAATGGGAAGCTAACCATGTTTGCCACGTCTCGTCTGATAACAATGGTGCTTGTACAAAGCTAATTGTAGCGATACTGCAACCGGCGACAACAGTCACTTACAATTCTAATCCTGTGTCACTCCCCACAGACCCCTTCACCACCGTGCGCTCACGAGGCCCACCCCTGACCTGATCTGTGAGTGAAGACACGCGGCCCAAAGCCTCGGAGATTCACTCCCTCAAAAGTCCCTTCAAAGAATAAATGAACACCACTTAGCCCGCAGCTAACACTGCCAGGAGCTTCCCGGTGTATTTGAGAATTTTTCAGGAGTAAGAATATGAAACGCTTATTGTGTTTAGCGGTCGCCGCCGCGTCCGCTTCCGCGACGGTGTCCGCGGAAGACAGGACGATGGAACACATCATCGTCTCGGTGCCTATTCACAGGCAGGAGGCCGATACAGCGCTGCCGGTCACAATACTGACCGGTGACGCACTGCGCCGTCAAGCAGCTGCCACTATTGGCGAAACACTCGCTAATCGAGCGGGAATCGCCAATGCAACCTATGGGCCCGGTGTAGGCCGGCCCGTGATTCGCGGCCAGCAGGGGCCACGGGCTATTACCCTGCAGAACAGCACGTTGTCTGCCGATGTCTCGGGGCTCAGCCCGGATCACAGCGTTACTGTGGAGGCTCTACTGGCAGAAAGCATAGAGGTCTTGAGAGGTCCTTCCACACTGCTCTACGGCGGCGGTGCTATCGGTGGTGTAGTGAACGTCATCGACAATCGCATCCCGCGGAAGCCTTTGAATGGTGTTGAAGGCGCACTGGAGTACCGCTACGACGACGCATCGGACATGGATAGCCGAGTGGGTCGCCTTGAGGGCGGCAACGGTAGTTTCGCTTTTCACGTCAGCGGCACTGCGCGCAGTACTGATGACCTGAAAATACCAGGCAGCGCTATCGATGAAAACGCGCTCGAAGCGGAAGAAGCGCTACTGGGCGGCCACGAGGAAGAAGATCATGAAGAAGAGGAGTTGGAAAACTCCGAAGGCTTTATCGCCAATACTGACAGCGAAACCAACGTGAGAACGGGCGGGATGAGCTTTCACTTTGAAAAGGGCAGTTATGCAGGTATCTCCGTCAGCCACATCGAAAGCGAATACGGCCTTCCTCCTGGTACCCATGAACATGGACATGAAGAGGAACACGAAGGCGAGCATGCAGATGAGGAACATGGAGACGAAGAGGAAGAAGTGATCCGCATCGATATGGAGCAGACGCGCTACGATGCCGTGGTTCACCTGAAGCAACCCATGACCGGCATAGAAGCGGTGCGCGGGTTCTTGACTTACACAGACTACGAACACGACGAGCTGGAAGGCGCCGAGGTCGGAACGCGGTTCGCTCGCGAGACCTGGGAAACTAGAGCTGAAATTATTCACGACGCTTTCTTTGGCAGCGAGGGTGTTATCGGGCTGCAGTTAAGAATGGATGAGTTTGAGGCTGCAGGTGACGAAGCGTACGTGCCCAGAACCGACAGCACCGAGGTCGGACTGTTCCTGTTAGAGGATTTCCACGTGGGCGAGTTGGTCTACGAAATGGGCTTGCGGGTTGATCACGTGGAGCGTGATCCCGATTCGGAAAACGTCTCGGAAACCGAGTTCACCAGCATCAGCGCCTCCGGCTCAGCGCTATGGCAGTTCAACAAAAACTGGCAGGCCGGGTTATCCGCTTCACGCTCTGCTCGGGCGCCCGCCGCCGAAGAGCTGTTCTCCAATGTTGATGCAATAGATGCGGAAAGCCTGGTAACTCACGCGGCCACAGGCATCATCGAGGTGGGCGATCCGGATCTCGATGAAGAAGTGTCACTAAATATAGACCTCGCTGTGCAGTGGCACTCCGATTCATCATGGGCGGAGATGTCACTGTTCTACAATAGTTTCAAGGACTACATCTTCTTGCTAAATAGCACCGAGGAAGTAGATGAAACGTTCATCTACCTGTACGAGCAGGAAGACGCAGAGTTCTACGGCATCGAATTCGAGAGCAGCTTTCACCTCGCCAATCTAGGCCAAGGTTCAGTCGCACTGGGGGTGCACGGCGATATGATTTTCGGTGAATTCGATAAAAGCGGAGACATACCGCGCCTGCCGCCCGCACGTATTGGCGGCAAGTTAAGCTGGACCAGCGATACCTTCAGCACCTGGGTCAGCGTAATCAACGCCAGTGACCAGGATGATTCAGGCAATTTCGAAACCGAGACCGATGGGTATACCCGCTGGGATATCGGAGCGGACTACCAACTCCAATTCGCCGACAACAATCAGCTCATTGTATTCCTGAAGTGGAAGAACATCGGCGATGAAGAGATACGGCTCAGTACGTCATTTTTACGCAACTACGCACCGGAAGCTGGAGAATCCATTGAAGCGGGAGTCAGGTTCATGTTCTAGAACATTTGCTGTAATTAGCTTTTTTGTGTCAGGCCTGTTTGAGGGTATTTCCTGACTGCGCCCCGGAGTACTCTCCGGGGCGTTTTTTAACCTGCCGACTCAACAATTGATCATCGACGTTGATGGGATTGTGAACAGGCAATGATATGTTGTATCAATTATTTCCAAACTGGTTCCTACTATCATCATGAAAATCGACTATGTCCGCGTGATAATACTCTTAACAAAACTGGCAGCCGCTGCTTCCTCTTTGGCGTCTTTGCAAGCTTTTGCCGAATCCGAACGCCACGGTGCGCATATACATGGCGTCGCGGAATTAACACTGGCGCTGGAAGACACCAAGCTGGAAATCAGCTTTAACTCTCCTGCTATCAGTGTACTTGGGTTCGAACACAAGGCGTCTAATTCCACACAACTTCGGGCGGTGGATGACGCACGGGCCAAGTTGCGCGATGCAGCGAGTTTTTTTGCCTTCGCTGGAACAACCTGCACACTTCAATCAGCAACCGTCGACATGTCATCAGTGCTTAGCCCCGAACACAAGTCTCACGATGGTGTGACGTCGCATACAGATATACGCGCGCACTATGAATACAAATGCACCGATGGCGAGCAGCTGCAATCACTGCGCGTTGGTAGAGCGGCACTGCCGTTCGATCTGCAAGAAATAAATGCGATATGGGTCTTGGAAAATGCGCAAGGGGCCACTGTATTGAACGCAAAAAAACAACTCATTCAACTCAATTAGGCAAACGATGCTTAAAATAAAAATGGTACAACCGCTGACGGATCAGGCTGCAATTGGCCTGTCCCTGCTTTGCGCGATTCACTGCCTCGCTCTGCCCTTCGCCGCGACCGCATTACCCTCACTGGTTGCCCTGGGTTTTGCTGACGAAAGTTTCCACATGTGGTTAATTGTCGTTGTAATTCCTCTGAGCGCCTTCGCACTAGCCATGGGCTGCCGGAAACACCGCCAATCGAGGGTACTTTACATGGGCGTTCTTGGATTGCTGTGTCTGTGCTCGGGCCCACTATTGGGACATGACATTTTGGGCGAAACGGCGGAGAGGGCACTCACCTTGATCGGCGCTGCATTACTTGCGGCTGGGCACATCAGAAATTTTTTACTCTGCAGGGAGCGGGATGCCTGTGACTGCCACGAATGACCCCGGGCCCTCGAGTAACAAGACATTCTTTTTGACGCTGGAGCAAACGCTCGCAACTGGAAAAATGACCTATTTCTCACGTAGCCGAAACGAACTTTGGATCAGAGGCCAGTCTAGTGGTAATTTTCAAAATGTTATCGATATTCGCATCGACTGCGACGGTGACTCCCTGCTATGCCGTGTTGATCAGCAGGGAAGCGCCTGTCATACCAATCGAAAGAGTTGCTTTTATCTCGCAGCGAACTCGAGAAACGGAACGGTCCGCGTGATCAACCAGGCAACACTCGTCAACACACAGACAAGAGGTCACCATGAGTAATAAAGGGTCACGCATTCTCGCAGTACCAACGAATATCATCACAGGTTTTCTCGGTGCGGGAAAGACAACGGCCATATTGAATTTGCTGCAGCACAAACCCGCCGATGAACGCTGGGCGATCCTAGTGAATGAGTTCGGTGAAATCGGCGTCGATGGCAGTATGTTACAAGGCCAGCAGAGCGAGGATAGTGGCGTGTATGTCACAGAGGTACCGGGAGGCTGTATGTGCTGTACCGCAGGGCTGCCAATGCAGATCGCCCTCTCGCAACTGTTACGTCGCGCAAAGCCCCATCGTCTTCTTATAGAACCCACTGGGCTAGGACATCCGCTGGAGGTATTGCAAACCTTATCCGCTGAATACAACCGAGAAGTACTGTCGATTCAGAAGACGCTAACGTTAGTTGACGCCCGTAACCTCTCGGATGAGCGCTACACTGGCCACGATACCTTCAGGCAGCAAATGGAGATTGCCGATGTCGTGGTGGCAAACAAAGATGACCTCTCGACAGCAACTGATCGCCACAATCTACAAAGTTACTTAGAGGAAACTTGCCGTCCAGATACAGAAATTGTCTACACGCAATTTGGAGTTATCAATCCCGGGCTCCTGCAGGGCCCGACCGCCATAAGGGCCGAGGCCGCAGAGACACACACCCCAGATACCCAACCCCTCCTCGCTGCAGAATTGCTCTTCCCCGAATGCGGCTATGTGACCGCTATAAACCACGGTGAAGGTTTCGAAAGTATTGGCTGGCGCTTTAGTCCGGAAAAAGTATTTGATCGTAAGCAACTGTATGGCCTGCTTGGCGGACTGGATGTGGAGCGCATGAAAGCCGTATTCATAACCAGCACAGGTGTATTTTCCTACAACATGACGCGAGATGCCATGAGTGAGACAGAGCTCGATGACTGCGCTGAAAGTCGCATAGAGATCATCTGTAATCAGATAGATCCTGACTGGGTGGATAAGCTCACAACGTGTATCGAGTCAGAGGTTCGGGTTTACTCTTCGTAAAATTCGAATGTCTGCATCTTCATAGAGTACGCCGATGTGGCCATATCATTTTCGCTGAAGGTAGTGGAAATTTTGCCCGATATCCAGAACGGCGTGTAAAGGTCTTCCATTTGTAAACCCTGCGGGTAATTCACTAGCACTATTTGATTCGGCGGCGGGGGCGGCATATGCAAGCAGGCGCCAAAATAGGGTACGAGAAAAAACTGGGTAATAGTTTGCCGCTCATCAAATTCCAGTGGCACAATAAATCCGGGCAACCTGACTCTGGCGCCATCCATCTCTTCTATCACCTCTGTTGAAGTCAGTGCCTGCTGGTAGGGGTCGTCACTGGCAGCGGCAATAGAATTGCCAATCATGGCGCTGATGTCGTCTTCCGCCCAACCGTCCTCGGTATCGAGGATAAGCTGCGGTGGGTTTTGCAGTATCCGCAATATATTCGGGGGGATTAGATCAGTCCATTCAATAGTGCGGAACCCCGCGTCGGGCGAGCCGGCAGGAGAGCTTTCCCTGGCAAGGCTATGTGTCGGGAGCGAGACCATCGCTATGGACACGCACAATATCAAAAACCATCTCATCACCTTGAATATCTCCCTTATCACGCCATTTGGCAATGCATGATGATATGTTATATTGTATCATTACTAAAAATCAACAAGCTGACTTTGTCATTTCCCTGATAGGCTCCGAGCATGTCCATCGAACTAAAGGGGGTGGAGTTCTGCCACCCGGGAGTCCCTCAAACGCCCATTCTCAAAATTCCGAGCTGGCAGGTAGCATCGGGAGAGCAGGTGTTTATTCACGGCCCTTCAGGCTCCGGAAAGTCCACACTGCTCAACCTTCTGAGCGGCTTACTGGAATGCGCACAGGGTGAGATCTCGCTCGCCGGTGAACGTCTGGATTTAATGAATAGAAGGCAACGTGATCGTTTTCGAGCCAACTGTATAGGCTACGTTTTTCAACGCTTCAACCTCATTCCTTATCTCAGCGCTATAGAGAACATAGAATTAGCTCGCAGTTTCTCTGCAAGTCCCCGTGCGACCCAAGATGCAGTCGAACCATTGCTAGAAGCATTAAACGTCGAGCATGCTGTCTGGGACAGACCAACCGCCAAACTCAGTGTGGGTCAGCAACAACGGGTGGCCATCGCGAGGGCCCTGGTAAATCGACCGCAAGTCTTGATTGCAGATGAACCCACCTCCGCCCTCGATCAACACAATCGCGACAATTTCTTATCGGTGTTGATGCCACTGATTGCGGAAAACAACATAACGCTTATCTTCGTCAGCCATGACCTGTCACTGGCGAAGCACTTCACGCATATACAAGCACTGAGCGACATCAACGAGGCTGCCTAGCTAACCATGTTTTTCAGAATTGCCCTAAAAAGCCTGTTCAATCGAAAGGGGTCTGTGATTATGACCGTGTTGGCGATTGCTGTGGCTATTTTTGTGCTTCTGGGAATTGAAAATATTCGCCATCAGGCCAAGGACAGCTTCGCCAGCACCGTATCCGGTGTAGACCTAATTGTGGGAGCTAAGACCGGAAGCCTCAATCTCCTGCTCTACTCTGTTTTCCGCATGGGAGCACCCACAGACAACATCGGCTGGGACGCATACCAGAAAATTGCCAAAGACAAAGACATCGCCTGGGCGATACCCATATCACTCGGTGATTCACACAAGGGCTACCGCGTACTGGGAACCACTGCCGCTTACTTTAAGCACTTTAACTACGGTAACAAGCGGAAACTTGCCTTTGCTGGTGGTGGTCAATTCGAGAACATATTTGATGTGGTGCTAGGATCAGAAGTGGCGCGGGCGCTCAACTACACCTTGGGGGAAAAAATCCTTCTCGCCCACGGCGTAGTGAGTACAAGCTTTAATCTGCATAAAAATAGTCCATTTACCGTGGTCGGTAAACTCGCACCCACCGGAACACCGGTGGACCAGACAATCCATATAAGATTGCAGGGACTAGAGGCAATGCATGCCGGAGGGGCGTCAAGCGTCGGGACGTCGCCGGAAAGTATTACTGCGTTCATGTTGGGACTAAAGTCAAAAATGGTGACTTTCCGCGTGCAAAAGCAGATCAACAGTTATCGAGGAGAACCGCTATCGGCCATTTTACCCGGTGTGGCGCTTTCGGAACTGTGGCAGATGGTCGGAATGTTCGAGAATGTGCTGCGCCTTATCTCGGGCCTCGTGCTTGTTGCGGCTGTTCTGGGCCTGGGCGCGGTATTACTTGCCTCCATACGCGAACGATCACACGAAATACAGCTCTTGCGGGTTTTGGGCGCTCCACCTTACTATCTTTTCTTGCTGATGGAGGCAGAGGCCCTACTTATCAGTTTGTGTGGCATGATGTTAGGTACGATTAGTCTCTACCTATGCCTGATGGCCGCAGAGGACGCTCTATTTTCAAAATTCGGATTGCACCTGAATCCAAATGTGTTTACGGCGGATGGTCTTGTTATCATGCTACTGGTGATAGGCGCAGCGCTTCTCACGGCGGCTATTCCGTCGATCAGCATCTATTCACAAGCGAAGGCTGGTAACGATCTTTGAACTATAATACTCGCTTCGAGCTCTTCAGCGCTGGAATCGACTATGCTCAATACAAGTTGAGAACGCAAAGAGTAAATTGTGGCACACAGAGCACGGATATTTGTGAGAAAGCTGAATCAAGCAAACCGGAACTGCAAGCGAGCGTTGATTGATGGGGTTGTCGAATAACTTATGAAAAAAATGATGAATGCGAATTTGGTGATCGACGAAGCGGAGCAGCGTTGCAAAGAACAAGGCGTGCGCCTGACCGACAAAAGGAAGCAAGTTCTGTCGGGTCTTTTAGTCTCTGATTCAGCTCGGTCCGCCTATGATCTAGTCGACTACTGCAAGTCAGAGTTTGGTCACGCTATTCCAGCCATGTCAGTCTACCGGATTCTCGACTTTCTGCAGAGCCAACACTTGGTTCACAAGCTCAATACAACCAAAAAGTATGTGGCTTGCGCCCATATCACATGCGACCATGATCACGGCGTGCGGCAGTTTCTTATATGCGGCAATTGTCAGCGTGTTTCCGAAATTGCAGTAGCCAAGTCTGCGATCAAGGCGCTAGAGCGCAGTGTAGAAGCCGCTGGATTTCACCTGGTGAGTCAGCAACTGGAAGTGGACTGCCTCTGCGAGGATTGCATCTAAGCACGCACGATGAGAATCAAATGAGCTGGAATTCCAAATCTGTCTCCGAAAACCATTGTGCACCATTTACGTACTGGCAAATTAACTTCCTCTAGCCAGGCATCGGTGGCTATCCATCTTTAAGCAACCGCTTTACTCCCTTCAGCGAACGCACTTACCCTGAGATTTCGATAGTGCTGAGCCCTGACCAGATGCCTACCTAAATTGAATAAATTGCTGATAGCAGCATGCGCAGCCAAAAATCTCTGCGCCTGACTGATTTGACTCGCCGCATTACTCGTTCTCGCTCCCTGGTTGCCTCGTGACACTGCTCGGCCCGATTATTTTCATACTGCTTAGTACTGTGGATCGAATCGGGTATGAGTTCGCTGTGAGCAACCCCATAAATGCGCAGCTTGTCCGTCACGATTTTTCTGGGTTCGCTAACATCTGATCGCAGTAGACGCTTAAACAAGCGCTTAGCAGCAGTCCCATCTCGCTTGGCCTGCAGATAGAGATCAACAACCTCTCCATCCTGATCGACTGCTTTCCTAAGATAATGCTGCTTGCCATTGATCTAATGGTCCGGCACACCGGCGAACACTTCATCGATGTAGAAAGTGTCGCCATAGCCGCGGTGTTTTCGTTTGAGTCTTCTAGCGTATAAAGCTCCAACCTTGATACACCAAAGACGGTTCACTTCGCGGCTGACTGTGATACCACGTTCAGCTAGGAGATCTTCGATGTCTCTGTGGCTGAAATTGAATCTATAGTAGAGCCAGACTGCGTAGCTGATGATATCGGGAGGGAATCGATGGTGTTTATAAGTATTCATGCGCTGACTGTATCAATTTCAGAAATTTAACTTAGCAGAACCCGTTTTTTTTGTTGATTAACTCTTTCTCAGCTTCGCCGGGGTAAGGCTATAATGTCGTAGAAACGCCCTGGTAAGTGTTTTGGCCGAAGAAAATCCGAGTTGCTCGGCAATGGATTCTAGTGACGTGGACGAATACTTGACCAGGTTATACGCCTTTATCATTTTCCAGTTTTGAATGTATGAAATCGGAGAGACTCCAATGGTGCGTTGAAACTGCCTGTTTAGAGTGGCACGTGACATTCCAACCACTTTACCCAACTCATCAACGCTCCAGCTGGCCTCAGGCTGCTGATGTATGAATTTCAGTGCTCGCCTTAATCTCGGGTCCCGAAGAGCAGCAATAAACCCGCGCTCTGCTGTACTATCCTCAAGGTATACACCCAATAATTGCAAAAAAAGAACTTCGGTGAGCCTGTCTATGATCGGCCCTGTATTGTTTTTGGTTCGTTGAATTTCGGAATCTATCATGCTTGCAGTTGCCCACGCTGAACTGCCAACACCTTGATACGGAAAATGCATGATATCTGGCAACGATTCCATAATCGGGTGCGAAACACTGGCATCGAGACTCACCAATCCGCACATCAGTCGATTAGTAATGTCACCTTCCTGAAACAGCGGACTGCCAAGCGCACAGGCATTTCCCGCGTGTTGGCTCTCAATTAATTCACGTCCCGGTTGATCTGCGATCCAGTGTTGGTTTCCGCGGGGCAGCATGACCATTTCCATATGCTCAAGTTTTACCGACTCATCCACATTAGTGCCCACATAGCAGTCACCGTCGAGTGCGATATGAAAGCGAGAAACCTCTGATCTTTCAAGCGACATGCCCCAGGGCGCGGCAAGCTCGGAGTGAAAGAATATTGTGCCCTTAAAGCGCAGGTTCTCGAAGATATCTGTAACAACATTAAAGTCACTCGGATGTTTGATTCGATCGGACACTTAAATGACTCTCCGGGGTACTAGTGGTTACTACGAGCGGGCGTACTATGATGCGGACAAAACCTATTCAATTTCAGATTCACGATAAGGGGCACAGACTATGAGCATTTCTCGAAAGACAGTCAACATCGCGTACACATTTCTAGTACCAATATTATTGTTGTCAGCAAATGCGCACGCGGAACAGTTTTTCAATATGAAAGATGGAATGCTAGAGCGACCCACCGGATACCGGGAATGGGTCTATGTGGGTACACCCGTTACGCCCAATGACATGAACGACGGTAAAGCGGCTTTTCCGGAACATCACAATGTCTATATTGATCCGGAGAGCTGGACAGAGTGGAAGAGCACCGGAAAATTTCGGGATGGCACAATCCTGATGAAAGAATTAGTCAGTGTTGGCTCAAAAGCAGCAGTGAGCGGCGCCGGTTATTTCCAGGGCGATTTTATTGGATTAGAAGCAACCATAAAGAGTTCGCAAGAATTTCCTGATGAGCCGGGAAACTGGGCTTACTTCAGTTTCTCAACGCCGGATCATAAAACCTTGACCGACACCGCTAAAGCTTTTCCAGCGGCTTCGTGCAATGCCTGCCACGCAGCCGCTGCAGCGGATGACTTTGTGTTTACGCAATATTATCCTGTGCTAAGAGCCGGCAAGGGTACTGGCGAAGAGGCATCAGGCGGCCACAAATCATCTTTGGTAGCTGAATAATCTAAACAGCTTGAGAAGCCGCCCCTATCTCTAATAGTGTCTGCTTTTTTTTCATACAATCATCATTATTCGGGTTAATTGCACATGAAATACTTTTCTGTTTTTTTAATTGCAAATCTATTCGTCGGAGTCTGCCTGGCAAGCGATTTTTCACCTTATGTGGATGATCAAGGCAATATCTCCTTGCCCAATGATTTCCGTATTGAAATGGTACATCTGGGTTCGTGGTTTGTACCCGAAGGTGGAGCCAGCGGTTTTCATGATGTCTATACAGAGAAAGCGTCTGCTGAAGCATTCCGCGTAAACGCAGAGTTCCCAGACGGCGCAACGTTGGTAAAGGAATTGCGCAGCTCAACAGCCGGAACCTACACCACGGGCAGTGGCGTCAGTTTCGCGAATAGCGAACTCAAGCAATGGTTTGTCATGGTCAAAGATGCTGAGGGTCGTTTTCCCGACAACCCGCTCTGGGGTGATGGCTGGGGCTGGGCTTTGTTCATGCCCGACAACAAATCAGAAAATGTTGCGACAAGTTATAAAACAGACTGCCTGGGATGCCATATTCCAGCCAAGAGTAATGACTGGATCTATACAGAAGCCTATCCGACGCTGAGCAAATCCAATTTGAGAATTGCCAAGTAATTAGAGGGAAATAGTTGGCTCTGAGTAAACTTTTTTATCAGGAGCTCTCGGATTATGGTATCGTGTCAAATCTTGCATTCGCCTAAATACCCAATGTCAAAAGGCAAGACTTGAAACCATTATCTGTTTTGCTCGGCTATAAACCTGATCCTTTAACTAGGAATTTATTGGGGAAATGGAGGCAACCTCAGTCCGTTTTTGTTTGAAGTCCTTGCCTTGCCCTGCTGTGAAACCCTAATCAGGTGTAACGCCTTGCAACACATCGTACATGCCAAGATCGAACATCCTTTCACCAAAAAACTTTGCGCCTTCTAATGTGTAGTGACCATAATCGTAAAATGATTTGTATCCATTAGGTGTTAGTCCAAAGCAAACTTCTTCTGCTTCAGAGCAAAGCATTTCAAACTTATCGAAATACGGAACACCGTTCAGGTTGGCGATATTTTTGATCTGCTCATTCAATGTGTGCTTGCGGTCTTTTTGGAGAAAGTACTGAAGATTAATTTCTCTACTAAACTTCTCGTAACTACCCTTATCGATCAAAATTTTTGACAAGGTCATATTTTCTTCAGCCAGATAGAATTTCTTATCGACGATTATTTTGTTGTTGATATGTGAAAACTCAGTTGTATTTCCAAAAACGATAACGCCCTTATTGTCGCGCTGTGCGCGTTGTATTAAATATGGCAGTCCATCGGTATCCGATGACTGGTTGCAAAGGTAGTGGTTGTAACGAGTGGAAATGACTATCACATCAGAATTTCTATAATTTTCTGAATTATAAAAACTCTCAGAACTATCGTAGTTATTGATGTCTCGTTCATCAGCGCAAGACAATTTGAATCGCTCCCAATAAAAATCGTATCCTTTAAAAATAGTTTTGTTCTGATAGAAAACATTAAACACATCCATTGCGTGAGAGTTTCCTAATATCAGAACTTGCTTGTCTGACGTGTCGAAGCCTGTCCTCCACTTTGCTATGGCCAATGTGCCGGCTAGCGTTCGTAACTTTTCATTGTCACGCTCAAAATTCAACAACCCTTCAACTCTACTGAAACGATCTGGAATCCCGTCAGATTTAATCACAAGCGATTGAATAGCTACAATGCCTATTAATAGCACACTCAATGTAACCACCAATAATTTAGTTGATACACGCTTACGATTTCTAAACGGGCGCTCGATTACAAAATAGGTTATAAGCGAAAGACCTAATACACATGCAATGCCTGCCAATTTATCGACATTGCTAAAGGTTTCACTACCGATACGCATAAACGCAAAGACAGGGTAATGCCATAAATAAAGTGAATAAGACAGCAAACCTGTAGCAACGAATGCCTTAGAACTTAATAGTTTACTTATGGGGTCTTCGCCGCGCGAAAACCCAAGAATAAAGACTGTTCCGATAACTGGAATAAGGGTGGCAAAACCTGGATGCATTGTATCCGCATCAAAGGTAAACACTGCAAAGAGAATAAAAAATAAGCCAACACCTGGAAGAATTTGATTCGCCAGACGGTGCTTGAGCCCGCCTCGATGGCACTCATTAAAAGCTATGAGCGAGCCAAACAGTAACTCCCAAAATCGTGATAGAGGCCCATAAAAGGCAAGAGCAGCATCCTTGCTAACTGTATATTGAGCGAATAAAAAACTTAGCAACAATGCCGCCACTATTAGCGGAAACTGGTATTGCCGAATATATTTATTTAGCAAAAACAGCAGGGCAGGAAAAATAATATAAAACTGTTCTTCAATACCCAAGCTCCATGTATGTAAGAACGGCTTTAAAAGAGCGTTGCCAGACTCATACACCACGCCCTGATAGTAAAAGAAAAAGTTAGAGCCAAAGAAAACGGCTGACAGAACACTGTTGCTGTACTCAACGAACTGACTAGGTAAAAGGTACCGTATTGCAAATGGTATGCTAACAATAATAACTGTGAGGAGTGCAGGCAATATCCTTCTAGCTCTGCGCTCATAAAAGTCTAGAAAATCTATTGAACCATGCTCCAACTGGTGCTTGATTAAGATCCTTGTAATTAGGTAGCCGCTGAGAACGAAGAAAACATCAACACCTATAAATCCTCCTTGAAACCAATCGCGGTCAAGTACTATAAATTCCGCGTGAAACAGGATCACGCTTAGAACCGCTATTGCCCTAAGCCCGTCGATTTCGGCTCTATAATTTATATTAATATTCCCTGTTTCATCAACGCCCGAAGTATTATTCAAAAGCTAACCGGGCACAGAAAAAGTCCTAAACCGAAAACCGGGGACAGACCGCAGTTAGTAGCATGCTCCGCGAAAATGGGTTCCCTGCGGCCAGTTGTTTGTATTGGGTTGGTTCAAAAAGTAGTGTTAGTCTCGCTTATACTTACGCATTGATCTTCCCCTTTACAGCTGCTCAGCCTGATAAACAACGTTGCCATCCATCACTGTGATAACGACACTGACATCACCAAAATTGTAGGGGTCGATCTCGAAAAGGTTTCTGTCCAATACGACCAAGTCCGCTTTTTTGCCAACCTCTAAAGAACCAATTTCCTCTTCCATTCTTAGTTGATAGGCGGCATCAAGCGTATAGCCACGAATCAGGCTGGCTATATCCAAACGTTCAGATTTGTTTGGCTGTATAGGTGAACCTGCATCACCCACATTTTGCCTGGTAAGGCCAACCTCCATATTGAACACCGGAGACATGCCTAGAGTCCCTGCACCTGATGCAGGAAAATCACTACCAAAACTCAGCTTAACGCCCAAATTTTTAAGACTATTAAAGCGGAAGTAGCGATTAAATTGGTCGTCACTGACGAAATTTTTCCCCTGAGAGTCGTAGGAAGCCCATAACGGTGTACTCTGTGCGATAACATCAAGCTCGGCAAAACGCTTCAGATCTTCGTCGGTCATGACTTGAATATGGCAAATTGCAAAACGGCTATCCGATTCATCATGCGTGTTACGCGCCAGATCAATAGCATTTAGCGCTTCGTGTATTGCCCGCTCACCCAGGGCATGAATGTGAGCGTCGATATTGCGACTCGCCGCATCAACGACCATTGTATTCATTTTTTCTTGAGTAAAAACTGTTTCGCCGTTATTGCCGGGATCACCCTGGTAATCTTCGAACATGGCAGCGGTCTTACCCTCGATCGTCCCATCGTTCATAATTTTTAGGATTCTCACATGAGCGTTTTTATATTCCGAGATACGGCGCATCTTGTCGACAATGTTCACTGCATCAGCAACGTCTGCTCCACTAACAGCACCGTGAGAACCCACATAACGAACATTCATTTGGTCGCTGTCCTGCAGCTCTTTCAAAATGTCTAATTGTGCTTGTCCAATATCAAAGGCTCCCGCATCGAAAACAGCGGTCAAACCGTAGCTATTCATGATATTGAAAACCACAGCAGACCCTCTAATGATCGACTCTGTGGTAATCACGTCAAGCGCGTCCATCGCCTGCCCTGCGGTCCCTTCTAAAAAATAGCCAGTGGCTTCTCCATTTTCATCGCGCTTGTAATAGCTAAAACCGGCTGAAATATCCGGGGTATCCTTATTGATGCCCAATACATCAAGAGCTTTGCTATTGGCCCAACCACCGTGAAAACCTTCATCCATTAAAAATACGGGGCGATCTGCAACAACTTCGTCTAGCATCGCCTTATTGGGACCATTTTCTCCAAAAGCGGAAGCCAGAAAGCCATAGCCAAAAATGACAGGTAAATCTGGATTCTGTTCTGCGTACGTCGCAATGGCAGCCACCCAATCAGCTGGCCGCGCAAACGTATCCAGTGACAATGCCAGAGCATAGGCACCGCCCATTAATGGGTGCATATGAGAATCGATAAACCCGGGGAGCATGAGCCTGGTTTCCAGGTCTCGCATCAGAGTGTGTTTACCGGCGAATTGCTTAACTGACTCATTTGAGCCCACAGCCAAAATATCGGTTCCCTTAATCGCTAGCGCTTCTGCCCAGGGCTGTTCACCGTCCACTGTATAAATTCGGGCGTTAAAATAAACGGTATCTGCGATCACAGCCGGAGAAGCATTTGTGTCGCCAGAATCCGGCACGCCACTACAGGCTATCAAAGCCAATAAACTGTAAAGAATAAACGGTAAAGAAGACATGCGACTCATTTTTTTCATAATTCAATCACCCCAAAAAGATTGCTTAGGGCGATACAAAAAATTTCTGGGATTTATCGCCTGCTAAAATTCATATCCAAAGCGAACACCAATTGTACGAGGCCTAGCCGCATTCACGCCGGTAACTGCGTAATTGCTCGCACCGTCGAAAGTATTACTCCCGACAAGACTATCATAGCTATCTTCGTCCGTCAGATTCTCAACGTAGGCTTTCACGCTCCAGTTATCTTCAGACCGGAAACCAACACTTAGCTGAGCATCTTTGACACCTGAATTTGTCGTCGACAATGACCGATTGATATTATTAAAGGTTCCGTCTTCTTGAGTGTAAATTAAACTGCCTATCCACTCGCCAGTATCAACTGGAACTCCAGCACGCAATGCGCCGAAGAAAGTCCACTCCGGAAATCCGTTCAGGAAAAATTGGGGACAGACCACGGTTTCGCTAGCAAGAAGCTCTCACACAAACTTAAAAACCGTGGTCTGTCCCCGATTTTTCCGAGCAAGAAGCTCTCACACAAACTGAAAAACCGTGGTCTGTCCCCGATTTTCTCCCCGATTTTTCCGCATCAAAAACGAACCAGCGTATCGACGAACTCGCCGCTTTTAACTTCTTCTTGCCCGTTAATATAGTTCACCGTGATTTTCGTTGCCGTGGCGTTCACCAGTCCGAAGATTTGAATATGCGACTGCTCGGAGCACAGGCCTTCGCCGGAAACGAAATTCCGGTATAACGTCTCACCGTTGTCCAGGGTCACCTTGATTTTGGCAGCCACCGAGCCAATCGTATCCGGTAGCTGTACCTTCAGGTAGTTCGCCTCGCCGCCGGCGTTAATAAATGCCTTGGGCTTACCGGCGATGTTCACATGTACCAGGTCAGGGTAGCCGTCATTATTAAAATCGGCCGTGATCGGCGAGATGCTGTAGCCGGTATTTATCACGCCGCTTTGCTCACCTGTTTCGGCAAACTCACCGGTCTCAGTTTGCAAAAGGAAGCGGCCCGGCAGCTTTAGCATTGACACCTTGTGAGGCGGAAAGCCGATATAGTTCTCTGAGACCACCAGGTCGTCGCGGCCGTCCAAGTTAAAGTCCTCAAAGATCGCCCCCCAGGAGAACTCGTACGCCGCCAGTTTTACCTGCTTGGCGACGTCTACAAACTCGAAATTGCCCTTGTTCTGGAACATGATCCATTCGGGGTTGAACAACTGATCGTCGCGCAGGTCGCCGCTGACCAGAAATTGGGGTGGCGTGGTGCCCACGTTGGAGAAAAAGAAGTCGACCAGGCCGTTGTTGCCATAGTCGGTTACCGCAATGCCCATAGGGTAACTGTACTGCTCACTATTGGGATTGCTTGTGTTGCTAAATCGGGCGTTGCCAATGTTGCGCCAGGTTCGCACCTGACCTGTGTCGTGTGCAACCACCAGGTCTTCCAGACCATCGTTATCCATATCGACAAAAATGCCCATAAAGGTATTGTGTGTGTAAAGAAGGCCCGACGCCTCGGTGATATCGGTGAAGCTGTTATCGCCATTATTCAAAAACATGCGGCTGGTACCACCATACCCCTCCTTGTTAAAAATATTTTGCCCTTCGACCAGTTCCTTCTTGATGTAGCCCGCGACATACATGTCGAAATGGCCGTCGCGATTGATGTCCGCGATGGCCACTGAAAGCGGAGAGGTATTGTCACCCAGCGGCAGATCAAGTTTTTCTGCAGAAAACCGGCCGCCCTCGTTGAGGTAGAGCCATACGCCCGAAGTGCGTGAAACGATCAGATCGGAGAATCCGTTGGCATCAACATCGATCACCGACGAGCCGAAAGTCGCGTCTTGTAATTCAGGTTTCTCAATAATGTCCTGATCGAGCAGCTTGAACTGTCTGTCTTTGTACTCGAACAGTGCATCTTCCTGGTTGGGGCCGCCACCAATGAACAGCTCTTCTACGCCATTGTTGTCGATATCGATAATGGCGCTAGCGGTGAAAGGCAGTGATTCTGCGTTGCTCAGCTGTTGATCAAAATCGAGGGTCATGGATTTAAAACTCGGCACCACTATGTTAGCCGTCGACACGTCGTATGGAATCCCTTTATCTAACGAAAATCGGACTATTACGACAACAATAAGCGCTGCCACGATTGCAAGCGGTACCAGTATTAGCTTTTTCATTTTTTATAGTCTCTTATTTATTTTACGTGCTTGCGCGATGGACATGAGAAAGAAAATACCGAAAGCAACATTGAGTGCTATGGGCATCAGGTATTTTCCAACCCCGGGGGCGACCGCGTAGATTACGAAGCTCATCAGCAGCAGCACAATGGGATTCAATATGGCCTGCCACTTTTCGTAGTGCGAACGACCCGTCAACGTCAAGTAGATGAAAATAAAAGATAACCCGGCAGTGGTGACGCGAACCACGCTGAGCAGGCTCTCGTAACGGAGATGATACAGTTCCACCAGTCCACCCACGCTGCCTCCAGATTCGCGGAAATGGGCCAGGGCGCCGATACTAGCTCTAGAGCTAATCCAGTCGCCTCCAATCATAAACCCGTAGGCGCTGGCTAAAAAACCCACCAGCGCCAACTTCTGGTTGGCTGGCTTTAGCATCAGGTAGATGTGCCAACAACCCACCACATACAGGGGGGCGGCCAGCACACCGAGAAAATGACCCGCCGTTTGACGCTCTTCAGATGCCGCCAACATGAAGTCAAAACCACCAGAGGCGAAGCGCGCCAGTGGGTCGAAGTGCAGTAGAAATTCACCGATGCCGACCAATATCGCGGCCATTAGGCCAACCACTCCCGTCAGTACTATTATTCTTTGTTTTTGATCCTGGAGCATAGAAACCCACCCTTGTTCTGCTTCACTCGCTTTCGTGTGAGTGTTGGATGCCCGTTAGGAGCAATCCGTTACACCTAAAAATTACTGGCGACGGGCGTCGAGGATGGCTTTAACCAGGCCCTCTGGCACCTCGACGGGAACCGTCTCATCGGACACTTCGAAAGCAATGCGCCCCAGCTCAATGGTTCGCTGGTAGGCGGCTAGATATTCGCGGCACTCCTGGCAAATGCGCAGATGCCACTCGAACACGCGTTTTTGCGCATCTGGTAACTCGCCGTCATGGTAGGCCTGCACAAATTCTTCAAACTGTCCGCAAGTGATCATACCGTACAGGTGCTTAAGCATGAAGCTCTTGAGCCAGCGCATGATGCCGGTAGTGCCCTGCTTACTCATCTTGAAATCCCCCCTCGAAGGGCGGGCTCCAACAGCTTCTTAAGCGCTGCTCGCGCCCGGTGCAGACGCACCCGCACATTGCTCTGGGAAATGTCGAGGATGCTCGCAACTTCGTTGCCGCTATAACCTTCGATGTCGCGCAGCTGCAAAATGATACGGGATACCGTCGGCAGTGAATCGATTTGCTCGCGCACACGCGCTTGTAACTCATCGCTTTCAAGCGCCTCCTGCATGGACGTCATGCAAGGCCAGACAGGTTCAATACGGCAGCCCTGGGTATCGAATTCAGGTTGATATTGATCGAGAGATTGCTCATTGGCCCTTTGCTGCTGACGCACCTTCGCCAGCGCGCTGTTCACCGTAATGCGGTGGAGCCAGGTTTTCAGGCTGGAGCGGCCTTCGAATTTTGCCAGACCGGCGAAAGCGTTGATGAAGGCTTCTTGCACAGCATCCTCGGCGAGAGCCTTGTCACACAGCAATCTCTCCGCCAATGCCAGCATCCAACCGATATGTTCGCGCACCATTTTCTCGGCGTCGACATTGTCCTGCACCCCTACTGGCTTCAGGGCATCGCCGTTCGAAGCCGAGGGATCATCGTGCATTAGTATCCTTTTGGCGCACCGGGAAAGCGAAACCCCATAATAGGTTCACCGCCGTGACTGCGCAATAACCTTTTGAAGAAGCGTTTCGCTACAGTGACATACTACGCCGCTTTCGACCTTGCCTCCCGCAAGTCATATTCGGCTTGCATACGCACCCACATTTCCGCCGTCGTTCCGATCGTAGACTCAAGCAAAATAGCGAATGATGAGAAAATGCCACGCTTACCGTTCACGATTTCATTGATCTTTCTAGGGTAACACTGACAAAGTTTCGCCAGAGCGGTCTGATTCAGAGACATCTCTGTCATATAAACTTCACTAAGCACCCTGCCAGGGTGCAGTGGTGCTGGATTAGTAATTATTTCTAGCCTCCATGATAATTCTCTATTCTGACCTCAGTGAATTCACCACTTTTATATTTGAATGTAATGCACCAGGCCAATCTTATAGTCACACTCCAGTAATCCTTTCTGTCACCTTTCAACTTGTGGAGGCGAATATTCGGCGGTTGGCTTTAAATCAATAAATCATCGATAGTCGTTGTCGAGTGCATAATGGGGTATCGGCAAATTAACTTTTAAGCTGCTCCAAAATCAGGCCTCTGCCATCAAGCAACCGCCCTACTCCAATCAGCGAACGCACTTTCCCTAAGATTCCGATAATGCTCCGCACGTACCAAGTGTCTACCCAGATTGAATAGATTACTTACCGCAGCATGGGCACCCAAAAATCTCTGAGCCTGTCCAACTGATTTGAACTTCCTCATCCGTCGCTCCCTCACCCTGGTCGCCTCGTGTGATTGCTCCGCCCGGGTGTTGACATACTGAGAATTATCGTGGATAACATTCGGCATTAAATCACGATGCGCAACACCATAGCGACGAAGTTTGTCGGTTACGATCTTTCGGGGCTCGCCGCCATAGCTTCGTAATAATCGACTGAAGAAGTGCTTCGCAGCGACTCCATCTCGCTTGACCTGGAGGAAAACATCAACAACCTCTCCATCTTGATCGACTGCTCTCCAAAGATAATGCTGCGTGCCAATGATCTAATGGTCCGGCACACCGGCGAAGACTTCATCGATGTAGAAGGTGTCGCCGTAGCCTCGGTGCTTTCGTTTCAATCGGCGCGTATAGATCGCGCCAAACTTGAAGCACCAAAGACGGATTGATTCGCGGGATACAGTGATGCCGCGGTCAGCGAGGAGATCTTCGATATCTCGGTGGCTGAGATTGAAGCGAGAATAGAGCCAGACTGCATAGGAGATGATATCTGGTGGGAATCGGTGGCGTTTGTCTGTATTCATCCGCCGATTCTACCAATTATGGTGACTTAACTTGTCGGTACCATCCGCAGTTCTCAACGAACCGCGTCTATCGCCTCTTCTATTAGTGGGATCAATTCTGAGATTACCATCCCCGAACCCTGACCGCCAAACGACCCAGAGTATTCCTCCAAAGCCACGTAGCCCGCATAATTACGCTCGACATCAATCCAGGACACCGAGCCATAAAAACCTGCGTCGGTGTAGAGATAGATGCTACTGCCCTCTTCGGCCGGCTGCGTCCACCAGCCCATGCCATAACCTTGTTCACCCTCTTGCGACAACGTGCGTTCAATCCGCATAAACTCAACTGCCTCCGCTGACAAGACCTGATTTTCACCACAGGCTCCGTGGTTCAGGTGCATCATGAGAATCTTGGCGTAGTCATCCAGATTACTAATTGCGCCACCTTCGATATTGGGATTATCCAATCCAACCAGACTGTCCGGATTGCCGTCCCACTCGGTGGGGAAGGAAAGATTGTTACCAAAACGAAACACCTCTAAATCGCACGGCTCGCTAATATATTGGTCTAACAACTGATTCCACCCGGCGCCCCCTACGATTTCTGCGACTGCACCGGAAAGCTGCCACTGACTGCCACCGTAGTCAAAAGCCTCCCCGGGAGGATTACTAATAGTACCGGGTAATGGCGTCTGGTAGAGTGTTTGCGCGCATTGGTATAGCGTGCCGAGAGGTACATACTGACATATGTGCGGGCCGTAGGTCCCGAGAAGAATATTAGACAAACCCGGTATGCCAGATCGATTAGAGACCAAATGTTCGGCGGTGATATCAGTCGACCAGACGCCGATCCAGGGCAAATAATCGGAGATGGGGGCGTCAATTTCAAAATCGACGTTGTCGTCATCTTCTGCTAGCGCCATCAACAGGCTAACAGCAGGCACCTTACTGGTCGAGGCTAAAAGTACCACTGTATCTACTGTATGATCGCCAAAGGCCGCTCTGTGAATGGGACCCAGACTCTTATCTACTATGACGATAGAGACTCCGTCAAAGTTTTCATTCTCGGCCAAAAAATCTTCCAGCCGAGTATCCGCCGCAGAGAAATCGGCCATTGGTGCGACTGGCGCTTCGGTGATTTTGTGATCACTGCCATCGCTGCACGCGGTGATAAGTGCGATGGCCGCTACAAGGGGTATTTTGTTTATTTTCAAGTGGTCTATGCCCTGACTTATTATCGGAATTAGCGATGTGAAGTATTCCCTTTTATAGACCGAGATACAAGACATAGGCTGCCGCTATTGGCACAGAATGTGTCGACAACTTGACTTCTCGGTACCGCGACAAATGCGTGCCTAGGGTCAAGCAAGCACAATGCTCCATGGTTCAAACGCATTCACTTTCAGATCTCGATAGTGTTGCGCCCTCACCAGATGCCTCCCAGAGTTGGATAGGTTGCTAACGGCAGCATGTGGACGCAGGAACTTCTGGGCCAGCCTGACTGACTTGAACCGTCGCAGCACCCGCTCTTTCACTCTGGCCGGCTCGCGTGACTGCTCAGTCCAGTTATTCTCATACTGTTTTGTGTATGCTACCCCAAATTTTATACACCACAGGCGAGTCGCCTCGCGGCTGACAGTCATACCTCGCTCAGCGAGCAGACTCTCGACGCTTCGATGACTGAGGTTAAAGCGGAGGTACAGGTACAGCCACGCGGCATCACTGATAATATCAAGTGGGAATCTGCGACGTTTTTATGTATTCATCGCCGGATTATCTCATTTCGACTGCTAAATTTGGCAGTACCCTTTATTGCACCGTCACCCTGAAACTGACGCCGAAGCTCGGATGAGGCGCCCCGCTTGAGGCGGTAAACGTACCGCTCAAGGATATCTTTATATCCGTGACAGCAATGTCATAGCCGTCAACGTTCGGTAAAGGGGTGTAGCCGTATGAAACTCCGTTGTCGCTGGAGAAGGAAATATTGTCTGTTGTGCTGGCGAGGCCGTTGAAGGCATAACTGAGCCCGCTTAACGAGGTACCCTGCGTGAACAGTAGTGGGCCGGAACCGGCCCCATTAATATCGTTTGCGAAAACTACCGTGTTGGCAGGCATCGGGTCAGTTATCACCAACATGTCAGAGCCACCGCCCCCACGATTGATGACTTGAATCGTGTAGAGCATCACAGCACCCGGTATCGCTTTTGGGTTATTTTGCAGGTTTATTGGGTCGGAATAGACCTGCACGGACTTGAGGATGAGAATGTCCGGTGGTGGTGGTGGCGGCGGTGGAAAGAGTGCGTCGCAGGCGGTCGGTGGCGCCACAACCAAATTTATTTGATGGGACCATGCGCGATCACTGTGGACATCACTCTGGGTGATGTGACCCCTCACCAGTGAAGTGGTGCCCGTGATCGCACCTACCAAGGTATAAAGGTCGCCACCCACCTCAACACCGGTAATCGTCATGACACCCGCGCCAGTGATGCGCACGCTCAGTTGCACGGTGCTGCCGGCACCGATAGTGATACCGCCTGCCACGGAGTTTACGCCCCCACCCACGCCCACATTGGTCGTCAGTGTGATGACGCCATCACCGGTAGAGCCAACATCCCCGCACACTGCGCTCCCGCCGCCGATGTCGACGGCGCCGATTGCTGAGGTGACACTCCCACCTACAACGACGTTCGTCGTCAGTGTGAGGACGCCAGCGCCCGAGGAGGACACACTACCCACAACCGTGGTGTTGTCACCGATCGTAATGCCGCCCGCAACCGTGAATATATCACCTCCCACAGTTATGTTTGCCCCCAGTGTGACCACGCCTGGACCTATAGACCCCACATCACCCCCAACCGAACTCCCATTACCAACGGCGATGGCACCCACCGCAGAGATAACGTCCAAGCCAACCATAACGTTGGCGCTAAGAGTGAGCACCCCTCCACCAGAGCTACTAACGCCGCCATCGACCTGCGTACCGATACCGAGGCTGATGGCACCATCGAAAGAGCTAAGGCTGCCGGCTACGCTGACGTCTGTTGCAGTAGTGATCACACCGGCACCGGTGCTGAAGACTTCGCCGCCGACCACGCCTCCAACACCTATGGTGATTGCGCCTACAGCAGTGGAAACGTCACCAACCACCGTGACGCCTGCCCCCAAAGAGATCACGCCTGCACCCGTACTGAAAAGATTGCCGGCAACATGGGTTCCGATACCGAGGGTGATGGCACCCGCGTCGGTATATACGTCGCCGACGACGGTGGTATTCGTTGCAAGTGTGATAATGCCCGTGGTCGTATTGGCTGAGAGATTACCGCCGATCACGCTGCTTGAGTATATGTTGATGGCTGCCATCGAGCTTACATTCGCGTTCACTTGTGTGTTGGTGATCACCAACGCTGTGCCCACCGCCACAGTGCCGATCGCCACTATATTTAAATCCGAAGCAAGTCCGCCAACATTGACCGTCGCACCCGTTATTACAAACGTTCCCAGTATATTAATGGTGGCCGCGACGGCTGGCGCGTTGGGCTCCATCACTACTGTATCGCCCGCAATCAGCAATAAGTTTGCACACGTGTAGTTGCCCGCACTAACGTAAGAGCAGCTCGCCGGAAAGGAGTTTGACGTCGCTGAAAAAGTGTACTCAACCGCCTGCGCTGAAAGCCCGGTCAGCAAGAAAGACAGCAGCGCGACTAAACGAAGCAAATACTGTTGAATTTCGTTGGCGACTTTTACCATGGTTTTCATTCCTCAATATCAAGGCACACGAGTGAACAGTCCGTTGCCCTTGAGTTGTTTTATTGTATCTTGGTCGAACTTCATGCGCAGAGCGATATAGGGCCCCTGCCTACGATAGGCGGCGCCGCTGAAATCAGCGTCGTCAAAGCCACTCAAGTTGTAACCTGCAGCGACCCAAGTGTTGTCCATGACCTTATAGCCTAGCGAGATTCCGACGCCATAGCGCTTCTCGTCACCATCCCAGCTATGCAGTAAGGAGGCATGCCCACCGATATCCCAATCCCGGCTTAGGTCATGGCGCAGCTCCACACCGGCAAGATCGACATAGCCGGAGTTCTTTATACCTTCAATGTCGTCGAGTACGTATTTCGAACTATATTGCAGCGACACCTGGGTGTCACGCCTAGGCATCCAGTTGGCGTTTAAATTATTGACGAGCTTACGGGTATGGTTGTCGCCACTGACGAAACCGATGCGTTCATCAATATAATCGAGGCGATTAAACCAGATCCACGCGCTGTCATAAGGGCGATGAGCGTAAGATAAACGGACGTCGGCCCTGCTCGACTGGCTGACATCGGAGACAGTACCAGTGTAGATGATACTAGAAGCGAGTACTCGCCCAGCGTCAAGGGTGCGTCGGAAACCAATCCGGACAT